>NZ_JBILJG010000002.1:0-129800 GCF_044377315.1 Flavobacterium sp.
TAAGCCCGCCTGCGCAGATGGTACTGCAATTTGTGGGAGAGTATGTCGCCGCCTTTTTTTAGAAAACCCTATCCAAATCGGATAGGGTTTTTTTGTTGCTATAAATTTTTAGAAAAAATTAATTAAAGATTGTCGAACAGAGAAGTTAAGCCGGATCAATCCTAAAACCTGTGGAGCAACAAAATTTAAGCATAAATATTTGTTAGTCTAAAGTCCACCTGCGCAGATGGTACTGCAATTTGTGGGAGAGTATGTCGCCGCCTTTTTTTAGTAAAGCCCCGAACAAAAGTCGAGGCTTTCTTTTTTTGGTGGCAATGTGTCGGCCGTTGGCATCTATTGGCCGCCTTTTTTTTTAGAAAACCTTAGTCTTGTTAGATTGAGTTTTTTTGTTTTATGGATGATGTAAAAAAAAGCAATATCGTATTTAGATATTGCTTTTTGAATTATTATTGGTTTGCTAAATTATCCGTGTACGGTTTCTTTTTTACCGTAGTTACTGATTAGATCTCCTTCATATTCTAACCATTCTGCCCAACGTTTATCAACATCTACTTTTTCAGTATACTTTCTAGCGAACTTTAGAAATGTTGTGTAATGTCCTGCTTCACTTATCATTAATTCTCTGTAAAATTCTGCTAGTTCTTTGTCTTCTATATTTTGAGATAGCACTTTAAAACGTTCACAACTTCTAGCTTCAATCATTGCAGAAAATAACAATCTATCGATAAAAGAGTCATTTCGACTACCATCTTTTTTCATGAACTTGAAAAGTTCATTTACGTAATGGTCTTTTCTTTCTCTTCCTAATTTTAATCCGCGCTCCTTAATTATGTTGTGAACCATTTGGAAATGTTCTAATTCTTCTTTGGCTATTTCCAACAAATCAGTAACTAATTCTTCATGTTCTGAATTATAGGTTATGATTGTAATAATGTTTGTTGCAGCCTTTTGCTCGCACCAAGCATGATCTGTTAGAATTTCTTCAATGTTTGATTCAACTATTGTAACCCATCTTGGGTCGGTTTTTAATTTTAGACCTAACATTTTTGTATAATTTTAATTTGTTGTAAAATTAAATCTTTTCTTTGTAATTGTATTTGTAATTATGCTAAAAAATAAAACTTTATTAATAATTGGCTTTGTTTGGCCAGAACCAAAATCATCTGCTGCTGGAAGTAGGATGATGCAATTAATAGAACTATTCCAAACAAATGGTTATGCAATAACCTTTGCAAGTACTGCACAAAATTTAGATTTTTCAGTAGATGTTTCAGTTTTAGGTGTTTCAGCAAAAACTATTGAATTAAATTCATCCACTTTTGATGATTTTGTAAAAGATTTGAATCCAAATGTCGTTTTGTTTGATCGGTTTATGGCGGAAGAGCAATTTGGTTGGCGTGTTTCAGAAAGCTGTCCAAATGCTTTAAAATTGCTTGATACTGAGGATTTGCATTGTTTGCGTCAAGCAAGACAACTTGCAGTTAAAGAAAATAGAGAGTTTACATTCGAAGATTTATTTTCAGAAGTTGCTAAACGAGAAATTGCGAGTATTCTTCGTTGTGATTTATCTTTGATGGTTTCGGAATTTGAAATGGAATTGCTTCAAAAGCAGTTTACTATTTCAAAGGATTTATTGTTTTATTTACCAATTTTTGCAGAACGTTTAAATCTAATACCATCTTTTATAGAACGAAATGATTTTGTTTTTATTGGAAACTTTTTGCATGAACCTAATTGGGATTGTGTAAAATATTTATCAGAAACGATTTGGCCATTATTACACAATAAATTACCTGATGCCAAAATGTTGATTTATGGTGCTTATCCATCGCAAAAAGTTTTGGAGTTGCATAAGCCTAAACAAAATTTCTACATCAAAGGAAGAGCTAATGATGCTTTTGAAGTTGTTAATAATGCCAAAGTTGTTTTAGCTCCTATTCGTTTTGGTGCTGGAATTAAAGGTAAATTACTTGAAGCGATGCGATGCGGAACTCCAAGCGTAACTTCTTCAATTGGTGCGGAATCTATGGCTGGAACTTTTGATTGGAATGGTTTTGTGAAAGACAATCCAAATGAGTTTGTAGATGCAGTTGTTCAACTATATGAGGATGAAAACTTATGGAAACAGTCTCAAGAAAATGGATTTGTGATTTTAGATAAACGTTATAAAAAATCACTTTTTGAAAAGGATTTTATTGCTGAAATTAATTCGCTTTTAGAAAATTTAAAACAACATCGAAATAAAAATTTTATTGGTTCTATTTTACAACATCATTTACTTTCTAGTACTAAATATATGAGTAAATGGATTGAGGGAAAAAACAAGAAATGATTTTTTCCACGGATTAAACGTATTGTTTTGATTTTCTATTATGCTGTTTTATTATTCTTATTTCTATTCAATACATTAACTAATTAGCCCTGATTGCAGTGGCATCTCGTCTTTAAGGACGAGATAGAACGGAAAGCAGGAATAGGGAATCTTAAAATGCCCGAACCATTCGCTCCAAATAAAAAAATCCCGCTCATTTCTGAACGGGACTTGTATTTATATCACTTTTGATTAAGCTAACATAGTCACTGGATTTTCGATAAACATTTTTAATGTTTGTAAAAATTGAGCTCCTGTTGCTCCGTCAATTGTTCTGTGATCGCATGCTAATGATAGCATCATGGTGTTTCCAACTACTATTTGTCCGTTTTTAACAACTGGTTTTTCTATAATTGCTCCAACTGAAAGGATGGCTGAATTTGGTTGGTTAATAATTGAATTGAATTCAACTATACCAAACATTCCAAGATTTGAAACTGTAAATGTACTTCCTTCCATTTCGTTTGGAAGTAATTTTTTGGTTTTTGCTCTTCCTGCTAAATCTCTTACACTTTCTCCTATTTGAGACAAACTCATTGCGTCAGTAAAACGTAAAACAGGAACTACTAATCCGTCCTCTACAGCTACTGCAACACCAATATTCACGTGGTGATTGATGGTAATGGCATCTTCTTTCCATTGTGAGTTGATTTTTGGATGTTTTTTTAATGCCATTGCACAAGCTTTGATTACCATATCGTTGAAGGATACTTTGGTGTCTGGCACAGAATTAATCATAGCTCTTGATTTCATTGCTTCGTCCATGCTTACTTCAATCGTTAAATTGTAGTGAGGCGCTGTGAATAATGATTCAGCTAAACGTTTAGCAATAATTTTTCGCATTTGCGAATTCTTGATTTCTTCAGTTACAACTTCACCTGCAATTATAGTTTTAGGTTGTAGGTTTTGGGTTGTAGGTAGTGTTCCCTCGACTGCGCTCGGGATGACAGTTTGTTGTTGAGATGAAGAAGCTGTAAAGTTTTCTACATCACTTTTAACGATTCTTCCGTTTTCACCAGAACCTTTTACTTGAGAAAGACTGATTCCTTTATCCTTAGCTATTTGTTTTGCTAATGGAGAAGCGAAAATTCTTCCGTTATCTGAAGTTGTTGTTTCTTGATCTGGTTGAGATGAAGCAACTGGAGCAGGAGTTTCTGTTTTTGCAACTGCTGATGCTTCACCACCTTTTGAATAGTTTTCAGCTATTCCTGTAATGTCAGTTCCTGCTGGTCCGATGATTGCTAAAACACTATCTACTGGAGCAGATTCTCCTTCTTGAATTCCAATGTATAATAAAGTTCCTTCATTGAAAGATTCGAATTCCATCGTTGCTTTATCGGTTTCAATTTCTGCTAAAATATCACCTTCTTTTACTGCATCGCCAACTTTTTTTAACCAACTTGCTACCGTTCCTGTAGTCATTGTGTCACTTAGACGTGGCATCGTGATAACTTTTACGCCTGCTGGTAAGGTTATTGGTTGTAGGTTTTGGGTTGTAGGTTGAGCAACATCTTCTTTAACTTCAACTTTTTCTTCTTTGGATTTGGAGTTTGAAGTATTTGAAATTAAAGAACTAATATCTTCGCCTTCTTTTCCTATAATGGCTAATAATGAATCAATTGGAGCAGTTTGACCTGCTTCAATTCCGATGTGTAGTAAAACACCTGAATTGAAAGACTCAAATTCCATTGTAGCTTTATCGGTTTCGATTTCAGCTAAAATATCGCCTTCTTTTATTGTATCGCCTACTTTTTTAAGCCAGATTGCAACAGTTCCTTCTGTCATAGTATCGCTCAAACGAGGCATTGTTATTATTGTTGCCATAATTATAATCTATGAGGAATGAAAGGATAATTTTCTTGTTCGTAAACTACATCATATAATTGTTGTACTTCTGGGAATGGAGATTCTTCAGCAAATTTTTCGCATTCGTCAACCAAGTCTTTTACTCGTTGATCCATTGCTTCAATTTCAGCATCTGTTGCGTATTTTTTCTCCTTTATAATGTCTAGAACTTGAGTAATTGGATCGATTTTTTTATACTCTTCCACTTCGTCTTTTGTTCTATACAATTGAGCATCCGACATTGAGTGACCTCTATAACGGTAGGTTTTCATTTCTAAAAATGTTGGTCCGTCACCACGACGTGCTCTATCAATTGCTTCTTGCATAGCTTCAGCAACTTTTACAGGATTCATTCCGTCAACTGGTCCACATGGCATTTCGTATCCTAAACCTAGTTTCCAAATATCTGTGTGATTTGCAGTTCTTTCTACAGAAGTTCCCATGGCATATCCATTATTTTCACAAATGAATACTACTGGAAGTTTCCATAGCATAGCCATATTAAAAGCCTCATGAAGTGAACCTTGACGTGCTGCACCATCACCAAAATAGGTTAAAGTAACACCACCAGTTTCAAAATATTTATCGGCAAAAGCCATTCCTGCTCCTACTGGAATTTGTGCACCCACAATACCATGACCGCCATAAAAACCGTGTTCTTTAGAGAAAATGTGCATAGAACCCCCCATTCCTTTTGATGTTCCAGTTACTTTACCGTAAAGTTCTGCCATTACTTTTTTAGGATCAACACCCATTGCGATTGGCTGAACGTGATTACGATAAGCCGTAATCATTTTGTCTTTAGACAAGTCCATTGCGTGTATTGCTCCTGCAAGAACTGCTTCTTGACCATTATATAAATGTAAAAATCCTCTAACTTTTTGTTGAATATATACAGCGGCTAATTTGTCTTCAAATTTTCTCCAGAACTGCATTTCTTCGTACCATTGAAGGTAGGTTTCTTTTGTAATTGGTTTCATTTTTTAATGAATTACGTTGATTAAATGTATTGTAATCGTATCACAAATTGCGAATTATTAAATTTGCGAATTGCAAAAGTAAGATATTGATAGTAGAAGTAAAAATAATTCAGAATTAAAATAGCATTTTTTAATAACTGTTTATTCTTAAATATCAACTATATCGTTATAGCTTACAAAGATGTTTTGTCAAATGAAAGCGGCAATAAATTATTTATTGAATTTGATTTATAAACTTCTCCAGATTCACCCATGAAATAAATTTCGATAGGAGTATCTTGTTTGAACTCGTATTCTGCAATTGATTGACGACATGCGCCGCATGGTGGAATTGGAAATAACGTTGGATTAGTATCCGATGCTGCTGTAATTGCTAATTTAACGATTTTAGCATTTGGATAAATAGCTCCAGCTTGAAAAATTGCTACTCGTTCGGCACATAAGCCTGATGGATAAGCAGCATTTTCTTGATTAGAACCTAAAACAATTTTTCCATTATCTAGTAATATTGCAGCACCAACTCTAAAATTAGAATAAGGAGCATAAGCATTTTTGCGTGTTTCAATGGCTTGACTCATTAAATTTTGAATTTCTTCAGTCAATTCATTAATTCCGTTGAAAACTGAAATAGTGGTGTTAATGTTAATTTC
The DNA here is from genome assembly GCF_044377315.1 of Flavobacterium sp. Taxonomy (GTDB): domain Bacteria; phylum Bacteroidota; class Bacteroidia; order Flavobacteriales; family Flavobacteriaceae; genus Flavobacterium. The sequence goes on from NZ_JBILJG010000002.1 coordinate 5,847, forward strand.
TTTCATTAGTTATAGAGGAAAAAAAATCCAAACTTCGATTAGAAATTTGGATTGTTATTTAATTTATTGTTTTTTAATATTCATCATATTTGTCTCCAAAAGCAAAGCTCAATGAGAATCGAAGCGTATTTTCTAATGGATTTTTAACTTTAGAAGCTGAAAATAAATAGGAAACATCTACTTTAATTGCGCTATATTTAAAACCTGCTCCTAGTGTAAAGTATTGTCTTGCTCCCTTTACTGGACTTTCGTGGAAATAACCAAGTCGCATAGCAAAAGAATCTTGATACATATATTCTGATCCAATTGAGTAAGTAACTTCTTTTAATTCTTCTGAAAAACCATCTGGTGCATCGTTGAATGATTTGAAAATTCCGGATGACCAACCTATACCGTTGTAGTTCTCTCTTGTTATAGAATTTTGTTCATCTTGAGTTATGTCTTCAGCATCATCAAAATCTCCATCTCCATTTGTGTCAACTGGAATACCTGGAACTTGAGGAGTAGGAACTAGTAGTTTTGTAAATTCGGTACTTAGCGAAACTTTGTTGTAATCATCTAGGATAAAATCGAAACTTGCGCCCAATCTTAATAACGAAGGCAAAAAGTTTGAATTTAAATCACTTTGCTCTTCATCATAGCTAATTTTAGGACCTAAGTTTTGAAAATTGAATCCTGCTCTCCAACGCCCATTAAAATCATTAAAAGCAATTTCTTCAGATTGATAAAAACCAGCTACATCAACTGCGAATGAGTTTGCTGCAACATTACTTCGTCCTTCAGAAGCAAGTCTTAAATTTGAACTAATGAAACGTCCTCCAACAGACATTGAAAAACGGTCACTTAATTTTAGTGCATAAGCACCATCAATTGCAAATTCTGCAGGTTTTACAATTCCTTGATCAACACCTTCATTATTTGTTAAATTAATTTCACCTAAGCTAAAATATCTTAAGCTGCTTGAGAAAGCACTGTACTCACTAATTCTGTTGAAATAATTTACTTGACCTAGTGAAATATCGTTTACTAATTCAGATAAATAAGGAGTATAGCTTATTGAAAATCCTTGTTTTTCAAGAGAAAATGCATATTTTGCTGGATTGTATTGTTGAGAAAATGCATCAGCTGATGTAGCAACACCTTGATCACCCATACCGGCAGAACGTGCATCGGCTGCAATCATTAGAAACGGAACTCCAGTAGTAATAACTCTTGTTGGAGTTTCTTGAGCAGTAATTTGTTGTATTAATAATGTGCTAACTAATAGTATTAAAATCTTCTTCATTTTACATTTTTAAATAATTACAAATATAGTATTTTATTAAAGTATTACAAGTTTCTCAAATTTTTCTGTTTTAGAATTTGAAATTGTTGATTTGACGGTTAATTTGTAGATATAAACACCTTTTCCAATCTTGTCTCCAAAGTCGTCTTTTCCATCCCATGAGATTTCTTTTGACAAGAAACCATCAGTCATTACAACTTGATTTTTTGTCCAAATAACTTTTCCTGTTATAGTCATAATTTGTACTTGAACATCGAGTGGTTCAAAAGGCTTGTTATGTGTAAACCAAAATTGTGTATAATTTACAAACGGATTTGGATAATTCAAAACATTAGTAAGCGTTACTGAATCATCACCAACAACTATAAATTGAATTTCGGCAGAAATAGGATTGTTATAAACGTCCCAAGCTTTAAAAGTGATTGTATGTAGTCCAATGGCTAAATTTCGAAAAGGATATTTTAGTTTTCCTGATTTGTAATTGTCTAATTCGGTTTCGTAATAATCGTTCAACTTGATCGGGTTAGTTTCGTCACCGTCTAAAATTGCAATTATATCGTGACCAATACCGCTTGCTGTGTTAATTCCATTTTCATCTTCAAGAAAAGCTAAGAATATTGGTGATTCATTTGTAATTCCGCCAGATATAAATGTTTTGTCATTCATGTATAATTTTACCGTTGGAGCTGTATTGTCAGTTGGAGCGTTTAGGTTTACACCACCAATTTTTATAGTGGTGTTATAACCTGTTTTGTCTAGTAAAATGTTATTTCTTTTAGCGTAAAAACTCATTTTGCCATTCCCTACAGCTATTGTAATATCTCTTGGAACAACAAATCCGAATTCAAAATTCCCGTTTACTACAGTGGCATTTCCTCTAAAAATGGTCTCGCCAAGGGTATTAAAATTCATTACAGAATTCTTAAAATCATTATTTAATGTAGTTCGAACAATTTGTTTGTCAAAAATTTGTATAGCAACTTCTCCGTTGTAACTAGTTAAAAGAACGCCATTTTCGTCGGTAACTTCTCCATTAATTTTTATGAAAGAGAGTGCTTTAAAGTCTTCAATAGGTTGTGAAATAGGAATGTCATTTACTTTAGTTAATTTCACTTGGGGTTTTGGCATAGCAAGCATTAATGCTGGGTCGCCAAGACAGGCAACAATTTTTACACCTCCATTATAATCATTTTTTGCTAATCGTAGGGCTTCTGCAATAGATACATAATCATTTGTATCGTATGAAAACACATATTTGGTAATGTCAAAGTTAAATTGTTCACCAGTAAATTGTCCAATCTCTCTAACTGTAGTGAGCATGGCAATAGCACCTCCTTTTGGATTCCAAAAAGTATATTCGCCACCTGTTGGTCTGGATGGGTTGTCAAACCTTGAAAAATCGCAAGTAATAGTTATAAATAAAGGGTATTTATAACGGTTATTAAGGTTTTGTCCATCTGATTTTTCCCAAATTCTTTCTTGCGATAAACCATCTTCACCTCCATGACCAAGGTAATTGAATACCAATGCCCCGTTTTCAAATGCATTAAAAATATCTTTTCTGACTTGTGGGTATCTTTTTCCGCCGGCAGAAGTTTCTTGAACATATGAATCAAGTAAAATTTTCTTGGAGTTCATAAATGGTTTTTCTGTTACTATTTCGTCAGCTAGCTGATTAAGCTGAACTTGCAAAGTGCTATCACCAGTTGTATCTGCGTCATCTGAAATAATGACAAAGTTATTTCTCCAATTTCCGTATGATTTGAAGTCATGGTATTCTATAACTTTTGTAACCAACTCATCAGCTTGTTGAGTAGAATTGGCAATCATTCTGCCAATAGCAATGTCCATATCTCCAATTAAATTGTCATTCGCAGTTCCATTTTTCACATACCCATCGTTATCGTCCATGTAAACAAAGAAATCATCGCTTGCAAATGCTGACTCATTTAAAGAATAACTATATATAGAATGTAGAATTGGAACAAAATTAGTATTGTTTGCTATTCTGTTTTTAAAATCATATGACGCATCACCAAACATATTTACATATTTAACCTTTTTTTCTGGTGAAGAAGCATTGTTATATACATATTTTATAAAATTGCGAATTGCTGCAACATCTTGTTTTCCAGAAGAAAATTCAGGGTAAATACTTTCTAAAGTAACTACTTTTACATTTAGCAAAGAATAATTTCTATGAAAATTTGCCAATCTTTCCGCTTGATTATAGAAAATAGAAGGAGTGATTATTAAGTAATCAATATCTTGTAGAGTTCCTTGAGCATTTTTGAAAATAGTGCCTTTCAAGTTTTGATTGGAGACTTTAGATTGGCTTTCTCTTTGAGGGGAATATAAATCATTTCCTGAAACAGCTATATATTTTCTGACATCAGTTGCGTTTGATTTAAACGAAAAAGAAGATTGTGCATTATTTGTATATTTTGAAACATTATATATATCAGTTATATCCCAAACTTGTCCAATTCCTGTAGCATTAGAAATTTGATATTCTTTCACGGAATTAGTTCCTGTTGCATTATTTTGAAATCTAAATTGTTTGCCATTTCCAATTAGTATTCGTTTATACTTTATATTTATATAATCTAAATAACCATTGGCAGTAGGAACACCATTATTATTAAAAGTCAATTTTATATTTAAACTCTCGGCTGGAGGTATTGAAGAAGATGAAAAAGTTGTGTCTTTTGGGAGTTTGCCATCGCCCGCACTAATTGAAGGCGTAGATAATAATTGATTGTTTGCTTCAATCTTGAATGAACAGCTACTAGTAGATTTTGCTGCTAGATGAGTAGAAATAGCAATACTTGTAGATGGAGCTATGTTAGGAATAGAGAAGTTAAAGTTTTGAATGTTTTGAGTGTCAAAATCTTCTCCAAACCAAGTTCGTCCTACTTTACCAACATTTACATTGTCAACTTCGTGAAATTGAGAGTCGTCAAAATCTGTAATAGTTAAAGTGCTATTTTCAGTTGGTTGAATGTTTTCAGGAATTCTTTTTCCGTCAACATTAGAAATTGTTATATAATAATAAGATTTGTCGGCATATAAATTTCCATTTGTTTGGCTTTCATCATTCCAATTATCTATTCCTTCTCCATAAAATAAAATTCCGTCTGAATCATTAAAAACACCATCGTTTTCACCAATAACTTGTATAGCATTTTCTGTTAAATCGTCGGGGTAAATTGTACTGTTTTTTAATGGGAGCATTCTGCCACCGTTTCCATATAATTGAATTTTTTTTGGGTCAATATCATCAACATTCACACCTAAGCTTTTCAAAAAACTTTTAGAAACAAAATATACACCAGATTTTTGTATATAAAAGCGATACCATTCTCCAGTTGCCAATACAGAATTTGTTGGATTCATTGACATTCTTCTGTTAGTATATGAATTGGTATAATTGAAGCTGTAATCAAAAGAAATCACTTTTTTATAAATGCCATTTTCTTTAATTATAGGTGAAATTTGTAGTCGGGAGATAATTTTATTTCGAGAGTAATTATTAAAAATACTTGCTTCAATTTTAGATGGAATTAAGGCGTTATTTAAATCGACCAAACTTGCTTGGGAAATTATTTCAAAAGAAACATTAGATATGATAAGCGATTTTTCGTCAATAAATTTTTCTGAGGGAATTTTGAGAGCATAAAATAATTCTTTTGAATTTATATCAAAAAGAAAATTTCTAACATCAAATTGAGGAATTGTCATTTTGGTTTCCCCAACCATGTACTCGGTTTTGTTACTCCAATTAATAGTGACAGTTTCTTTCTTTTGACCAAAAGAAAAAGTATATAGAAATAGAATAAATAGTAAAATGGTATTTTTCATCGAAGTAAAAACGATTTTTTTTTTGAAATAGTATTAAGAATGTAAAATTAATTTTTTTAATTCAATTATATACTATTTGAGTAACTTTTGCGTTATTAATATTCGATGTAAGCATTGTTTTGTCGATTAAAAGCTATTTTTTAAAAAAAGGTGTTGCAAATTAAATGTTAATTGTTAACTTGCACCCAAAATTTATTACCTACTAAAAGTATGAAAGTAAACAAAATTATGATTGTCAAGTCGTTACTATCATTAGTAATAACTCTAGGTCTTATGACTAGTTGTGGAAAAGGAAAAGACACCAAAAACACTTCGAGTGCAACAGGATGGAAGATTAATGACAAAAAAGGAGGTTTTCAGTACGCTTCTAATTTTAAAAAGCAGGCTACTGCTCCAGGATTGGTTATGGTTGAAGGCGGAACCTTTACCATGGGAAAAGTTCAAGATGATGTAATGCACGATTGGAATAATAGTCCAACACAGCAACACGTTCAGTCATTCTATATGGATGAAACTGAAGTTACCAATCTTATGTACTTTGAATATCTTGAGTGGTTAAAAAGAGTTTTCCCTCCAGAACAAGAAAATTACAGAAATATTTATGACGGTGCATTGCCAGATACTTTAGTTTGGAGAAATAGATTAGGTTATAATGAAACTATGACTAATAACTATTTGAGACATCCAGCATATGCTAAATACCCGGTAGTAGGCGTTAACTGGATTCAAGCAGTTGAGTTTAGCAAATGGAGAACAGACCGTGTTAACGAAAAAACTCTTGAAGACGCTAGATATCTTAAAAAAGATGCTAAAGTAACAGATACAAAAGCTGAATCTACTTTTAGTACGGAAACTTATCTTGCCGCTCCAACAAAAACTTTTGGTGGAAATGAAGAAATTGTACTAAAAAGAGGAATGGTTAAGTCTGCAAAAGACAGCGTTAATGTGTATGCAAGAAGATCTTCTGGATTAATTTTGCCAGAATATAGACTTCCAACTGAGTCCGAATGGGAATATGCAGCTGCGGCAGATGTTGGGCAAAGAGAATATAACATTTACAAAGGTCAAAAGAAATATCCTTGGTCAGGTTCTTATACTCGTTCAGGAAAACGTCAAGTTAAAGGTGATCAATTGGCTAACTTTAAACAAGGTAAAGGTGATTACGGCGGATTAGCAGGTTGGTCTGATGATGGAGCTGATATTACTCAGTTTGTTAAATCTTATGCTCCAAATGATTTTGGATTGTATGATATGGCAGGTAACGTTGCAGAATGGGTTGCGGATGTTTACAGACCAATGGTTGATGACGAAGCAAATGATTTCAACTACTTCAGAGGTAATGTTTACATGAAAAATAAAATAGGTGATGACGGTAAAGTAGAAATTGTTACTGCCGAAACTCAAACTTTTGACACATTGTCTAATGGTAAAATTATAGCAAGAACTTTCCCGGGAGAAATAGCTAGAGTTCCTGTTGATGAAAAAGAAACTTACTTAAGACAAAACTTCGACAAATCTGATAACAGAAATTACAGAGATGGTGATAAACAATCTACTAGATATTTTGATTTTGGATCAGAAGATGATGATGCCAAAACTAAAGATAAGCATGCAATGTACGATTCTCCTAAACATAATGTTACAACTGACAGTTTAGGAAACATGGTTAGAAAATATGACAGATCTAGCAAAAGAACAACTTTAGTAAATGATGACGTAAGAGTTTATAAAGGAGGTTCTTGGAGAGATAGAGCTTATTGGCTAGACCCAGCACAAAGAAGATATTTTCCACAAGATATGGCAACTGACTATATAGGTTTCCGTTGTGCAATGTCTAGAGTTGGTCCTAAAGCTGACAAAAAGAAAAGACCAAGAAATTAATATTTATTGATACTATATTATAAAAGCCCTTTAGTTAGGGCTTTTATTTTTAAATTTATTTTTAAAATGACGATTCAAGAAATACATAATTTATTTTTAAAATGTTCTTCTGTTTCTATTGATACAAGAAAGATTGAAAAAAATTCTTTATTTGTTGCTATAAAAGGAGAAAATTATGATGCAAATACTTTCGCGCAAGAAGCATTAAGTAAAGGGGCATTGTTTGTAATTATTGATAATAACAGCTACTATATTGATGAGCGCACAATACTTGTTTCAAATAGCCTAGAAGCCCTTCAAGAGCTAGCCAAATACCACCGACACTATTTAAATCTTCCTATTATTGCTTTGACAGGTAGTAATGGCAAAACAACTACTAAAGAGTTAATTAATGTGGTTCTTGCAAAGAAATTCAATGTAAAAGCTACAGTTGGAAACTTAAACAATCATATTGGAGTACCATTGACACTACTTTCATTTAATAAAAAAACTGAAATTGGAATAGTTGAAATGGGAGCTAATCATCAAAAAGAAATTGAGTTTCTATGTGATTTGACTCAACCTGATTATGGATATATTACCAACTTTGGAAAAGCGCATTTAGAAGGTTTTGGCGGAATTGATGGCGTTATTAAGGGTAAAAGTGAAATGTACAACTGTTTGAGAAGTAACAATAAAAAAGTTTTTGTTAATCTTGATGATACTATTCAGGTTGAAAAATCTGAGGGTATTGAAAAAATAACTTTTGGTCAAAAAGATATCAATTCTACAATTTTTATCAAGAATTGTACTGCTAACCCATTTGTTTGCATTGAGTTTAATCAAACTCAAGTAAAATCTCATTTGATTGGATTGTATAACGCAAATAATATTAATGCTGCAGTAACTATTGGAAACTATTTTGGCATTTCTAATAATGAAATTAAAGAAGCTATTGAAGGTTATATTCCCGAAAACAATAGATCACAATTGATTGTAAAAAACACAAATGAAATCATTCTAGATGCCTATAATGCAAACCCAAGTAGCATGAAAGTAGCTTTAGAAAATTTTATTCAATTAAATAAAAATTATAAAGTAATTATTATTGGAGATATGTTTGAGTTAGGAAGCGAAAGCCTAAAAGAACATCAATTGATAGTTAAAATGTTAGAAAATGAATCAAATTTAGATTGTTATTTTATAGGAAAAGATTTTTACTCAATTAAAGTTGATTATTCGCATTTTAAGTTTTATAAATCTTTTGATGATCTTGCAGAATTTATAAAAAACACTCCAATTAGAAATAAATCTATCTTGATAAAAGGTTCAAGAGGAATGGCATTGGAAAGAACTTTAGAGTTCTTGTAAAACAAAAAAAAACTCCTCAAAAATTGAAGAGTTTTTTTCTTGTGGGCGATGAGGGGTTCGAACCCCCGACCCCCTCGGTGTAAACGAGGTGCTCTGAACCAGCTGAGCTAATCGCCCGATAATACTTGATTATTATCAGTATATTTTGATAAAAGTTGGTGGGCGATGAGGGGTTCGAACCCCCGACCCCCTCGGTGTAAACGAGGTGCTCTGAACCAGCTGAGCTAATCGCCCTTTTATCTTGATTTCGATTTCTCTTAATCAGGGTGCAAATATAAAGCTTATTTTTTATTCTACAAACATTTTTTATAAAACTTCTGCTACTACAAAAGTGCTTCCCCCTATATAAATAAAATCAGCATCTGATGCATTTAGTAAGGCTTCGCGGTAAGCTATTGAAACTGAATCAAATGTTTTGCCAATTAATCCATATAAAGTTGCTTTTTTCTTTAAAACCTCTGCATCCAAACCTCGCGGAATATTTGGTTTACAAAAATAATATTTTGCTTTTTTGGAAAATAAAGGCAAAATTTCATCCAAATCTTTGTCATTTACAACTCCTAAAACAATGTGTAATTGTTTAAATTTCTCTTTTTCTATTTGATTCAATGCAATTTCCAATCCGTGTCTATTATGTGCGGTATCGCAAATTACTTTTGGATTCTCTTTCAATAGTTGCCAACGACCTTGTAAGCCTGTATTTTCAATTACATTCAAGAAACCATTCTTTATATTAGTTTCAGAAATTTTATAATCATATTTTTCTTGAACCACTTTTACTGATTGCAAAACTGTTTTTTTATTATATTTTTGATAATCGCCTTTTAACGATGATGCGTATTCTTTATTGATTAACTCACTTGCAAAATATATTTCTGAATTAGTTTCTTGTGCTTTAGCAATAAAAACTGGTTTAGTTTCATTTATATACTCACCTATAACAACTGGGACTTGGTTTTTTATGATTCCTGCTTTTTCACCCGCAATTTCTTTAAATGTTGTTCCCAAAAATTGTGTATGATCTAGTCCAATATTTGTAATTATAGAAAGCAAAGGTGTAATGATATTGGTAGAATCTAATCGACCACCCATCCCAACTTCAATAATAGCAATATCAACTTTTTCTTTTTCAAAATAATCAAAAGCTAAACCTACTGTCATTTCAAAAAAACTTAACGAGTTTCCTTCAAAAAAAGATTGGTGTTTTGCTATAAATTCACAAACAAAATCTTCTGGAATTTCTTTTCCATTAATTTTTATTCTTTCACGATAATCTTTTAGATGCGGTGAAGTATAAAGTGCTGTTTTGTAACCAGCTTCTTGAAATATTGAAGCAAGCATGTGTGAACTAGAACCTTTACCATTTGTACCAGCAACATGTACACACTTTATTTTTTTTTCTGGATTACCAAGATAATTTGCCAACAATAGCGTGTTAGTTAAATCCTTTTTATAAGCTGAAGCACCTTGATGTTGGTACATAGGCAATTGCTCAAACATCCATTTGACTGTTTCTTGATAGTTCATAAATAAAAAAACCGAATATTATTCGGTTAATTTGAAGTTATAGATAATTTTTCCAACTTGTTTTACTGGTGCAGCATTATCAGATTCCCATTTGGTTTTTTTTGCAGCAATCTCTGCCTGGTCTAATAAACATCTCGCTGAGTTGGTTGTTCCTCTTATTCCTGATTTTACATCAACTACTATTCCATTTTGGTCAACAGTTATTTGAACCACAACAACTCCTTGCTCGTTACAAGTGTAGTTTGGTTGTGGTTTACTCAATGCTTTTCTATTTCCTAGTTGATAATTTCCGTTTCCAGAACCAGTGCCGCTTCCATTGCCACTTCCGTAGCCACTTCCGCTTCCAATTCCTTGTCCTGAGCCGTTTCCGCCATCTGAGCCTGTTCCGTTTCCGCTACCACCATTATATGAATTACTAGAAGTTGATCCATTAGAACTACCTTTATTTCCTCCAGTTTTATCATCGCCATCACCTTTTTTATTGCCGTTTAAAAGATTTGATAATGCATCCGAAGTTGATTTTGAAGGTTTTGGTTTTATGGGTTCGGTTACTTTTGGTGTTGTGATTTTTGTTGGTGCTTTTACACTTGCTACACTTGGTGCTGCTTTTGTGTTTTGGGTTAAAATTTCTTTTACAGCCGGTGTTTCTTTAACAAGAGTTGCTTTTGCACCAACATCTAAATTTGTTGATTTGTAATTCTCTCCGGAACCTGTTGCGCTGTTACCAAAATTTATAGCAATTTCGCCACCGCCACCACCACCTTCTTCAACAAGTTCGTCACCTGGAAGCGGGTAAATAACAAAAAAAAGCATAAACAAAAACAACAAAATAAATAAAACAGTTGTAATTGTTAGTGATTTTTTTTCGTATTCGGTTTCAAAAACGGCCATATTTACTTATTTTGGGTCAACAGCTAAAACTACTTTGAAATTATTTCTATAAGCAATATCCATTACGGTTACAGCTTTTTCTATTGGAACACCTTTCTCAACATGAAGCATTACGGCAGGCGATTCTTGTCCTTTTAAAAGCGTTTTTAATTGTTCTTCAATTGCTGATTCTTCCACTTTTTTTGTGTCAATAAAATATTCTTGATTTTTAGTAACACTAATCGATACATTTTTCACTTCTTCAGAACTACCTGATGATTTTGGTAATACTAAATCCAAAGCATTTGTAGAGACAATTGTAGTTGATGCAATCATAAAAAAGACAAGCAAAAGAAATACAATGTCTGTCATAGACGACATATTAAATTCAGCGGTAACTCTATTTCTTCCTCGTAAATTCATTAGGCTGGATCGTTTAATAAATCTAAAAATTCAACTACTTTAGCTTCCATTTGATTGACTACTTTATCAGTTTTTGTAACTAGATGATTGTATCCAACATAAGCAATAATACCAACGATAAGTCCAACAACAGTTGTCATCATTGCTGTATAAATCCCTTCTGATAAAGTGCTCATTTCAATTTTATTACTACCACTTTCGGCCATTTTCTGAAATGATATAACCATACCAACAACCGTTCCAAGGAATCCAGTCATTGGACCAGCTCCTGAAATAGTTGCTAGCATACTAACATTCTTTTCTAGTTTATAGATTTCTAGTTTTCCGGTATTTTCAATTGCAGTATTGATATCTTCAAGTGGCTTTCCTATTCTTGAAATTCCTTTTTCAATAAGTCTTGCTACTGGTGAATTTGTTTGAGCACAAAGCATTTTAGCTTCGGCTATTTTACCATTAGTTAAATTCAGTTTTATGTTGTTCATAAAATTTGCATCAATTTTAGAAGCGGCATTAATTGCAAGTAATCTTTCTATATACAAGTAAATGGCGAAAAATAAAAGCACGAAAATGACAGACATAATTATTTGTCCAATTAAACCTCCACTGAAGACTAATTCGAAAACGGTTAATTTTTCTTTTACTTCGGCTGCTTTTTCGGCAACTTGACCAGCAACTGCTGTAGAATCGACTTGAAGAAAATGAATCATAATTGTAATTTTGTTTATTGATTAAAATTAAAACGTTGAAATATACTAAAAATTGTTATTCTTTTATAAAGGGTTGTTTATTTGACAGACTTTTTTTTAGCCAAATAAATCCAATTAAACCCGAAATTAGTGACCCAATCAATATCATAAACTTTGAATTGGTAATTATTTGATTGTCTTCAAATGCTAAAAGTGTAACAAAGATTGACATTGTAAAGCCAATTCCGCCAAGGAATCCAACTCCAATAATTTTATTCCAATTCAAGTCTTCTGGTAAATGGGTAAATTTTAATTTTACAGATAAATAGGTAAAAAGAAAAATTCCAATAGGTTTTCCGAGAACTAGTCCAAAAATGATGCCTAATGAATAAGATTCAGAAAAGTTATGAATCCAATCTTTACTAATCACAATGGCTGTATTACACAAGGCAAAAATCGGAATGATAATAAAAGCTACAGGACTATGTAACCAATCTTGTAATTGAGACGAAATAGTTTTAGAACTTCCATTTCCAAAAGGAAGCGCGAAGGCTAATAAAACCCCAGTAATTGTAGCATGAACACCCGAATTCAACATGAAATACCACATAAAAATTCCTCCAACTAGATATAAAATCAAGTTAGTTACTTTCAATCGATTCATAATCAAAAGCACGCCAAAAATGGAAAGAGAAATAATTAGATTGGTAAAGTAAATCGTTTTGGTATAAAAAAGTGCGATTAAAATTATGGCACCCAAATCGTCAATAACTGCAAGAGCAGTAAGAAAAACTTTTAATGAAACTGGAACTCTGTTTCCCAATAATGATAAAATTCCAATTGCAAAAGCAATATCTGTCGCCATTGGAATTCCAATTCCGTGTTCTGTAGGAGTTCCTGCGTTGAATGCAAAATAAATTAAAGCAGGAATCAACATTCCACCCAAGGCTCCTGAAATAGGTAAAATGGCTTCTTTTATTTTAGATAACTCGCCAATATATACTTCACGTTCTAATTCTAGTCCGATTAATAAAAAGAAAATGGTCATTAAGCCATCATTTATCCAATGCTCGGCACTGTGCCTACCAATTTGGTAATGCCACATAGCAATATAGCCCTCAGAAAACGAAGAATTTGCTATGACAAGAGAAATAACTGTACAAATTAATAATACTAATCCGCCCGCTTTTTCACTTTCAAAAAAAGATTGGAATAACCCTTTTGGTTTCATTTTATACCAACTGTTTTAATGCAATTTCAAATGCAGTTGCACTTATGTTAATTTTTGAATTATTTAAATCGTGTGTTTTTTCGATAGCTTTTTTGATTGTTTCAGAAATATCATAAAAAACTGCTTCATCAGTCATTTGAACTTTTTTCTCCATAAAATAAGCAAAAACTCTTGCCATTCCACAGTTGGAAATAAAGTCAGGAATTAGACTCACTTTGCTATCCGTTTCTTCCATAATTGGTCCAAAGAAAATTTCTTTATCGGCAAACGGAACATTCGCTCCACATGAAATCACTTCTAAACCAGAACCTATTAAATTATCTAATTGATCTTTGGCCACTAATCTTGATGCTGCGCATGGAGCAAAAATATCAGCGCCAATTGTCCATATTTTTTGGTTGATTTCTTCAAATGGAATCATGTTTTCGGCAACCAATTTGTTTCCATCTTTATTCAAAAATAATCGTCTTATTTCTTCAAATGAGAATCCGTTTTCGTTCATAATTCCGCCATCGCGATCGATTATTCCTATAACTTTTACGCCCATTTCAGCCAAATAAAAAGCTGCAGCCGAACCCACATTTCCAAATCCTTGAACGATTGCTTTTTTATCTTTAAATTCGCCACCATAAGTATTGTAGTAATGACGAACCGCCTCAGCAACGCCATAACCTGTAATCATATCGGCAACAGTATATTTTCTTAAAACATCTGGAGAGAATTTTGGGTTTTCAATTACTTTGATAACACCTTGACGCAATTGTCCAATTCGGTTGATTTTATCAGCTTCTGTTGGTTTAAAATGTCCATTAAAAACACCTTCCTGCGGATGCCAAACACCACATTCTTCTGTATAGGGAATTACTTCGTGAATTTCATCAACATTCAAATCACCACCAGTTCCGTAATAACTTTTCAATAAAGGTGAAACTGCTTTATACCAACGTTGTAAAACGCCTTTTTTGCGAGGATCGTTCGGGTCGAAATTAATTCCAGATTTTGCGCCACCAATTGCTGGTCCAGAAACAGAAAATTTCACTTCCATAGTTTTGGCTAACGATAAAACTTCGTTCATGTCTAATCCTTTTCTCATTCGGGTTCCACCACCAGCTGCGCCACCACGAAGTGAGTTGATTACTGTCCAACCTTCGGCTTCGGTTTCGCTATCTTTCCAGTTGAATATTATTTCGGGTTGTTTGTTTTCAAATTTTTTAAGTAAATCTTTCATTGCTTGTTTATGTAGTCTGTTTTTGTTGCAAATATAGGGTTTATTAGATATTTGAAATTTGTTTTAAGATGTATTATGTCAAAATCTCAATTATCTTATGAAATTATTTTGGATAAAATATTCTTTCGTTCGTTGTATCTTATAAGATGTAAATCTGAGGTAATTAATGCGCAATCCATTGTCATAGCAGATGCAAAAACTTGTTTGTCATGACTGTCAAAATTATAGTCAGGTTCAATATCTTTAATTTTGATGTAGTTTTCAATAGTTTCTTTATCAAAAACTCTTATTTGCATATTTTCTCTATTTTTAATTTTAAAATATACTTCAGATTTTATTTTAGCTGAAATCTCATCACTTTTAAACCATTTAATAAAAATTTCAATAAAAACTGTAGATGGTATTATAAGTTTAATTTCACTTGTATGAAAAGCTAAATCAATCAACTCAATAGCTTCTTTGCTTATAGAAACATCCCCTTCAAATATTTTTGAAAAATAAGATATAATTGCATTTGTATCAACTACATAGATGTCATCTCTCATTCTATAGAGTTTTGTGTGTAAATTAAATATTCTTCTAAACTAATACTTGGATTTAATTTGTTTGAAAGTAGAAGATCAATAAATCTTTCGTCTGATTCTTGAATTTCAAAATTGCAATTATCAGATAAATTATAAATAAAATTAATTATTTCAGAAGATGAGACATCAATTTTTTCAAATTGTTCTAAAATTATACATAAAATATGGTTTATGCCACAGATTTTTGTTTCCCAATATTTGGAACCTTCATACAAATCTTCTAAATAAATGAATTCTTCTTCATACTTTTTTATATCAAGACAAATGACAGAAATTAATTCTTTATATTCTTTTTTGCTCAAGGTATGCTTCATCCAGTTTATTTCTTTGATTTAGTAAATAAACTATCTGATTCTTCTTTTGAAATGTCATTATTGTCTTCGTAACTCCATTCTTGTTTTTTTCCTAATTTACTATTAACATATTCCTCATCAATAACATCAGCCTTGTCTTTAATTGCTTCTTCAATCAAAATATGTGCTTTTTCTAAAATTGAAGACGCATTGTATTCTGATTTTTCACTAATTAACAATACTGCTCCATCTGTGAAAGGTTTTATTGATTTATTTGCTTCAGGATTTATTCTATATTGTTCCAAATAAATTTCAAGTAATGATTTTGCATGATTTACATTAAGTTTATTAAAATAAATTATATGCTTTGAAAAATCACCATCCTCATTTAGCAAAGGACTTCTTCTATTCATCCCAGAAACAGCCCACGCTTTTTCAATTAATCTTGGTACACCTGCATGTAAAACTAAAATTAAATTGAAAAAACCAATTTTAGCATTTTCTAGAATTCCATCAAAAAAATTCGTTCTTATTTCTAAAGCGAATTCTTGTTTAAGTTTTTCACTTTGAAAGTCAGGAATTCTTTCAAAATCATCTATTATAAGATACGATCCATTGAATCCGCTTGCTTTTAAAAACAATACAAGGTCATTAAAGACAAAATTCATTCTTTCTTTACCTTTTTTTAATTCATAATAAAACGTTGAAAAGTCTCTTTGTGTTGTAACACTTGAACCGAAAAAATTGTTTCTATCTCTAGTTAGAGGAAAGTTTGATGATATTTTCTCGAATCCTTTTTTCTTGTATATATGATTCGTTATTTTTGATATATCAATTTTTTTATCACCAAAAAAATCAGAACTATTTAATTTGTTTATTGAATCAAGAACATCTTCAAATTCTTCATTTATATTAACTTTGTCATTTTCTATTTCAGATATAGCTTCAAATCTTAATGAGGCAAGACTATATTTTATAATATCTTTGTTAATAATTTCTTCAAATATTAAATCAACAAAATCATAGAAAGTTTTTGTTCTTCCACTTGGTTCAGGAGTTATATGCAAACCAAAACATTTATTGATGTCATTTGAAATGTCTAAACAATATTCTCTATTGATTTTATCAATCAGATTTAGTGTAAATGCTGATTTTCCATTACCTCTACCAACATATGAATTGTCGTTTATATAACCTAATCTTATGTGGTTTGGGTCTGACTGTGATATTTTTACGAAATTTTCAATAATTTGATTGTGTTCGGCTTCTCTAATTTCGCTTTCATATATCCTTCCGTTATATCTATTGTCATCAGATACTTTATTTACAAAAGGAGTATTTGGGAAAGGATTTTCGGTCAAGTTGAATATTTCGTAAATAGATTTACTATCTTCTGATAATACTGCTTTAGGTTTTCTAAATAAATTTGACATAATTTTTAGTTATTTTTTTCTGTAATCTATTGCTATAATGTTTTTGTACTGACCATTAACTAGTACTGGCTCTCTTTTTAAGTACATTGCATTTGTTTCATATGGTAATCTATCAGCTTCGAGAGATATTTGAACAGTTGTATCTCCTTCAAGATTTTTGTTATAAATTTTTTCTAAGAATTCGTTAAATATGAAGCTTGGAATTCTTTTTTTATAACAAACTCTTTCTCGTAGATCTGATATCCTAATAAAATGTGTTCCTCTACTTCTTTTCAAATCAAAATAACATGTAATTAATGCCTCTACAAAGTCGTCTTGATTGTCTCTATTCCATTGTAACTTATGGATAAATAATTTTTCACCATTTATATAATCATGTACTTTAATAAGGTCTTTGTTACTGTTTTTTTTTACAATAATTGAGGTTGGAAATACTAGTCTTCCATCAAAGTCAGGGTAAAATTCTGTCGAATGAATAATTCCTAATTGCTTTCCTCTTTCAACCCAAATGTTGAAAGTCTCAAATGAATACTGATAATTATATATTTTATTTAAAAAATAATTTAGCCAGTATTTTCTAAATCGACTTATGATAGAATTATATTTTCCTTGTTCAAAAATAATGTTTTTATCTAAAGATAATAATTTATCATTTACAAGATTAGTTATTAATGCATCATTTGCTTCTCTTAAATTTAAATCTTGTTTCAAAAAACTTTTAATATCTATTTCTAATTTTCTTTTAAGTTTAATTGAATAGTCAATCCAGTCACCAGAAGTTTTCATTTTAGATTTTTCAAAACCTAATTTTCCAGGAGAATAAATAGGAAATATTAACAAGCCATTCTTAGTCCTATTTTGATCATAACATAATTTATTTAAATGATAAAATGCTAAGTATTTTGTTTCCATTGAATTCAGAACGCATTCATAGAAGTTTCTTCTATTTTGTTCTCCTTTTATTAAGTATTCTTTGCCTAAATCAGTTAATGTTAAGGATTTATTTTTTTCTTTTATTAAGCCATAATTAACAGCTTCAATAATTACTTGGTTAAAAGTGTAAATATATCTTTTTACTTGTTTGTCAGTTAATCCTTCTTTTTCAGTAGTTAGTTTTCTATACTTAGATTCACCCAAACTTTCTTTATCTTTAAGATTTTTAAAGTTCAAAAAAACATCATCTTTATCATTGTAGACTTTACAACTTTGTAAAAGAATATAAATGTAGTCCAAAAAGTAAAACTTTTTGACCATTTGAGGACTAGGATTAGGTAAAATATCAAACATAAATAAATATAATCTTTACAAAGATAATTATATTAATTTAATTAAAACTTTCATGTAAGTTAGTAAAAAAAATGATTTTATTTTTTAAAGTACAAATATTACACCTGAACTATGATCCATTTTCGCTCCAGTAACACTACTCAAAACATTGACTTCATTTCGCAATTTCAAAACGCCTAAAAGTGCAAATATTAGTGCTTCTTTGAATTCTAAAGTTTTGTTGTCAGGAATTATGATTTCTATTTTTGGTAGATGAAATTGCATTCTTTCAATTAAAAAAGCATTATAAGCTCCGCCGCCAGTGATTAATATTTTTCCAGTTTTGTTTGGCAATGCTAGTGAAGTTTGCAAAGCAATATGTTCAGTAAATGTGTGCATTTTATCTTCAATCGAAATCGAATGTTTTTCAATTAATGGTAACACAACTTCTTTTACAAATTCAAATCCGAGCGATTTTGGAAATTGTTTTTTGTAATATTCTAAAGCGTTTAATTCAATTAGTAAATCCGCATTTACTTTTCCTGAGCGCGCAATTTTTCCTTTATCATCGTAATTCAAACCTAATTTATTAGAGTAAAAATTTAAAACTGTGTTTACTGGCGAAATATCAAAAGCAATTCGTTTGGAATTATCTTCAAATGAAACATTAGAAAATCCACCCAAATTCAAACAATAATCATATTCTGAAAACAAAATTCTATCGCCCATTGGGACTAAAGGTGCGCCTTGACCTCCAAGCTTAACGTCTTGCACACGAAAATCGCAAACCACTCTTTCTTGAATTATTTGAGCAATCTTTGGAAGATTTCCAATTTGTAATGTGAAACCATTTTGAGGTTGATGTAAAATAGTATGTCCATGAGAACAAACGGCATCGATATTTTTTATTTGATGTTTGTCAATAAATGATTTTACGATGCTTCCTAAAAGTTGGGTATAATCTTCATTTAATTCAATCAATTCTTTTCCTGAAAAACCTAGGGCAATTTTCAATTTGTTTAACCAATTTTCAGAATAAGAAATGGTTTCATTTTCAAGAATTTCGTATCTCCATTTGTCCTCTTTTATAGTAAAATTGATGTGTGCTAAATCAATTCCGTCAAGCGAAGTGCCTGACATAACTCCGATAATACTATAAGATTCTTTAAACATATTCTAAATTTACGAAATCGTTTGAAATTTTAAGTTATAAAATGTACTTTTGGCATTCAAAAATACAATATACATTTTACAATATACATTTATACATAAAAAGATATGGATTTTAATCTTACCGAAGAGCATTTGATGATTCAGCAAGCTGCAAGAGATTTTGCTCAAGCTGAACTATTACCTGGAGTAATTGAAAGAGACGAGCATTCTAAATTTCCAACCGAGCAAGTCAAAATGATGGGTGAACTTGGTTTTCTGGGAATGATGGTTGATCCGAAATATGGCGGCGCAGGTTTAGATAGCGTTTCGTATGTTTTGGCAATGACAGAAATTGCTAAAGTGGATGCGTCTGCTGCTGTAATTATGTCTGTAAACAACTCCTTAGTTTGTGCTGGAATGGAGAAATATTGCAACGAAGAACAAAAAATGAAATATTTGGTTCCGTTAGCAAAAGGTGAAGCTATTGGTGCTTTTTGTTTATCTGAACCAGAAGCTGGAAGTGATGCAACTTCACAAAAAACAACTGCAATTGATAAAGGAGATTACTATTTGTTAAATGGAACCAAAAACTGGATTACAAATGGTTCAACTGCCTCAACTTATTTAGTAATTGCGCAAACTGATTTAGAAAAAGGTCATAAAGGAATCAACGCTTTTATAATTGAAAAAGGTTGGGAAGGTTTTGATATTGGTCCAAAAGAGAAAAAAATGGGAATTCGCGGAAGTGATACGCATTCGTTATTATTTAATGATGTGAAAATTCCAAAAGAAAATAGAATAGGCGCAGACGGTTTCGGATTTGCATTTGCCATGAATGTTTTAAATGGTGGAAGAATCGGAATTGCATCGCAAGCATTAGGAATTGCAACTGGAGCTTATGAAATTGCTCTAAAATATTCAAAAGAAAGAAAAGCATTCGGAAAAGAGATTTTTAATCATCAAGCTATTGCTTTCAAATTAGCAGATATGTATGTGAAAGTTACTGCTGCAAAATTATTAGTAATGAAAGCAGCTTGCGAAAAAGATGAAGGCAAAGACATTGCACATTCTGGAGCTATGGCAAAATTATATGCATCTGAAATTGCTTTAGAAGTAGCCAATGAAGCCGTTCAAATTCATGGAGGTAACGGTTATGTTGCCGAATACCATGTAGAACGAATGATGCGTGATTCTAAAATTACTCAAATTTATGAGGGAACTTCTGAAATTCAGCGTATTGTAATTTCAAGAGGATTGGTATAATACAAATTTAGAATAATAAAATACCCTTTCAGAAATTCGTTTTTGAAAGGGTATTTTTTATTATTTTAGCCTTTGAAAATAAGGATTATGAAAAATATAATTATCACAGGAACTTCTCGAGGAATTGGCTACAAATTAGCATTGCAATTTGCCGAAGAAGGACATCAGGTTTTAGCTGTTTCAAGACAAACGCCTCAAGAATTAATTGACAATCCAAATATTACTTGTCTATCAATTGACATTGCTGTTGAAGACCAAATGCAGGAAATTGATAAATTTATAGCTTCCACTTGGAAAAAAGTTGATGTTTTAATCAATAATGCAGGATGTTTAGTCAACAAACCATTTTCACAATTGACCCAATCTGACTTTGAACGAGTTTATAAAGTAAATGTTTTTGGAGTTGCTAATTTAATTAGAACATGCATTCCTTATATGCAAAAAGGAAGTCATGTTGTTTCAGTAAGTTCAATGGGCGGAATTCAAGGAAGTATGAAATTTCCTGGATTAGCGGCTTATTCTTCAAGTAAAGGAGCTGTAATTACTTTATCAGAATTATTGGCAGAAGAATACAAAGAACAAGGAATTGCATTCAATGTTTTAGCACTTGGAGCCGTAAATACCGAAATGTTGCAAGAAGCATTTCCGGGTTATGAAGCACCAATTTCACCAAAAGAAATTGCCGATTATATTTTCAATTTTGCTTTGACTGCAAATAAATTTTATAACGGAAAAGTGTTGCAGGTCAGTTCTACAACACCATAAAATGTTTTTAAATTGAGCGAAGTCCTATCAAAATACCTTCCAGAGCATGCCGTCGAATTGTGTTTTGAATTAATCAAAGCCAATTCGGTGCATTTAAAAATCGTTAATGAGCGACAAACACGTCATGGCGATTATCGAAAAGGACTTTCAGGCAAACATGAAATTACGGTAAATGCCAATTTGAATAAATACCGATTTTTAATAACATTAGTTCACGAAATTTCCCATTTAGTAGCTTTTGAAAAATACGGAAGGAAAATTTTGCCTCACGGAGTAGAATGGAAGATGACATTTCAAAGATTGATGGTTCCTTTTATTCGTCCCGAGATATTTCCACATTCGGTTTTGTCTTTGGTGGCTAATCATTTTAGAAATCCAACTGCAAGCAGCGATACAGATGCCAAATTAGCTTTTGCCTTAAAACAATTTGACGAAAGAAAACCCGATATTCATTATATTCATGAAGTACCAAGTGGTAGTTTGTTCAGAATAAAAAACGGAAGAATTTTTCAAAAAAAAGGACTTCGAGTTAAACGATATGAATGTATTGAAGTAAAAACAGGAAGAACATTTTTGTTTAACGCCAATGCTGAGGTTGAAATAATTCCTGGCTGATTTTCATCTATAGAAATCTTCATTTCGTAGCAAGAAAAGCGTATTCTATGACGACTTTAACTTTATTTCTTATTTTAATAAATATATTTGCATCACAAATTAAATAAATGAAGGCGCCTAGCACTTCAAATAACTATGAATAAAAATTATTACGCAATATTGATGGCTGGTGGCGTTGGTTCAAGATTTTGGCCAGTTTCTACAACAGAACTTCCTAAGCAATTTCACGATATGTTGGGTGCTGGAAGTACATTAATTCAAAAAACATTTAGTCGTTTATCAAAATTAATTCCAGCTGAGAATATTTTGATTTTAACCAACGAACGATATAATGATTTGGTTCTAGAACAATTGCCAATGGTGAAACAAGAACAAGTTTTGCTAGAACCAGCCATGCGAAATACAGCACCATGTATCTTATATGCTTCTTTGAAAATTCAAAAATTAAATCCTGACGCGGTTATAGTTGTAGCACCAAGCGATCACTGGATTGAAGACGAAGATGAGTTTGCAAACAACTTAAAACAATGTTTTGATTTTTGTGAAAAAGAAGATGCTTTAATGACTTTAGGAATACAGCCAACATTTCCAAATACTGGATTTGGTTATATAGAGTTTGATAAATCAGATGCAAATTCGATAAAGAAAGTAAATCAATTCAGAGAAAAACCTGATTATGAAACGGCAAAATCGTTTTTAGAAGCAGGAAATTTTCTTTGGAATGGCGGAATCTTTATATGGAGTGCAAAATCGATAACTTCAGCTTTTGAAAAGTTTCAACCGCAAATGAATACTTTATTCTTGCAAGGTTTAGAAAGTTATAATACAACTTCTGAAAAAGAATTTATTGAAAAAAATTACGCATCTGCCGAAAATGTTTCAATTGATTATGCTGTAATGGAAAATGCCAAAAACGTTTATGTTTTACCTGCAACTTTCGATTGGAATGACCTTGGAACTTGGGGACAATTACACGAAAAATTAGATAAAGACGAAAACAACAATGGTGTTATAAACGCAAAAGTGGTTTTAGAAAACGCTTCAAATAATATCATTCGTTCTGACGCTAACAAACTAATTGTTATTGATGGATTAAACGATTATATCATTGTAGATAAAGAAGGTATTTTACTAATTTATCCAAAAAGTAAAGAACAAGATATTAAAAGAATTACGGCTTTGGCAAACGAATTGTAATATAACCTTCTCGTAAAACTGCTTCTCTAACTTTCTTAAATAATTCAGAAGAATAGACAAAATCGGTAACCGCTTCGTTATCGGTTTTGA
The DNA here is from genome assembly GCF_044377315.1 of Flavobacterium sp. GTDB lineage: Bacteria > Bacteroidota > Bacteroidia > Flavobacteriales > Flavobacteriaceae > Flavobacterium. Next base: position 28,847 of record NZ_JBILJG010000002.1, read on the forward strand.
ATATTTCGTCTTTTGAACCTTCCCATGCTTTTAATCCGTTTTTAAGGAAGACAATTTTATCGCCTATTTCCATAACGGAATTCATATCATGTGTATTAATAACCGTTGTAATATTATATTCCGCAGTGATTTCTTGAATCAAATTATCAATCAAAATAGCTGTTTTTGGATCTAAACCAGAGTTTGGTTCGTCACAAAAAAGATATTTCGGATTGTTTACGATAGCTCTTGCAATTGCCACACGTTTTTGCATTCCACCAGACAATTCAGAGGGTTTTTTATGGTGTGCATTGATTAAATTTACTCTATCAATAACAAAATCAACACGTTCTTTAATTTCAGTAGGGGTTTTAGTAGTAAACATTTTTAGAGGAAATCCAATGTTTTCTTCCACTGTCATACTGTCAAACAATGCGCTTCCTTGAAAAACCATTCCAATTTCAGTTCTTAATTCTCTTTTTTCATCAGCATCCAAATCGGAATAAATTCTTCCATCAAAAGATATTGTGCCGCTATCAATATTGTGAATTCCTAATAATGATTTTAAGAAAACCGTTTTTCCAGAACCACTTTGTCCAATAATTAAGTTAGTCTTTCCAGCTTCTAAAATAGTTGAAATTCCTTTTAAAACCATTTGGTCGCCAAACGATTTTTTGATGTTTTTAACTTCTATCATAATTAGTTGGCTAAAAGTAATTGGGTTAAAATATAATTGACCAAAATGATTACAACCGATGTCCAAACAAAGGAAACCGTACTAGCTTTTCCAACTTCTAGTGCGCCGCCTTTCATATAATAACCATGAAAAGAAGGTATTGTGGCTAAAATTACAGCAAAACACAATGTTTTTATAAAAGCATAAGCTACATGAAAAGGAATGAATTCAACTTGAATTCCATTTATAAACTCATCTGCCGAAGAAAATCCGCCATAAACAGCAGCCATCCAACCACCCAATATACCAAGAAACATAGCGATTCCTATTACAAAAGGGTAGAGTAGTAGCGCAATCAATTTTGGAAAAACCAAATAATTTAATGAATTAACTCCCATAACTTCCAAAGCATCTATCTGCTCAGTAACTCTCATAGTTCCGATGCTTGATGTGATGAATGAACCCATTTTTCCAGCCATTATTATCGAAATAAATGTTGGTGCAAATTCCAAAATTACAGATTGTCTTGTGGCAAAACCAATTAAATATTTAGGAATTAGAGGATTGGTCAAATTTAAGGCTGTTTGAATAGAAACAACACCACCCACAAAAAACGAAATAAACGCCACAATTCCCAAAGAATCGATTATCAAATCGTCAATTTCTTTAAAAATAAGATTTCGCATAACAGACCATTTAGTCTGTTTGTTGAAAATTTCTTTGAGCATCAAAAAATATTTTCCTATCTGCGATAAATAGCGAACTAGCATCATTTTTAGTATTCAGTTTACAGTTTGCAGTATTCAGAACTGCAAGTAGCAAAAATACTATATTTTGTTTGAATTTCTGATTTTGTTTTGACTTGATAAAAGAAAATTCTAAAATATTTTTTCTTTCATTTTCTTCAAGCGATACTTTCTAATAAATGTAGCTTGTTTGTCTGTAACTAAAAGTGGTTTTTTTGATGATTTTGCTTTCCAAAAACCTTTTATGTAATCTATAAAAAGGAGTGGTTTTTTCTTCATCATTGCTAATTTTAAAGAAGCTATAGCAGTAATCCAAAATCCATATCCTAAAGAATAAAACGCTTCGCCTTGTTTATAACGAGCCCTTTTGTTGTAGTTGGCGCCAGTTGGTTTAAGATGCTTTACATGTAAACTTTCATCGGTTACCACTTTCCAGTTGTGGAACTTGCAAAGTAATTCATCAACAGTATCCCAACCCATTTCGGGTTTTAATCCGCCAATTTGCTTGAAAGTTTCTTTTCTGTAAGCTTTTAATGCTCCGCGAATATGGTCTTTATCAGTAAGATTTTCTAAAATCCATTCGCCATTTCTTTCTATATAACAAAACCCACCAGCCATTCCAATTCGGTTATCTGATTTGAAATGTTTAATTATTGTTTCAAAATAAATGCTTGGAAAAATCAAATCGGCATCTGCTTTTACTATAAAATCATAGTTTTCATCCAAAGTTTCTAATCCTTTTTGAAAAGCTTGAATGACTTTACTTCCAGGCAAATGGATGGCATCTGAAGTCTTATTCACTAAAGAAATAAAAGGATATTTTGAAACAAATGAATTGACAACATCTTCTGTTTTATCTGTAGAATTGTCATTCACGACCACAATTTTTGTAGGCAAAACAGTTTGCTCTACCAAAGATTGAAGTGTCAAAGAAATCAAAGCTTCTTCGTTGTGCGATGGAATTACAATGTAATATTTCATAGACTGAAAACTGAAAACTGTGACTGAAAACTATTTTCTCTCAGCAAACACAATATAATATCTAGGAGTAAAATATCTCAACAATGGTCTTAAACCAAGTTTTTTAACTGGATGTGTGAATTTTTCGCTAGCTGTGATTTTCCATCCAGTTTTTTCAAGAAGCCAATCCAACTGCCAATCTTCAAATTCGTGATAATGTCTGTCCCACATATCGGTTTTACTTCTATATGCTGGTGAAAACCATAAACGTAGCGGAATTGAAATCAACAATTTATCACACTTTACATTTTGTAAAACAGTATACGGATTTAATAAATGTTCGAAAATTTCGAAAGCTGTAAAAACCGTATAAGTTTCGTTTTGTAAAGCCGTTTGGTCGTTGTCTAAATCTTCACCTTTGGTATTTTTTACAGTATAACCATTCTCTTCCATAATTTTAGAAAACGGATTGTGAACACCTAAATCAAAGATAGTTTCTGATGTAGTAACGTGTTTTTGTAAAAATTCTAAAGTGTGCTTAAAGCGTTTATTGGGAAATGTTTTTTCGTACATTATAAAAATGTTTCAAGTTTAATGTTTTAAGTTTAAAAACAGATGGTAAAATTAGTGATTTAACCTGAAACCTGAAACTTTAAACCCGAAACAAAAAAATTACATCTTATACACAATCGCATTGATATTCATCCCAGCACCAACAGATGCAAAAAGAATCACATCGCCTTTATGAATTTCTTGGTTTTCGATTTTTCCTTTTATCAAAGAATCGTATAACGTTGGAACAGTTGCAACGCTTGAATTTCCTAATTTATGAATGCTCATTGGCATAATTCCTTCAGGAGGTGATTGTCCGTATAATTTATAAAACCGCTGAATTATCGCTTCATCCATTTTTTCATTAGCCTGATGAATCAATATTTTTTTTACTTCATTGATTTCAATTCCGCTTTTGTCTAAACATTCTTTCATAGCTTTTGGAACATTACTTAAAGCAAATTCGTAAATCTTTCTACCATGCATTTTGATATAACGAACATCTGGATCTTTATCTTTATTAAAAGAATTTCCAAAAAATAAATAATGGGCTTCATCATAAGCATAAGTAGCCGATTCATGAGCTATAATTCCTTCATTTTCACCTTCGACAGCTTCAATTATTGTTGCGCCAGCGCCATCAGAATAAATCATCGAATCTCTATCGTTTGGATCGGTTACTCTTGATAAAGTTTCAGCACCAATTACCAAACATTTTTTTGCCATTCCGGCTTTGATAAATGCCGTTGCTTGAATAACACCTTCAACCCAACCAGGGCAGCCAAAAAGCATATCGTATGCAACACATTTCGGATTTTGAATTCGTAAATTATGTTTTGTTTTTGATGCTAAACTTGGTAACATATCTCCTTGAATAGCACCTTTTTTCATGTTTCCAAAATTGTGTGCAAATATTATATAATCTAAAGTTTCAGGATCAATATTGGCGCTTTCTATTGCTTTTTTTGCTGCAATTGTGGCCATGTCAGAAGTTTGTATGTCTTCAGAAGCATACCTACGTTCTTCAATTCCTGTAATACCTTTGAATTTTTCTGTAATAATCTCATTAGGTTGTGCAAATGGCGTTCCATCTTCATTCAAAAAAACGTTATTTGAAAAATCACTGTTTGATACTATTTCTGTTGGAATATAACTTCCAGAACCTGTTATTTTTATGTTCATTTTCTTGGTAATGAATAGATTTTATGTAAACTTAATAATAAAAAATTAATTTTGATGCTATTATTTAATATGCGCGCATATAATTATGAATTTGTTATTATTATTCAAATAAAATAGTAATTCCATAATTTTATGATTGGTTTTGAGCAATTTTTATTTGCATAATAGTTGAAAGATTGTGTGCCATGTTTTTCATTCTTTCACAATTAAAACCTTCAAAATTTTCTTTGATGGCTGCTTCAAAATGTGTCAACCAAATTTCAAACAATTCTTTTGATAAATAAGATTTCATATTTACATCCAAATGAATTTGTGTCAAATTATTAAAATAACCACCGGTTCCAAAAATAGCTTGCGACCAAAAAGTTACTAAAATAGGCAAGTGTTCCTCCAACTTTATTTTAACAACATCAGTAAAAATATAACTGATTTCAGCATCAGCTAAAAGTTTTTTGTAAAAATCCTCTACAATGATATATAAGTCATCTTGATTTTGAACGTCATTCATTTCAAAAAAAAATTAAAGTACAAAGTTACACGATTCCAATTTCAATACTCTGATTTATGTCATATTTATAAAAGAAAAAGGTTTCAAAAATTAATTTGAAACCTTTAAACTTCGTATTTCTGAATTCGTACCTCGTACTTACATATTACATATACGCTTCAATAGGAGCACAGCTACAAACTAAATTTCTATCACCATAAGCATCATCTACACGACGAACGCTTGGCCAAAATTTATTTTCAGCAATATATTCTAACGGATAAGCAGCTTGTTCTCTGGTGTATGGAAAAATCCAAGTATCGGCAGTCAACATATTTAAAGTATGCGGTGCATTGTGCAAAACATTGTTAGTTTCTTCTTTAGTTGCTGCTTCAATTTCTTTTCTAATTGAAATCATGGCGTCACAAAAACGATCTAATTCTGCTAAATCTTCTGATTCTGTTGGTTCAATCATCAAAGTTCCTGCAACTGGGAAAGATACTGTTGGAGCGTGAAAACCATAATCCATTAATCGTTTTGCAATATCGGTAACTTCAATTCCTTTTTCTTTGAAAGCTCTACAATCTAAAATCATTTCGTGTGCCGCTCTTCCCATTTCACCTGAATATAAAACTGGATAGTGCGATTCTAAACGCGTTTTCATATAATTAGCATTCAAAATTGCATATTTTGTAGCATTAGTAACACCTTCTGCACCTAACATACATATATATCCATAGGAAATTAAGCAAACTAATGCAGAACCATAAGGCGCGGCAGAAATAGCCGTAATTGCTTGATCTCCGCCTGTAGCAATAATTGGATTGGTTGGTAAAAACGGAACTAATTTTTCGTTTACACAAATTGGTCCAACACCTGGTCCACCACCACCGTGAGGAATAGCAAATGTTTTGTGTAAGTTCAAGTGGCAAACATCAGCACCAATTGTAGCCGGATTTGTTAATCCAACTTGTGCATTCATGTTGGCACCATCCATATAAACCAAACCACCATTTTCATGGATAAGTTCAGTGATTTCGCAAATAGCACTTTCAAAAACACCATGCGTTGAAGGATAAGTTACCATTAATGCTGATAAATTATCTTTGTGTTCGATAGCTTTTGCTCTTAAATCTTCAACATCAATATTACCGTTTTCCATTGTTTTAGTTACGATAATTTGCATTCCTGCCATCGCTGCCGAGGCTGGATTAGTACCATGTGCCGATGATGGAATCAAACATACATTTCTGTGATGATCCCCACGAGATAAATGATAAGCACGAATTGCCATCAAACCTGCGTATTCTCCTTGTGCACCAGAATTTGGTTGTAAAGTTGTTCCTGTAAAACCTGTAATAACATTCAATTGATGCTCTAATTTTTTAAGCATAATTTGATAACCTTCCGCTTGTTCCACTGGAGCAAATGGGTGAATACTGTTCCAATTTGCCATAGATAATGGAAGCATTTCGGCAGCAGCGTTCAATTTCATCGTACATGAACCTAATGAAATCATCGAATGATTTAACGATAAATCTTTACGTTCTAATTTTTTGATATAACGCATCAACTGACTTTCAGAATGATGACTATTGAAAACATCATGCGTTAAGAAAGTTGAAGTTCTTTCTAATGATGATGGGATGTTATTTGTTGAAGATAATTCAGAAACTTTGAAGCTTTCTTTACCTATTGCTTCTGCAAAAATAGAAATGATTTGATTCAAATCTGAAATAGAAGTTGTTTCGTTTACAGAAATTGAAATGGTTTCGCTATCAACATAAAAGAAATTTACTTCATGTTTTTCTGCAATTGCTTTCACTTTTGAAGCATCAGCTTTTACAGAAATAGTATCGAAGAAAGATGTATTTACGTTATAAACACCCAATTTATTTAAAGCATCTGATAAAGTTACCGCCGAAGCATGTACTTTATTAGCAATATATTTCAATCCTTTTGGACCGTGAAAAACGGCATACATTCCTGCCATAACAGCCAATAAAACTTGAGCTGTACAGATATTAGAAGTTGCTTTTTCGCGTTTTATGTGTTGTTCACGAGTTCCTAAAGCCATTCTCAATGCTCTGTTTCCATTTACATCAATAGAAACTCCTATTATTCTTCCAGGCATAGAACGTTTGAACTCCTCTTTTGTTGCAAAAAAAGCAGCGTGTGGCCCGCCATAACCCATCGGAATTCCGAAACGTTGCGAAGTTCCAACAACAACATCAGCACCAATTTCTCCAGGAGATTTAAGTTTTACCAATGATAAAATGTCAGCAGCTACAGCAACTTTAATTTCTTTATCGTTAGCTTTTGCGATGAAACTTGCATAATCATTTACTTGACCAAATTTTCCTGGATATTGTAAAATAGCTCCAAAGAAATCTGTTGAAAAATCAAATGTTTCATGGTTTCCAACAACCAATTCTACACCAATTGGAGTAGAACGTGTCTGTAAAACTGATAAAGTTTGAGGTAGGATTTCTTCTGAAACAAAGAATTTACAAATATTATTTTTCTTTTGATCACGAGAACGGACATCAAATAACAAAGACATTGCTTCGGCTGCCGCAGTTCCTTCATCAAGTAGTGATGCGTTGGCGATTTCCATTCCTGTAAGTTCGATTATCGTTGTTTGATAATTTAGAATTGCTTCTAAACGACCTTGCGCAATTTCAGCTTGATAAGGTGTGTACGCAGTATACCATCCTGGATTTTCAAAAATATTTCTCTGAATCACCGAAGGAACAATCGCTGGATGATAACCCAAACCAATGTAGGATTTGAAAACTTTATTTTTCTTTCCTAATTCTTGAATGTGCGTTAGGTATTCATATTCAGTCATTGGAGTGTCAAGATCTAAGTCTTTTTTTAGACGGATATTGTCTGGTACAGTTTCATAAATTAACTGGTCAAGACTTTCTACTCCTATGGTTTTAAACATATGTTGTAGGTCGTTCTCACGTGGACCTATGTGGCGTAATGCAAATGAGTCTGTTTTCATTTAAATAATTATATGATAAATTTTTTGTGTTGTTTTAAGAGAACAAAAGTAATTATTAAACTTCTATTTTTAAGTTAAACAAGCTGTAATATTTTGAGAATTTGTTAACTAAAAACAAGGTTTATTAACAGAATGATTAGTTTTGTGCAATGCAATTTCTAAAGAAACTTTTCGGTTTTTACATCAATTCAAGCATTCATGTGGCTTTGTCTGTTTATGCTTTGGTTCAATTGACGGAAATTTTGTTTACTATTTCTGATGATTTTGCTACTTCATACTTTGCTTTTTTTGGAACAATTGTCGGCTATAATTTTGTAAAATATGATGCTTTAGCAAGAACAAAAAAAGTACAAATGTCACTTCAATTAAAAGGAATTGCCTTTATGAGTTTTCTATCTTTGATAGCTACTGGATATTATTTTTTTCAATTGCAAAAAACTACACAAATCATTGGTTTTGTATTTCTCTCCATAACATTATTATATACTTTACCGTTCTTTCCCAATAAAAAAAATGCTCGAAATTGGGCTGGATTTAAAATTTACATTGTGGCTTTGTGTTGGGTAGGAGTGACGCTTTTTCTTCCAATAATTAATAATAGTTTGCCTTTAACAAGTTATATGTTTTTGGTTGCAGCACAACGATTTATATTGATTTTTGTATTGATATTAATTTTTGAAATCATTGATTTAAGATTAGATGATCCGCATTTGAAAACCGTTCCGCAGCAGATAGGAGTCGCAAAAACCAAACGAGTAGGAGTTACGTTGATGGTTTTATTCGTGTTGTTAGAATTTTTATCATCTGATTTTAGAATGGAGTTTTTTGCCTTAAAATCGGCTTTGGCAATAACAACGATTTTGTTTTTGTTGTTTTCGAATGAAAAGCGGTCACGCTATTTTGCTTCTTTTTGGGTGGAAAGTATTCCGATATTTTGGTGGTTATTTTTGGTGGTTTTCGGCTAATTCTTTTAAAACTTTATTGCGTTCAGTAATAAAATTGGTTAAATGTTTTTTCAGAATAAGTACATCAAATAGTCTTCCAAAAATACCATACGGCGTTTGATATTGAATTTTATCAATCATCATTACAAATCCGTTTCCATCGATGAAGGAATGCTGGTGTTTGAACGATTTAAACTTACCTTCAATCATTTCATCCACAAAATAATCATAGAGATTCATCGCAGAAATGATGCTTTTGTGCGTTAAATAAAAACCGAAATGTTTACCACGCCAAGTAACTGTTTCTCCTTTGTTAATTAAGCCCGAAGTTACACCATCAATAGCAGTTTCGTTCGACTTTGCTGTAGATAATTTATGAATATCAATATTTCTTGATAAGTCGAAAATGACTTGTTTGGAGGTTTTAATTTTAGTTGTAAGGTTTATTGTGGTCATTATTACAATTTATAGTATCCAATTAAATTATGAATAAAAAGAAGCATATTCACCACAGCAAAAAGAACAAAAAGTGTATTCATAAAATAGCTTCCAACTTTAAATAAGGTTCTTTTCGGAATGCTATACATTGGATAATACGCAATTTGAGTAGCAACTTTTCCAACCCAATAAGCAGCAATTAGTCCTGTTAATGCAACTGCTAATGCTGATTGTTCTTTTAATTCATTTGTAAATAATAGTGCTATTGTTCCAAAAGAAAAGTTTAATCCTTGAATATATCTTCCATAAGTTTTTGCAATTTCTTGATTTAATGGTTTCAATTGTTTTACATCATTATACCAATCAAAAACTTGATGACGAATGTAAGGATAAATCATTGCTGTGAAAATTTGACCAATTCCACTCAGGATAATCAGCCAGTTTGCAATTGTTAAGTTCATGAGATATTATTTTATAGTTTTTTTACCTTCAATTGTGATTTTTGAACCTATTAAAAGAAACTCAGAAGTTGGTTTCAATTCTTGTAAAAATTTAAAATCTTGGCCATAAACACTTTCAAAATCTACATCAATTTTATAATCTACAACTTTTAATTGTTCCCATCTTGGGTGCGAAACAGCATATTCAATTGACTTATCTTTATTGTAATTGGTGTAACCAAAATAATGTTCAGTGATGAATTCGGCTTCTGAATTTACTTCAATTGGAATAGCATTTTTCTCTGTTGTCATTGCGATAGAATTCCATTTAGCATCTTTTAACCATTCGTATTGAAAAGATTTTGAAGTTTGGTTTTCAGTTCTTGAATGACGCATTTTCAGAGTTTGATAATGTTCATTGTATAAGGTGTTAGCTACAATCGTAATAGCATGTTTCGGGACAATTTCTTTAACGAAAACAACGCCGCGTTTCCATATTCCATTTTCGAATCTTTTTACATAGAATCGTAAATTTACTTCCTCAAAATTTACATGAAACAGAACTTTTATTCCTAAAACTTTTACGTTTTCAAACATAAATCCGATTAAGCTTATGTAACATTTGCCATTCCATAAATCGAATTCGGTGCCTTTTGGAACATAATTTTCTAAGATTTTTGGATCGATTTCGTAATTGAACATTGCTAAATCATTCCATTCTGCGGTTAAGAAGCTCATGATAATTATCTATTTTTTTAAACTTTCAGAAAAAAATGAAAGTTTTGATTAAATTTTTTAATTTTTATTTCATTATTTTAACAACCAATTTTGCCAACCAATTGTCTTTGTATTCGGTCATTTTGTCTAATACATTATCTGCTTTTAAAACAAAATCATATAATTTAGTGGTTTGAGCTACAAAATGTTTTTCTTCTGCGGTATTGTCTGATGTTATGGAAGAAACTTCTTTTAAAACTTTCAAAGCTGGTTTGATTTCTCTTTTGCTACGTTCTCTTGAGATTTTTACTGCTAATTCATCTAAATCTTTTTCAGCTGTGAAGAATTCTCTTCGTTCACCAGCTTTGTATTCTTTGTACACAATTCCCCAATCCATTAAGGCTCTTAAATTCATTGAAGCATTTCCGCGAGAAATTTGCAATTCTTCCATAATGTCTTCCATCGAAACTGCTTCGTGCGAAACCATCAAAAGCGCATGAATTTGAGCCATGGTTTTGTTAATTCCCCATTGACTACCTAGTGCACCCCAAGTTTGAACGAATTTATTTTTAGCTTCTTTGAATTTCATTATAGAATGTTATTTCATTTTGACAATACAAAGATATATAAAAGTTTTTAAAGTTTCAAAAAAAAATGAAAGTTTGTTTTTTTTATTTCAAAAATAATGACATTGGTGAATATAATCACTGAAAAATATATAAAATTGGTGAATAGTTTCACTGAAAAATATATATAATTGGTGAATATAATCACTAAAAAAAATATAAATTTGGTGAATATGAAATAGTTTTATATCTTTGTAAAAAGTTTAAAGCAATGATAAATAGAGATTTAACCAATGTTGTGCTTCAAAAATTGCATAGAGGTAAAGTTATTGTGCTAATTGGCCCAAGACAAGTTGGTAAAACAACTTTACTAAATGCTTTATTAAATGATAAGGAATATCTGTTTTTGGATGGTGATGATAACTCTGTGTCCGATTTACTTTCTAATGCGAATACAGAACAATTAAGAAGTATAATCGGAAATTATAAATACGTTTTTATTGACGAGGTACAGCGCATTCCAAATATTGGTTTGAAGTTGAAGATTGTGGTGGATCAAATTAAAGATGTTCAAGTAATTGTCTCAGGTTCATCAGCTTTTGATATTAATAACATGACGCAAGAACCGTTAACAGGAAGAAAATTTGAATACCAAATGTTTCCAGTTTCGTGGAGTGAATTCGAGAATAATGTTGGTTACATCAAAGCACATCAACAACTAGAATTACGAATGCTTTACGGAATGTATCCCGATGTAATAAATAATTTTGGAAACGAATATGAAATTTTGAAAAACTTAGTTTCGAGTTATTTATACAAGGATATTTTGGCTTTGGCAGGAATTAGAAAATCCAATGTTTTAGAGAAAATTCTTCAAGCTTTAGCATTTCAGGTTGGGAGTGAAGTGAGTTATAACGAAATAGCACAATTAGTTGGTATTGATAAAAACACCGTGAATAATTATATCGATTTGCTAGAAAAAAGTTTTGTGATTTTTAGATTAAATAGTTTTTCTAAAAACATTAGAAACGAAATAAAAGCCAACAAGAAAATCTATTTCTACGACAATGGTGTTCGAAATATGGTTATTGGAAATTTCAACAATTTAGCACTTCGACAAGATAAAGGAGCATTGTGGGAAAATTTTATGATTGCCGAAAGGATGAAACATTTGTCTTATTCGCAAAGCAATGCAAAACCTTATTTTTGGAGAACCACCACCCAACAAGAAATTGATTATATAGAAACCAATGCTGACGTGGTAAGTGCATTTGAATTCAAATGGGCAAATACTAAAAAAGCAAAATTACCAAATTCGTTTGTCGAAGCTTACAACCCAAGTTTTTTGGTGGTGAATAAGGATAATTTTAGGGAGTTTTTAAAAGACTAATTTTTCATAAAACCATTAAGGAATTAAGGTTATTCAAGTTTTAAAGCTTAATTTTTCTTAATTTCTTAATGGTTTATTTTTAAATTTAAACCAACCCAGCCCGTTTCAACAACGCCTCTACTTTTGGTTCTTGTCCTCTAAAACGTTTATACAATTCCATTGGTAATTCAGTTCCGCCTTTTGAAAGCACATTGTCTTTGAATTTCGTTGCGACTTCTTTATTGAAAATTCCTTTTTCTTGGAAATAGGCAAACGCATCAGCATCTAAAACTTCTGCCCATTTATAACTGTAATATCCAGAAGAATAGCCACCTTGAAAAATATGTGAAAATGATGTGCTCATGCAATTTTCGGCAACATCAGGATACAAACTTGTGCCTTCCATAGCTTGTTTTTCAAAGGCTTTGACATCAGCGATAGCCTGTCCACCGTAGGAGGATGACTTTCCATGATAGGTCATGTCTAAAATCCCGAAACTCAATTGACGTAACGTTGCCATTCCTTCTAAGAAACTCGCGCTTTCTTTGATTTTTTCTACATATTCTTGCGGAATGATTGCTCCCGTTTCGTAATGTTTTGCAAACAATGCCAAAGCTTCTGGTTCGTAGCACCAGTTTTCCATAACCTGACTCGGCAATTCCACAAAATCCCAATAAACAGAAGTTCCAGATAAACTTGGATAGGTTGTATTGGCTAACATTCCGTGTAATGCGTGACCAAATTCGTGGAATAAAGTGGTTACTTCATTAAAGGTTAGGAGTGAAGGTTTCGTTTCTGTTGGTGGAGTAAAATTACAAACGATAGAAACGTGAGGTCTTTCATTGATTCCGTTTTTCACTGCTTGTGATTTATAAGAAGTCATCCAAGCGCCATTTCGTTTTCCTTTTCTTGGGAAAAAATCGGAATAAAAAATGGCAACTAATTGTCCTTCGAAATCTAAAACCTCAAAAGTTTGAACATCTTCGTGGTATTTGTCAATATCAAAAACTTCTTTGAATGTGATTCCGAATAGTTTTTCTGCTATAGTAAAAGCTCCGTTTAAAACATTTTCTAACTTGAAATATGGTTTTAAAATCTCATCATCAAAGTTGAATAATTTTTGTTTCAATTTTTCTGAATAATAAGGCCCGTCCCATTTTTCTAGTTGGTCAATTCCGTCTAATTCTTTGGCGAAAGCGGTTAACTGAGCAAATTCTTTTTCTGCTGAAGGCTTTGCTTTTTCTAACAAATCATTCAAAAACGATTGCACTTTTTCAGGATTTTGAGCCATTCGTTCTTCCAAAACAAAATCAGAATGCGATTTGTATCCTAATAAATTAGCTCGTTTATGACGTAATTCAACAATACGTTTTACGTTTTCTTTGTTGTCAAATTCGTTATCTTGAAACGATTTTTTTCCTGCAGCAATTGCGATTTCTTTGCGTAATTCACGGTTTTCAACGTAGGTCACAAAAGGCAAATAACTTGGAAAGTCTAGAGTGAAAACCCAACCTTCTAATTCTTTTGATTTTGCCAAACTTGCTGCCATTTCTTTAGCACCATCAGGCAAACCTTTTAAATCTTCTTCGTTGATAATGTGCAATTGATAATTGTTAGTTTCAGCCAAAACATTTTCGCCATAAGTCAATTTTATTTTGGCTAATTCCGTATCAATTTCACGTAATTTCAATTTATCTTCTTCATTAAGTAACGCGCCATTTCTAGAAAATCCTTTGAATTTTTTATCTAATAAAGTAGCTTGTTCTGTAGTTAAAGTCAAAGAATCTTTTTGATCATAAATGGCTTTAACTCTTTTGAATAAATCTTCGTTTAATGAAATATCGTTGCTAAATTCAGTCAATAATGGAGAAACTTCTTGAGCGATTTTTTGCATTTCGTCACAAGTTTCTGCCGAATTCAAATTGAAGAAAATCGATGATAATCTGTCCAATTGTTCACCTGAAAATTCTAAAGCATCAATCGTGTTTTCAAATGTTGGAGCTGCAAAATTTGTAATTACGGCATCAATTTCGGCTTTTGCTTGCGCTATGTTTTCGATAAAAGCAGGTTTGTAATCCTCTAGTTTTATTTGCGAAAAAGGCGCGGTGTTATGTTTGGTGTTGAATGTTGAGGTAAGTGTTTTCATTTTTGTATCACAGAGTTTCACAAAGTTTTTTCACAAAGTTTCACAGAGAATTTTGTGTGACTCTGTGTTGAACTTCGTTTAACTTTGTGTGATTTTTTTATTTTTTCAATTCAGATGCGGCTTTATTCACCGCTTCTTTTAAACTTTCTTTATAGAAAATGATTTTATCTAGAACACATTTGTCTTGACTTCCGATGATTTGTGCGGCTAGAATTCCGGCATTTTTTGCACCGTTTAAAGCAACAGTTGCAACAGGAACGCCACCAGGCATTTGAAGAATCGATAAAACCGAATCCCAACCATCGATAGAATTGCTAGATTTTACAGGAACTCCAATTACAGGAAGTGGCGACATAGAAGCGACCATTCCAGGTAAATGAGCCGCGCCACCAGCACCAGCAATGATTACTGAAATACCACGAGTATGCGCGTTTTTGCTAAAATCAAATAATTTTTCAGGAGTTCTGTGTGCCGAAACGATATCGACTTCGGTTTCGATGTCAAATCCTTTTAAGATGTCGATGGCTTCTTGCATTACGGGCATATCTGAAATGCTTCCCATTATTATGGCTACTTTGCTCATTGTTTTAGTTTAATGTTGTTTAAATTGTTTGTCAGTTTAAAGTTGTTGCTATTGTCAACAACTGCCAACTGTGACTGATTACTGCGACTGAACACTAATAACTCGTATACCATTCTTAACTTCCTCAGCAATTTTTCTCGCTTCCACCATATTCTCATTTACAATCGTAACATGTCCCATTTTTCTGAAAGGTCTTGTTTCTCTTTTGCCGTAAATGTGTGGCGTTACACCATCAATGGCCATTATTTTTTCGATGTTTTCATAAATAACTTGACCCGAAAAACCTTCTTCACCGACCAAATTTACCATAATTCCTGCAACTTTGCTATCGGTAGTTCCTAAAGGTAAGTTTAAAATGGCACGCAAATGATTTTCAAATTGCGAAGTATAACTCGCTTCAATTGAGTAATGTCCCGAATTGTGTGGTCTTGGCGCGACTTCATTTACCAAAATTTCATTGTCTTCAGTTTGAAACATTTCTACGGCCAATAGTCCAACGTGATTGAAAGCTTCTGAAACTTTTAAGGCAATTTCAGTTGCTTTTTGAGCCACTTTCTCGTCAATTCTTGCAGGACAAATTACATATTCTACTTGATTGGCTTCGGGATGAAATTCCATTTCTACCACAGGATAGGTTTTCACTTCTCCCGAAACCGAACGAGCTACAATTACTGCCAACTCATTTTTAAACGGAACCATTTGCTCTGCAATGCATTCTACTTCTGGTAAATTGTCTAAATCGGATAAAGCACGAACTATTTTTACACCATTTCCATCATAACCAAATTGAGCACATTTCCATACGAAAGGTAATTGGATTGTTGATTGCTGATTGACGATTGCTAATTTTAGATTTTCAAGATTTGTAAATCTTTGATGAGGTGAAGTTGGGATGTTATTTTCAACATAAAAATCTTTTTGACGACCTTTATTCTGAATTAATCTTAAGGTTTTTGGTGATGGAAATATAGGTAATCCTTCTGATTCCAAAACGTCTAAAGCATCAAGGTTTACGTTTTCGATTTCGATAGTTAATAAATTTACCATTTTTCCAAATTGGTAAACGGTGTCATAATCCATCAAACTTCCTTTGTAAAAAGCGTTGCAACTGTATCTTGCTGGTGCTTCTTCACTTGGTTCTAAAACCAAAGTTTGTATATCGAATTTTCTAGTTTCGGTCAATAGCATTTTACCTAATTGTCCGCCACCGAGAATTCCTAATTTAAAATCGGATGAGAAATAATTCATTTTAGTTGTGTTTGCGCAAAGATAAACATTTGAAAATTATTTTAATCGCTTTAAAATATCTTTCACTGCCGATTTATAAGCAGGAGTTTGGAGACTACAATCTCTTTGAAGTAAAAATTTTAATTCCTCATTTACCCAATGGTGTCTTTTGCCAAGGTTGTACAGAGTTCGCATTGTGTATGCAGCATTTGCGGCTTTGTTGGATTCAATCAACCAATCTAAACAGGTTTCAATTATCTTTTCTTCTTGATTTTCTGTTAAAGAATATTTTTTAGAATTGGATAGAAATAAACAAATTTTAGAAATCGAACGTATGGCAGAATCATTTTTAAAAAGAGGTAACGTTTTGCAAAAATCCTCTAAAAAGGTAAAATCAAATCCATTTTTTCTTAACAAATCAATTCCAAAATCCAACAAGCTTTATGATGATTTTTGTCCTTAATATTAAATGCAATTTCTAATAAATACTTTAAATAATCAGGATTAGCAAAGATGAAATCTTTATTATCATCTCTACTTTTCCTATGTGCTGTGCTTTTAGCGATTTGATTGTAATAAGTTGCATTCATTTTGTAAATATATCAATTTTGCAAAAAAGTCAAAATACTTGTTATTAAATAGTTATTAGTTCGTAAATTTGCTCCTTTATTTTTTAAAACAACAACACAATGATACATCTTCACGATAAAACTTTCGAGCCGTTTATTTCAGCAGAAGAAATTGATTTTGCAATTGCAAATATGGCCAAACAAATGGACGACGATTTTTTTGATGAAGTTCCTGTTTTTGTTGGAATTTTAAATGGTTCCTTTATGGTAATGTCCGATTTGATGAAACATTACAGAGGAATGTGTGAAGTGAGTTTTATGAAAATGGCTTCTTATGAAGGAACACAATCTACAAATGACGTTAAACAACTAATCGGAATCAATGAAAACCTTGAAGGAAGAACTGTAGTAATCGTTGAAGATATTGTAGATACTGGAAATACAATTGAAGAGTTGAAATCCATTTTCAAAGGAAAAGGAGTAAAGCATTTAAAAATTGCAACTTTATTTTTCAAACCAGAAGCGTACAAAAAAGACATTAAAATCGATTACGTAGGCATTAGAATTCCAAATAAATTTATCGTAGGATATGGTTTAGACTACGACGGATTAGGAAGAAACCTAGCAGACGTCTATCAATTAGCACAATAGTAATTAACGATTGATGAGTAACGATTTTTGATTTTAGAAGTTGAATCAAAAATCAGCAATCACCAATCAAAAATCAAATAAATCATTATGATTAACATCGTTCTTTTCGGAAAACCAGGTGCAGGAAAAGGCACACAAGCTGAATTTTTAAAAGAAAAATACAATTTAACCCACTTATCTACAGGTGATATTTTTAGATTTAACATCAAAAATGATACTGATTTAGGAAAATTAGCCAAAACATACATGGATAAAGGCGATTTGGTACCAGATGAAGTAACCATTCAAATGTTGCAAAGTGAAGTGGATAAAAACCCGAATTCTGCAGGATTTTTATTTGATGGTTTTCCAAGAACTTTAGCGCAAGCAGAAGCTTTAGATAGATTTTTAGAATCTAAAGGTCAAAATATTACGGCTACCGTTGCTCTTGAAGCAGATGATAATATCCTAGTAGCTCGTTTGTTAGAAAGAGGAAAAACATCAGGAAGACCAGACGATCAAGACGAAGAAAAAATCAGAAATCGTTATGACGAATACAACCAAAAAACAGCACCATTGATGAATTATTACAAATCTCAAAGAAAATTTCACGCTGTAAATGGTATTGGAACCATCTTAGAAGTTAACGAACGATTGAATCAAATTTTCGATAAATTATAGTCTTAAGAATTGGATTGGAGATAAATTTCGAGCATTCAATTTTTTTTCTGATATTTGCAAAATAGTAAAGAGCTATATTCTTCATTTAGAGTGCAGCTCTTTTTTAAATATTAAAATGGAAATTTTCATAATTTTTTTATTGATTTTACTTAACGGCATTTTCTCAATGTCTGAAATTGCTTTAATTTCTTCGCGAAAGAACCGCCTGGAAACTGCTGCCAAAAAAGGGAATGCAAACGCTAAAGTAGCACTTGATTTAGCCAATTCTCCAAACAAATTCTTGTCAACTGTACAAATTGGAATTACACTTATTGGTATTTTAACAGGTATTTATTCTGGAGACAAAATCACAACCGATGTTCAAGAATTTATAGCGACATTTGAAGTATTGGCTCCTTACTCAAAAAGTATCGGAGTTGGAATTGTAGTAGTTGTTTTGACATTTTTCTCATTAGTTTTAGGTGAATTATTGCCTAAGCGAATAGGCTTAAATTATCCAGAAGCAATTGCCAAAGCGGTTGCAGTACCAATGAAGATAATTTCACAAGTTACAATGCCATTTATTTGGTTACTAACAACTTCTACTGATTTTCTTCTGAAAATTTTCAAAATAAAACCAACTGCCGACGGAAAAGTTACCGAAGAAGAAATCAAAGCCATCATCAAAGAAGGTACAGAAGACGGAGAAATTCAAGAAATTGAACACGATATTGTGGAACGCGTCTTTCATATTGGTGACAGAAAAGTAAATTCACTAATGACACATCGTTCAGACATTGTTTACTTATCATTAGAAGACACAAAAGAAGAAATAAAGGAAAAAGTTCTCGATGAACTTCATTCTGTTTATCCAGTTTGCGAAGAAAATTTGGATAGCGTAATTGGACTTGTTTTGCTCAAAGACTTATTTGTAAGTTTTGAAACTGGAAAATTTGACTTAAGGTCAATTACTAAAGAACCAGTTTATTTAATCGAGCAAACATCAGCATATAAAGCACTTGAAAATTTCAAAAAATCCAAATTGCATTACGCTTTTGTAGTCGATGAACATGCTTTTTTTCAAGGTGTTATAACATTAAATGATATTCTAGAAGCATTGGTGGGCGACGCATCCGATTTTGACGAAGACGAATATAAATTGGTTGCAAATGAAGATGGAACTTGGCTTGTAGATGGTCAATATTCATTGCACGATTTCCTTACCTATTTCGATTTAGACGAAATCATTAACGATTATGAAGTAACCACTGTAAGCGGATTTTTCATCACTGAACTAGGAAATATTCCAACAGAAAGCGAAAAAATCATCTGGAACAAACTTGAGTTGGAAGCCCTAAAAATGGATGGTGCTAAGATCGACAAAGTGTTGATAAAACAATATAAAGAAAATTAGGAGCGAACCTGCCTGCCGGCAGCCAGGTTCCTGATACTGGAACTCGTCTCGTTCCAAAAAAACGAGACTCAAACAATTTCAGTATCAGGGCTAGCTAGTAAACCATTTACATAAAATAATAGTTTTGGTAGAAGTTTTTGTTAAGCAACGAAACTTTTAAACTTTAAACTTTAAACAAAAGAAAATGACAGAAGGTAACTTCGTAGACTACGTAAAAATATATGTTTCATCAGGAAAAGGTGGGAAAGGCTCAACCCACTTACACCGAGAAAAGTTCATTGAAAAAGGTGGGCCAGACGGTGGTGATGGTGGTCGTGGCGGACACGTTTATCTAAAAGGAAATAAAAATCTTTGGACACTTTTTCATCTAAAATTTATCAAACACATTCGTGCAGGTCACGGTGGCGATGGTGGTGGCGATAGAAGTACAGGTCACGATGGCGACGATAAATACATCGAAGTACCACTAGGAACAGTAGTTAGAGATCAAGAATCTAATGAAGTTTTATACGAAATAACCGAACACGACGAAGTAAGAATAGTAGCAAAAGGCGGAAAAGGCGGACTTGGAAACTGGCATTTTAGAAGTTCAACCAATCAGACACCAAGATATTCTCAACCAGGATTACCTGTTCAAGAAGTTGATGTGATTTTAGAATTGAAAGTGCTTGCCGATGTTGGATTAGTTGGATTTCCAAACGCTGGAAAATCTACGTTGCTTTCGGTTCTAACTTCTGCTAAACCTAAGATTGCCGATTATCCATTTACAACATTAAAACCTAATTTAGGAATTGTTGCTTACAGAGATTTTCAATCATTTGTAATTGCTGATATTCCCGGAATTATAGAAGGTGCAGCCGAAGGAAAAGGACTTGGACATTATTTCCTTCGTCATATCGAGAGAAATTCTACATTATTATTTCTAGTTCCAGCAGATGCCAATGATATTAAAAAAGAATACGAAATTCTACTAGACGAATTACGTCGTTACAATCCAGAAATGCTCGATAAAGATAGATTGTTAGTTATTTCCAAAAGCGATATGCTAGACGATGAATTGAAAGCCGAAATGAAAGCGGTTTTAGATAAAGAAATTAAAGGAATACCTTATTTGTTTATTTCATCAGTTGCCAATCAAGGTTTACAAGAACTAAAAGATAAGTTGTGGCAAATGCTAAATTTGGAAGACGAAAAGCCAAGTAATAGTCATGATATATAATAGAAAAACGGTTTCTATTATAGACTACCCCCAAAAGTTTAGACAAATTTATAATTACTTTTGATAATAATGAGCTCGATATTTTATCGGGCTCATTATGTTTACACTTGATTTAATCCTTTCCTTCAATTATTTTTGATGATAAACTTGTTTATTTTTGTTTTGGTTCTTCTATTGATTTGAATTTTTGTGTGTAAAACAATTCAGACACAATTATTTAAATGAAGTTTTTTTTCTGCATCTTTAATAAATGAAAATAACCGCATGATTTTTTATTTTGAAGTTAAAATTCTTGGATTTTAATGTATTATTAATTTTCTTTAAAAAAGGATTGTTTATTTGTAAAATATTTGGTCATTTTCTTTTTAAAAATCATGAATTTTAAAATACACCAAAAAGATTTCTTGATGTTGTATTAATCAAATCCTCAAAAAAAATGTTAACTTCGCATCACCAAAATTTGAAATATTCAATTTATGATGTAACAATGTGCATTTTAAATAGACTATTCTATAAAACAATAAAAATATTAAAAGTATTATGAAAAAATTATTTTTATCCTTAATCGTTGGGATTATGCTTATTCCTACAAGCGCGAAGGCCGACGAAGGAATGTGGTTTTTAATGTTCATTGAGCGTTTAAATCATCGAGACATGCAAAAAATGGGCTTACAACTAACAGCCGAAGAAATTTACAGTATCAACAATCACAGTTTAAAAGATGCTATTGTACAATTTAATGGTGGTTGTACTGCCGAAATTATCTCTAAAGACGGGTTGGTTTTAACCAATCACCACTGTGGTTACGATGCAATAGCTGAACTTTCAACTGCTGATAAAAATTACCTAAAAGATGGTTATTGGGCTGCCAACAGAAAAGCAGAGATTAAACCATCAAGTTTGTATGTTCGTTTTTTCGTAAGAATGGATGATTGTACAAAAAGAGTTTTAGCAGTTACCAATCCAAGTATGAGCGAGGCTGATAGAGAAAAAGCTATCAATGCTGAAATTGCTAAAATAGAAAAAGAAAACAACGAAGGCGGAAAATATACCGTTTCAGTTCGTCCATTTTTTCAAGGAAATGAATACTACTATTTTGTTTACCAAGATTACAAAGATGTACGTTTAGTTGGAACTCCACCAGAAAGCTTAGGAAAATTTGGTGGTGATACTGATAACTGGGAATGGCCTCGCCACACAGCAGATTTCTCTATGTTTAGAGTATATGCAAATGCAGACGGTTCACCAGCTGACTATTCAGAAAATAATGTTCCTTTAAAACCTAAACATCATTTACCAGTAAATTTAGGTGGTGTAAATGAAAATGATTTTGCAATGATTTTGGGTTATCCAGGTCGTACTAACCGTTGGATGCCTGCTGGCGGAATTGAGCAAAACGTAAAGTTTGCATATCCTGCATGGGTTGAAGGAGCAAAAACAGGAATGGACAACATGAAAAAATATATGGATCAAAGTGATGCTTTGAATCTAGTATATGCTTCTAAATATGCTGGAACTGCTAACTACTGGAAAAACCGTCAAGGAATGATTGATGCTTTAACTAAGTTCGGAACAGCAAAATCTAAAGCAGCTCAAGAAGCTAAATTCAACAAATGGGCTAATAAAACAGCTAACAAAGCTAAATACGGAAACGTAATTGCAAACATCAATAAATTTTATTCGATGACAAATGAAAAATCTCGTCACGATAACTATTTACAACAATTATTCCGCACAACAGCTTTCGGAACAATAGGAAGAACTATCGGAAAACAATTAGAAAACTACGTAAAAGCTGATGCTACTAAACGTGCTCAAATGGCACCGGGAATTGTAGAAATGGCAACTGAAATATTCAAAGAACTTCATGTTCCTGCCGAAAAAGACTTGTTAGCTGCACAATTAAAAACGTATGCAACTAAATCAACAGGTTATGCAATTGCTCCAATGGTTAAGAAAATTGGTAACGAAAACAATAACGATTTTACTAAATACGCAAGCGCAGCAATCGATTTAAGTATCTTAACTTCTGTTGATAGAATTAAAGCATTCTTAGATTTACCAAACGAATCAATGCTGACAAGTGACCCACTTTACATTTTGTCTAACGATATGATAACACATTTTTCTTCAAAATCTGACGAAATTGCTAAAGCTCAAAACGATTATGGTGCTTCTTTCCGTTTATTAGTTGAAGGTTTAAGAGAATCTAAAATCGGGACAACAAAATATCCAGACGCTAACTCAACTTTGCGTTTAACATACGGAAAAGTTCGTTCTCTTCCAGCAGACAAACGTAATGATGCTACAATCAACAATTATACAACTTTGGCTGGACAAGTAAAAAAATACAAAAAAGGAGATCAAGAATTTGATTTACCATCACGTATTTTAGAAATGAACAAAAACAAAGATTTTGGTCGTTATGCTGATAAAGACGGTTCACTTCACGTAAATTTCTTGACCGACAATGATATTACAGGAGGAAACTCAGGTTCGCCAGTTCTTAACGGAAAAGGTGAATTAATTGGTCTAGCATTTGACGGAAACATTGAAGCTATGGCTGGTGACGTAATCTTTGACGACAAATTACAAAGAACTATCAACGTAGATATTCGTTATGTACTTTGGGTAATCGAAAATTTCTCAGGCGCCAAACATATCGTTGACGAAATGACTTTGGTGAAGTAAACCAATTTGTCATTCGTCGCAGCGAATCTAAACTCCGAATTAAGCAATTAGTTCGGAGTTTTTTTATACTTCTATTTTTGTCATTCCGGAGGTTTCTTTTTTTTGAAGCGAATGGCTTGAGCATTTTCAGCAATCCATGTTCCTGCTTTCATCCCAAAACTTTGCCCAAAGCAAAGGTTTTTCCTTTCAATCAGGGCTAGATAGGTTTTGTATTGATTATTTGTTAAGTTTTTAAAAAGACTTTCTAGTTTACAAATCGTTTTTCCTATTTTTGAAAAATAAAACCAACACATGAAGTTTCTATCTTTTTTATTTTTTCTAATCTCCATAAACATGATGGCAGAAACCGATTTTGAAAAAGCCGAAAAACTCTTCAAACAAGAAAAGTACGAACAAGCCAAAGTGCTTTTTGAAAACTATTTAAAATCCAATCCCAATAATTATAAAACCATCGAATACCTTGGCGATATTGCCGGACACCAAAAAAAATGGGATGAAGCAATCAAACAATACAAAGTATTAAAAACACAATTTTCTAAAACATCGAATTATTGGTATAAATATGGTGGTGCTTTAGGAATGAAAGCCAAATCGGTCAACAAGTTCAAAGCACTTGGAATGATTGACGAAGTAGAAAAATCCTTTCTAACAGCAGCTAAACTAGATACAAAACATATCGAATCACGCTGGGCATTAGTCATGTTGTATATTGAATTACCAGGAATAGTGGGCGGAAGCGAAACCAAAGCCAAAAAATACGCCGAAGAATTACAAGAACTTTCCAAAGTTGACGGCTATTTAGCCAAAGGTTACATCGACGAATATTTTAGTAGATACACTAAAGCCGAAGCAAACTATATGAAAGCCCACGAAATTGGCAATTCAAAAACCACTTTTCAAAAGCTTTATAACCTATATTTGAATAAAATTAAAGACAAAACAAAAGCAAAAAAGTTAAAAGAACAATTTGAAAAATAGTTTAAAAGGTTATGAGTTTAAGAGTTTATAAGGTATTGTGCCTAAAACTTTTAAACTTTTAAACTTTTAAACTCATAAACTTTAAGAATGAGAACACATTTCATAGCCATTGGCGGAGCAGCCATGCACAATTTAGCACTTGCATTACACAACAAAGGATATCAAGTTACAGGTAGCGATGACGCTATTTTTGAACCATCAAAATCGCGATTAGAAAAAAAAGGTTTGTTACCTAAAGAAATGGGTTGGTTTCCCGAAAAAATTACTTCAGATATTGAAGCCATAATTCTTGGAATGCATGCTAAAGCTGATAACCCCGAGTTGTTAAAAGCAAAAGAATTAGGGTTGAAAATTTATTCTTATCCCGAATTTTTGTACGAGCAATCCAAAAATAAAACACGTGTTGTAATTGGAGGTTCGCACGGAAAAACCACCATCACTTCTATGATTTTGCACGTAATGCATTACCATAACATCGAAGTCGATTATATGGTTGGCGCACAACTGGAAGGTTTTGATACAATGGTACATCTCACAGAAAACAACGATTTTATTGTCCTTGAAGGTGACGAATATTTATCTTCACCAATCGATAGACGACCAAAATTTCATTTATACCAACCAAATATTGCTTTGCTATCGGGTATTGCTTGGGATCATATTAATGTGTTTCCAACATTTGAAAATTATGTGGAGCAATTCGAAATTTTTGTGAAGCAAATTACAAATGGCGGAATTCTAGTTTACAATGAAGAAGACGAAACCGTAAAAAAAGTAGCTGAAGAAGCAACCAATCCAATCAGAAAAATTGCTTATCAAACACCTAGTTACACTGTTGACGATGGAACGACTTTACTTGATACACCAGAAGGACCAATGCCAATAGAAGTTTTTGGTGCGCACAACCTAAACAATCTTGCGGGTGCCAAATGGATTTGTCAAAATATGGGTGTTGACGAAGCCGATTTTTACGAAGCCATTGCAAGTTTCAAGGGAGCAAGCAAACGTTTAGAAAAAATTGCCGAAGGAAAAGGAAAAGTAGCTTATAAAGATTTTGCCCATTCGCCAAGTAAAGTATCGGCAACAACCAAGGCAGTTAAAAATCAATATCCTGATAGAAAACTAATTGCGTGTTTGGAATTGCATACTTATAGCAGTTTAAATGCCGAATTTCTTAAAGAATATCAAGGTGCTTTGGATGCAGCTGATGTTGCAGTAGTTTTTTATTCGCCTGATGCTGTAAAAATTAAGCAATTGGAAGAAGTAACGTATGAACAAATAGCACAATCTTTTCAAAGAGAAGATTTGATTATTTATACAAATTCAGCCGATTTTAAAAATTTCTTATTCGGTCAAAATTTTGATAATTCTGCCTTATTACTAATGAGTTCAGGAAATTATGGTGGATTGAATTTTGATGAAGTAAAGCAATTAATGAACTAGAAATATCTTTCTAATAGAATAAAAAAATGCCTCACTTTTGAGGCATTTTGTTTATTAATTATTCAGCTAAAAATTCTTCCATTGTTTTTAGTTTGAAAGGAATTCCATTTTTGTTGGTAGCATCAGTAAGTTTTTTGTAATTACTTGCTTTTAAACTTTCAAATTTGGTTTTTGCGGTATTGAAAAGTTCCATTACACTTTCAATATTTGCTTTTTGGGAAGGTGAAGGCGCATCATATTGTCCGGTTACTGACGAATAGATTACACCTAATTTTTCTCGTAATTGTTTTTCAGCAGCACCAACATAGTTATCGCCAGTGGTTACAACCATGGTGTTTTTTAGAACATTTAAATCGGATGAAATTTTTGCATTCGTTTTTTTCATCGAAGGCACTTTTGCACTCAACTCGTCCGAAACTTTAATCATCTCATCAACTTGATAAACCATATAAGCTAGCTCTTGAACTTTGTCAAACAACATGTGAGCTGTCTTGTATTGTTCTTCTCTTGCTGCTTGTGTTATCACACTTTTTGGGTCATTGGTTATTTCAAACTCATGAGTATAGGTTTCTTTTCCTTTTGTTAAAACCGCTTTGTACTTACCAGCTGGCGCTAATGGAGTTGTAAAACCGCTAAAATCTATCGTTTTTCCTTGCGCACCTTTTGGCCCTTTTTCGTTAAAACCCCATGTTACAATATTGATTCCTTTTTGGTTAGAAGCTGGAAGTTTTACCACTTTTTTGCCATTTGCATCTTGAATTTCCATTTCCATTTTGCCAAAAGTGTTTCTTTTTTTCAAATAATAAACAATTTGTGCATCACTATTAGGATTTTCGCCAACAAATTCAAGCTCAGAAGCAGTTCCACCAAAGCTAGATTCTTCCAATTTAGGATACACTTTAGTTTGGAAAAAGTGAACATCTTTCTTTACAACATCTTGTGTAATTTGCCTTAAAACACTTATATCGTCTAAGATAATAATACCACGGCCATGAGTAGCCATAACTAAATCATTCGTTTTTTTATGTAAATCAATATAAAAAACAGAAGTAGCAGGCATATTATTTTCAAATTTTGACCAGTTTTTTCCACCATTAATAGTAATGTAAAGACCTTTTTCTGTTCCTAAAAATAATAGATTTTCATTTACATAATCTTCTTGTAAACTTCTTGTAAAACCGTCAATATCTTTTGTGATAATCGAATTCCAAGTTTTACCATAATCGGTTGTTTTATAGGCGTAAGCTTGGTAATCATTTTTGGTATGACCATCAAAAACAGCATAAGCACTTCCTGCATTAAAACTACTAGCTTCGATATGATAGCACCAGGTATTTAATGGCAAACCTTTGATATTAGCTGTAACATTTGTCCATGTTTTCCCACCGTCTTTGGTTACTTGAACATTTCCATCATCAGTTCCTGCCCAAATAACATTTTTATCTTTTGGCGATTCTGCAATGGTAAAAAGGGTACAATGATTTTCTGCGCCTGAATTATCTTTAGACAATCCGCCTGAATTTTCTTGATTTAGTTTTGCAGGATTATTGGTTGTCAAATCAGGAGAAATTATTTCCCAAGTTGCACCCATATCATCTGAAACATGGACAAATTGGCTTCCAGCATAAATTCTATCTGGATTAGCAATCCCTGTTGCTATTGGAGTATTCCAATTAAAACGCAATTTGGTAACACCCTTTTCTGGCAAAGGTTGAATGGTTTTTAATTCTTTGGTAGCTATATTATAACGCCAAATATTTTCTGCACCTTGCATTTCGCTATAAATAATAGGTTTTGTTGGATGTTTTAGAACTCTAAAGCCGTCACCATAACCTACGCTTTCCCAGTCGCGTGCTTCAATTCCGCCATCACTTTTACTTGGTCCGTACCATGAACCATTATCTTGTAATCCACCATAAATATTATAGGGTTCAGCATCATCTATACTAATATGATAAAACTGAGAAATTGGTAAGTTTTTAACAATATCTAACGTGCTACCACTATTCCAACTTCTATACAAGCCACCATCAGTTGCACAATAAATTCTATTAGTATCATTCATATCAATAGCTATGTCATGAATGTCTGCATGCATACTTCCGAGGTTTTTGAAAGTTTTACCGCCATCACGACTTATCGAACCAAAAAGACCCCCTTTGTATACAATATCAGGATTTTTTGGATCAACCACTATTCTTGAAAAGTAGAATGGTCTTACAACAAGTGCAAAATCACTGTTTAGGTGTGTCCAACTTTTTCCTGCATCGGTAGATTTGTACATTCCTTTTTGGCTATCTTTCTCACATTCAATAACGCTATATAAAATATCGGGGTTTGAAGGAGCAACTGTTATGGCAATTCTTCCTAATTTTCCAGTTGGATAACCATTATGAATTTTGTTCCATGTTTTTCCGCCGTCGGTAGTTTTTAGCAAACAAGAATTTAATCCACCAGAGTTAAATGACCAAGCTGTTCTTCTGAATTCCCAAAAGCTAGCGTACATAATATCTGGATTTTTAGGATCAATAACCAAATCAGAGCAACCCGTTTTAGAATCAATTCCGTAAATTTTTGACCAAGTTTTTCCACCGTCTTTTGAATTATAGATTCCTCTTTCATCACTATCACCCCAAAGTGCTCCCAAAACACCAACCCAAACATTGTCTGAGTTTCTTGGGTCAATGACAATCGAAGAAATTCGGTCAGATTTAGGCAAACCCATGTTAATCCAATTCAATCCACCATCTGTAGATTTGTAGATACCGTCTCCAGCAGAAACACTATTTCTTGTCCAAGTTTCGCCAGTTCCAACCCAAATTACATTGTCTGGTTTATTAGGGTCTATAGCTATGCAACCTATCGATTGATTGTGTTTATCAAACATTGGCGAAAAGCTTGCGCCACCATCACCACTTTTCCAAACACCACCTCCGGCTGCACCGATGTAGATTATTTGATTATTGGTAGGATGTTGAGCAATATCGGCAATTCTTCCACTCATTATGGCTGGGCCAATTTGTCTGGCTTTGATATCACCAAATAGTTCTTTTCCTTTTAAAACAATGTCGTCTTGAGCATTCGCTTGAAAAGATACAAGACCAATTAGAGCTATTAGTTTTAGGGTTTTCATAATCTAAAATTATTCTGCTTTAAATTCTAATGCTTTCGGGTCGATAGCTGCGTTAAGTGTAATTTTTTTAACAGTCATTTCTTGTCCAAACTGGTTCATGGTGAAAGGAAAATAAATGCCATCAACTTCTTGGTAATTACTCATTTTAGCAGTTGCCATTTGACCTTTCATTTGACCTTCTTGCATTTCAGATTCTGTCATTACAATAACATTGTTTTCGGTATCAAAATAGTAAAATGTTACATCTTGCAATTTTTCACCATTTACTGTTTTAGGTAATTTTGTTAATTTCAATTTATGACACTCTGTACCTTCTTTGGTTTCTTTTCCTATATATTCTGCTGTGTACCCTTTTTGTTTATAATTTAAAAAAGGATCAGGAAAATCTTTTGCGGCAGTGTTTTTCATATTTTCAATCTCCTCCGAAGGCATTTTTTCTGCTTTCATTGTCATCATATTAGTTGACCAGCCTGATGTTCCGTCAAAAGCTACTTGAGTCATTTCTTTTCCCATCAAGTTTATTTTAACAAGCATTTTTCCATCTTTAGAGTTAGAAACTTCTACAGGGATTTCCATTCCTTGGTAATTTGCTACTAATTCCATTTTGGTAGATGTTACAGCTTCTAATTTTTGTTTTCCACCGATTGTTTCAATGTACTTATCTACAACTTCATCAGCTGTTTGAGCATGAGCATTGCTAATTCCTAGTACGATTACTAATGTTTTTACGAGTAAAGATAATTTTTTCATAGAGATTTTTTTTTGTTTAATATATATATAAGTAGTTATTTTATTAAATGTGTTACAATATAAGATTAATTTTATTTTATATATTTAAAATGCCCAACAATTCTATAATTAAATAAACAATCTTCTAAAACTTGCCCGCTACCAATATTATGAACCACTAGAGAACGCTTGCCATCAGCTGATTTTTTGTGAGTTACGATTCCTATATGTGGGAGTTTTTCTCCTATTATCCATGTTACAATTTCGCCCGCTTTATAGTCTTTTGGATTGTCAGAAACTTCTAATTTTTCGCCTTTTCTAGTAAAAAAAACTTCAAGATTTGGAACACGTCTGTGGTCGATATTTGTATCACAAAATTTCAAACCCCATTTTTTTGGATATCTAGAAAAATTTACTTTCATGTCTTCATGAACTTCTTTCTGCAAATCGATGTTTAATTTTCGATAAGAACGAATCACAACATCTGAACAAACACCCGTTTTGGCAGGAACATCGCCATTTGGATATTTTAACGAAACATAATCGGGTGTATAAACTACAGTTGGATCAACAATTGAAATAGCTGCATTGGCTAATTTTTCTTCAAAAGTAGATGGTTTTTCTATAATGGAAGCTTTTGGTTTTGAAACAATCTCGTTTTCTTTACAACCAAATGAGAAGCAGATAAATAGAAAAACAGTTAATAACTTCATGAATTTTTATTTTCAAAACGTAAATTATAACCAATTTATTTTGAACTGATTGAAATAATTATTTCTTTTGCACTTTACTATAAGCCAAAATAAAATGTACACACCAATAAACCAGTGGGCTGAAGACGATCGTCCACGCGAAAAATTTCTTCTAAAAGGAAAATCTTCCTTATCCGATTCTGAATTACTTGCTATTCTTATAGGTTCTGGATCTCGAAATGAAAGTGCCGTGCAACTTTGTCAACGCATTTTAGCTTCAGTCAACAATAATTTGAATGCACTCGGAAAACTTTCTGCTCAACAATTAATGGAATTCAAAGGAATAGGTGAGGCAAAAGCCATTTCAATAGCAGCAGCGTTAGAATTAGGTAGAAGAAGGCGTTTAGAAGATGCATTTGAATTCAAAAAAATCACTTCAAGCAAAGCCGTTTTTGAAATTATGCAACCTATAATTGGAGAATTGATGCATGAAGAGTTTTGGGTTTTGTATCTAAATAATGCCAACAAAGTCATTCATAAAGCGCAACTTTCAAAAGGCGGAATGACAGGAACAATAGTAGATATGAGAGTTATTTTTAAAATTGCTTTTGAACAAAATGCAACCTCAATTGTTCTTACTCACAATCATCCATCTGGAAAATTATATGCAAGTGAACCTGATAAAAAAATAACCGAAAGAATAAAAATGGCTGGAAGACAACTCGATGTTATTGTACTTGATCATATCATTATCACAGAAACGGGTTATTATAGTTTTCAGGATGAAGGAATATTTTAAGAAAAATCTAAGAACAAATTGAAATTCATTTCAGTAACTTGCAACATTATTAGTTTGATTATGCTAGAAACAAAGAACCTCTCTTTTTTTTACAATAAAGACACCCAATTTTCATTTCCAGAATTGAAGTGTAATTCGTCGGAAACACTTTTAATTACTGGTAACTCTGGAAAGGGGAAAACGACTTTATTACATCTTTTAGCAGGCTTACTTCGTCCTAAAAAAGGTGATATTATTTTAGAAAATACTAATATTGGTTTGCTTTCTGAAAAAGAACTAGATCTGTTTAGAGGAAAAAATATCGGATTAATTTTGCAACAATCCCATTTTATTGCCTCGCTTTCAGTTATAGAAAATGTGGTTTTGGCATCGTGGTTGGCAAATGGAAAAAAGGCTACTCAAAAAGCCGAAAAACTGTTAGAAGAACTAGATTTGGTTAATCAAAAACATAAACTGCCATCACAATTGAGTATTGGGCAACAGCAACGAGTTTCTATAGCTCGAGCTTTGATAAACCAACCAAAACTGCTTTTGGCAGACGAACCCACATCGAGTTTAGATGACGAAAATGCTATGGTTGTTGCCAATTTGCTTGAAAAATTAGCCAAAGAATACCATGCCGCTTTAGTAATTGTTACTCATGATAAGCGTTTAAAAGATAAATTTTCTAACCAACTTAATCTCAATTAAAATGATTGTAAAATTAGCTTGGAAGAATTTGTGGTTCAAACCGTTAAATACAGTTTTGAGTATTGTTTTATTGGCTTCAAGTATTGCCATTATTACGGTTTTGATTTTGTTGCAAAAGCAATTTGAAGAAAAATTTTCGAGTAATATTGACGGTGTTGATTTGGTTTTAGGAGCACAAGGAAGCCCAATGCAGTTGATACTTTCGTCGGTTTATCATATTGATAATCCAACTGGAAATATTAGCTATGATTCGGCTAAAGTTTGGATAAAACATCCTTTTGTAGAAAAGGCGATTCCTTTGGCTTTTGGTGATAATTATCGAGGATTTAAAATAGTTGGAACTAATTCAGATTATTTAGATAAGTACAAGGCGAAAATTGTAAAAGGAAAATTATTTAATAAAAATTTTGAAATTGTAGTTGGAAACGAGGTTGCCAAAAAACTTAATTTGAAAATAGGAGATAAATTTTTTGGATCTCATGGCGATTCGTCCGAAGGTGAAGTTCACGACCAATACTCATACAAAATTTCAGGAATAGCATCTTCAACAGGAAGCGTGCTTGATAATTTGATTTTGTGCAATATTCCAAGCGTTTGGCAAATGCATAATGCACATGGGCAAGAAGCTGAGAATCCTGCTCATGGCGAGGAAGGTCATGTTCATGAAGAACACGAACACATTCATACCGATGCTTGTATTAACGAACATCAACAGAATCGTCAAGAAGCAGATTTGACATTGGAAGAGCCTAATATGGAAATTACGGCTGTTTTATTAAAATTTAGAAATAAAATGGGTATTGTAACTTGGCCAAGAATTATTGCTCAAAATACCAAAATGCAAGCTGCTTCACCAGCAATTGAGGTAAATAGAATTTTTAGTTTATTCGGAGTTGGACTAAAAGCACTAGAATATTTGGCTTATGCCATTATGCTAATTTCGGGAATCTCTATTTTTATTGCGCTTTATAACCGATTGAAAGAACGAAAATACGAATTTGCTTTGATGCGAATAAACGGTGCAAGTAGAATTCAACTATTACTTTTAGTAGTAATTGAAAGTTTGTTTTTGGCTTTAGTAGGCTTTCTCTTTGGAACGATTTTTGGTAGAATTGCTATAAGTTTTATTTCAAGTTCTGCTCAAGATGATTTCAAAATAGCATTTACACCCCTTGAAATTGTATGGAATAAAGAGGGAATCTTATTATTAGTAACTATCTTTGTAGGTATTATGGCAGCTTTTATTCCGGCGATTAAAGCTTATAAATTAAATATTTCAAAAACATTAGCGAATGCATAAATTAGTATTTAGGTTTATTTCCCTATTAATTATAGTCTTTTTAAGTAGCTTTTCAGTGTCAAATAGTGATTCTTTTGTAAAAGAAAGCAACTTTGTGAAGTCTGATACAATAACATGGAAACAGTTGGCAAACATCAAGTTTGCGCTCAAAAAGCATCCTTCTTATGGAGAAATTAATTTTCCCATTGTAAATTCAGATTTAAAAAAACTAGCTAACAAGAAAATTGTAGTCAAAGGATTTATTGTTCCCATTGACAATAAAACATATGCGATAAGTAAAAATGTTTTTGCTTCATGCTTTTTTTGCGGAAAAGCAGGGCCAGAAACAATCATGGGGATAAAGTTTGCCAAAGCAACTCCTAAGCTAAAAACCGATTTATACGTTACACTTGAGGGTACTTTTAGATACAACGAAAATGATGCTGATGACTGGATATATCATATTGAAAATGCTGTAATTGTAAAAAGTAACTAATGCAACTGCCAACTAAAATTACAGATATTTTTTTTGATTTAGACCATACACTTTGGGATTTTGATCGAAATTCTGAATTAGCTTTTGATAAAATTTTTAGAGAAAAACATCCTCAAATTGACACAAAAAAGTTTATTGAAATTTATGCACCTATAAATCAGGCTTGTTGGAAGTTATATCAAGTTGATAAAATTTCGCATGATGAATTGAGATACAAACGGTTGAAAGATTCTTTTGATACTTTGAGTTATTCAATTTCTGATGATTCAATTCATCAAATGTCATTTGATTATATCACTTTTTTGCCAGAAAATAATATTCTTTTTGATGGTGCCATTGAGATTTTAGAATACCTAAATACCAATTATAAACTTCATATAATCACAAATGGTTTTGCCGAAGTTCAGTATAAAAAATTGAAAAATTCTGGAATTGAAGATTATTTTAATACGGTTACCAATTCGGAAATGGCTGGTGTAAAAAAGCCACATCCATGCATTTTTGAATATGCTGTAAAAGTGGCCAAAACTAGTAAAGAAAAATCTGTAATGATAGGAGATTGTATAGATGCTGATGTCCGTGGGGCAATTGAATTTGGTATGGAAGCCATTTATTTTAATGAAAAAAAAGTAGCTATTTCAAATGAAATTAGGCAAATCAATCAATTAATTGAACTAAAAAATATATTTTAAGATGAAGAAAGTTATCCTTTTATTATGGTTGATTAGTTCTGTAAGTTTTGCACAAGATTTAAATCAATATAAATATGTTTCAGTTCCTGCAAAATTTTCTTTTTTGAAAGAAAAAAATCAATACAATTTGAATTTACTTTCTAAAATGTATATGCAACAATTTGGTTTTGAAACTTATTTTGATACTGATGAAGTGCCAAAAGATTTTTTAGAAAATAATTGCAACAAACTTTATTTAGATGTTTTAGAAAACAACAATATGTTTTCAACTAAACTTACTGTTGTTCTGAAAGACTGTAAAGGGAAAGTTTTATTCACATCTAAAGAAGGCGAAAACAAAGAAAAAGACTATAAGCTTTCCTATAATTTGGCTTTGCGTGAAGCATTAAATTCGATGAAAACAATTCAGTATAAATATTTTGGTGATAAAGTGGTTAAAGAAAATAAAGATGAAGTTCAAAATCAATCATTAAATTCTGAAAGTTCGGTTTCAAGTCAACTTTTTGCACAACCTATAACTAATGGTTTTCAGTTTATAAATGCTGAACCAAAAGTGATTTATAAAATCTATATAACTTCTCTAAAGGATTTGTATATAGCTGCTAAAGGAAGTTTACAAGGTGTTTTAATTTCAAAAAATAACGAATGGTTCTTTGAGTATTATCAAAATGAAAAATTACTATCTGAAAAAGTCGAGGTAAAATTCTAGCTAATAGCCATATTTATCTTTCCAACGATTTTGTAAAAACTTGCGCAATTCATTTTCTCGAGCATTGTTTCCAGGTTCATAAAATTTGGTTTCTTGGATTGTATCTGGTAGATATTCTTGTTCACTGAAGTTATTGTCGTAATTATGCGAATATTGGTATTCGTCACCATAACCTAATTCTTTCATTAGTTTGGTTGGTGCATTTCTTAAATGAATTGGAACTGGCAAATCACCTGTTTGTTTTACCAATGCTTGTGCATCACCAATTGCTATATAACTGGCATTACTTTTGGCTGAAGTTGCTAGATAAACTGCACATTGACTCAAAATAATGCGGCTTTCGGGATAGCCAATTGTTGCAACCGCTTGAAAAGTATTATTAGCCATAATAAAAGCTGTTGGATTTGCATTTCCAATGTCTTCGCTTGATAAAATTAGCATTCTTCTTGCTATGAATTTTACATCTTCGCCACCTTCTATCATTCTGGCTAACCAATAGACTGCGCCGTTTGGGTCACTTCCTCGAATAGATTTTATAAATGCCGAAACTATGTCGTAATGTTGTTCGCCAGTTTTGTCGTATAAAACAGTGTTTTGTTGAGCCAGTTCAAGAACTTTATTATTGGTAATTGTGATTTGACCTTCGGGACTTGCATTAACCACTAATTCAAAAATGTTTAATAATTTTCGTCCGTCACCACCTGAAAGTCTAAGTAATGCTTCGGTTTCTTTGAGTTTTATTTTTTTGGAAGCCATGATTTTGTCTTCTTTCATCGCGCGTTCTAAAAGCGAAAGTAAATCTTCTTTAGAAAACGGATTGAGAATATAAACTTGACAACGCGATAATAATGCCGGAATTACTTCAAAACTTGGATTTTCGGTTGTGGCACCAATGAGCGTAACCCAACCTTTTTCAACAGCTGCCAAAAGCGAATCTTGTTGTGACTTGCTAAAACGATGAATCTCATCTATAAACAAAATGGGGTTTTTAGCCGTAAATAATCCGCCACTTTGTTTGGCTTTTTCTATTACATCACGAATGTCTTTTACACCACTATTTATGGCACTTAGTTCATAAAATGGGCGATTACTTTGTTTGGCGATAATTTGTGCCAAAGTTGTTTTGCCAGTTCCAGGTGAACCCCAAAAAATCATGGATGGAATACTACCACGAGCTATTTGTTGTGTAAGCGAACCACTTGGTCCAACTAGGTGAAGCTGACTGATGTAATCCTCTAATTTTTGCGGACGAATACGTTCTGCTAATGGTACTTCCATGTTGGTAAAATTACACTTTTTGGAATAATTTTTTTGAAATGGAGGAAGATTTTTGATTTAAAAATCACAAATTCATTTTCACCGTGAACTCCTAGCCCTGATGGAATCGATATCCTTTATCTTTTTTCTTTAAGAAGATAAAGACCTGTCTTCCGACAGGCAGGTATAGCGTACAGCAGGATTAGCTTCTGAAAAAACTATAAATTCTTTGCTACTTTTCTAATGGCTTCGATGGTAAAATCTAAATCTTCGTAAGTCAGTGCTTCGGTGATAAACCAAGTTTCGTAGGCTGATGGTGCAATATAAACGCCTTCTTGAAGCAATCCGTGGAAAAATTTCTTGAAGGTTTCGTTGTCACCATTTTTAGCTGTAGCAAAATCGATTACGGGATTTTTGTCGAAATGCACAGAAATCATGGAGCCAACTCGGTTTATGGTGAAGTCAATTTGAGCTTCGGTTAACATATTATGAATACCGTTTTCTAGATAAGCCGTTTTCTTTTCTAGGCTTTCAAAAATGGCAGTATTTTCATTTAATTCGGTCAGCATTGCTAAACCAGCCGCCATTGCAAGAGGATTTCCTGACAGCGTTCCGGCTTGGTAAACTGGGCCGATAGGAGCAAGGTAGTTCATGATTTCGGCACGAGCGGCAAAAGCACCAACAGGTAATCCGCCACCAATTACTTTACCAAAAGTTACGATGTCGGCTTTAATATTGAATAGTTCTTGCACGCCGCCTTTTGCCAAACGGAAACCAGTCATAACTTCGTCAAAAATCAGCAAAATTTGGTTTTCGTCACACAAAACACGCAGCGCTTCTAAAAATCCTTTTTGTGGTGGAATGCAACCCATATTACCGGCAACAGGTTCGATAATTATAGCTGCTATTTCGTTTTTGTTAGCTTCGATTAAGGCTTTTACACCATTAATATCGTTGTAATTGGCAAGTAAAGTGTCTTTGGCAGTTCCCGATGTTACGCCAGGACTATTTGGGCTTCCGAAAGTAATGGCGCCGCTTCCAGCTTGAATAAGAAACGAATCGGAATGACCATGATAACAACCTGCAAATTTGATTATTTTATCTTTTTTTGTAAATCCGCGAGCTAGACGAATGGCACTCATGCAAGCCTCTGTTCCTGAGTTTACAAATCGAATTTTATCGATGTTTGGAACCATGCTTACTGCTAATGCAGCAATTTCTGTTTCTAGTGCAGTTGGCATTCCGAAAGAAGTTCCTAATTTGGCTTTTTCAGTTATTGCATTTACAACAGGTTGGTGGGCATGACCTAAAATCATTGGTCCCCAAGAGTTGATATAATCTATTAGCTTATTTCCGTCTTCGTCATATAGATAAGCACCTTTAGCACTTTTGACAAAAATAGGAGTTCCGCCTACAGATTTGAATGCTCTAACAGGAGAATTTACGCCACCTGGAATTACTTTTTCGGCTTCGATAAAAAGCTGACTACTTCTTTGGTATAACATGATTAATTGATAATAAGATTTTGTCCGATTGTAAGATTATTATTTTCAATATTATTTTTTTCGATAATAACCTTTACGGGAACATTTAATTTTTTTGAAATTGAGTATAAAGTATCACCTGGATTTACTTGGTAAGTAAAACTATTGCTTGTTGTTGCCAATTCTTGTTTAGGGTGCTGAGAAATCATTTTTCCTAAAACTTCGGCATCATAGTTTTGTAAATTGTATCTCTCAATAATGGAAATTAGTTTTGTTGGATAGTTTACATCGGTTGCATACCCTGCTTTTTTTAGTCCATATGCCCAACCTTTATAATCGTCTTTTTCTAACTCAAAAAGTGGAATATAATAAGGTCGACTTGTTAAAAAAACTGCATGATCGGTATAGGATTCGTCTCCACTTTCATATTTTCTAAAACACTCTTGTTCTTCATCATCATCAAAGAAAACGGATGGTCCAGTCCATTCAGATTTACACTTTATGCCAAAATGATTGTTGGCAAGAAGGCTTAAAGAACCTTTACCTGTACCGGATTCTAAAATTCCTTGTGCTAAAATTATACTTGATGGAATTCCGAAGTTGGCCATGTTACTTTTGGCAATGGTTTTGTATTTATCTATATAATCTTGAACCATTTTGAGGGTGACTTTTACCTTTGAGGTCGCCTCAAGAACTTCGGATTTGACATAATGCGGTTTGTTTACTTCTGTTTCTTTTTTGAGACGTGCCTTTTCTATTATTTCTAATATCAAATTGTCTTCATCACTTAGTTTTGAAGCAATTTCATTTGTCGTGGGTTTTGGAGTATCAACAGTTTTTTGAAATGCTGGTTTGGCTTCAGTCAATGGATTTGTATTGTTTGTAGTGTTTTTTGTAATCTCAGTTTTTGGAGTTGGTGTTGTGTTTTTAGCAAGAACAGTTGGTTTATTCTCTGTTAGTTTTGATGCTGCTGTAGTTGTTTTTGAAGAAGTTGTATTTGTTGCTGTATTAGTTACTTTTTTTACAGGTTTGCTATAAACTAAAACTTTTTTCGGATCAGCAGTTTTTTTAGCGTTTGTTTTGGTTCTTACCACATATTTTGTACTACTGCAAGCAACAAGTAGTATTGAGATGAAAATAAATACAATCTTTTTAATCATAAAATTCAATTTGAGGTAAATTATTTTCTTTTAACTTTAAATTCATTCCTTCAATTCCTTGTAAACCACCAGTGTGAATAACTAGTATTTTTGAATTTTCAGGAAAATAATTTTTCTTTATTAAATCTATAACGCCAAAAACCATCTTTCCAGTATAAATTGGGTCTAACGGAATTTTGTATTTTGAATAAAATTTATTTAAAAAATCAACTAATTCAGGAGTTACTTTTCCGTAACCGCCAAAATGATAGTCACTACTTATTTTCCAATTGGAATGATTTGGTGCAAATTTATGAATTTCTTTATCAAAAAACGTGCCTTTAAGTGATGGAAATCCTAAAATTGTTTGATTAGTTTTGGCACTTTTAATTATTCCAGAAATTGTTCCACTGGTTCCAATGGCACAGCAAATAAAATCGAAGTCTAAGTCATCTTTGGTTAAGATTTCTAAACAACCTTTAATTGCTAATTCATTTGTACCTCCTTCTGGAACTAGATAAAAATCTCCAAATTCGTTACGAAGACTCATTATGTAGTCTGAATCTTCTTTGACTCTATATTTTTCTCGGGTTTCAAATTTGAATTTCATGCCACATTCTTGAGCAAATTTCAGTGTTGGGTTTTCGTTTATTTTTGATACAAGTTCATCTCCACGAATAACACCGATTGTTTTGAAATTATGCAATTTTCCTGCATAGGCAAGAGCTGCAATATGATTGGAATAAGCTCCTCCAAATGTTAGAAGTGTATCTTTATTCTCTTCTTTGGCATGTATTAAGTTATATTTAAGTTTTCTGTATTTGTTTCCAGAAATATGAGTATGTAATAAGTCTTCGCGTTTAATTGCTAAAGTTATAGTTGAATTATCAAGTTGAATGTATTGATTTATCGATTTCATAACTTAATTCTACTAAAAAAAGCAGCCCGAAGACTGCTTAGTTTATAGTTTTTTTTCTAAACTATTTTGTGTTTGAAATAATTAATTTTTGAGAGAACTCTTTGTTGTCTTTTGAAATTATTTTTACAATGTAAACACCATCGCTGTATGATGAAGTGGAATATTGATAAGTATCTTTTGATGAAGTTTCTTTCTTATCAAAAATCACTTTACCAACAACATCATATAACACTACATTATTTATTTCAATATTATTTGGATTTACAATATTTAGTAATTCTTTATTATTATTCTGGAAAACGGTAAAGTTAGAAACCGCATTATTATTTACCGCTAACGTTGAGTTAGTAAATGTTATTTCATATTGATTATTGTTAACACCAGCTGGAAGATTTACCTCAAACAATCCATTAACTATATCTGTATAAGTGTCATTTGTTTTGTCATGAACATAAACTTCTGGAGTTTCAAAATTAATCATTTCGTTTAATGTTAATTTGAAATTTGTAGTTGCATTGTTTTTAAAACCAAGAGGAATTTTTTTGTTTATATCAAATTCAATAACATTTATTAGGTATTGTTTGTCATCACCCAAATAAAAATAATAATCTTTATTATATCCATCTATTGATTCTGCTTCCATTGCATGTTCTGGACCATCAGAGGCTCCAGGTATTAAAACTAGTGCTGTTTGTCTAACCCCTAAGTTATCAATCATACCATTAAAACGTATTTGTGGAACTTGCGCAGTGCTTACGGTTGTATAGTCAAAACCAGAAACAGATGGGATTTCTGGTAAAAATCCAGCATTATTTATGTCATTAATTACTTTATCAGAACTAGTAGTAGCTGTTCTCTCAAATTGAGAGTAATTTGCGACACCTTCTTTTTGAAACACTCTATAACTATCTTTCATAGTTACTGTTCCTGCTGAACTTCCTTTTATATTGAAACCTTGCCCAACTGGACAAAATCTTCTTTGATACATTGCGCCAGAACCTACTTGAACTGGTATTGTTGCACCGCTTCCAGTATAATTATAAAACGTTGCTGGGAGATAAATACCCATATTCCCGTATGGAGCAACATTTGAACCGCCTAATGGAGAATACTCACCATATCCACCTTTATAATCTGCTAAATTATGTGAAAGAACCGTTTTGTCATGCTCCCAAAAATAAGCAATTCCATTACATGCAGAATTGGTGGGGTCAGCTAAAAATGCTTTTAAGTCTATAGCAGAAGGATAAGGATTTCCTGTTAAAGTTTCTTGTCCCGCAAGAACAGGAATTGAAATATCACCACTATTTGCTCTTCCTCTGAAATCGTATCGCTGCGCTGTTCCGGCAACGTTGTTGTTTGGTGTTGATTCACCTGGGTTCACAGCGTCTGCAAATGCTCCTGCAGCGTTGGTTCCTTTCATTGAAAAACCTCTTCCTGGAGGAATTGTACTAGCGCCACCTACATAATCCCATGCTGAATAAGTTGTGCCAGGGTCATAAGTGTAAATCCATCTTGAAGATATTTTTAGTGGGTTGGCTGTTCCGTTATGGTCGTTAAACGCTGATGCAACAGCAGCTGTAGAGACAGTGTTGGTTGTTGGTCTGTGCGCCATCGTTATACCAAAATCTCCTATGTTGGTTACTGGTGGGCCAGCTAATGCAGTTGTACTTCCAACAGGAGCACACCAATAGTTGTAAGCAAAGTGTCCAGAAGTTCCTTCTTGAAAAATTGAAATTCTACCCAATCCATTGTTAGTGTTAGCCCCAACTCTTCCTTGTAAAAGTTGTCCTTCATTTCTAAGATAAATAAAGTTATTTGCGGTTTGTAAATTGATTCCATTTTTGACAAAAACAAACGAATCCTTCACATATATAAATGAATTACCTATTGCTGTCATTGAAGTTTGAGCAAAAACTGTACAAGATAAAAATCCTATAATAAAGTATAATTTCTTCATAGTTGTTATTGGTTTATGTTTAGAAAACTAATAGTAGAATTCAAAATAATCAACAAAAATAAGGAAAAAAAGAAATAAATTTATATTCTGTGCTTTTTTTTTAATTTTTGATTTTTTTTAATTTTTCAAGTAAGTCAAAAATCGCCAAAAACGTTTAGATTTGGTGTACCTAAAATTCTTTTCATTTGCATAAGCTTCTCTTTCAAAAGATATATTTATATAAGCCTTTTTGCTATCTTTATATTGCATTAATCGAAATAAATATTCCGTAAAATACCAAAGATAAAAAGGCAAAATAAGCAACTCTAATTGTTGTCTTAAATGTATTCGTTCATGATTAATTAATACTTTATTCAACTTATCTTCTTTGTCTGCTAAAAGCACAAATGGATAAAATGTCAAACCTCGAAAACCTCTTGGCGTTAAATATTTAAAAACAATTAGAATCATATGATGCAAAGTTGCTAAATTTCTTCTTTTAAATTATATTTTGCCAAAGGAAAGAAGTAATCTTGGTTAAAAATATTTAATTTTGAAGAAAATTAAATATTTTTAAGTCGATTTGTACTTATGTTTGAAGATAGAAATGAAAATAAATTAATCGAAGGTGAAGATTTTTACTTAACGCCGGAGGGTTATCGATGTTTTACCGAAAAGCACCATCTAAAACGAGGTTACTGTTGCAAAAGCGGATGCCGACATTGTCCTTACGGATTTGATAAGAAGACAGGAACTTTGAAAAAGTAAAAATTGTATACTGTAAAATTGTATATTGTATAATGAAAAGAAAAAATACAATATATTGTAACATTTTACAACAATACATTTTACAACAATACATTTTACAACAATACATTTTACAACAATACATTTTACAACAATATATTATACATACAAAAATGACATTTCAAGAACAAATACTACAAGGAATTCCATCGGTTTTGCCAAATCCGAAGCCTTACGAGGTTGAAATAAATCATGCGCCAAAGCGAAAAGAAATTCTTTCAGACGACGAAAAAAAGTTGGCCTTAAAAAATGCGTTGCGTTATTTTGAACCTAAACATCACGCCGAATTACTTCCAGAATTCAAATCCGAATTAGAAACTTACGGAAGAATTTATATGTATCGCCTTCGTCCTGATTATAGAATGTTTGCAAGACCAATTTCAGAATATCCAGGAAAATGTGAACAAGCGAAAGCCATTATGTTGATGATTCAAAATAATTTGGATTATGCCGTAGCACAACATCCACATGAATTAATTACTTATGGAGGAAATGGCGCAGTATTTTCAAATTGGGCTCAGTATTTATTGACGATGAAATATTTGGCAGAAATGACCGAAGAACAGACTTTGGCCATGTATTCTGGCCATCCAATGGGATTATTCCCTTCTCATAAAGAAGCACCAAGGGTTGTGGTTACAAATGGAATGGTAATTCCTAACTATTCAAAACCGGATGATTGGGAAAAAATGAACGCTTTAGGTGTTTCACAATACGGACAAATGACTGCAGGAAGTTATATGTATATTGGTCCGCAAGGGATTGTTCACGGAACTACAATCACGGTTTTAAATGGATTCCGAAAAATAAAAAAATCTCCAAAAGGCGGATTATTTGTAACATCAGGGCTTGGAGGAATGTCTGGCGCACAACCTAAAGCAGGAAATATTGCAGGTTGCGTAACCGTTTGTGCCGAAGTAAATCCAAAAATTACACACATTCGTCATTCGCAAGGTTGGATTAATGAAGTGATTGAAAATATCGAAGAATTAGTTCCAAGAGTTAAAAAAGCTTTGGAAAATAACGAAATTGTTTCAATCGCCTATCTCGGAAATGTAGTTGATGTTTGGGAACGTTTCGACCAAGAAAACCTGCGTATCGATTTAGGTTCTGATCAAACTTCACTGCACAATCCTTGGGCTGGAGGTTATTATCCGACTGGTTACACTTTTGAACAATCTAATGATTTAATGGCTAATAATCCTGGTAAATTCAAA
This sequence comes from Flavobacterium sp., assembly GCF_044377315.1. Lineage (GTDB taxonomy): Bacteria > Bacteroidota > Bacteroidia > Flavobacteriales > Flavobacteriaceae > Flavobacterium. Next base: position 72,454 of record NZ_JBILJG010000002.1, read on the forward strand.
GAAGAAGTTCAAAAAACATTACGTCGACATGCAGCTGCAATAAATAAACATACCGAAAAAGGAACCTATTTCTTCGATTACGGAAATGCCTTTTTACTAGAAGCTTCACGTGCAGGAGCCGATGTTTTTGCGGAAAATCACATTGATTTTAAATACAATAGTTACGTTCAAGACATTATGGGGCCAATGTGTTTTGATTACGGATTTGGACCTTTTCGCTGGGTTTGTGCCTCAGGAAATCCCGAAGATTTAGCCAAAACCGACAAAATTGCCTGCGATGTTCTAGAAGAAATGATGAAAAATTCTCCAGAGGAAATTCAACAGCAAATGGCAGATAACATTCAATGGATAAAAGGCGCTCAAGAAAATAAATTGGTAGTTGGTTCACAAGCAAGAATTCTTTATGCTGATGCAGAGGGTAGAATTAAAATCGCTGAAGCTTTCAATCAAGCCATTGCTCATGGCGAAATTGGATATGTAATTTTAGGAAGAGATCATCACGACGTTTCAGGAACCGATTCACCATATCGTGAAACTTCAAATATATATGACGGTTCTCGTTTTACTGCTGATATGGCAATCCAAAATGTAATCGGAGACAGTTTCCGTGGAGCAACTTGGGTTTCTATTCACAATGGCGGCGGTGTTGGTTGGGGCGAAGTTATTAATGGTGGTTTTGGTATGGTTCTTGACGGAACTAAAGAGGCATCAAGACGTTTAGAATCAATGCTTTTTTGGGATGTAAACAACGGAATTTCAAGAAGAAGTTGGGCAAGAAACGAAGGAGCTATTTTTGCAATAAAAAGAGCTATGGAGACACAACCTTTATTAAAAGTGACCATTCCTAATATAGTTGACGATGGACTTTTTTAACTAAAAAATATAAATTATGAAATCAATTCAAAAATTAACTACGGTTTTAGTTCTCTTTCTTTTTGCTTCATGCGCATCAGTTAGAGTAGCTTCTGATTTTGATAAAAGTGTAGATTTTACGAAATTCAAAACTTATGCATATTATAAAAATGGTATAGATAAAGTAGAAATTTCTGATTTGGACAAAAAAAGAATTCTACGTTCAATAGATGAGGTTATGGCTTCTAAAGGTTTTGTAAAAAGTGAAACACCTGATTTGTTGGTAAACATCTTTACAAAAGAACGAGAAGAAGTTAATGTTAATCAATTCAACGATGGTTGGGGCTACGGCTGGGGCTGGGGCTGGAATCCGTTTGGTTTTGGTGTGCAAACATCGGTTTCTACTAATACAGAAGGAACTTTATTCATTGATTTAATTGACGCTTCCAAAAAAGAAATGATTTGGCAAGGTGAAGGTTCGGGCTATTTAACAAAAAACACAGCCAAGAAAGATGAAAGAGTGAAAGAATTTGTTTCTAAAATTTTAGAACAGTATCCACCAAAAATTCAAGAAAATAAATAAATTTTATTTAGTAATCTTCTAGATTTATTAAACAAATATGGAAATTTTATTTTCAGTAAGTAGAAAAAAAAATTAATTGTAAGCCTTCTTGCTGTATTTGTTTTATTACAAATGTATTCTCAAACTAAAGATTGAAGTTGAGAAAACTTAGCAAGCAGATTGGTTTTCAGAAATTTGATATTAGTTTAAATATTACGTCAACTTCTTATGTAATCAACTATATTTGTCGGCTTTTTAAAATTTAAGAATAATGTCAAAAAATAGTTTGTTAAAAGGAGTTTTTCTTGTTGGTCTTGGTGCTACTAGTTATGGAATGTTAGCTACGTTTGTAAAATTAGCTTACGATGAAGGATTTACAACCGCTGAAGTTACTTCGTCTCAATTTATTTTGGGAATTTTAGGCGTTTTTATAATCAATATTTTTCAAAAATATAGAACTAATCAAGTTGTAGAGAAAGCTTCAACAAAAAATATTGTTCATTTAATGCTTGCCGGAACCTCACTTGGTATGACAAGTGTTTTTTATTACTTATCCGTAAAATATATTGATGTTTCTATTGCTATTGTTTTACTTATGCAAACCGTTTGGATGGGTGTTTTCCTCGAATGGTTTATTGAAAAAAGAAAACCGTCAAATCAAAAAATCATTTCGGTATTACTTGTTTTAGTTGGAACAATTTTAGCAACAAATCTAATTAATAATCAATTTACTATTGATTGGCGAGGTATTTTATGGGGAATGTTAGCAGCAGCTTCTTTTACAACCACAATGTTTACTGCCAATAAAGTTGCACTTGGAATTTCTTCTGCTCAGCGAAGTTTATATATGCTTCTTGGTGGTGCAATTATTGTTTTTGGATTTGGAATTTTCACACAAATCACACCTTATGATTATTCAATATTTTTAAAATGGGGGATTTTTTTAGCACTTTTCGGTACAATTATTCCGCCTTTATTGATGAATGCTGGTTTTCCAATAACAGGAATTGGTCTTGGAAGTATTGTTTCTGCTCTTGAACTACCTGTTTCGGTCTTAATGGCTTTTCTCATTTTAAATGAAAATGTTGTTTTTTTACAATGGATTGGAATTATTCTTATCATTATAGCAATAGTAATTATGAATATAAAGTTTAGTAAATAATTCAATTTTTCTTCACTTTATTTATAATAATTACATTTTCTTATACTTCTGTATTTAATTAATTTAGATTTTTAATTGTGAAATAACTTTTTCCAGAATTATTTGGAACGTATTGTTAGTTATAGGCGGTTGCGGAAGTGCCGTTTTTAATTCCAAAATTCCAGATTTATGAATCGAATTTGTCCGTGTTTTACTAGCTTTTGGATTTATCACCAATTGCTGTTACATTAGTGTTGTATTTATTTATAAGTTTGTTTTTGAAAAAAATAAAGACTAAAATTCAAATATAATAATACAGAATCGTTCGTTAATTCGAGCGGTTTTTTTATTTTTGGAATATGAATTTATTATTCCCACAAGAAAAAATTGTTTTCGATTTACCTGATGCCGAAATTGAGTATCATCCATCATTATTCGATTCTGAAAAATCTAATGAACTTTTTCAATTACTCAAAAATGAAATTCCTTGGCAACATGATGAAATAACTGTTTATGGTAGAAAACATTTTCAGCCAAGATTAACTTCTCTTTATGGAAATGATGGAAAACCCTACGGTTATTCAAATATTATTATGCGACCTAATAGATGGAATTCTTTATTAATGTTCATTAAAAATAATGTTGAAAGCATTTGTAACGAAAATTTCACTACAGTTTTACTTAATTATTATCGTGATGGTAAAGATAGCAATGGTTGGCATGCAGATAATGAGAAGGAATTAGGTAGAAATCCCATAATTGCCTCAGTAAGTTTTGGTGTTGAAAGAGTTTTTCAGCTGAAACACAATGTAACTAATCAAAGACAAAGCATTAATCTTGAAAACGGAAGTTTATTAGTGATGAAAGGTGCTACACAGCATTTTTGGAAGCATCAAATCCCGAAAAGTTCTAAAGAAATAGGGGCAAGGATTAACCTTACTTTTAGAATTATTAAATAAATTTTTAAAAATTTTGACCAAAATTAAAAAGTAATTATTTTTTTTCTTAATATTGGTATATCAATTGATTTAAAAATAAGAATTAACATTAAAATTATGCTTTTCGACTAATGAAAAAAAGTAAAAGAGTAGAACTTGATAACGAACAGTTAGAACGAGTTATAAGTATGGCTCAAGAGGAAAAAAAACCTTTTGAAGTTTTAAAAGCTGAGTTTGGTATTACAGAAAATGAAGTAACTGAACTATTGCGAAAAAGATTGTCTAAAGAAAATTTTGAACTTTGGAAAAAGAAGGTTACCGCAAGTAAACCCAAACCTAAACCAGCAGTCGAAGATGATTTTGACGATTTAGATGGTAAGTATTATATGAAAAATAAATTTGATTAAAAATATAACTCTTGTTCAGCAAGAGTTTTTTTTATGTATTAAAAATTGTGAAACTTTATATTTTTCATTTCTTTGCGACTTATTAAAATTATAAAATGGAAAAACAGTTAATCATTCTAGCAGTTGTGTTTTCAATCTTTTCTTGTAGTAAAAATGAAAACAACTTGCACATAACAGGAAACATTAAAGGATTAAATAATGGAACACTTTATATTCAGAAAATAGTCGATACACTTTTGATTCCAATTGATACAATAAAAATTGATGGCAAATCAGAATTTGAAAGTCATTTAAAAATTGATTCTCCCGAAATGTATTATCTTTTTTTAGATAGAGGTGTAACCAATTCGTTGGATAATAACATTCCGTTTTTTGCAGAAGCAGGCGAGATTTCGATACAAACTTCTTTAGAAAATTATCTTTCCGAAGCCAAAATTACTGGTTCTAAAAACCATGATAAGTTTGAAGAATACAAATTAGTAAACTCAAGATATATTGATAAAAATTTAGATTTAGTTCAGATGCAATTTATGGATTTTCAAAATAAAGCGTTTACGCAAGCTGATAGCATTGCAAAAGAACAAGATTTGGTCACCAAAAGACGTTATTTGTATGCAGTAAATTTTGCATTAAATAATAAAGAGTATGAAGTAGCACCCTTTATAGCTTTGTCTGAAATTCCAGATGTCAATTTGAAATATCTAGACACCATTCAAAAAATGATGACGCCTAAAGTTGCAAAATCTATGTATGGTAAAAAATTAAAAGATTTTTATAAAGAAAGAAGAAAAGTAGAGAAGTAATAGAATATTCTTAAAACGAAAAAAACCATAAGTTCTTAGCTTATGGTTTTTTTGTATAAAAAAAGAGAAAACTTTCGTTTTCTCTTTTTGAGCCGGCGGAGGGACTCGAACCCACGACCTGCTGATTACAAATCAGCTGCTCTAGCCAACTGAGCTACGCTGGCGACTCATTTCGAGTGCAAATATAAAGTTGAATTTTAAATATCCAAAATAAAAAGCAACTTTTTTTAAGCTTTTTTTTATTGTAAACCGTTGATTTTTTCAACCAATTGATTTGCAGCTTGTTCTAATTCTGAACCAATTTGTTTGAAATGTGCTTTTTTGTTTTCAACATTTTTAGCATTTACTTTTAAGATTAAACTATCAAAAGTTGTGATTGCTTCATCAATTACAGCATTGCTTTCAGGAGTTGGTTTTCCAGTAGTAGCCATTTCATATAAGTAAACAGCTTCTATAATATCACCTAAAACAAAATTGATATCTTTTTTTAAATTTTTAACACTTGGCATTTTCTTCTATTTTTTAAAATTTGATGCAAAACTACATATAATCTTTCTAATAAAGGTTAAGAAATGTAAATTTCTAACAAAGAGGCTTTTCCATTAATTTTAAACAAAGCCATTTCTGCAGGAACTAAAACAGTATCACCTGTTTTATAAGTGTAACTTTCTCCTTTATATTCTAATTCAAAATTGCCTTCCACACACATATAAACGGTAAATGATTTTTTGTCTTTTTTAACTTCAATTTTTCCATCAAGTGGAATGAAATTAGTTGTAAAATAAGGACAATTTACCATTTCGTTAGAACAATTTACAACTTTAGAATAGTCTTTTTGAGCTTCAACTACATTATAGTTTATGGCATCCAAAGCTAAATCAATATGTAATTCACGTGTATTCCCTTGATTATCAACTCTGTCAAAATCATATAATCTATAAGTAATATCAGAGGTTTGTTGAATTTCTGCAATTACTGTTCCAGCTCCAATGGCATGGACAGTTCCTGTTTCAAGGAAAAAAACATCTCCTTTTTTTACTTTTTTAGTATCTAAAATATCAATTATAGTTTTGTTTTCAAGACTTTTTAAATATTCATTTGGTGAAGATTTTTCTTTGAAACCAACTATTAGTCGAGTATTTTCATCAGCTTGCATGACATACCACATTTCGGTTTTACCAAACGAATTATGACGTTTAGCTGCCAATTCATCATTAGGATGCACTTGAATTGATAAATCCTCACGAGCATCAAGATATTTGAAAAGTAATGGAAATTGTTTTCCAAATTGCTCATAAACTTTTGTCCCTAAAACTTCTTTTGGAAATTCAGAAATGATTTCATTTAAAGATTTTCCTTTAAAAAAACCATTGGCAATGACACTAACGTCGTTTTCTACTGTAGAAATTTCCCAACTTTCTCCAGTTATTTCAGAAAAAATAGGTTTGTTTAAATAGGTTTTTAACTTTGTTCCGCCCCAAATTCTGTCTTTTAGAATCGGCTCGAATTGTAATGGATATAATTTCATTTAGTAAATTAAATATGCAAAGATGCAAAATTTGAAATAAATTATTTTGTCAATTTCTTCAAGATTTCTAATGCTTTTTCAATATGAATCTTGGCAGACATACTATTGAAAATTAGTAAAATGTTTCCGTTTTTATCAGTTACAAAAGTTTCTCGCCCCGGAATTACAAGCATATTATTTTGAACTCCAAAAAGTTTTCTGATTTTTTTTTCGTTATCAGAAAGCAATATAAAAGGTAAGTTAAATTTACTTTTAAACTGAATATGTGAACGAACACTATCAGAACTTATTCCGATAATTTCTGCACCTAAATCTTTAAAATCTTGATAATTATCTCTAAAACTGCAAGCTTGTGTCGTACAACCTGGCGTATTGTCTTTTGGATAAAAATAAATTACAAGCGGTTGTTTTCCGATGTAATCTTGACTGTCAAAAAGATTTCCATTGGTATCTTTTGCAGTAAAGCTTGGAACTTTATCGCCAATTTTTAACGCCATTTTAGTTACCTTTATAGGTTACAAAGTTGCGCGGTGTTTCATAAAGCGTTATTTCTAGTTCTTTATTAGTATCAATAGTAGTTCTTAATTTATTCCATATTACTACTGCAATATTTTCGGCAGTTGGGTTTAAATTTGCAAAATCGGGAACATCAAGATTCAAATTTTTATGATCAAAAGCGTTTTCTACGTGTTCTCTAATTAAATCTGATAGTATTTTCACATCAATTACAAAACCAGTTTCTTGGTCAATATCGCCAGTAACCGAAACAATTAATTCGTAATTGTGTCCGTGAAAGTTCGGATTGTTACATTTTCCAAAAATAGCTTCATTTTGTTCCATAGTCCAATCTTTTCGATATAATCGATGCGCTGCATTAAAGTGTGCTTTTCTAGAAACTGTTACTTTCATTTTTTGGTTTTGTAATTTAATAATTAAAATTTATAATTTGTGTTCTTCTAAATAATGGTAAAATTCGTCAAAAATAATTTTGAACCAAACTGTATAAATTTCAGGATTTTGAATCATATCTTTTTTAATATCCTCAATGGTCATCCATTTCCAGCTTTCAACTTCTTCACTATTAATATTAGGTTCATCGTTTGAATAACCAATCATTACATGGTCGAGTTCATGCTCGGTCAAACCATTGTCAAAAGGGGCTTTGTATATAAAATGAAACAACTCTTTCAATTCAGTTTTGAAACCCATTTCTTCATACAATCGGCGTTTTCCGGCTTCAATATTGGTTTCTCCAGCGCGCTGATGACTACAACAAGTATTTGTCCATAACAGTGGCGAATGGTATTTGTGATGAGCACGTTGTTGCAACATGACTTCATTTTTATCATTTAAAACAAAAACAGAAAAGGCACGATGCAAAACCGCTTTTTCGTGAGCTTCGAGTTTGTTCATCAAACCAATTGGTTCGTCTTTTTCGTTGACTAATATGACTTGTTCTTCCTTCATAACATTTTTATACTCGTCAAAAATACGAAAAAATATATCCTTAAGTAATTATGTCAATCAAACAACCGTTAAACTTTCCTTAAATCTCTATTTCAACACTTTCTTAACATTTTATTTTGGTTTTTCCTGAGTAAATTTGTTAAAATTAAAAAAAAAGGAATTTATGTCAAAATCAAATGCAATTTTCACATTCCTATCATTGTTGCCGTTATTTATATTTAGCGCTTGCGGTCAATCAACTAAAAAATCTGAATCAAAAAAAATGGAAAATGTAATCAGCAAACCTGAAAATCCTTATTATTCTAATACAGATACGACCAAATTGAATGTGTCAAACACTGAATGGAAAAAGATTTTATCTCAAAATTTATATGCAGTAGCAAGAGAAGCAGATACCGAAAGAGCTTTTACTGGAACAATGTGGAATTCTGAAACTAAAGGAACTTATTACTGTGCAACTTGTGGAAATAAACTATTTAAATCAGACCAGAAATTTACCAGTAGTTGTGGTTGGCCAAGTTTTTTTGAACAAGAAAATAAAGAAAGTATCACTTTTAAAGATGATAATTCTTATGGAATGAGAAGAGTTGAAGCCAATTGCGGTCGATGTGATTCACACTTAGGACATTTGTTTGACGATGGTCCGGAACCAACCGGAAAAAGATATTGCATGAACGCGATTTCGTTAGATTTTGTGCCTGATGCAATTGCAACCAATAAGTCAAATCTTGATAAGATTGTGATAGGTGGCGGATGTTATTGGTGTGTAGAAGCAGTTTATGAAAACTTACAAGGTGTTGAGAAAGTTGTTTCTGGTTTTGCTGGCGGAAATGTTGAAAATCCTAGTTATGAACAAGTTTGTTCTGGTACAACTGGCGCTGCCGAAGTAGTAGAAATTACTTATGATAAAACCAAAACCAATTTGGATGAAATTTTCGAAGTTTTTTTTACCGTTCATGACCCAACAACATTAAATAGACAAGGAGCAGATGTTGGTACGCAATATCGTTCGGTGATTTTTCATGAAAGTGAAGAACAGAAAAAAGCAGCTCAAAGCATTATTGATGAATTGAATAATTCTAAAGTTTATGCAAGCAAAATTGTTACAACATTAGAACCATTTAAAAAGTTCTATAAAGCTGAAGAATACCATCAAAATTATTACAATAACAACAAGAGCAAGCCTTATTGCCAAATGGTAATTCAACCTAAAATAGAAAAATTTGAAAAGGTTTTTAAAGATAGGTTGAAGAAGTAGTTTCTATGTTTATTTTTAAATAAAGTTCATTCAAAACTTCATAAATATTTGAAAAGCCACAACTTTTTAGTTTTTTCTGCTTTTTGGATGGACAAAAGAATCGGCAGAATTGTATCTGGAGATGTAAATTTTATCAAAAAACCCTTTTAATTTAAAATTGATATTTGAGTTTTCATAATATAAATAGGAATAAATCTTATTCAAAAATTCATATGAAAATACAGATTGATTATTAGTTATTTATTCTTAAATAATTTGGGGAAGAACTTTTTTACCTTAAATCTATTATTTCAAAATTTCAGCAATTTTTAGAGCACACTTTTCACCATCGATTGCTGCCGAAATAATGCCGCCAGCATAACCTGCACCTTCACCACATGGATACAAACCTTTTATTTGAACATGTTCTAGAGTTTCGTTATCTCTTGGAATTCTTACTGGCGATGAGGTTCTGCTTTCTGGCGCATGAAGAATGGCTTCGTTGGTCATATAACCACGCATCGATTTTCCAAATTCAATAAAACCTTCACGCATTATTTGAGTCAAAAATCCCGGAAAAACTTGCCCCATTTCAACAGAAGTAGTTCCAGGAACATAAGAAGTTTTTGGAATAGTTGTAGAAACTTTATTTTGAGTAAAATCAATCATTCGTTGTGCGGGAACTTTTTGAGTTTGTCCAGCTAAATGCCATGCCTTTTGTTCGATAGCTTTTTGAAATTCCATTCCGGCAAGTGCTCCGAATTTAGCAAATGGTTTGAAATCTTCCAATTTTAATTCGACTACGATTCCAGAATTTGCCGTACTTTGGTCACGTTTAGATGGCGACCAACCATTGGTTACAACTTCGCCAGGACTAGTAGCACAAGGAGCAATAACGCCACCCGGACACATACAAAACGAATACATGCCGCGACCATTAACTTGTTTTACAATCGAGTAGGGTGCTGGTGGTAAATAATCACCACGAAAATCACACGAATATTGAATTTTGTCTATCAATTCTTGCGGATGTTCAGCTCGAACGCCCAATGCAAAAGGTTTTGCTTCGATAAAAATTTTCTTTCTATCTAATAATTCAAAAATATCTCTAGCCGAATGTCCAGTTGCTAGAATAACTTTATTTGCAGAAATTATATCGCCTTTTTGAGTAGTAATTCCTTGAATTTCATTGTTTTTTATAACAAAATCTGTTACACGAGTTTCAAATAAAACTTGTCCACCACTTTCGATAATTTTTTCACGAATATCTTGAATGATTTGAGGCAATTTGTTGGTTCCAATATGCGGATGTGCTTCAATTAAAATGTCTTCGGAAGCACCAAAGCCGACTAATAATTGTAGAATTCTATCGACATCACCTCGTTTTTTGGAACGAGTGTATAATTTTCCATCAGAATAAGTTCCTGCGCCGCCTTCGCCAAAACAATAATTGGAATCTTCGTTTACAATATGTTCAACATTTATGGCTTTTAAATCTCTACGACGACCACGAACATCTTTTCCACGTTCAAGTACAATTGGTTTTAAACCTAATTCAATCAATTGCAATGCTGCAAAAAGTCCTGCTGGTCCAGCGCCTACAATAATTATTTCTCGCGAATTGGATACATTTTTATAGTCAGGAAGTTCAATTTTCTGTTCAACAACAGTTTCATTTTTAAAGAAAACAATTCCTTTTATATTGAATTTTATTGCTTTTTGGCGTGCATCGATTGAACGTTTTACTACCACAACCTTTTGAATTTCATTTACAGAAGTATGAAATAACTTTGCAACATGCTCATTTAGTAATGATTCGTTGTGAGCAATTTCGGGAGTGACTTGAGTTTGAATTTCGCGAGGCATAAATTGATTTTTGGCAAAAATAGTAATTTGAAAATTGTTATTGTAATTTTGCAGAAGAACAACAATTTATATGTCGAGAAAAATTAAACTCATTTGGGATTTTCGTGGAGAAGTTGCTGCAAAAACTGCTGAACATCACGAAATTCATTTGAAAGAATACATTGCAATAGAAAACTTTCCTATCAATATAACAGGATTTGAAGTTTTAAATGAAATGTATGCCATAGCATTTATGGTAGTTACAGACGAAAATATGATTCAAGTTCGTGATGCTTTAAAACCGCATCGAGGAGAATTGTTTGAATAGTTTTCAGTCGCAGTCACAGTTTTTAGATTCGTGTGACTGAAAACTGTGACTGAAAACTTCTAATTAGCTACTTCGCTAATAAATTTAATTCGCATTAATCGAAGTTCGTCGATATCATAATCGCCATCAAATTCTTTTAGCGCTTTTTCGATGCTGTCGGTTTCAGATTCCATGAAATAATCTTGAATTTCATCTTGCTGATCATCATCTAGCATTTCGTCAATCCAATATTTGATATTTAATTTTGTTCCAGAATAAACAATTTGTTCCATTTCTTTAATTAAATCATCCATTTTTAATCCTTTTCCAGAAGCAATATCATCTAAAGATAATTTTCTATCAATATTTTGGATAATATATAATTTGTTAGCAGAATTGGCTCCAGTAGATTTTACAACTAAGTCATCCGGACGAATAATATCATTATCATCTACATAACGACTTATCAATTCGATAAAAGGTTTTCCGTATTTTTTTGCTTTTCCTTCACCAACACCATGAGTATTGATCAATTCATCCATAGTGATAGGGTATTTTAAAGCCATATCTTCTAAAGATGGATCTTGAAAAACTACAAACGGAGGAACACCAAGTTTTTTAGCTTCTTTTTTACGTAAATCACGTAACATTGTCATCAAGGCTTCGTCAGCAGTCCCTGATGATTTTGCAGCTGTAACTATTGCATCATCTTCACTTTCGTTATATTCATGATCTTCAGACATCATAAAAGAAGTTGGTTTTTTGATGAAAGCCAACCCTTTTTCAGAAATTTTTATAATTCCGTATGTTTCAATATCTTTAGATAATAAGCCATCTACAAGAACTTGACGGATTAATGCCATCCAATAACGTTCTTCAAATGCTGCTCCACAAGCAAAAAACGATTGTGAATCAGTACGATGGGCTTTTATCATAGCATTAACTCTACCTATTAAGGTATAAATAACTTCTTTTGATTTATATAAATGTTTGGTGTCTCTAACAACTTCAAGTAGCTTAACCACTTGATTTTTAGCTTCCACTTTGGTTTTTGGATTTCGAACATTGTCGTCCATATCGGCTCCATCACCCGTTTCACTATCAAATTCTTCACCAAAATAATGCAATAAAAATTTACGTCTAGACATTGAGGTTTCTGCATAAGCAACAACTTCTTGCAATAATGCAAAACCAATTTCTTGCTCGGCAACTGGTTTTCCCGACATGAATTTTTCTAATTTTTCTACATCTTTATAGGAGTAATAAGCCAAACAATAACCTTCGCCACCATCACGACCAGCACGACCCGTTTCTTGATAATAGCTTTCTAACGATTTTGGAATATCATGGTGAATTACAAAACGCACATCTGGTTTGTCAATTCCCATTCCAAAAGCGATTGTTGCTACTACAACATCAACATCTTCCATTAAAAACATGTCTTGGTGTTTTGCTCTTGTTTTGGCATCTAAACCAGCATGATAAGGAACAGCACTAATTCCGTTTACCTGCAAAACTTCGGCAATTGCTTCTACTTTTTTACGGCTTAGACAATAAATTATTCCCGACTTTCCTTTATGTTGCTTAATAAAACGGATAATATCACCTTCAATATTTTTGGTTTTGGTACGAACTTCATAAAATAAATTTGGACGATTGAATGATGCTTTAAAAGTTTTAGCATCAGACATGTCTAAGTTTTTCAGAATATCTTCTTGTACTTTTGGTGTAGCAGTTGCTGTTAATCCTATAACAGGAACGTTTCCTAAAAGTTTGATTATATTTTTTAAATTTCTGTATTCAGGTCTAAAATCATGTCCCCATTCCGAAATACAGTGCGCTTCGTCAATTGCAACAAAAGAAATGGTTACGCTTTTCAAGAAATCGACATACTCTTCTTTTGCTAAAGATTCTGGAGCAACATATAATAACTTGGTAAGTCCACTTGTAATATCTTTTTTAACCTGATTAATTTCAGTTTTTGTCAAAGAAGAGTTTAAAACATGGGCAACACCATCATTAGAAGAAACACTTCTTATAGCGTCAACCTGATTTTTCATTAATGCTATTAAAGGCGAAACAACAATAGCAGTTCCTTCTTGAACTAATGCAGGAAGTTGATAGCATAGTGACTTTCCGCCACCTGTTGGCATAATCACAAATGTATTCGTTTTAGAAAGGATACTTTTAATAACTTGTTCCTGTAAACCTTTGAATTGGTTAAAGCCAAAATATTTCTTTAATTCTTTATGTATATCAATTTCGGTAGAATTCATTCTTTAGTAATAGTATTTTATTAAATTTGCACATCATAAAGATACAACTTTCTTTTTTACATACAAATTTTTATAACATTCTGTTTTGAATAATAAAAAAAATATTTTAGAAATAGCTCAAAATTCAATTTTATCACAAAGCAAATCTATAGCTAAACTAGCTGATTTCCTTGATAATAATTTTATAAATGCAACCGATTCAATTTATAATTGTAAAGGAAGATTAGTCATAACCGGAATTGGGAAAAGTGCGATAATTGCTCAAAAAATTGTGGCAACTATGAATTCTACAGGAACGCCAGCTATGTTTTTGCATGCTTCTGAAGCAATTCATGGCGATTTAGGAATGGTTCAAGCCTACGATATTATCATTTGTATCTCAAAAAGTGGTAATAGTCCAGAAATTAAAGTTTTGGTTCCGCTATTAAAAAGATTCGGAAATACTTTAATTGCAATAACGGGTAATATGACTTCTTTTTTAGCAAAAGAATCACATTATGTATTGAATACAACGGTTGATAGTGAAGCTTGTCCAAACAATTTAGCTCCAACTAATAGCACAACAGCTCAATTAGTAATAGGTGATGCCTTGGCAATTTGTCTTATGGAATTAAGAAATTTTTCAGCAGAAGATTTTGCCAAATATCATCCAGGCGGTGCTTTGGGTAAAAAATTATTACTTCGAGTTGCAGATATGTTAGACACAACAAGAAAGCCATTTGTAAATCTAGATTCTAGCATAAAAAATGTTATTGTGGAGATTTCTGAAAAAAGATTAGGAGTGACAGCTGTTTTAGAAAATGAAAAAGTGGTTGGAATTATTACAGATGGTGATATAAGAAGAATGCTAAATAAAACGGAAACTATAAAGGGTTTAACTGCAAAAGATATAATGACTGTAAATCCAAAAACAATCAAATCGACCGATATGGTAGTTGATGCATTGAATATTTTAGAAGATTTTTCAATAACACAATTAGTTGTTGTTGATAACGGAGAATATAAAGGTGTAATTCATCTTCATGACATTTTAAAAGAAGGAATAATATAATGGCAAAAGAAAAAAAAGAGATGTCATTTTTAGATCATCTTGAGGAATTAAGATGGTTATTGGTTAGAAGTTCATTTGCAATTGTTATAGTTGCAGTCGGCGCCTTCTTTTTTAGCGACTTTATTTTTGAAACAATATTATTTGGTCCAAAAGATACAAGTTTTGTAACCTACACTTTTTTTTGTGAATTATCCAAAGCAATTGGTGTTGAAAGTTTTTGCGTTACAGAACTTCCTTTTGTTATTCAGAATACAGATGTAGAAGGTCAAGTTTCGCTATTGGTATGGACATGTATAACGGTTGGATTTATTCTAGCATTTCCCTATATATTGTGGGAATTTTGGAAATTTATTAGTCCAGCATTATATGAGAACGAAAGAAAAAATGCTAAAACATTTATATTTATTTCGTCATTATTATTCTTTATAGGTGTTTTGTTTGGCTATTATGTAATTGTACCCATGTCGATTAACTTTTTTGCCACATTTTCAATAAGTTCTCAAATTAAAAATGAATTTAATATACAATCTTATGTTGGATTAATAAAAACATCAGTAATTGCTTGCGGCTTATTTTTTGAATTACCTATAATAATATATTTCTTGACTAAATTAGGATTAGTAACGCCAAAATTTCTTCGCGATTATAGACGATATGCAATAGTTATTGTGTTAATTCTTGCAGCAATAGTTACACCGCCAGATGTTGTAAGCCAAATAATTGTAGCAATACCATTATTATTATTATATGAAGTAAGTATTTTTATTTCAAGTGTAGTTGTCAAAAAACAATTAAAAGATGAGCAATCAAGTAAAAGAATTCAATGATTATCGTTCTAAAATGAACGAAAAATTATTGGCAGATAATAACAAAATAGTAAAACGTATTTTTAATTTAGACACCAACGCTTATGCAGAAGGTGCTTTAGATGTAAAAACCAAGGAGTTATTAGGATTAGTAGCTTCTACCGTTTTGAGATGCGATGATTGTATCAAATACCATTTGGAAACATCTTATAAAGAAGGAATAACCAAAGAAGAAATGATGGAAGCAATGGGCATAGCAACTCTTGTTGGCGGAACAATTGTAATCCCGCATTTACGAAGAGCATATGAATTTTGGGAAGCTTTGGAAGAAAATTAATCAATTTAACAATGTGTTAATATAACAATTGAGTCAATAATTGTTATATTGCTACATTAATTCAATTTGCACATTAGAAAAATGAAATTAAGAGCCGAAAATTTAGTTAAAACTTATAAAAAGAGAAGTGTTGTAAAAGGAATTTCTGTTGAGGTAAATCAAGGAGAAATTGTTGGGTTGTTAGGACCAAATGGAGCAGGAAAAACAACTTCTTTTTATATGATTGTAGGATTGGTTAAGCCAAATTCGGGAAATATTTATCTTGATGATTTGAATATTACCGAGTTTCCAATGTACAAAAGAGCTCAAAATGGAATTGGTTATTTAGCTCAAGAAGCTTCGGTTTTTAGAAAGTTAAGTATTGAAGATAATATTTTAAGTGTACTTCAACTAACAAAACATACTAAAGAAGAACAAATTGCCAAAATGGAAAGTTTGATTGCCGAATTTAGTTTAGAACATATTCGTACCAATCGTGGCGATTTACTTTCTGGAGGAGAACGACGACGTACGGAAATTGCAAGATGTCTTGCTACCGACCCAAAATTTATTTTACTAGACGAACCATTTGCTGGTGTTGACCCAGTTGCAGTAGAAGATATACAGCGAATTGTAGCACAACTAAAAAATAAAAATATTGGAATTCTAATTACCGATCACAATGTTCAAGAGACATTAGCAATCACTGACAAAACGTATCTAATGTTTGAAGGTGGAATCCTAAAAGCTGGGAAACCTGAAGAATTAGCTGCTGACGAAATGGTGAGAAAAGTTTATCTCGGACAAAATTTCGAACTACGTAAAAAGAAATTAGATTTTTAGTACAATTAATTCACTTAAAAGTAGTTATGTTAATTGTGCTTCAAGTACAATCAATTGTGTAGCTTATTTTTTATTGAAATCTATAAGAACTACTCTTTTATATAATCGATTTCAATTTATTTTTTTATGTTTGCAACATGCAATTATCTGTAATAATCCTGAACTATAATGTTCGCTATTTTTTAGAACTCTGTATAACAAGTGTTCAAAAAGCCACTCAAAATATTGACGCAGAGATAATTGTGGTCGATAATAATTCGTCTGATGAAAGCAGTCAGATGATGGAATCGATGTTTCCAAATATCAAGTTTATTCAAAATTCTGAAAATACAGGTTTTCCTAAAGGAAATAATATAGGTGTTGCCGAAGCAAAAGGTGATTATATTTGTATTTTAAATCCTGACACCGTTGTGGCAGAAGATACTTTTGAAAAAGTATTGTTTTTTGCCAAAAAACACAATAATCTCGGAATTATCGGGTGTAAACTAGTTGACGGGACTGGTAACTTTTTGCCAGAATGTAAACGAGGAATTCCAACTCCTTGGGTTGCACTTACCAAAGTATTAGGCTTGTATATTGTTTTCCCAAAACTATCTATTTTTAATAAATACTATTACCAACAACTACATAAAGATGAAACAGGAAAGGTTGAGATTTTAGTAGGAGCATTTATGGTAATGAAGCGTGATTTATACAATGAAATTGGTGGTTTTGACGAAGATTGTTTCATGTATTCTGACGACATTGATTTGTCTTATATTTCTTTGTTGAACGGAAAATATAATTACTACTTTAATCAAACAACGGTAATACATTATAAAGGCGAAAGCACTGTTAAAGATGGAATTTACATGAAAAGATTCCAAGATGCAATGAAGTATTTTTATAAAAAACATTTCAATCATTCCTTGTTCTTTTTATTTTTTATGAAAATAGGAACACTGAGCTTTTCTCTTCTTAAGGTATTTCAAGGTAAACCAAAACCTCGAATTGTTCCAACCAATTATATTTTAATTTCCGATAAAGATACTCTTGCTCAAAAATTAAAAAATAAATTAAATAAAGAGGTTGAAAAAACATTATTCAATAATGAAACACTTGAATTAATTTCCAATATTCAAAATAAGAAAAATACAGAAGTTATTTTTGATACAAATTACATAAGTTACAAAGATATTATCGCTTTTATGGAAAATAATGTGGATCATAAATATACCTATAAAATGTATCTACCTGAAAATAATTTCTTAATTGGAAGTAATTCAAGTAATGACAGAGGCGAAACAATATTGTTAGTATAATTATTGAAAACTTATCCAAGCATAGTTATTGACTAATTTGTAAAATCAGTATTTTTGCAAAATAAGTATAACGAGTTTACTTAAAAAAATATGGCAAAGTTTGAATTAAAACTTCCTAAAATGGGAGAAAGCGTTGCAGAAGCAACAATCACCAATTGGCTAAAAGAAGTGGGCGACAAAATAGAAATGGATGAGGCCGTTCTAGAAATCGCAACCGATAAAGTTGATAGCGAAGTACCAAGTGAAGTTTCGGGTATTTTGGTCGAAAAACTTTTTGGTAAAGATGATTTAGTTCAAGTTGGTCAAACCATTGCAATTATTGAAACCGATGCTTCTGTAGGAGCAATACCAACTCCAGTTGCACAACCTGTTCAAGAGTCAGCACCAGCTGTTCAAGAAGTTATTAAAGCCGTTGAAGCAGCAAAAGAATTTGTAGCAGCACCCGTTTCTAACCAAAGTTTTTCAGATTCAGATAAATTCTTTTCACCATTAGTAAGAAATATTGCTAAAGAAGAAGGGATTTCTATTGCCGAACTTGAAAGAATTTCAGGAACTGGAAATGAAGGGCGTGTTACCAAAAATGATCTTTTAGATTACATAGCTACTAGAGGAAATGCTCCAGTAGTAGCTCAAAATACACAAACTGCGGTTCAAACTCCAGTAGTTTCTCAAGTAGCAGCAACTGTATCTCAAAATGTACAACCTATAATCCAACCAGTAGCAAGTAATCCTCAACCAACAGTAGCACCTGTTTCTGTAAACGGGCAAGATGAAATTGTTGAAATGGACAGAATGCGTAAGTTGATTTCAAAATACATGGTTGATTCACTTCAAACTTCGGCACACGTTCAGTCGTTTATAGAAGTTGATGTAACTAATATTTGGGATTGGAGAGAAAAAAATAAAAATGTTTTCGAAAAAAGAGAAGGCGAGAAGCTAACTTTTACGCCAATATTCATGGAAATTGTAGCAAAAGCGCTAAAAGATTTCCCAATGATGAACATTTCGGTTGATGGCGATTATATCATCAAAAAGAAAAATATCAACCTAGGAATGGCGGCTGCATTACCAAACGGAAACCTTATTGTTCCAGTTATAAAAAATGCGGATCAGTTGAATTTATTAGGAATGGCAAAAGCCGTAAATGATTTAGGAAACAGAGCCAAAGCCGGAAAACTAAAACCAGATGACACACAAGGTGGAACCTATACTGTAACCAACGTAGGAACGTTCGGAAGTGTTTTCGGAACGCCAATTATCAACCAACCACAAGTAGGAATCTTAGCATTAGGAGCTATTAGAAAAGTTCCAGCGGTTATTGAAACTCCCGAAGGAGATTTTATTGGAATTCGCAAAAAAATGTTCTTATCACATAGCTACGATCACAGAGTTGTAGACGGTGCACTTGGCGGAAGCTTTGTAAAAAGAGTAGCCGATTACATGGAAGCTTTTGATGTGAATAGAAGTATATAGTCTCATTTAAATTATAAACAGACCCGACAATTCAAAACTGTCGGGTTTTTTATTGATTTTATTTATAAAAAAATCCGTGTTAATCTATGCAATCTGTGTTAAAATTCATCTTTTACCTATTTAAAGTGCTTGTTTTTTAAATTTTTTCTAACTTTTTTGTCTATTTTTAAAAACATCGTTAAACGGTAAATACAATATTTTATATTTGTCGTCATCAATTAATCAAAATGGAATTAAAACTCAATAAACCTATCTGTTTTTTTGACCTCGAAACTACCGGAATCGACGTTGCCAAAGATAGAATTGTAGAAATAGCAGTATTCAAAGTATATCCAAACGGAAATAAAGAAAGCAAAACGTGGTTGGTAAATCCTACTATTCCAATTCCGCCACAAGCAACAGCCATTCACGGAATTTCTGACGAGAAAGTAGCCAACGAACCAACTTTCAAAGAGCTTGCTTCTCAGGTCTATAACATGATAAAAGACAGTGATTTAGCAGGATATAATTCGGATAGATTTGACATTCCATTATTAGCCGAAGAATTGCTTCGTGCTGGAGTAGATTTTGATATGAAGAATAGAGTTTCGGTCGATGTACAAACTATTTTTCACAAAAAAGAAGAACGAACATTAAGTGCTGCACTAAAATTTTACTGCAATCAAAGCCTAGAAAACGCTCATACAGCTGAGGCCGACACAATGGCAACTTACGAAATCTTAAAAGCGCAATTAGACCGCTACGAAGATTTACCAAATGATATGAAAACGCTTTCCGAATTTACTTCGAGAAAAAAAGCAGTTGATTTTGCTGGATTTATAGCATTAAACGATAAAGGACAAGAAATATTTACTTTCGGAAAAAACAAAAACCAATTGGTAGAAGAAGTGCTCGAAAAAGAACCTGGCTATTACGGCTGGATTCAAGGAGCCGATTTTCCTCTATACACCAAGAAAGTTTTAACCGCAATCAAATTAAGAAAATTAAACACAAAATAAGTTTACAGTCGCAGTTAGCAGTTGGCAAATTGCAAGCTGAAAACTGAGACTAAAAACTGAGACTGAAAACTATGAAAATTATCTGTATCGGACGCAATTACGTCAAACATATAGAAGAGTTGCAAAACGAACGACCTGACGAACCAGTGGTTTTTATGAAACCCGATTCGGCGGTTTTGCTCAAGCAACATCCTTTTGTGATTCCAGAATTTTCAGATGATATTCATCACGAAATTGAACTAATTGTCAAAATAAATAAAGTAGGGAAGTATATCGAACCCAAATTTGCTCATAAATATTATGACGAAATAAGTGTTGGAATCGATTTTACAGCTCGCGATTTGCAACAAAAACTTAAAGATAAAGGACTTCCTTGGGAAAAAGCAAAAGCTTTCGACGGTTCGGCAGTTATCGGAGAATTTGTTTCAAAAGAAAAATTTCAATCGGTTGACAACTTAAATTTTGAACTAACCAACAATGGAAAGCTAGTTCAATCAGGAAATTCAGGTTTAATGCTCTGGAAAATTGACGAATTAATTGCCACAATATCACAATATTTTACTTTAAAAATTGGCGATATTATTTTCACAGGAACACCCGAAGGTGTGGCAAAAGTAAAACCCAATGATGTATTGGAAGGATTTTTAGAAAAACAAAAACTATTTAAAATACAAGTAAAGTAATGGCCCTAAACTACAACTTAGCTAAAGTTTACGCTCTTTCAGAAAATGATCCTGAATTTGTAAACTCCATTTTAGAACTTTTCGTAACCGAAGTTCCCGAAGATTTAGCACTTATCAAATCTGGAATAAAAGAAAAAGATTACAAGCAAGCGTACGCCTATGCACATAAAATAAAACCTTCTCTCGATTTGTTTGGAATGAATGTTGCCTACGAAGAAATTCTTCAAGTCGAAGCATGGACAAGAGCCGAAGGAAAAAGAAGTGAAATCAATGCTACTTTCGAAAGCATCGAAAATCAAATTGTAAATGCTGTCAAAGAAATCAAAAAAGATTTTGATATGTAAAATTAGGAGCGACCCGAACGAAGTGAATTGGCGAAGCAATGGTTCGGGATTTATCAGTAATGGTAACCTGCCTGTCGGCATACAGGTTCCCGCTTTACGTTCCAATCTTTTTTAAACCTGACAGATTTTAAAAAGGATTTCCACCTCAAATGCGAAGCATTCACAGAACTCCGATGAAAAATAAATGATTTGTGATGTAATCGGGACTAGATAGGTTTTCTTTTTTTCTTTTGTTACCTTTGTAAAACAAATGCAAGGCATTCAGTGAACACCAAATATTAAAAATAGTGAATAATAATCTTACTTAATGAAAGCCACTATTGTAACCATTGGCGACGAAATTCTTATTGGTCAAATCGTCGATACCAACTCCGGATTTATAGCCAAATCACTCGATAAAATTGGTGTCGATATTCACGAAATGATTTCCATTTCCGACAACAAACAACATATACTAGATACGTTTACTAAACTCCAAAATCAAGTCGATTTAGTAATCATCACTGGCGGACTCGGACCAACAAAAGACGATATCACCAAAAAAATCTTTTGCGACTATTTTGAAGATACATTAGTCGAAAACAAAGAAGTTTTGGCGCACGTTACCCAATTAATAGAAAGTGTTTTCAAGCGACCAATTACCCAAATGAATCGTGAGCAAGCATTAGTCCCAACAAAATGCCACGTTTTATTCAACAAAATGGGTACGGCTCCAGGAATGTGGATGAAAAAAGAAAACACTGTTTTTATTTCATTGCCTGGTGTTCCATACGAAATGAAATATTTAGTTGAAAACGAAATAATTCCCAAAGTGGTTCGCGAATACAATCGTCCTTATATTATTCATAAAACTATTTTAACATACGGACAAGGAGAAAGTCTAGTTGCCGAAAGAATAGAAGATTGGGAAAATAACCTGCCTGAATTTATCAAGTTAGCTTATCTGCCAGCACCAGGAAGAGTGCGTTTACGCCTTTCTGCAAGAGGAACAGATAAAGAAATTTTAGAAAAAGCCATTGTAGAAAATGTAAATTCGCTAACCAAAATAATTGGCGATATCATAGTAGGTTTCGACGATAATGAAACAATAGAAGTTGTAATAGGGAAATTTTTAGCGCAGAAACAGTTAACAATTGCAACAGCCGAAAGTTGTACTGGAGGTTCAATTGCATCCTTATTAACATCAGTTGCTGGTTCGTCAAGCTATTTCAAAGGAAGCGTAGTTTCGTATGCAACAGAGGTCAAAGAAACAGTTTTAGAAATTCCGCACGAACTGATTGAAAAACATTCAGTTGTTAGCGCTCAAGTTGCCAAAAAAATGGCTTTGAAAGCTCAAAAAATGTTCAAAACCGATTATGCAATTGCCACAACCGGAAATGCCGGACCATCGAAAGGCGATTCTGATGCAGCAGTTGGAACTGTATTTATTGCTTTAGCAACGCCACAAATGGTTGTTGTAGAAGAATTTAACTTTGGTGAACCTCGAGAAAAAGTGATACTTAGAGCTGTTAATAAAAGTTTAGAAATGCTTCAAAAAGAAATTTTAAAAAATGTAGTATAATTTTTTTGCGTAATAGGTTTATTTTTCTTTTCTTTGCACCCTCTATTTGAATAACGATAAAAGATAAGCATAATGTCAAGAGTTTGTGACCTTACTGGTAAAAGAGCGATGACGGGAAACAATGTTTCTCACGCGATGAATAAAACTAAAAGAAAGTTTTCTGTAAACTTACTTAAAAAACGTTTTTATCTTCCTGAAGAAGATAGATGGATTACTCTAAGAGTAGCTGCATCTACAATAAAAACAATTAATAAAAATGGAATTTCTGCTGTTTTGAAAAAAGCACAAGCAGAAGGATTTATTAAATAATCTTTTCCAAAAATAAATAGATAGCAAAAATGGCAAAGAAAGGTAATAGAATTCAGGTAATTTTAGAATGTACAGAGCACAAAGCAACAGGTGTTGCTGGGACTTCTAGATACATTACAACTAAAAACAAAAAAAATACTCCAGATAGATTAGAGATTAAAAAATTTAATCCAATCCTAAAAAGAGTAACTGTTCATAAAGAAATTAAATAATTAGAGATTTAATAAATCTCAAATGCTTGCATTAGAGGTTCTATTAAATTCAAAATACACATTTGAATCATGGCAAAGAAAACCGTAGCATCGTTACAAACATCTTCTAAGAGATTATCAAAAGCCATCAAAATGGTGAAATCTCCAAAAACAGGTGCATATACTTTCGTTGAAAGCATTATGACTCCAGAAGAAGTTGATGAATTCTTGAAAAAGAAATAATTAACGCAAACTTTATATAGAAAAGCTACTTTCGTTCGGAAGTAGCTTTTTTTATTTTTATATTTGTGCATCATTTTATTAAGTAATAGAAATAAAACCTATCACTTAATTGCTAATTCCCA
Organism: Flavobacterium sp.; assembly: GCF_044377315.1. GTDB lineage: Bacteria > Bacteroidota > Bacteroidia > Flavobacteriales > Flavobacteriaceae > Flavobacterium. The sequence goes on from NZ_JBILJG010000002.1 coordinate 96,058, forward strand.
AATTGAAATGAGTTTTTTTAAAAAAATATTTTCTTCCGATAAGAAAGAACCTGTTCTAAACGAGCAGGACAAACAAACCTTAGACAAAGGTTTAGAAAAATCTAAAACAAGTTTTTTTTCTAAACTTACTAAAGCAGTAGCTGGAAAATCAAAAGTTGATGATGAAGTTTTAGATAATCTTGAAGAAATCCTTGTAGCATCAGATGTTGGTGTTGATACCACTTTAAAAATCATAAAAAGAATTGAAAAAAGAGTAGCCGAAGATAAATATCTTGGAACGGATGAACTTAATAAAATTCTACGTGAAGAAATTGCAGGTTTGCTATCTGAAACTAATACAGGTGAAGAATCTGAGTTTCTAATTCCAATTAACACAAAACCCTATGTTATAATGGTTGTCGGTGTTAATGGTGTTGGAAAAACTACTACAATTGGTAAACTGGCTAATCAATTCAAAAAACAAGGTTACAAAGTTGTTCTTGGTGCTGCCGATACTTTTAGAGCAGCAGCAATCGATCAATTACAAATTTGGGCAGATAGAGTAGGTGTTCCAATCGTGCGTCAACAAATGGGAAGCGATCCAGCATCAGTTGCTTTTGATACCATTCAAAGTGCCGTTTCTCAAGAAGCAGATATTGTAATTATTGATACAGCGGGTCGTTTGCATAACAAAGTTGGTTTGATGGCCGAATTGACTAAAGTTAAACGTGTAATGCAAAAAGTTACACCTGAAGCGCCACATGATGTTTTATTAGTTTTAGACGGTTCAACTGGGCAAAACGCTTTTGAACAGGCAAAACAATTTACAGCTGCAACCGAAGTTACTTGTTTAGCAGTAACAAAATTAGACGGAACTGCAAAAGGTGGCGTTGTAATAGGTATTTCCGATCAATTTCAAATTCCAGTCAAATATATTGGCGTTGGTGAAGGAATTGACGATTTGCAAGTATTCAATAAATATGAATTTGTAGATTCTTTCTTTAAATAAAATTTTAAAAAATAGAATATTTAATAAGTGTGTTACTGATATAACGCACTTATTTTTTGCCATAAAACTTCATCAAAATCTGACAGTGCTAAATTTTCACTATCGGCAGCTTCACCCATTCTAATTACGACCATTTTTTTACTAGGTACAACATACACTTTTTGATCATCTTTTCCTAATGCGCAATACATATCACTTGGTGCTGTGGCAATTAAATTTCCATTAATTTTTAATTGCGTTTGTGGTAAATGATAACTTGTTTTTCCATTCAACCACCATAAATAGCCATAAGCCTGATTTATAGTTTGCGAAGTATTAGTTGCTTCATTAAAATAAGTTTCATTCAAAATAGTTGTTCCGTTCCATGTTCCTTTGTTGAGTGACAACAAACCAAAACGGGCCATACTTCGTGTATTACTAAAATAAATGCTCAAACCTTTATATATTCCGGTGCCAACATACCAGAAGCCAGTAGTGCTCATTCCTATTTTATCTCTAAGCTTTGTGTTAAAATAGGAGTTCCAAGATTGTCCACTTGCTTGCGCAACTACATCTTGAAGCTTTACATATACATTATGATAAGCCCAACGGGTTCCAGCATTTGCAACGTATTGAAGATTTGTAGGAGAAACATCATCGCCTAAAGCATCATTCAATCCTGAATTCATTGAGAGTAAATTTTTGCAGGTAATTAGATTCTCTTTTGCAATTGGCGTACTTGTCCAACCCGTTCCTAAATAATCTGAAACTTTGTTATTTATATTTAAAAGACCTTCTTTTTGTGCTATTCCTGTTACGGTTGCCGTTAATGTTTTTCCAGCACTATTCCATTGCCAAAATTTAGCCGCATCATGACCATTAAAATAATTTTCTAATACAATTTTTCCATTTACCAAAACTATAAACGATTTGGTGTTTTTTAATTCTAAATAATTAAGCAAAGGTTGAACAGCAGCTTGATTCCAACCTAAGTCGGTTATTGATTTTGTTTCCCAAGTTGAGCTTCCATCAATTGGAGGAAAATACATTTGCTCAGTTACAATTGGAGCAGCTAGAGTTTCATCTGATGAGGAGGCGCATGAAAGAAATAAAGTTGACATTAAAAATACAATAAGTATCTTTTTCATATGTTGATTGGGTTTTCTATTTTGACTTTTAAAAAACAAAAAGGTTTAATCAAAAATAGTTTTATTCTTCAAATTTATATTGTAAATTTCAGTTTTATTTTGATTATGAAAAAAATTGTAGCACTTTTGATTATAGGTAGCATGTTTGTTTCTTGTAAACAAGCAATTAGCGAAAAAGATATCGCTAAAATAAATGGTTATTGGGAAATTGAAAATGTTGTTCTTGCCGATGGAACCAAGAAAGATTACAAGATTAATGAAACAATCGATTTTTTTGAAATTAAAGATAATAAAGGCTTTCGCCAAAAAGTAATGCCGCAGTTAGATGGAACTTATTTGACAAATGACATTAAAGAAAAAATCTCAATTTCGACTGAAGGTTCTACTTTTGTTATCAATTATGAAACAGATTTAGCAAAGTGGAAAGAAGAAATCATTGAAATAAAAGATTCTACTTTTGTTGTAAAAAGTAAGCAAGAATTAGAATATCATTACAAAAGAGCAAAACCTTTTTCATTAAAATAATGGCAAAAAGATCAAGTAACGAAAGTTCAATTTCAGATGTTTTAAAGCAGTTTATAGAAGTCAATAAGCTCGAATCGGGCATGGATAAAATTGACGTTGAGCAAGCTTGGAAAAACCTTATGGGAAATGGCGTAAACACTTATACAAAAGAAGTTGTTTTGAAAGGAACCATTCTCTATGTGACATTATCTTCGGCTGTTTTGAGAGAAGAATTGAGTTACGGAAAAGACAAAATCATCAAAATGATAAATGAAGAAATGGGAAAAGAAGTTGTAAAATCAATTGTTTTGCGATAGCTTTTTTGTTTCATGTTTTTGAAAATATAAATCCCATCTTGTATAATAACGAGACGGGATTTTTTATTTTATTCACAATTTACATAACTGCCAACTGCGACTGAATACTGAATACTGAAAACTAAAATTGTTCTCTACCGGCAAAGTGAAAAGCACCTTCGATAGCAGCATTCTCATCAGAATCTGAACCGTGAACTGCATTTTCTCCAATAGAAGTTGCGTATTTTTTACGGATTGTACCTTCGGCAGCATCAGCAGGATTTGTTGAACCAATTAAAGTTCTGAAATCTTCTACAGCATTTTCTTTTTCTAATATAGCAGCAACAATTGGTCCGCGTGTCATAAATTCAACCAATTCACCAAAGAATGGTCTTGCAGCGTGAACTGCGTAGAATTTTTGAGCATCAGCTACTGTTAATTGCGTTAATTTCATTGCTACAATTCTGAAACCACCTTCAGTAATCATATTTAAAATTCCACCGATGTGTCCGTTTTCTACACCATCAGGTTTAATCATTGTAAATGTTCTATTTGTTGCCATTTTTTGTTTGTGTATTATAATTCGGGTGCAAAAGTAGTTAAAAGTTTAGGAGTTTAAAAGTTTAGGAGTTTAAAAGTTTGAAAAAGTTTAGGAGTTTAATGGTTTAAGAGTTTAAAGGTTTAAAAGTTTATGGGTTTAAGAGTTTAAAGGTTTAAAAGTTTAAGGGTTATAGGGTTTAAAAGTTTAAGGGTTTAAGAGTTTAAAGTTTAGGGGTTTAAAAGTTTTAAAAAGTTTAAGAGTTTAAAGGTTTAAGAGTTTGGTTAAATAAAAAAAACTCCCGATAAAAGTATTTATCAGGAGTTTTATATAATTGGGTTAACTAAGTATTAGTTTTTAACCACTTTAATTGTTTCAGTTGCAGTAGCTGTAGCCACTTTTGCAAAGTAAACTCCCGTTGTTAATGCAGATGCATCAACAGTTGTAGAAGTTGAAGTTGCCACAACTTTACCTAACATATCAACTACTTGAATAGAAGTAATAGCATCTTTTGCAGAAGTAAAGTTCCAGTTAGTATTAGATGGGTTAGGGTACACTTTGAAATTAGATTTAGCGAAGCTAGTTGTAGCTAAGTTTGGAGTGAAAGCATAAGCTTTTGTAACTCTGTTAAAAGTAGCATCATAGTTTCCAGCTACATCTACAACAATGTTTCCATTTAAATCTGCACCCGGGCCAGAAGGGAAAGTTACACCACCCCAGTTTTCTTGACTCCAATCATTATTTGATCTAAATTTGATTTGGTCAGCTATTAAAGCAACATTTATAATAGAATAATTTGCTCCGTCAGTTGTTGTCAAAACATTTGCATCTACTTGAGGGTCATTAGGCCATCCACCTGCACCTGCACCAACGATAGCAATCGTAGGGAATGAGAATGTATAAGCTCCAGTTGTTCTATCAAAAACTACATCATATGTTCCAGGTGTAGTAACTACAATATTTCCAGTTGGGTTTGTTGCATCAGGTCCTGAAGGGAAACTAGTTCCTCCCCAATTTGGATCAGTCCAGTTATTGTTTGATCTAAATTTGATATCACCTGCTGTTAAAACAATTTTACTTCCTTTATAGGTTATACCATCAGTTGTAGTTAACACATTAGCATCAACTTGTGGATCATTAGGCCATCCACCAGCGCCAGCACCTACTAAAGCAATTGATGGATAAACTGGAGCAGCAGTAAATGTATACTCACCAGTTTCGGTATTAACAATTACACTAGTATAAGAACCAGCAACTACTGGTATAAATTGAGTATTGTCAACAAAAGTTCCAGTTGGGAAACCAGTACCGCCAGCAAAAACACCATCAACATCAAATTGAGCAAGTCCATCTAAAAGTGTTACGTTGCTTAGTGAAAAAGTTGTTGGTGAGGTTGGAGACATAGTAGCGGTTCCATCGGTAACAGCAGTTCCTACTAGTTTTACAACAGGTAGTGGAGCTCCACTATCAAAATTATAAACGCCAGTTGCTGTATTTAGAGTTACCGTATATACACCAGCAATTGTTACAATAATATCTCCAGCACTTGTTCCTACAGCTGTTGGGAAAGCACCAGCCCATTCGAATCCAGATCCGCCCCATGCATTATTAGCACGCAATTTACATGGCCCTGCAGCAATTGTAATACCTTCAATCTTCCAATTGTCAGCATCAACTTGAGTTAATTGATTTGGGTCATTTCCAGTGAATGGAGGCCACCCACCCACAGCTGTACCAACTAAGGCTACAGAATTGATTTGTGCATTCACACTAAAAGCAGTCATAAAAACCGCAAGTAATAAAAGTAATTTTGTTTTCATAAGTGTTTAATTTTTTTATTAAAAATTTAATTTCACGCTAATTTATAGTTATTTTGAGTTAATCAATCAAAACAATTCTTAAAAAAAATTGCGAAAACGTTATAGTGTTGATAAAATTATTAAAAACGTAGTTTTGTCGAATAAAATTATGTAAACAAAATACTAGAAAGGACTTTTTTACTAAATTTATAAATCTAAAATTGAAAACTCATTTTCTAAAGGTTTCAATTCTTTTAAAATTTTCTCAAGTAAAAAGTCACCAAATTCAATATAAAACTCTGAAAAATTCAATTGTCTTTCTTGTAAACTTTGGTTGGGGAATAATTCGTTTTGAAGTGAAATGATTCTATTTAACTCTTCTGAAAGTTTTCTTTTTTGGGCTTTTAGTAATCTTTTTTCAAGGTTGTCTAATCCTTTTAATTGTTTGGTTTCTTGGGCTTTTACTGCTCCAATAAACGATTTGTCGGTTTGGGTAGCAAGTTGGTGTAAATAGTCAAATTGCTTACTTAATTGCTCTTTTTGAGATGAAAAATCAATTTCAAAATCTGTTTTTTTCTTGGTTTGATTGTTTACTAACTCTTTTTGATTGGTAAATAAATCTTTCCAAGTTAAGTCTAGTTTATCAGCTTTATCAGCTTGTTTGTTGGTTGCAAGTAAAACAGAATTGCGAAGTAAAAGTATTGGAAAAGTTACGTTGTTAGTTTCAAAATTAGCTTTCAATTCAAACCAATACGCTAGTTCACCGCCACCACCAATATAGCAAAGATTAGGCAAAATAACTTCTTCATATAAAGGTCTCAAAATCACATTTGGACTAAACTTTTCAGGATGCTTTTCTAATTCGGCTACAATTTCATTTTCAGAAAATTGCAAATCTGTATTGTTAATTTTATAAATTCCATTTTCAAGAATTATTCTTTCACGCAAATTATCTTCAATGTAAAATAAATTAATTTCACGAGGATTTACTTGAACAAAATAGTCTTTTAGAAGTTCATTAGTTTTAGTTACATTTTGAAAAGAAGTTTGTTCCAAAAGTTCTTTTTTAGCATAAGGAATAAACAATTTTTTCAACTCTTTTGAATCGCCATCTAAAATAACCAAACCTTCACTTTTGAATAACTCGTTTGTTAGAAATCGTGTGGCATCTGCTAAATTATTGTTTTTTAGATAAGCATTTTCAAAAAGTTCTTTCAATTTTTGTGCATTTAAAGAATTTCCAATTTCTTTAGAAAAAACTTCCAAAACTTTATCCAAACCATCTGTCGATAATCTTCCAACTGGTCCAGAACTTTCTCGATTCCAACGAATTCTTTTTTCTTTAAAGTTGAAATAATTAATTTCATCAAAATCATGATCTTCGGTTGCCATCCAATAAATCGGTACAAAATTGTACTCAGGATATTCCGATTTTAATTGTTTACAAAGATTTATAGTTGAAACAATTTTATAAATAAAGTACAAATAGCCTGTAAACAAATTCAATTGATGTCCAGTTGTAACTGTGAAAGTTTTAGCGTTGTTTAAAAGTTTAATGTTGTTTAATGTTGTTTTAGAAACTTCAAAATTTTGATATTGTTTTTCAAGTTCAGCAGCTAGAACTTCTCTTTTGTTATTGCCATTGAAGTTGTCATTATAATTGCTATTTTTCTCTTCAATCTGACTTTTGAAATTCTCAATTTTAGGAAAACGATTGTATAATGGTTGCAACGATTCTTTTTCCTTCAAATAATCTATAATTAATTGAGTGAAATAGCCCGAATTTTGATACGTTATACAGTCGTTTGGCATTTTTATTAATCGGTTATTACTGAATTTCCTGCATCAATAAGCGTTTGCTTGTCAACTAAGCCTTGACTAGTTGGCGGTGCTGGCGGATTTTGTTCATCTAATGTTATTGTTTTTCCAGTTGTTGGTGGAGAAGAATTTGCTATTTTATTGAGTAAGTAATCAACAGTTGCTGTGCTAAATTTATTTCCTCTAAAATTTAATGAACCTGAGGAGGCATCTATATTTGGCAATACTTGGCTAAGTAATGGAAACGTAATTGTTGTTAAGTTTGAGTTGTTATTGATATTAGTTTGACTTATTGATGTTAGCGAAGGGAAATCGATAGTAACAAGATTTGGGCATTGCAATAAATTTAGCGTTTTAATACTCGTAATAGAATTTACAGTAAATGATGTCATGTTATTACTAAAAAAACTAAAATTATCGCAGGTCGTAAACAGAGGAATGTTTAAAGAAGTAAGCTGCTGACAACCAATTTGTAGGCTTCCTGATGTAAATAATGGTAAATTAATAGTTTGAATTTCATTTGAATAAACTTGAATTTCACCAGTAACAAAGGATTCTAAATTTAATGATCCTAGATTTTGGGTGCTGAAAACGAGGTTTTTAGAATTAATTAAAGTGCTTAAATTTATAGTGCCAATTGAATTACTAGTAATATAAAATTCATTAGCATTTTGTAATTGCGACAAATCAATAGTTGTTAATTGATAGCTTTCAATATTAATAAATCCTTTGTTTTTAATTAAAATAGGAAATGCCAATGAAGTTAGTTGTTCATTTCCAGTTATTAAAAATTCTCCAAATTTGAAAATACTTATTTGAGGAAAGATCAAAGATTGTATTGCATTATTAATAATTTTATTATTGGGTGATAGATTAGCAAGAGAATTGAAATTTACATTTGTTAATTGAAGATTATTTTCAACTAAAAAATCTTTATAAACACTTATCAAATTTGAAAAATTTATGCTAGCTAATTGTTCATTATTAGTTACGCTCAAGGTTAGTAAATTTTTAATTTGACTCAAATTAACATTGGTGAGTTGAGTAGTATTACTAATAATTACATTTTCTGTGTTTGGTCCAACTTCACGGACAATTTGAGCAGCAGCTTCCTCATCAGTAATATCATCTGTTAATAATATTGTTGTTTTACCTTGCTGGCTACTACTATCAGCATACAACGCATAAGGTACGCTCAAAAGTTGTCCAGTACCAACAATAGAGTAGTTTGTTCCACCAGTTGGATCGGTTTCGGTTTTTACAAAATAAGTTCCTGTTGACCAATCAATTTGAGAAAAACTCCCTGTAACAGGCGCTCCTCCACCAATTTCGATACTTAAAAGTCCATTCTCGTTGGTAGTATTAGTCATGGTTTCTACATATACAGCTTGTCCAGTAGGTGTGTCTTTTAGGATGCTAATTTGAATTCCAATTGATGCATTTACCACCAAATTGCCTTCGGTATTTCTAATAACCGATTGGTAACTCATTTTCTGAGGCACTTGAGCAAATGAATTATAACTAAATGAAATAGCTATTATTATCAAAAGAATATGAATGTAATTTTTCATTAGTTTTTTATGATTTTAAAGTTTTTTAGCTGCTTATTTTGCATCAAAACAGCCAAAAAATAAACTCCTTTATTCAAATATTTCAAAGAAATAGCTGTTTCCTCTTGATTTATATTTTGTGATGCAAGATTTTTTCCATTCACATCAAATAATTGATAAGTAAGATTTTTCAAATTACTATCTGAAATTTTTAGTTGGAATTCGCCTTCAGTAGGATTTGGGTACACTTTCATTTCTAATTGAATGGCATCAAAATCAGATTTTCCTAATGTTTGAATTTCATAAGGTTGTTGCACACCAGCACTAACAATATTTCCAGTTGGATTTTTATACGAAATTTGACCAACCGAGAAACTTGCCGTTCCAGCTGTTCCGGTTGCTTTTCCGCCAGATGCAACAACACTTTTTTGAGCATAAACTACATTGATTGTCAAGCAAAAAAGAATAATTGAAAAGAAATTGATAGTTTTGTTCATTTAGAAAATTATTAATTGCAAATTTAAGTAAATTATTAAAAAAAGTAGCTAAGTCTTTATTTAAAATATATTTTTGCAAAAACCATTTCCATTGAAAGACCTTCTACTTATAACGCCACCTTTTACCCAACTGAATACGCCGTATCCAGCGACAGCTTATATAAAAGGGTTTTTGAATACAAAAGGAGTTTCAGCATTCCAAATGGATTTAGGAATTGAAGTAATCTTGGAATTGTTTTCAAAAGATGGCTTATCTACAATGTTTTCAACCTACAACCTACAACCTACAACCCACAACCTTGAAAGAATCTTTTCCTTAAAATACGATTACATCAAAACTATAGACTCGGTAATCTCGTTTCTTCAAGGGAAAAATCCATCATTGGCACGTCAAATATGTAGTGGTAATTTTCTTCCAGAAGCATCACGTTTTGCACAATTAGACGACATGGAATGGGCTTTTGGAACTATGGGTATGCAAGACAAAGCCAAGCATTTAGCTACTTTATATCTCGAAGATTTATCCGATTTTATTGTAGAATGTGTCGATGAAAACTTTGGTTTCAGTCGCTATGCTGAGCGTTTGGGTAGAAGCGCCAATTCGTTTGATGAGTTGTACTTGCATTTGAAAAAAGAACCGACTTATATAGACAAAATCACTCTCAAAATACTGAAAGAAAGAATTGAAGAGGAGCAACCAAAGTTGGTTTGTTTTTCAGTTCCTTTTCCAGGGAATTTATATAGTTCTTTTCGCTGTGCACAGTTTATAAAAGACAATTTTCCATCCATAAAAATCGCAATGGGTGGCGGTTTTCCAAATACTGAATTAAGAGAATTAAAAGATAAACGAGTTTTTGAGTTTTTCGATTTTATAACTTTAGATGATGGCGAATTGCCAATTGAGTTACTAAATTCTAATGTCCAAATTCCAAACGCCAAAGAGTTTAAAAGAACTTTTCTTCTTCAAGAAGATGAAGTTGTTTACATAAACAATTCAACTCGTCACGACTACAAACAAAGCGAAGTTGGAACACCTGATTATTCTGATTTGTTTTTGGACAAATACATTTCGGTTATCGAAATAGCCAATCCAATGCACAGTTTATGGAGCGATGGTCGATGGAACAAACTCACTATGGCGCATGGTTGCTATTGGGGAAAATGTACGTTTTGTGATATTTCGTTAGATTATATCAAGTTATATGAACCAATTGCAGCCAAAATTCTAGTTGATAGAATGGAAGAATTGATTGCGCAAACAGGTGAAAACGGATTTCATTTTGTAGATGAAGCGGCACCACCAGCATTGATGCGCGAAGTTGCATTGGAAATCATCAAACGAAATCTTGTCGTAACTTGGTGGACAAACATTCGATTTGAAAAAAGTTTTACAGCCGATTTGTGTGTTTTACTAAAAACTTCTGGTTGCATTGCCGTTTCTGGTGGATTAGAAGTGGCTTCTGATAGACTTTTAGATTTAATAAAAAAAGGCGTAACGGTCGAACAAGTTGCGCAAGTAACTCGAAATTTTACCGAAAGTGGCATCATGGTTCATGCTTACTTGATGTATGGCTATCCTACGCAAACGGTTCAAGAAACGGTTGATAGCTTGGAAATGGTTCGACAACTATTTGAAATAGGAATTTTGCAAAGTGGTTTTTGGCACCAATTTGCCATGACAGCGCATTCTCCAGTAGGAATGTTTCCTGATGAATTTGGTGTGATTCCTGAACAAAACGAGATCACTTTTGCTAATAACGACATCAATTTCAAAGATAAAACCGGAATCAATCACGATAAATTTAGTTTTGGATTAAAGAAATCGTTGTTCAATTATATGCACGGAATTTGTTTTGATTATGACTTGCAAGATTGGTTTGATTTCAAAATTCCCAAGACCAAAATTCCACCAGATTATATTGTTTCTTGTCTTGAAAAAGAAACTGATTTTGCCATAAAACCATCTGCAAAAATTATTTGGATAGGAGGAAAGCCATTTTCTGAAACTTTCACCAAATCAAAAAAAGGAAAGTCCTTCGGCAGTTCGCAAAAGCTCGTGTCTTGGGAAATGATGCAATTAACTTTTCACGATAAGGTTGAAACGTTTCAAATCTCATTAGAAAAAGAAAAGGCAATTTGGTTGATTACAACCTTAGAAACAATTTCTATTTATAACCAAAAGACAACTACTTTTTCACAATTAAAAGCTGATTTTGAAACTCAATTTGATAGCCTGTCCGCCGATAGGAGGAATTTTGAATTGTTTTGGTACTCAAAACCAATTGCTACTTTGCGTGAATTTGGACTTTTGGTTTTATAAAACTATATCAAATAAGTAAATTATTTGACTTTTATCATATCGCAATCGATTTCGTTTTTATAAATTTACAACAAATTAAATTTTATGCCTTATGAGTACTTCTTATAAGCTTTCGGTTAACAATTCGACTACTTTTGATTTAAACGAAAGCGACCTTAAAAATCTAGATGCCGTGAGTATGGAAAACAATATGTTCCATGTTCTGAAAGGTAACAAACCCTTTAAAGCAGAAATAGTAGCTGCTGATTTTATTTCCAAAAAATACACTATCAAAGTTAATAACAATACTTATGAAGTGGCCATTTCGGATGCATTAGACCAACTAATTAAAAACATGGGAATTGAACGTGGTAGAACTAAAGTAGTAAATGTCATAAAAGCTCCAATGCCAGGATTAATTTTAGAAATTAGTGTAGAAGTGGGTCAAACTGTAAAAGAAAATGATCCTTTGTTAATTCTTGAAGCAATGAAAATGGAAAATAGTTTCCTTTCTCCGCGTGATGGAGTGATTAAATTTATTGCTGTACAAAAAGGAAATGCTGTAGACAAAGGACAATTGTTAATTGAATTCGAATAGAAGTTATTGTTTCAGGTTTCAAGTTTAAAGTTTCAATTTTGGGTTACAATTATAGTAAATATCAAATTAAACTTATGCACAAACTTCTTCAACCTGAAACCTTAAACTTGAAACAAAAATCAAAATGAAACAAATAAAAAAAATAGTAGTTGCCAATCGTGGTGAAATTGCCATAAGGGTAATGAAAACAGCAAAGAAAATGGGTATCAAAACGGTAGCCGTATTTTCAACTGCCGATAGAAATGCACTTCACGTAAAATATGCTGATGAAGCCGTTTGTATTGGAGAAGCAGCTTCAAGTCAATCGTATTTGCGTGGTGAAAAAATTATTGAAGTTTGTAAAGAACTTGGAGTTGATGCCGTTCATCCTGGATACGGATTTTTAAGTGAAAATTCCGCTTTTGCTGAAGAATGTGAAAAAAACAACATCATTTTCATCGGACCAAAATCGAAAGCCATCGAAATGATGGGAAGTAAATTAGCAGCAAAAGAAGCGGTGATGAAATATGATATTCCAATGGTTCCTGGAGTTGATCACGCCATCACCGATTTGGAAGAAGCTAAGAAAACAGCCAGAGAAGTTGGTTTTCCTATTCTAATTAAAGCTTCTGCAGGTGGTGGCGGAAAAGGAATGCGTATTGTAGAAAGAGAAGAAGATTTCGAATCGCAAATGAATCGAGCTATTAGTGAAGCAACTTCAGCTTTTGGTGATGGTTCTGTTTTTATTGAAAAATATGTAACCAAGCCACGTCACATCGAAATTCAAATTATGGCAGACAGTCACGGAAATATTTTATATGTTTTTGAGAGAGAATGTAGTATTCAACGTCGTCACCAAAAAGTAGTTGAAGAAGCACCGTCGTCTATTTTAACTCCAGAAATGCGTAAAAAGATGGGAGAAGCTGCTGTAAAAGTAGCTCGTGCTTGTGATTATCTTGGAGCAGGAACAGTTGAGTTCTTGATGGACGATAAACACAATTTTTATTTCTTGGAAATGAATACACGTTTGCAAGTAGAACATCCCGTAACCGAAATGATTTCTGGTTTGGATTTGGTCGAATTGCAAATAAAAGTGGCTCAAGGTGAAGTTTTACCTTTTAAACAAGAGGATCTAAAAATTAATGGTCACGCAATGGAACTTAGAGTTTATGCTGAAGATCCAATGAATGATTTTTTACCTAATGTTGGAAATTTAAAAACATATCAACTTCCAGAAGGCGAAGGAATACGTGTAGATAATGGAATTGAAGAAGGAATGGATGTGCCAATTTACTATGACCCAATGCTCTCGAAATTGGTAACTTATGGAAAAACACGTGAAGAATCTATCGAATTAATGATTAAAGCAATTGATAATTATCATGTAGAAGGTGTTGCCACAACATTGCCATTCGGAAAATTTGTGATGGAGCATGAAGCCTTCCGTTCGGGTGATTTTGATACAGGTTTTGTAAAAGCCTATTACAGTCCTGAAAAATTAAAAGCCAATTTAGATATTGAAGCAGAAATTGCAGCAATGATAGCTTTAAAACAGTATGTTGCTGATAAAAAAATCTTAAGATTACCAATAATAAGTGATTAGTGAAAAGTGATTAGTAAAAAGAAATTATCTAATTTTCACATTAACTCATTGACACATTAAATAAAATGGAAGATAAAATTAAAATATTAAACGATAAAATAGCTTTAGCCAAATTAGGTGGAGGCGAAAAACGAATTGCATCGCATCATGCCAAAAATAAATTAACAGCTCGTGAACGAGTGGAATATCTTATGGATGAAGGCTCTTTTGAAGAAATCGGAATGTTGGTAACGCACCGAACTACCGATTTTGGAATGGAAAAAGAAATCGTCTATGGAGATGGAGTTGTTACAGGTTACGGAACAATTAATGGTAGAATTGTGTACGTTTTTGCACAAGATTTCACCGTTTTTGGGGGTTCGTTGTCTGAAACTCATGCCGAAAAAATTTGCAAAGTCATGGACATGGCTCTAAAAAGCGGTGCGCCAATGATTGGATTAAACGATTCTGGTGGAGCAAGAATTCAAGAAGGTGTTCGTTCGCTTGGTGGCTATGCCGATATTTTTTACAGAAACGTACAGTCTAGCGGTGTAATACCTCAAATCTCCGCTATAATGGGACCCTGTGCAGGGGGTGCAGTTTATTCGCCTGCCATGACCGATTTTACAATGATGGTTGAAGGTAACAGTTATATGTTTGTAACTGGACCAAATGTTGTGAAAACTGTTACTAATGAAGAAGTAACCTCTGAAGAATTAGGTGGTGCGAGTACACACTCTACAAAATCTGGAGTGGCACATATTACCTCTCCTAACGGAATTGAATGTCTTGAAGATATTAAAGTTTTGTTGAGTTATTTGCCTCAAAACAACAGAGAAACTACGCCAAAATTGCCTTATAAAACTAATGATGAGGTTCGTGAAAAATTAGATACACTAGTTCCAGATAATGCCAACAAACCTTATGATATGCATGATGTAATAGACAACATCATCGACGAAGATTCTTTCTTCGAAATTCATAAAGATTTTGCTGAAAATATCATTGTTGGTTTTGCTCGTTTAGGAGGAAGAAGTATCGGAATTGTGGCTAATAATCCTAAGTTTTTAGCAGGGTGTTTAGATGTGAAATCTTCAATTAAAGCCGCTCGATTTGTTCGTTTTTGCGATTGTTTCAATATTCCATTATTGGTATTAGAAGACGTGCCTGGATTTTTACCTGGAACTGACCAAGAATGGAACGGAATTATAGTTCATGGCGCAAAATTATTATATGCTTTTAGTGAAGCAACAGTACCAAGGGTTACTGTAATTACTCGTAAGGCTTACGGTGGAGCTTATGATGTAATGAATTCTAAACATATTGGTGCCGACATGAATTTTGCATGGCCAAGTGCCGAAATTGCTGTTATGGGAGCAAAAGGAGCATCTGAAATTATTTTCAAAAAAGAAATCAGCGAAGCAGCCGATCCAGTTGCAAAATTACTAGAAAAAGAAGCAGAATATGCAGAGTTATTCGCTAATCCATATACAGCAGCGCAACGTGGTTTTATCGATGAGGTGATCTTACCAAAAGATACTCGAAGAAAACTTCTAAAAGCTTTCAGTATATTGGAAAATAAAGTAGTTGATACGCCCAAACGTAAACATGGGAACATTCCGTTGTAATACAAAAAACCTGATAAGCTAAAATGTTTATCAGGTTTTTTTATTCTTTTTAAAGTCTAGAAAAATTTTTAAAGTACAGAAAAATACAATTTACTTAATTCATTAATTTTTCAAATAAAGTTGCATTAGCTTTGACTTTGGCAACATTATCTCTTCCAATTATAGAAACTAATTTCATTTCAATTCCTTCTTTTATGGTTGCTTTTGCGGCATCGTCCTTAGCATTAAAAAGCATTTTGTGTTTTGCTCTAAATAAACCATGTAGATTTTTTTCTAAATCGGCTGTTAATTTTACATAAGGTTTAATGTCATTAATATCGCTTGTGGCCTTAGTGTCATATATACTAACCTGACTAATAGGAGTTTCTTCCACTATTTTTGATTCCTGAGCATTAGAATTTATTGAAAATGCTACGGTTAGTATTGTTGCTAAAATATATTTTTTCATTTTTTGTTAATTAAATTAGAATCCAAATCTAAAGTAATTTTATTAAAGCACAAAATATATTTCAAAATTTAGTATAATAAAAAACAATCATAAAAATAAATTCATGACTATTTGGTTTCCTTAATTGAAGATAAAAACAATTATTTACGCCCTTTTCTTTCAGCGCGATTTTCCATCATTTTATGTTTTTTTTCTTCAAAATTTTGTTCCCATTTTGTAAATTGTTCTACTGATAGGATAGTTTTCATCTCTTTTTTTAATGAAGTTACTTCATCTTGCATTTTAGATTTCATGGCTTCTCTTTCTTCTGTAGTAAGTCTAGTTCCTGAAGCTCTTTTAGTATTCATTTCTTTTTTGTGTGCTGCTCTAACTTCCGATTTTTTGGTCATGAGAGTTTTAACTTGTTCGGCTTGTTTAGTACTTAAGTCTAAGTCTTTTGTCAATCTTTTTACTTGAAATTCAACTCTTTCTTGTGGAGTAAGTTTTTCTCTGTCTTCTTTTCCCATTTTGCGTTCTTGTGCAAATGTTGTCATTCCAAAAACTAGTGCAAGTGCTAAAATTAAATTTTTCATTTTATGTTTTTTTAAATGTTATAGAAATAAGACTTGATAACTTTGAAAAGGTTTATTCGTTAACAAAAAATTAGTAAAAAACATTGTTTTGTTAATTTGAAATTAAATTCTTGTTGTATCTTTGCCTTGTGAAAAAAATTATAATTATAGTAATTCTAGCAATATTTCTAAAACCTATTCTTCCGGTTATAGATTATATTATTAATTATGATTATATCTCAAAAGTTCTTTGCGAAAACAAAGCTAAACCAGAACTTCAGTGTAATGGTAAATGTCAGTTGATGAAAGAAATGGCAAAAGCATCCGAAGCTGAAAAACCAATTAATTCTGATAAAAAAACCAATTTCACGCAAGAAATTGAACTTTTATTCTGCAACGAAGTAACTGAAACTAATTTTATACAAATTTACTTTCATAATAAAACTTCTGTTGCAGACAACTATGCCAACTTATACTTTCACACGGTAAGTTGCTCCGTTTTTCATCCACCTACAATTATTTCTTAATATTTATCGTACGTCAGTTTAGAATCATTAAATTGACAGGATTTTTTTATCCAAATTGTTTTGAAGAGAAATCTTTTAAGGCAAATTTTTATATAAATTTTAATTAATAATAAAAAATGAAATTTCAATTAAAAAATATATTAGCAATTGCAGCATTAGTATTAACTTTTTCTTCTTGTTCAAAGGATGATGATCCAGTGCAAGATACAACGCCAACGGGTGTTGGGACTTTAGAGTTAGAATTCGATAATATTTATGGAAGTGCGAATTTAATTGTTGGAGCAGCAAACACAGCTAATTCAAATGGAGAAGCGTTAAAAGTAGGTATGATTAAGTATATTGTTAGTAATATTGTATTAATAAAAGCTGATGGTTCTACTTATACTGTTCCTAAAAATGATAGTTACTTTATCATTGATGAAGCTACAGCTTCAAGTCAAATTATTTCTATTACTAATGTTCCAGCCGGGGATTATAAATCAGTAAAATTCGGAATAGGAGTTGACCAAGAAAAATGGTCTTTGGGCGATACTGGACAAGGAAATTTTTTGACAACTGCTTCATCAGCTGGAATGATGTGGACATGGGCAGCGGGATATAGATTCATTAGATTTGAAGGAACTTTTACATCTTCAACACAAACTGATGCAAATTTTAAAGTTCATACAGGTCAATCAGGTACTGATTATAATTACAGAGAAGTTACACTTGATTTCCCAACTTCAACTAAAGCTACTGTTAGAACTACTGTTACTCCACTTGTTCATATTATGGCGGATTTATCTGTAATTCTTGACGGGACCAATAAAGTAAAACTTTCAGAAGGTGCAATGCTTATGAGTGGTCAAAAATTAAAAACAATTTCAGACAATTTAGTAAACATGTTTGAAGTTGAACACGTTCATAACGACTAACATAATATAAAAGCTGGTGATTTATTTTTTAAGTCACCAGCTTTTAATAAAAAAAATAAAAATGAAAACTTACTATTTAGTTTTGTTCATTTTCCCTTTTTTTTGGAATTGTTCAGATGATGATAATTCTGAAGTATACCAAAATGTACCTATAGATTATAAAGTTCCAAGTAATTTTCCTCCATTGGCTTATGATCTTTCAAAAAATCCAATAACTGAAAAAGGATTTGAACTTGGGAAAAAGCTTTTCTATGATGGACGTTTAGCATCTGATGGAGTTATTTCTTGCGGGTTTTGTCATGAACAGTCTTCAGCATTTACACACCACGGACATGAACTTAGTCAAGGTGTAAATGGAGCTACAGGTACTAGAAATACGCCTCCTATTCAAAATCTAGGCTATCAAACTACTTTTATGTGGGATGGAGCGACTACTCATCTGGAGTTGCAACCAATTATTCCTTTTTTAAGTCCTATTGAAATGAATGGTGATTTTGCCAGTACTATCGCAATGATGAAATCTGATGAAGAATATGTGAAATTATACAAACTAGCATTTTCTAATGGAGAAATCAATTCTGAAAATATGCTCAAAGCTTTAGCTCAATTTATGGTAATGCTTACATCATCTAATTCTCGTTTTGACAAATATAGAAGAAATGAAGCTGGTGGAACTTTAACGCAAGAAGAGTTAGACGGTTATGCTTTATTCAATCAAAAATGCGCTTCTTGCCATGCTACTGATATTTTTACTGATAATTCTTTTAGAAATAATGGTTTGGCAATAAATCCAGCAGTTAATGATATAGGATATTTTCGTGTTACAGAATTAGAACAGGATAAATATAAATTTAAGGTTCCAAGTTTGAGAAATATTGAAATAACCGCACCTTACATGCACGATGGTAGATTATTTACTCTTGAAGCTGTTTTAAATCATTATTCGAATGGAGTTGTAAATACTCAAAATTTGGATGCTTTATTAAATAATAATGGTGTCTTGGGAATACCGCTTTCAAGCAATGAAAAAACTAAGATTATTGCTTTCTTAAAAACTTTAACTGACAATCAATTCTTAACTGATAAGCGTTTTTCAGAATATTAAATCAAATGAAAAAAATACTAATTTTATTTTTGGTCACATTTCAATTAGCTTTTGCTATTGAAAAAGACAGTTTGTCTAGATCAAATCCGTTTAAGAAATATTATCTAATTCCTGAAAAAGTCTTTTGCGATGCTTGTGGATGTTCTGCAAGTGGCGGAAGTATGGGCTTTGCTTCGATGTTGAATTCTAATTTTGTTGGAATTCGTTATTTTAATCAACAATACAAAAGCCGTAATGGTTTGTACAGTAATTCTCCTTGGTATGATGAAAATTACAATACAACTCAAGTTTGGGCTCGTATACCAGTGATTAAAAACATTCAGGTTTCAGCATTAATTCCCTATCATTCTCACAATCGTGATTCGGAAACTGGCGAGGAAAATATTGCTGGTTTGGGAGATATTACGGTTATGGCAATGTATAAATTGTATCAAACACATCGTGACAGCACCTTTTTTGCACATACATTGCATTTAGGAGGTGGAGTTAAAGCTCCAACAGGGACTTATGATGAGGCAAACAATTCTGGAAAAGCCAATAAAAGTTTTCAACTCGGAACTGGAAGTTGGGATTTTCAATTAGTTTCTGAATACATCATAAGAAGAAAGAAGTTTGGATTGAATACTATGTTGAATTATACTTTTAAGTCAGAAAATGACAAGTTTTACCGCTATGGAAATCAATTTAATTATTCTGGAACTTTTTTCTATTTGTATGAAAAAGATAAGCTTTCGATAGCACCACAAGTTGGCTTTGCAGGCGAAGTTTATGAGTCAAATTACAGTCATAAAATTATGCAAGAAGAAACGGCAGGCGATATTATTTTCGGGAAAATTGGTTTTGAAGTAGGTCGTGATAAGTTTTCTATGGGTATGAATACGATGGTTCCTATAAATCAAAATTTAGCAGCAGGAAACATTGAAGCAAAATACCGTTGGAGTATAAATATAAATTATAGCTTGTAAACAAAAAAAGGAACTCAAATTATTTCGAGTTCCTTTTTTTTTATTTTTACTAAAATTTAAATTATTTCCCTAAATACTCAGCAACTTTAGTTTCAGCATTTACTTTCATCAAACCATGTTTTGCGATTCCTTTGCTTGCTGCGTCCCATTTTTTGCCACTTAATGCCGATTTTTCTTTTAAATCGCCAATTGAAATTCCTTCGTTAGCTTTCAAAATTTCAATAATCCATTTTTCATCTTCAGTCAATTCCACTTGCTTTTTCTCAGGTCGCATTTGCGGGAAGAAAAGCACCTCTTGAATTGAAGGATTATTAGTCAAGAACATAATCAATCTGTCCATTCCAATTCCCAATCCAGAAGTTGGCGGCATTCCGTATTCTAAAGCTCTCAAAAAGTCTTCGTCTATAATTCCATTGGCTTCATCATCACCTTTTTCACTCAATGCCATTTGTGCTTCAAAACGTTCACGTTGGTCTATTGGATCATTTAATTCTGAATAAGCATTCGCGATTTCTTTTCCACAAACCATCAATTCAAAACGCTCTGTCAATTCAGGATTGTCTCTATGCGATTTACATAATGGCGACATTTCTTTTGGATAATCAGTAATAAAAGTAGGTTGAATAAAATTCCCTTCACATTTAGCTCCAAAAATTTCGTCAATCAATTTTCCTTTACCCATAGTTTCATCCACTTCAATTCCCATTGATTTTGCAGCTTCAAAAAGTTCAGCTTCTGTTTTTCCAGAAATATCAAAACCTGTAAAGTTTTTAATTGCATCGGTCATTGTAACTCTTGCATATGGCGCTTTGAAACTTACTTTGTGTTCGCCAAAAGTCGCATCAGTTGTACCATTTACAGCATTAGCACAATGTTCTAATAAGTTTTCTGTAAACTCCATCATCCAGTTGTAGTCTTTGTAAGCTACATAAATTTCCATTGCGGTAAATTCAGGATTATGCGTTCTATCCATACCTTCATTTCTGAAGTTCTTCGAGAATTCATACACACCATCAAAACCACCAACAATCAATCGTTTAAGATACAATTCGTTTGCAATTCTTAAATATAAAGGAATATCCAAAGCATTATGATGCGAAATAAATGGTCTAGCCGCAGCACCACCAGGAATAGCTTGCAAAATCGGAGTTTCCACTTCCATATAACCAGCTTCGTTAAAGAAGTTTCGCATGGCAGTAAAAAGTTTCGTTCTTTTCACAAAAACTTCTTTCACATTTGGATTTACAACCAAGTCAACATAACGCATTCTATAACGCAATTCAGCATCATTAAAAGCATCGTGCACTTTTCCATCTTCATCAACTTTTGGTAAAGGCAACGGGCGTAAAGTTTTACTCAAGAAAGTGAAATTGTCAACTCTTACACATTGAGCACCGACTTTTGTTGTAAATAATTCGCCTTCAATACCAATAAAATCGCCTAAGTCAGTCAATTTTTTAAAAACCTGATTATAAAGGGTTTTGTCTTCACCCAAACAAAGCACATCTCTATTCAAGTATAATTGAATTCTACCTTCGCTATCTTGCAATTCGGCAAAACAAGCTTTTCCTTGATCACGAACACTCATTAATCGTCCAGCAATATTGACCTTCTTGCCTTCCTCAAAATTTTCCTTCACCTGTTTAGAAGTAGTATCTACAGGATACAAATCCGCAGGATAAGGGTTTATTCCAAGGTCGCGCAAAGCGTTCAATTTGTCTCGTCTTATAATTTCTTGTTCCGAAAGTTGCATAGTAGTTTATTTAAGCCTGCAAAGATAGTTATTAGTTTAAAAGTTTAAAAGTTTATGAGTTTAAAAGTTTAGAAGGTAATTCAAAAGCTGAATTCTGAAATCTAAAAAATAAGGAGCGAACCTGCCTGCCTGCCGGCAGGTGGCTTGGGCTTTATCAGTAAACTATTTTCCCGCTTTCCGTTCTACTTCGTGCCACTGCAATCGGGGCTAGATAGTAAACTTTTTGTATATTTGTAAAAAAAATAATCGCATGAAGCTTTTCAGACCTCTTTTAGCTATTGCAACTATGGTTTTAGTAACAAGTTGCACTTTTACAGAAAACATTTATATTAATGAAGACGGTACAGGAAAATTTTCTGTCGATATGGATGCTTCGGGTTTAATGGCAATGATGCCAGCCGATTCAATAGGTACAACAAAACCAATGGATTCTACTTTTACATTCAAACAACTTTTCGAAGAAAAAAAGGACAGTATTGCTAAACTTCCAATCGAACAACAACAGCGATTAAAAAAACTAGAAGGTTTTTCTATGAGAACCAAATTGATTCCAGCCGAAAAACAATTTATGTTTTCTGTTTTTACAGATTTTAAAAATGTTTCCGATTTGCAAGACGCCATGACAACTATAAATGATGCGCAAGATGCCGCAAAAGATAAGTCGGTTTATTCAGTGCTTCCTTCATCTGGTTTTGGGAATAATAATTCAATATTAAAGTATAGTTATGATGGAAAAAAATTTATAAGAAAAGCTACATTACTGAAAAAAGAAGTGCCAACAACCGAAAACGATTCAGCAGAAGCAGCTTACAAAATGATTTATGAATCTTCAACCTATACAGTTAAGTATCATTTTCCTAAAAAAGTCAAAAAAGTTTCTACTAAAAAAGCACTTTATAGTGAAGATCGAAAAACGATTACAATCGAATTTCCGTTTAACGAATACATGAAAGAACCTGAAAAACTAAACTTTGAAGTAGAATTTGAATAATGAATAAAAAAATCCAACTTCAAGACTTAGGAAATCTCGATTATAAAAAGACTTGGGATTTTCAAGAAGAGCTTTTTAAAGGTATAGTTGATGTTAAAATTCAAAACCGAAATTCTAATTCCCAGCTTCCAACCCCCAACTTTCTGCTTTTTGTAGAACATCCACATGTCTACACTTTAGGGAAAAGCGGTGCTATTTCCAATTTGCTATTGTCAGAAAAGCAACTCGAAGCTAAAGGAGCCACTTTTTATAAAATAAATAGAGGAGGGGATATTACCTATCATGGTCCAGGTCAAATTGTAGGTTATCCCATTTTAGATTTGGAAAATTTTTTTACCGATATACATAAGTATTTGCGTTTTCTAGAGGAAGTAATTATTCTAACATTAGCAGACTATAATATTATTGGTACAAGAAGCGAGGGAGAAACAGGTGTTTGGTTAGGAGTAGGCACGCCATTTGCTCGAAAAATTTGTGCCATGGGAGTTCGTGCAAGTCGCTGGGTTACCATGCATGGTTTTGCACTAAACGTAAATGCCGATTTAGGTTACTTCGACAATATTATCCCATGTGGTATAAAAGGAAAGGCAGTAACATCGCTTCATGTAGAACTAGGAAAAGAAATAAATGAAGAAGAAGTAAAAGAAAAAATTCTAAAGTATTTCAAACAACTTTTTGAAGCTGAGTTTATATAAAGTTCAAAAAGCAATATATTTTTTTTATCTAACTCGGCTCCCCTCTCCTTTTGAGAGGGGTTGGGGGTGAGGAAAATTTAAACTCAACTGCTCAGGCAATAATCTAAAACTCATTCTGTGGTATTTGGTTGTGCCATATTTTCTAATTGCATCTCTATGTTCTTTTGTTGGATAACCTTTGTTTTGTTTCCAGTTATACATCGGGAATTCTTCATGAATCCTATCCATATATTCGTCACGATAAGTTTTTGCCAAAATAGAAGCGGCTGCAATACTCAAATATTTAGAATCACCTTTAATAATACTTTGATTTGGGATTGATTTTAAAATTTCAATTTCTTTTTTGTTAAAAGTTTTACCTGAATTACTTTTCAACCCTAATTTTGCATTCAAAGCTCTGTTTCCATCAACAATTATAAACTCAGGCGTCGGATTTAATTTCAGAATTGACTCTTGCATAGCTTTCATGGAAGCATTAAGTATGTTAATTTCATCAATTTCTTCATTATATATATGTGTAACAAAAAATGAGACAGCTGTATCTTCAATTAGAAAGCGCAATTCAAATCTTTTATTCTCTGAAAGTTGTTTAGAATCGTTAACTTTTATAAGTTCATTTTCTTCCTCTCCTTTTGCGAGTGCAGGGGAGAGTATAACAGCCGCTGCCGTAACAGGTCCAGCAAGACAGCCACGACCAGCTTCATCAGTGCCACACTCCAACTCAAATTCAGAATACCTTAACTTTAACATGAAATTAATTTTGATAAAAATATAAAATTTCAAGCAACCTTTTGCACTTTTCTGCATCATTTGAATTAATTTAAGCAACATCGTCAGAATTCTGCAAATAAATTTAACAGTTGTAATAAAAAATATTACGTTGTATTATTTGGTTATTTAAGAAATAATTAAGAAGTTTGCAAAATAACTAACTCAAACAAATTTAATATGAGATCGAAGTTCAAATGGATTTTTACGCTGTTGTTAGCGTTATCAATGCAGTTTTCGTTTGCGCAAGAGAAAACTGTAACAGGTACTGTTTCTGATGAGACAGGGCCACTTCCAGGCGCAAATGTTGTCGTAAAAGGGACAAAACGAGGAGTTCAAACAGATGTAGATGGAAAATATGCAATTAAGGCAAAAGCTGGAGAAGTTCTATTGTTTTCCTTTATTGGATTAAATGATGCTACAGCAACAGTTGGAGGTTCAAATGTTATCAACATGGTTTTAAAATCTACTGGTGGTGTTGAACTTGGTGAGGTTGTTGTAACCAGTCAAGGTATCAAAAAAGAGAAAAAAGCGCTTGGATATGCGGTAAACACTATTAAGGCTGAAGAGTTTGCTTCAAAACCTTCAACAGATGTTGCAAGAGCATTGACAGGAAAAGCACCAGGTGTTAATATTCAACAAACAAGTGGTTTGTCAGGTTCTGGAACTAATATCATTATTCGAGGTTATTCTTCTATTACAGGAAGTAACCAACCATTATTTGTAGTTGATGGAATTCCATTCAACTCTGATACAAATACTGACGGAAACTTCATTGAAGGAGCTACTAATGCTTCTAGCCGTTTCTTAGACTTAGATCCTAACAGTATTGAAAGTATAAGTATCTTAAAAGGATTAAGTGCAACAACATTGTACGGGTCTGCAGGGCGTAATGGTGTGATTTTAGTTACAACCAAGTCTGGTAACACTAAGGAATTAAACAAAAAAATGGAGGTCAGTTTGTCTCAATCTCTATATTTCACAAATATTGCTAGTTTACCTGATTATCAAGATAATTATGGAAATGGTTTTGATAATGTTTTTACTTCAGCATTTTCTAACTGGGGACCAAATTTTAATGTTAGAGGTACACAAGGTGTAAATGCTGATGGTACTGTTCCTCACCCTTATGCTTATTTAGCAACTCCAGATCTTTTTCCTGAATACATAGGTGCTACTGTTCCTTATGCTCCTCAAAACAATGTTAAACCATTTTTTAAAACAGGAATGGTAAGTACAACCTCAATAAATGTTGGAGGACGCTCAGAAAACACTTCTTATAATTTAGGGGTTGGTAATACTGATGATCAGGGATTTATTGATAATAATATGTACAGACGTTTGAATCTTACAATGGGAGGTCAGACAAAATTAAATAATGGATTTAGTTTTTCTACTACTATGAACTATGTGAAAACAAATAAAACGGCTCCGCCTACAGCTGCAGGATTTGGTTCGAATGCAGCTGCACCATCAGTTTTCGCTAATATTTTATATACACCAAGAAATTTAGATTTGTTTGGATTACCATACGAAGATCCTAAAACTCATGCTTCTGTGAATTATAGAAAAGACATTCCTAATCCAAGATGGACCCTTAAAAATGCAAGTGATAATGAAGGTGTAAGACGTTTTTTTGGAAATATTACCACAAGTTATGAAATCAATTCTTGGTCTAATGTTTCGTATCGTTTAGCTTTAGATAATTACACACAAACTAAAGTGTATTATATTAATAAAGGAAATGGTCAGCCTTTTGATAATGAAGGATTTATGAGAACTACTATTACAGAAAACACTGTTTTTGACCATACATTTAGTTATAATTTTGATACCAAAGTTGATAAAAATGGAAATTGGAATATTGATGGTACTCTAGGTCTAAATCCCCGTTTAGAGGCATACAGGTATAATTATGCAAGGAGTGATGTGCAGTTTTTGTATGGATTACAAGAACATCAAAATTTTGTAAATGATGATATTTATTCTGAATCACAAAGTTTCAATATTGTTGGTTTGTATGGAAGCACAACTTTAGGTTTTAAAAAATATTTATATCTAAATCTTCAAGGAAGAAATGATTCCTATTCTTCTTTGCAAAAAGCAACTAGATCACTGTTTTATCCATCTGCTTCACTTTCATTTGTTCCAACTGATGCATTTGAGTATTTTAAAGGTAATAAATATATTAATTTTATGAAAATGCGTCTTGGATACGGTTCCTCTGCAGGTTTTCCTGATCCATATAAAACAAGTGTTGGTTTGAATGTTAATACTAATGCTTTTGTGACTGCTGATGGAACAGTGATAAATAATATTTCGCAAAGAAGAGAGTTAGCTAACTTAAATTTAAAACCTGAATTGGTTAAAGAACTAGAGTTTGGATTTGAAGGTAAATTTCTAAATAATCGAATTGGTGTTGATTTGTCTTTATATAGCAAAATTTCTACTGATTTGATAATTGAGAGAGATTTAGATCCTGCATCAGGTTATGATTACACAGCTGATAATGTTGCCGAAGTAAGTAATAAAGGTATTGAGCTAGGGCTTAATTTTGCGATGATACGTCCTGCTGCTGATGGATTTGGCTGGGATTTGTCTGGAAATTTTACAAAAAATAAAAACATTGTAGAAGATTTAGGAATTGGAGTTGACAAATTAGGTATTGCTGGGTTTACTAATCTTGGTAACTTTGCTTTTCCTGGTCAGCCTTACGGTGTAATTTATGGAAGTGAAGTTTTAAGAGATGAGAATGGGAATTATGTTGTAGGAGGTGATGGAAATTATGTAGAAGGTCCTGATACTATAATTGGGGATCCAAATGCTGATTGGAGAGCAACAGTTATTAATGAATTTTCATACAAAAATATTTCATTTAATTTTCAATTTGAATTTCAAAAAGGAGGTGATATTTACTCAACAACGGCAGCTTCATTATTATCAAGAGGTTTGACAAAAGATACTGATTTTGATAGATCGGGTACTGTAGTTTTACCTGGTGTAAATGCAAATGGAAATATTAATACTACACAAATTGGTTATACCCAATATGGTTTTAATAATTCGGGATTCTTTGTTAGAGAGCATGGTATTTATGACGCAACTAATTTAAGATTAAGAGAAGTTTCTCTTTCTTATAATTTGCCTAAAAAATTCTTAGAGAAAACTCCTTTTGGAAAGATGTCTATAAGTGTTGTTGCACAGAATTATTGGTTTAAAGCATTTAATTTTCCTAAATACTTAAATTTTGATCCAGAGGTAATGAGTTTAGGAGTTGGTAACGGACAAGGTTTTGATTATTTAACTGGTCCCACTGCTAAAAGAATTGGTTTTAATTTTAATTTAACTTTTTAATATTAATATGAAAAAGATAAAAACTTTATTTATTTTAACTTCTTTATTGATAATAGGAAGTTGTGAAACATTTGACTTAGAACAAACAAAAAGCCCTAGTCAAGTGCCTGTTGAGTTATTAGATCCTGTATATGCATTTAATTATGTACAATTACAATTGCCTGTTTTTGTTGATGACGCTAACGATTTTACGCAACGTGTAACTCGTCAAATGGCTATGACAGGTGGAAATACTTATGATAACGCTTTTAGACCTGTAAATTTTAATGCAGTTTGGAGCGATGGATATAATATTCTTAATGCTGTTAAGGTTATGGAGCCTAAAGCTATAGAGTTAGGTGAAACGTATGCTTTAGGAGCTTCTAAATTAATTAGAGTATATGTATTGCTTACAATGACTGATATGTTTGGCGACATTCCTTACACTGAGGCTTTGCAAGGAAATGCAAATTTAACTCCAAAGTATGACAAAAGCGCAGATATTTATAAAGGACTGTTTATAGAAATTGATGAAGCTATAGCGTATTTAGGTCAGACTAATCGTGAAGGTAGCAAGATTCAAGATTTATACTATAATACCAAAGATTCATGGATAACACTTGCTAACACATTAAAATTAAAAATGCTTAACAATGCGAGATTAGCAGGATCTGAAATTGGAGTTGATATTAAATCAACTATGAGTGCAATTATATCTAGTGGAAATATCATTGACATGATTGAAGAGGATTTTCAGTTTCAATATGGTAATTCTCGTTTTAATCCTAATACTAGACATCCGTTATATAATGACCAATATGAATTAGGTGGCGGTGCATATATTGGAAATTATTTCATGTGGGCAGTTAGCGTAGAAAAAGGTACTATTATTGATCCTAGAACTAATTACTATTTTTATAAACAAGATGATAGTGCTCAAGATGAAGATTCTTTTACTGCACCAGCTAATACTAGACCATCACATTATACTGATTTGAAATACAGATCTTTTTATGAAAATTCAATATTAACACCTTATTTTGTTACTTCTTGGACTGGGTTAAACACTACACTATTGCCTGCAGGTGGTTTTTGGGGTAGAGATCATGGAAATAATACAGGTATTCCACCTGATGCAGAAAATCGAACAGTAGCTGGTATATATCCAATAGGTGGTAAATATGGAACTAGTCCAGCTAGTGTTCAAACAAGTGGAACAGCTGGTCAACAGGGTGCTGGAATAATGCCAATTATTTTGTCGAGTTATGTTCACTTTATATTGGCAGAATACCAGTTAATGGAAAATAATAACGCAGTGGCAGCTGGACAAGAATTAGAAATAGCAATAAGAAACTCAATAACAAAGACTACTACATTTATTGAAATGCCAGTTGGTGTTCCTACGCAATCTGCTATAGCTTCAGCAACTGATGCCTATTGGAATTTTTTAAGCCCAAAATATAATGGTTTTTCTACTGATAAAAAACTTGAGCTTATTATTAAGGAGTTTTATATTGCATCTTGGGGTAATGGTATTGAACCATATAATAATTATAGAAGAACAGGTTATCCAAGTAATTTTCAACCTACTCTAGAAGAGGCATCGGGTGTGTTTTTTGCTACAGCTTTGTATCCTGCTTCCGCTGCTAACAATAATCCAAATATGCCAAATAACGTTCGAACTAAGAAAGTTTTTTGGGATGAGTTAACAACGGTGTTACATTAACTTTAAATTATTTATTATGAAAAAAATATTTTTAATTTGTTTTTTAGCTTCTTTTATTTCTTCTTGTGAACAAGACGAAAGTTTAGATCCAAGACCATTAATTGTTCAAGGTCAGTATGTCACTTTAGACATCAAATTATATGATAAGTTTATTGATGCAACTAATATAAGTTCATCTGCTTTTAAAGGTACACTTGCGAGTCCTGGTGGAAATATTGTTAGGTATGAATTATTTATAAGACGTAAAAATAGTATTGGGAATTATGAAAATGGAGATTTTGCTTTATTTAGAACTATAACTTCATTTCCATACCAATTAGAAATTAAATCGCAAGATATTGCTGATTTTTTTAATCTTGATATTTCTGAAGTTAAACAAGGAGAAACTTATGAGTTTCTTGCATATTCATATGATTCTAATGGTGTTAAAATGGGTTACACAAATTTATCAGGTGTTGTTAAGACAACAGAGTCGATGAAGCAAGGTTATCGTTTTAAAACTGGAGTAGAGTTGCCAGATCCTCTTACTTATGATACTTATAAAAATTATACATTTTAATTATGAAAAAAATATTAAATTTTATTGCCGTTTTTTCCTCTATACTTTTGTATAATTGTGAAACTAATGAAAAATTTTCTGGTTCACCTGTAGGTAACCAAGAGATTATCACTTTAGATGCGACCATTACTTCAGATGTTGAATTTGCTACTAATAATCAAGATGTTGAATTCAATATTGTATTGCCTCGTACTTTTAAAGATACAGCAACTGTCGAAGTTACTGCGGTTAATCCTCAAGGAGGACGAATTAGAGAAAAAGTTGAAATTTTACCTGGTCAAGTTTCTCCTTTGGAACCTGCAAAAATTGCTTCTCCTGGTCCAGGAGAAATGTTTTTCGCTCAATTTGAATTATCTATTACAGCGATTTCGTTAAGACATGCTGAGATTGGAAAGCATTACTTAATTAAGTCAAATGTTTTATCTATTGAAACAGGTAAAGCAGGGAGTATTACTGCTACTAATGCAACTAGACTATCTGTAGAATTAGTTTGGCCAAATATATCTGGAAATAATGATGTGGCTTTAAAAATACAAAAGCCTTCAGGAACTATTGTTGAGCCTACTACACAACAAAGTGGTGGTAAGTTGCATAGTATTCGTGTAGCAAATACAGGTAATTTAGATGGGGATCTTAATAATTCTAATGCTGAGGGTAATTATGTATTTAGTATGACGGGTAGAAGTTTGTTAAATACTCCTGTAAATATGCCATATATACTTATTGTTGTTCGTCCTGATGGAAAAAGAGAATTCTTTACAGGCACTTATGAAGGTTTATATGTTGATGCACCTCTTAAAAATCTAATTCAAATCAATAAAACGACTACTGTTGCAGGTGATGTTGAGTTTACTGTAACTGAATTGTAGTAAAAATTAACAAACTTTAAGATCTTATTAATTGTAAAATTGAATTATTATCTTAAATTTGTAATTCTATTAATTATATAAATAAAAACTATGAAAAAATTATTACTTTCTTTATCGTTGATGCTTACTGCATATACTGTTGAAGCTCAACAAACATTTTGGGAAGAGTATTCTACAGGATTTGTAAATACTTCAACTACATTTAGGCAAGCTACTTATGTAGATGCTAATACTATTTGGGCTTGTGCTGGTGCAGGAGACGGTTCTGGTGATCAATATCAAGAATGGGCTAGATCTCTTGACGGTGGATTTACATGGACAAGAGGAGCTATTAACCTTGGAAACACTAATATAGCAATTGGTTCTATTTATGGAATGTCTGCTACTAAAGCTTATGTTGCTGGTTTTCCTAATGCTGCTGGTGTAACAGGTGGTATTTGGGTAACAGAAGACGCTGGAGTAACATGGA
This sequence comes from Flavobacterium sp., assembly GCF_044377315.1. Lineage (GTDB taxonomy): Bacteria > Bacteroidota > Bacteroidia > Flavobacteriales > Flavobacteriaceae > Flavobacterium. Next base: position 126,934 of record NZ_JBILJG010000002.1, read on the forward strand.
CAAGACAAAATACAGCTTCTTTTAATACTGGAAGTGATTCATTTACTAACTGGGTTCATTTTTTCGATGCAAACAATGGTGTTTGTATGGGAGATCCTGCAAGTGGATATTTCGAAATTTATACAACAACAAATGCTGGTGTAAACTGGACAAGAGTTCCTTCTGCTAATATACCAACTCCATTGGCTGGAGAATATGGTTATACTTTCGGATTTGAGGCTTTTGAAAATATTTTATGGTGTAATACTAACAAAGGAAGATTGTTAAAATCTACAGATTTAGGATTAACTTGGACAGTTTCTCAAACTCCAAGTGCAGATTTTGGAACTGGTGATAGTTATTCGTTCAAAAACGCTAATGAAGGTGTTTTAATTTTAAATGCTGATTGGAGTCAACACAGAACTACAGATGGAGGTGCAACATGGACTGCTGAATCGCCTGAAGGATTAATCAGAAATTTTGATATTTCTTTTGTTCCTGGATGTGATGTGGTTGTTTGTACAGGAGAAGATGTATTAGATGGATTTAGAGGTTCATCATATTCTATTGATGGTGGTTTAAATTGGGTTAGTATTAATGATACAGATGTTGAAGCTGTAGATGGTGGAGGTGTACTAGAATTTTTTGACGGTACTCATGGTCTAGCTTCTGGTTTTACTGCAACATCAGTTTCTGGTGGTGTATGGCTTTGGATTAACAATGCATGTGAGCTTTTATCTAACGAAACTTTTTCTAACGACAAATCTTTCACTGCTTCTCCAAACCCAACTTCAGGTGTAGTAACAATTGCTGGTAAAGGAATTTCTAATGTTGTTATCACTGACGTTTTAGGAAAACAAGTTGCTAATACTAACTTTACTTCTGTAGAAAGTGCTACAATTGATATGTCTTCATACAATGCAGGTCTTTACTTAGTAAAAGTTACAAATGCTAACGGTAATGCTTCAACTATTAAAGTTGTAAGACAATAATATAAAGTATTTTAATTATACATTAAACCATTCACCGCGGTGAATGGTTTTTTTATTCCATCCCTTGGAGGTTTGCCAGTAGGGCGGGGTAGTTTTTCTTTACACTCTTTTGTAAATGGAATACTTTTTAATTTTTTATTGATTATTTATAAATAATTCTTTTCTCGCTCTCCTTTGGAGAGGGTCGAGGAAAGGATTTTCATTTCAATCTAATTTTATTTTAAAAGAATTACTTACTTTTGCCTTTTAAAATAGCTATATGAGAATTTTACTTTTGGGACTATTTCTTTTGCATTCTTTTTTGGGATTCTCTCAAGAACCTAAAATAGATAAACCTAAAAAAAGTTTACTGAAAACAGAAGAACAAAAGGCTAAAGAAATTGCCCAAAAAGCCCCAATTACTTCCTATAGAATTATAACTATTGAAAAAGATACAACCTACGTTGATACTTCTTTAACAATAAAAGATGAATACGAATACAATTATCTTCGTAAAGACATTTTCGGATTACTACCTTTTGCAAACGAAGGACATACTTACACAACTTTAGACTTTGGTTTGAACAAATCTTCTGCATTGCCTGAATTTGGTTTCAAAGCCAAACATTTCAATTTTCAAGATAAAAATCAAATAAATTATTATTCTGTCGCTACGCCATTAACCGAGTTATATTTCAAAACTGTAATGGAACAAGGTCAAAGTGTTGATGCTTTAATTGCAGTTAATACATCTGAAAGATTTAATATTTCATTATCTTTCAAAGGACTTCGTTCCAAAGGAAAGTATATAAATCAACTTACAAGTAACGGAAATTTTAGATTAACATCAAGTTATAATACTCTAAATAAGAGATATTTCGCCAAATTTCATTTTACTGGTCAAGATTTATTAGCTGGAGAAAATGGCGGCGTTATTGATATTGAAAATTTTGAAAGTACAGAGAGTGACTTTAGAGACAGATTGAGATTAAGTGTTTATCTTCCAAATGCTTCCTCATTTCTAAAAGGGAAACGAATGTTTTTAGACCATTATTTCAGAATAAATTCAAACGATAATCAAAACAATTTATACCTTACGCATCAAGCTACTATCGAAAATAAATTCTATGAATTTAACCAAGCAACTGTTGCAACAAACTATAATAAGCAGTCTTTTAACAGATTTGGACAATCCTATAATACTGCAATAAACGACCAAACTAAATACAAAGCAGGTTATAATAAACTTGGTATTCAATACGAAAACAAAACGCTTGGTAAATTTAATTTCTTTATCGACGATTTAAATTACAATTATTATTACGGAAAAGTAATTATAACCTCCACAGGTGCCATTCCAAGTCGAATTAAGCAACACTTAACTTCAATTGGCGGACAATATGATTACAGTAAAAATAAAATAAAAGGAAATGTTCTTGTTTCAAAAGCAATTTCAACCCAAACTTTTTCAACTTTCGAAGCCAACTTGAAATATCAAATAAACCCCAAAAACCAAATCTCATTCGAGTATCAAAATCTAAGTAAACTACCCGACAATAACTTCATTTTGCACCAAAGCAGTTATGCAACGTACAATTGGTTCAATAATTTCAAAAACGAAAAAATAAATGCAGCAACAATCAACGCAAAAACACAATGGATTGATGCTCAAGTTCAATTATCTAGCCTAAAAGACCACTTGTATTTCAAAAACAATTCGGTTTACGATTCTATCCAATTAGTTGCGCCAGCTCAATATGACAAAACCATAAACTACGTTTCGATAAAAGCCAATAAAGAAATAAAATACTGGAAACTAGCACTTGACAACACTATTTTATATCAAAAAACAACTCAAGATGACCCAATTTTAAACGTTCCTGAAATAGTAACAAGAAACACGCTTTATTTCTCCAA
>NZ_JBILJG010000003.1:0-126727 GCF_044377315.1 Flavobacterium sp.
CACTGTTGATTTAACAGATCCTTTAGTTACAGCTGGAAGTGATGTTGGTGTATTGAGCTATTGGAAAAATTCAAATCTTACTTCTTCTCTTTCAACACCAAGTAGTGTGAGTCAAGATGGTATTTACTATATTGAGTTAACTGTAAATGGCTGTTCGACAGTAAAACCGGTTACTGTTACCATAAACCCATTACCGGTTATTAGCTTACCTGTAAATCCATTCCTTTGTGTAGATCTAAATGGTGATCCTACAACAACAGTTAATCTAGAAACGGGTTTGACATCACCAGCATATAGTTTTGCTTGGTATAATGACACAATATCTTCGACAACTATCATTGGAAATTCTAGTTCATACTTAGCAAATGATCTAGGAACTTACAGAGTAGTAGTTACAAATAACACTACTACATGTACCGATTCTGCCTCTGTAGAAGTTATTAGTTCGCTTCCTCCTTCTGCTATGCAATTTATAACTTCTAGTTATTTTTCTGATGAAGAAATGGTAATGGTAAATGTTACTCCTGCTGGTGATTATGAATACCAAATAAACAATGGTGAGTTTCAAGATAGTAATCAGTTTGTCGGACTAAATTCGGGTGAGCACACCATAGTTGTTAGAGATAAATTTAGTTGCGGTAGAATAGAAGGAACTGTAACATTACTTAATTATCCTAAGTTCTTTACACCAAACGGAGATGGCTTTAACGATACTTGGAATATTTCTGATTTAGAAAATGAACAACCTAACGCAAAAATTTATATATTTGACCGATACGGAAAATTAGTTAAACAAATTGCGCCAGGAGTTAACGGTTGGAATGGAAATATGAACGGAACACCACTTCCTGCTGATGATTACTGGTTTACTGTAGAGTATCAAGAAGAACAAATTAATAAAATTTTTAAATCGCATTTCGCATTAAAACGATAGCCACAATGAATTATAAAGGATTATATTTAGTTTTAGTATTATTTTTTTCACAAATTTCTTTTTCACAACAAGGAATTGCTGTTTATTCTGATTATTTATCAGACAATTATTATTTACTGCATCCATCAATGGCTGGAGCTGCAAATTGTGCTAAATTAAGAGTTACAGCTCGCCAACAATGGTTTGGTCAAGAAGATGCTCCTGCATTACAAACAGCAAGTTTTAATACTCGTTTAGGCGAATTTTCACCATCTGGCGCTGGAATAATTGTTTTTAACGATAAAAATGGCTACCATTCACAAAAAGGATTCAAAATGACTTATGCGCATCATTTAATGTTTTCTAGAGACGAAGTTGATTTAAACCAATTATCATTTGGATTAAGTGGAGGTTTTACACAAGCTTCTTTAGACGAAACAAAATTTTTACAGCCTGGAGAATATGACCCAATAATTGGAGGAATTGTTCAAAGAGATTCCTATTTTAATGTTGACTTTGGAATGTCATACAATTTGAGAAACTTTTATATTCATGGAACATTAAAAAATGCCATTGAAACAAGAAGAGATCTTTATACAGAATTTGAAGATGATAATATAAGAAAAGTTATAATTAACACTGGCTATGCTTTCGGAAGCAAAGATAAATTACTAATTGAACCATCATTGATGTATCAATCAGCAAATAAAACAGGCGAAAAGACGTTCGACGCAAATATTAAAGCGTATAAAGGTATGGATTTTGGAACTTTATGGGGCGGACTATCCTATAGAAGAAGTTTGGATGCAACTGAATTTCTTGATGGTGTAAATGTCAGAGCGCAAAGACTTCAATATATTACTCCAATTGTTGGTATAAATTATAAAGAATATATGGTATCATACACATATTCTCACCTAATAGGCGATATAAGATATGACAATGGCGGTTTTCATCAAATTACACTTGGTATGAATGTCTTCTGTAGAAAAGAAAGATGGCATTGTGACTGTCCTGCGGTTAATTAATAATTCAATAAATTTGTCCCGATTATTTCGGGACTATTTTTTTTTATAGTATGTTAGTAAAATCTGTAAATGGCAAATCGCCAGTAATTCCTCAAGATTGTTATATAGCTGAAAATGCAACAATTATTGGAGAAGTTTTTTTAGGAGAAAAATGTAGTGTTTGGTTTAACGCTGTTATTCGAGGCGATGTAAATAGCATTCATATTGGCAATAAAGTAAATATTCAAGATGGAGCCGTTATTCATTGTACCTATCAAAAACATCCGACTATTATAGGTAATAATGTGTCTATTGGCCATAATGCAATAGTACACGGTTGCACTATTAAAGATAATGTTCTTATAGGAATGGGAGCTATAGTTATGGATAATTGTGTTATAGAAAGCAATTCTATTATTGGTGCTGGATCTGTTGTAACTCAAAACACAGTTGTAGAATCAGGTACAATATATGCAGGCATTCCAGCTAAGAAAGTTAAAGATTTGAATGCTTCAGATTTTGCTGGCGAAATTGAACGTATTTCAAACAATTACGTTATGTACTCAAGTTGGTTTAAAGAAGATTAAAACTCTTTTTGACTAACAGAATACTCGCCTTTTAGAATTTCAGAAAGAACTTTGGGATTGCTATTAGTATAAAAAAACGCTTTCCCTTTTTGTTTTGAAGAATTCAAACCGATTTTTTCTTTTAAAACTTTTTGAGTTTGTCGTGCAACTGCTTCACCAGAATCAATAATTTGAATTCTTGCTGGAAGAATTTGTTTTATTTGTGGAATTAAATACGGATAATGACTGCAACCCAAAACCAAGTAATCAATGTTTTTTTCAATCATTGGATCTAAGTAAGAATGAAGTAATGTAGTCATTTCAGACGAATTTAATTCACCTTTTTCTATTAATTCTACTAATCCGTGCCCTACCTGTTCAACTATTTTAGTATCGTGATAAAGCTCGGTTGTTTTATTGAAAAGTTCGCTAGTCAAAGTTCCTTTTGTTGCTAGAACGCCAATAGTTTGCGTTTTAGAGTTGATTGCGGCTGGTTTGATTGCTGGTTCAATACCAATAAAAGGGATGTCGTATTTGGCTCTTAATTCTTTTATTGCATTTGTTGTAGCGGTATTACAGGCAACAACTATAATTTTGCAGTTCATTTTGAGTAGTACTTCTGTATTTTTACTGCTCAAATCAATTATCTGCTGTTTTGATTTTTTCCCATAAGGTGCATTAACGCTATCCGCTAAATAAATAGTGTCTTCATTTGGCATCAAATCTTGAATTGCTGACCAAATTGATGTCCCTCCTATGCCTGAGTCAAAAAGCCCTATTGGATTATTATTTTTCATTGAAACAAAAGTAAAAAAAAACTGCTCTAAACTGATAATTCAGCAGAGCAGTTTTTTAATTTATTTTAGATTATTAAAATCCTAAATCTTTTTTTACATCAGCAGTCAAGTTTGGTCCATCAGCTAAAAGTAAACCTTCAGAATTTAAAACATACTGATATCCTTTTGCTTTACCAACTTTAGCAATTGAAGCTTTTACTCTTTCGTAAAGAGGTTTCATAATATCTGCTTCTTTTGCTTGTAATTCTTTTTGAGCATTGTCTCTGTAATCAACAATTCTTTTTTGCATGTCTTGCATTTCTTTTGCACGAGTTTCATTAGATGCTTCTGTTTGAGTTGCAGCTTCTTCTTCGTATTTTTTAAGTTTGTTTTGATACTCATCAACCATAGTTTTGTACTCAGCATCATAAGTACCGCTCAATTTTTCTAATTGTTTTTGAGCATCTAGCATTGCAGGCATTTTAGAAATAATTTCGTTTACTTCAACATGAGCAGTTTTTGCTTGTGCTTGAATTGCCTGACTTCCAAGTAACATTACGGCAACTATAACTAACGTTTTAATTTGTTTCATTTTTCTAAATTTAATAATTATTGTTTTAAGGTTTATTTTTGTTTTCTTTATCTAGTTTTAATTTTTCTTCTCTTTCTTTTTTAGCAGCTTCTCTATCGGCTAAAGTTTTTGCTCTTTTTTCTTCTAAATTTTTCTTTCTTTCTTCTAAAACGCGCGCTCTCTCATCTGCTGCTTTTTGTTTTGCATCTGCAACAACTTTTTGTTGTTCATTCTTGGCAGATTCATCATCTTTCGTATCAATTGAAGTTTCTTTACTTAAATCTTCTTTTGGAGTATTAGCAGGAATCGTGCCATTTTTTTTTGCGGCTCTTTCGTCGGCTAATTTTTTTCTTGCCTCCTCTATTTCTTTTTTCTTTGCGTCGGCTGCTAACTTTCTTTCTTCTAATAATTTTTCACGAGCAGCTTTTTTATCGTCTAATTTTTTTTGTCTTTCTGCAAAAGCTGGATTTTCTTTTAATTCGTCTTCAAGATCTTGCTTAGCTTCTTTAGCTTCTTCTGCCTTAAGTTGTTTTTTTGACATTTGAGTTTGCTTAGAAGCACGAGTAATTGCACGAATTACTTGATCGCTAATATCAAATCTTTTGGCAGCAAAAAGCATTGTTAAATCAGAACTTTTATCGAAAATAAAATCATATTTTTTTGCCTCAGCTACATCTTGAGCTGCTGTGAAAACCTGATCTTGAACTGGCTGAACTAACACTGTTTTTTGAACAATTAAATCGCCTTTTGGTCCAAATCTTTTTTCTTGGTACTCTAATAATTCCTTTTTTTGAAAAGCAATTTCTTCTTCTCTTTCTTCAATTAATTCTTTGGTAAGTAAAACTCTTTCCGTCTTTAGAGACTCTTCGAGTTTGGTTAATTCCAATCCTTTAATTTCAATTTCTTGTTTCCATTTAAGCGCTTTTTGCTCTAATTGATTTTTTGCTTCAGTGTAATCTGGAACTTTTTGAAGAATGTACTCCATATCTATATAGCCAATCTTAACTCCTCTTCCCTGTGCATTTACAGAAATTGAAATTAACATACTGACCACAAGAATAACTAAATATTTTTTCATAATTCTAAATTTTATTAGAAATAATTTTCAAATATATTGATTTTAAAATTGTTGACCAATGATGAAGTGAGTTTCCCACCCATTTTTTTGAAGTGTACCTGGAACAGCATCAAAACCATGACCAAAATCAATACCTAACAATCCAAACGCTGGCATGAAAATTCTTAAACCAAAACCTGCCGAACGTTGTAATATAAACGGATTATATTGATTAAAATTGTTATAAGCGGCTCCACCTTCTAGAAATGATAAAACATATATTGATGCAGAAGATTTTAAGGTTATTGGATAACGCATTTCTAGAGAAAACTTGTTGTAAATTGTTCCTCCATCAACACTTGACAATGAATTGTTTGGATAACCTCTTAATTGAATTATCTCTCTACCGTCAAGGGCAAAATTTGCCAAACCATCACCACCTAAAAAGAATCTTTCAAATGGTACAAGACCTCTATCTTCATTGTAAGAACCCATAAACCCAAATTCACCCAATGAGCGAAGAACTAATTTACCATAAATTTTTGTAAACCAATCTGCTTTAAACTTGATTTTGTAATACTCTAACCAATTAAATTTCTTTTGGTCAACTTTTCCTCTATCTGCATCGGCACTCAAATAATCTGATTCTAAAATTTTATCGTAAAAACCTGTCTCTTCATTGAATTTGATTAGATCGCCTTCTTGCGGATAACCATTCGGAGTTACACTATTTACATCAATTGGCAACCTAGAAGAAGCTGCATATCGCAATTTATATTCTATTTGATTCTCTAAATTTCCATAATCAACTCCGTTAAACTTAGAATAAGGTGGTGTAAATTTACCAGAGATACTAAATTCAGAGCCATAAGTTGGAAAAATTGGGTTGGTACCTTTATTATTTCTACTAAGACCAATTGTGTAGGCTAAGTTTCTTGATGATCCATTACCAAACGTAAATAGTCCAGTGTTGTAATTATTCAAATCATAATACTGAAAACTCAATCCTTGTGAGAAAACAAAATAGTTATCAGGAGCATTTAATCTTTTGGCAAGACCAACAGATAAGGAAGTAATATTAAAACTTTTACTTTTATCTATAGTTGAAAACCCATTACTTAGGAACTGCTTGCTATGTGATAATGATGTGCTAAATTGAACAGGTTTTCTTCCTCCAAACCATGGTTCAGAAAAAGACAAACTATACGTTTGGAAAAATGAACTTGCTTGAAGTCGTAAAGCTACTTTTTGACCATCTCCCATAGGCAGGGGTTTGTAAGCATCTTTTTTGAATAAATTACTTGCAGAAAAATTATTAAAAGATAAACCAAGTGTTCCAATGAAACCGCCACCACCATAACCACCTTGAAGTTCTATTTGACTAGAACCTTTTTCGACAACTTGATATTCAATATCAACTGTTCCAGCTCCTGCATCAACGTTTTTAAAATCGGGTTTGATAGCTTCAGGATCAAAGAAACCTAATGCTCCAATTTCACGAATGGTGTTTACTAATTCTTCTTTACTATACTTTTGACCAGGTTTAGTTCTTAACTCACGGTAAATTACTTTATCGTTTGTTTTGTCATTTCCTGTTACTGTAATTTTGTTGAAATAGGCAATTGGCCCTTCGACAATTCTAATTTCAAAATCGATAGAATCTCCAACAGTTTTGGTTTCAACGGCATTTATATTAGAAAATAAATAACCATTGTTTTGATATAAATTAGTAATATCATCACCATCTGGTTTCGACTTATCAGCAATTCTTTTTTCTAACAAAACACCATTGTAAACATCGCCTTTTTTTATTCCTAACATTCTACTTAATCCATTGTCTGGATAAACCGTATTTCCTAAGAATTTGATGTCGCCAAAATAGTATTTACGCCCTTCCTCAATGTTCAAATTTATAGCAATATTTTTCTTTTCTTTGTTATAAATTACAGAATCGGAAGTTATACGAGCATCTCTATATCCTTTCTCCTTATATTTATCAATAATTGTAGTTATATCTTCTTTGTACTTATCTTTAATGAATTTAGATTTTTTAAAAACTCTAAGAGGATTTTGGAAAAAAGAACCAACAGTAAGTTTTTGTTTGGTGTTCTTCATTGCTTTTTTGAGTTTTTGATCAGTAATTTTTTCATTACCCGTAAAAACAATTTTTTCAACCTTTATTTTTTCACCTTTATCAATATTGACAAGCATTTTCACTTCATTAATTACAGTAGTGTCAACAACAGTATTAATATTTACCTTAGTATTGTAATAACCATCTTTTTTATACTTGTTTTCAATATAGTTTCGAGTAGTTGTAATTAAATTTTCGTTAACAATCTTACCTTTAACAAGGTCGTTATCTTTTATAAGAGCTTCTGTTTTATTTTTCTTTATCCCTTTAAACTTAACTTCACTTAATTTTGGTAGTTCGTTTATATTTAATTGAAGGTAAATACTATCTCCAGCAATATTATTTACATAAAAATCAATTTCACTAAAAAGACCAAGTTTACCAAGTTTTTTGATTGCATTAGATATTTCTTCTCCAGGCACGGTCACTGATTGTCCTTTTTCAAGACCGGCGAATGTAACAACTGTTTGTTGGTTGTAGCTTATTTTACCTATAACTTCAATATCGGCTAAAATATATTTTGTTCCTTGATCAAAAGGAATTCTTTCTTGTTCTTGGGCTTTAATTTGAAAAACGCTTCCCAGAAATAGTATTGTAAGAGCTATTCTTAATTTATTTTGTAACACTAAAAATTTATTTAATTTGTTCACTGGTTTTTCCAAATCTACGTTCTCTCTTTTGATAGCTAATGATTGCCTCATACAAATCTTCTTCTTTAAAATCTGGCCAAAGAACTTCGGTAAAGTATAATTCTGAGTAGGCAATTTGCCATAACAAGAAATTGCTTATCCTATGTTCGCCGCTAGTCCGTATTAATAAATCTACGTCTGGTAAATTTTGCGTGTAAAGATGCTGATTTATAATTGATTCGTCAATAGTGTCAATTGAAATTATATTATTTTTAACTTTATCGCTTATAATTTTAACAGCATTTAGCATTTCTTCTCTTGCTCCGTAATTCAAAGCAAGCGTTAAAACCATTCGCGTATTGTTTTTTGTCTTTTCTATTACTTCGAGTAATTCTTTTTGAGCAGATTTGGGTAAACGCTCAAGATTTCCAATAGAATTCAAACGAATATTATTGCCAATAAGTGTTTTAAGCTCTTTTTTTAATGAGCTTATCAAAAGTTTCATTAGGGTTTCTACTTCTAGTTTTGGGCGGTTCCAATTTTCTGTAGAAAAGGCATAAAGAGTTAAATTTTCAATTCCAAGTTTTGCACAAGTTTCTACGGTGATTCTAACAGATTTTGTTCCGTTTTCGTGACCAATTGCTCTTATTAATCCTTGTTTTTTTGCCCAACGACCATTCCCATCCATAATAATGGCAAGGTGTTTTGGTAAATTTTCTAAATTGATTGTATCTTTTAAACTCATTTTTATAGTTTACAATAACATGGTTTATTTCCAAAAGTATAGGTTAATGTTATACCTGAAAAAACATACCAATCAGTACTATTGATGTTGCCAAATTTTAAATGTGACAATTTATTACTTGTTGGATTGCTTCCATCGATATCATCTTTGAAAGTATATCTTGCTCCGGCTTCTATGCCAATAACCCAATGATCTAAAACTTTGGCTTTAACTCCAATGGTCATAGGAATTGCTAATGCACCATATTTTTTTTCCGTTTTGGGGTAATTTTCACCAGCAAAAAATAATCCGTCATATCTTGTATAACTTAGACCTGAATATATATAAGGTGTGACTTTTTTTGTCATATCATGCTGATTGAAATCAAAAAAATTAAATTCAAGTCCTAAAGATAATTCTTTTGCACTATTTTCAAAACTATAATCTCTTCCTTTTCTAGATTTCATATCTGAATCTGCATCTCTTGATGTTAATTTTGATTGAATAAATGATGCTCTCCATGAATGTCTTGGACTTTTATTCCATTTATACAATAGACCATAGGCAGGTTCGTTTGGATTTACATATGTTGTTGGCCCAACATCGCCTATAAAATTACTTCCACCAAAAAAAACCCCAACTTCATGTATTTGAGCTTTTGTTGATGATAAACTTATTAAAAATAAAACTAAAAAAAATCTTTTCATTCTTTTTAAAATAGCGTGCAAATATAATAATTATGACTACTAAAAGTACATGATTTATAATAATCTTTTCTTGCTATATTTAACGTTTATACTAGCGCCAGTTTTTTTCTATTTCTGGCTGGTATTTAAACGGTATTTTTAGTGTTTGTAGTATAAAAAAGTGAAAAAAAATTTAATTTCGCTTGTCTTCTCCCCATAGAAGTTTGTTTCGTAGTGTTTTCAGGAAAGTTTCATTCGGAATTTCAACCATATTTATATAAAATTCTGTTTTTCTTATTGTTAAAACCGAATTATTATTAAGTGTTGCAATTCGAGAATCTAAGGAAACTAAATATTGTTCTTCTCGCCCTGAAACTTTTAGTTTTATTTCTGTATCATCTGGAATAACTAGTGGCCTAGCGTTTAGATTATGCGGAGCAATAGGTGTTATTACAAAACTTTTTACTTCTGGTGTCAAAACGGGACCACCACAACTCAATGAATAACCTGTTGATCCTGTTGGAGTTGAAATAATTAAGCCGTCAGCCCAATATGAATTTAGATATTCATCGTTCAATGAGGTTTCAATTGTAATCATCGAAGTGGTGTCTTTTCGACTAACGGTTACTTCATTCATCGCAAAATTTAGTTCGTTTATTTGTTCATTTTCAGGTGAACATTCTAAACTTAAAAGTGCTCTTTTTGAAATAGTATATTTTTTCTCAATTACCACTTGAAGAAAACTTTCGATATTTTCTTTTTGAACTTTTGCCAAAAAACCTAATCTACCAGCATTAATTCCTATTATTGGAATACCAGAATCTCTAACAAAAGTGGCTGCTCTTAGAATAGTCCCGTCGCCACCAATGCTAACCAAAATATCAAAACTTGAATCTAAACACGAATATTCTTTAAATGTTTTATATTCTCGCTTTAAAATTTCTTGTTCGTATAATATTTTTAAGAATTTTTCTTCAATCACCAATTCGACATTGTTGGCATTAAAAAAAACAAAAATATCTCGAATAATTGGTCGAGTATCGTTTTGGTAATATTGTCCGAAAATTGCGATTTTCATTTTTTCTAAATTATCTAATTGGCAGAATAATTCATTGCCACATTGATTACATACTCAAATATTTGTCTAAATATTCCGATCGTTCTTTTAAACTATTCAAATAATTGTCTTCTTGATGCTCTGAAACAATTTCATAATTGTATCTTCTGAAAGTTTGAATAATATCATTCATAGCTCCAATTGCAATTTTTATGGTAATTTGAACATTTTCAACATCTGCTTCTGAAACAAATAAGCCTAACAATTTACCATTGTTGCTTTCAACAATTTGTGTAATTTGGCTCATAGAATACTCTTGAATACTTTTTTTAATCACAATAATGCCACCTTGTTCTCTTAAAAAAGGTGTTTCGTGAAAAAATTTCACAATATCTTCCAATTCATAATAACCTAAATAGGCATTTTCTTCATTCAAAACCGGAACTACATTGCTGTGATTTTTGGCAAACACTTCTAAAACATCTAGCCAAATCATACTATTTCTGGCAAAAAACCCTTCTAAAGCATATTTATAATCAGAAATATTTTTGTCAGAATCAAAAGTGTCAACATCATCTGCAGCAATGCTACCTATATATATACCCTCATTTAATACCGAAAAATGAGAAAAAGGAACATCCATAAAGAAATCTTGAACATGGGCAATAGTTTCTTGACTATCAAGGGCTTTGTAATCGTTCGTGATGTAGTCGGTAATCTCTGTCATGATACTTATTCAATATTTGTTGCAAAATAATCAAATTTTACAACATAAAACCTTATTTTAACTTTGTATTTTTGTGGTTCAAAAAAAATGATATGACAAAGTTAAGTGTAAATATTAATAAAATTGCAACTTTAAGAAATGCTCGCGGTGGAAATGTTCCCAATTTAGTTCAAGTTGCGAAAGATATTCAGAAATTTGGAGCACAAGGAATCACTATTCATCCGCGTCCTGATGAAAGACATATACGTTATCAGGATGCTCGTGATTTAAAACCAATTGTTTACACAGAGTTCAATATTGAAGGAAATCCGCAACATAATTTTATTGATTTGGTTTTAGAATGCAAGCCCGAACAAGTAACTTTAGTTCCAGATGCTATTGGAGCAATAACTTCATCCGCTGGTTGGGATACTAAAAAAAATCAATCTTATCTAACAGAAGTTATTCAGGAATTTCAGCGTAATGGCATCAGAACTTCTATTTTTGTTGATCCAATTTCAGAAATGATTGAAGGTGCAAAAAAAACAGGAACAGACAGAATTGAATTATACACCGAAGAATTTGCACAACAATACGGTTTAGGAAATCACAGAGTAATTGAAGCATATATAAAAGCTGCAATTATGGCTAATGAGTTAAACTTAGGAATAAATGCAGGTCATGATTTGAGCCTGGATAACATCAAATTTTTCAAAGAAAATATTCCAGATTTATTAGAAGTTTCTATTGGTCATGCATTAATTTCGGAAGCACTTTATTTTGGTTTGGATAATGTTGTAAATATGTATTTGCAAAAATTGAAGTAATTATAAACACAAATTGCCCAATTTTTTTTCGAATTCTAAATTCTAAATTATTTTACAAATTATCTGATACTGTAAATTCGTGAAATTCGAGTCAAAAAAAATAAAATCATGTTATATTCAAGAATAGAAGGACAAGGTAAACCATTATTAATCATCCACGGCTTTTTGGGAATGTCTGATAATTGGAAATCGTTTGGTTTTTTATATGCGGCCGAAGGATTTCAAACACACATGTTAGATTTGCGCAATCACGGTAGAAGTTTTCACTCTGAAAACTTTAGCTACGAAGTAATGGCTCAAGATGTTTTAGAATATTGCCAACAACATAATTTAGAAAAAATTTTCATAATCGGACATTCAATGGGCGGAAAAGTTGCTATGCTTTTTGCGACAAAATATCCCGAAATGATGGAAAAATTAATTGTTGCCGATATTGGTCCAAAATATTATGCACCACATCATCAAGATATTTTAGCCGGACTAAATGCTGTAGATTTTTCATCAAAACCTGATAGAACAGCCGTTGAAGAAATATTGTTTCCTTTTATTCCTGATTATGGTACACGCCAATTTTTAATGAAAAGCTTGTATTGGAAAGAACCCGGTCAACTAGCTTTCCGATTCAATTTGGATGTTTTCAATAGAAAAGTTGAAGAAGTTGGCAAAACATTACCGGAAAATGCCATTTTTGAAAAACCAACTTTGTTCATCCGCGGAGGAAACTCTAACTATATCTTAGATGCTGATTTTCTTGAAATAAAAGAACATTTTCCAAATTTAGAATTAGCAACTATTCCAAACACAGGTCATTGGCTACATGCAGAAAATCCGAATTTATTTTTTAGGGAAACTGCGCTATTTTTAAATAGTAAAATTTTAAAATAAAAAAAACCGTCTTTATTTAAAAAAACGGTTAATTAATAATATAATATCAACTATTATATTTTAAATGTAATAACGGGTCTAACAGCATGATTTACTAAATCCTCGCTTATACTTCCGTTAAAGAAATGAGCAAACCCAGTCCTTCCATGTGTACACATTCCAATGACATCAGCATTTACACTATTTGAAAAATTAATAATTCCTTTTTCGACATTGACATCATTGTATATATGTAATGAATGGTTACTATAATCAAATTCTTTAATAAAATCATTCATTATATTTTCAGCAACAATTGTTGATTTAAAACTATTAGGAGTGTTGATCATTACAAGATTTAAATGCGAACCATATCCTTTGGCAAAATCCAATATTTTAGCGAATGGTTTTTTGATTTCTTCTGAAAAATCTGAAGCAAAAACAAAACTATCAGCTTTAAATTCAGACATTTCATTTTTTATAACCAAAACAGGAACATCAGAATAACGAACAACTTTTTCTGTATTTGAACCGATAAGCATTTCATTAAAACCACTCGCTCCATGAGAACCCATTACAATAAAATCAATATCGTTTTTCTTGCTAATGTTTAAAACGCCACTAAATGCTTTTTCAAACTGAATTACTTCAGAAACTTCAATTCCATCTAAGAAATCTTCATCCATCAAATCTTCTAATCTTTCAATAGCTTTGTTTTTAAAAAACATTATTTCAGGCAAATCTTTACCCGTCCCAATGGCATCATTACCTTGATGAGGCAGCTCAATCATGTGCAATAAGATGATTTCACCGTTGTTTTTTCTTGCGATTTGCGCAGCTACTCTCAACGCATATTCAGAATGCTTTGAGAAGTCGGTAGGTACTAAAATTTTCTTCATGATATATAGTATAATTTATGTAAAAATGTAAGATACATTTTAATTATATAAAGGTACAAAAAATTATAAGATGAAACAATATTTTGATTTATAAAAAAAACACTATATTTGCACCGTTATTTAGTAAAACTTGAATAATGAGGGAAGCAATGCTTCCCTCTTTTTATAACAATATGGTATTTAAAGAAAAGGTATTTAGCTTACTTGAAGAAGGTTTACAAGAAAAACCATCTATTTTTTTAATAGATTTAACAATAACAGATAGTTATAAAATAATTATTACGCTTGATGGAGACAAAGGAGTGCAATTGCAAGACTGTATTGATATCAGTAGAATTATAGAAAATAATCTTGACAGAGAAGAACAAGATTTTTCGCTAGAAGTAGCATCGGTTGGAGTTGGTTCACCTCTAAAAATAGTAAGACAATACATAAAAAATATTGGAAGAAAACTAATAGTAAAATTAGCAACCGAAACCATTGAAGCTGAATTAGTTGAAGTTACAGATAATTTTATAACTTTGTCTTGGCAAGCGAGAGAACCTAAGAAAATAGGAAAAGGAAAAGAAACTGTACAAAAAAGACAAGAAATTCCTTTTTCTGAAATAAAAGAAGCAGTTGTTACAGTAACATTTTAAATAAAGAGTTGGCATGGAAAATTTAGCATTAATCGATTCATTTTCAGAGTTTAAGGACGATAAACTTATTGATCGTGTAACGCTTATGGCGATTTTAGAGGATGTATTTAGAAATGCATTAAAAAAGAAATTTGGTTCAGATGATAATTTCGACATTATTATCAATCCGGATAAAGGTGATATGGAAATTTGGCAAAGAAGAGTTATCGTTGCTGATGATGATTTAGACTTGGACCACCTAGAAATTACACTTACAGAAGCAAGAAAAATTGAACCCGATTTTGAAATTGGTGAAGAAGTTTCTGAAGAAGTAAAATTAATTGATTTAGGAAGAAGAGCTATTTTAGCTTTGCGCCAAAATTTAATTTCAAAAATTCACGAACACGACAATACTAATCTTTATAAACAATTTAAAGATTTAATTGGCGAAATTTACACTGCCGAAGTTCACCATGTACGACCAAGAGTTGTGATTTTGGTAGATGACGAAGGAAATGAAATTGTTCTTCCAAAAGAAAAACAAATCCCATCTGATTTCTTCCGCAAAGGAGATAATGTAAGAGGAATCATTGAAAGCGTTGAATTAAAAGGAAATAAACCTCAAATTATTATGTCTAGAACTTCAGAAAAGTTCTTAGAAAAATTATTTGAACAAGAAATTCCCGAGGTTTTCGACGGTTTAATTATGGTAAAAAATGTTGTTAGAATTCCAGGAGAAAAAGCAAAAGTAGCTGTAGATTCTTATGATGATAGAATTGATCCTGTTGGAGCTTGTGTTGGTATGAAGGGTTCAAGAATTCACGGAATTGTTCGTGAACTTGGAAATGAAAATATTGATGTAATTAATTATACAACTAACATTCAATTATACATTACTAGAGCTTTAAGTCCTGCAAAAGTTTCATCTATTAAAATTAATGAAGAAACAAAAAGAGCTGAAGTTTTCTTGAAATTAGAAGAAGTTTCTAAAGCCATTGGTAGAGGTGGCCACAATATTAGATTAGCTGGTCAATTGACTGGTTACGAATTAGATGTTATAAGAGAAGGCAACGTTGCTGAAGAAGAAGATGACGTTGAATTAACAGAGTTTTCAGATGAAATTGAAGCTTGGGTTATCGAAGAGTTTGCTAAAATTGGTTTAGACACTGCAAGAAGCGTTCTGAAACAAGATGTAAATGACTTGGTAAGAAGAACAGATCTTGAAGAAGAAACCATTATTGATGTCATGAATATTTTAAAAGCAGAATTTAATAGTTAACAACTACTAACTACTACAGCAACGCAACAAAAAAGAAATAATAAAAAGGTTTTATGTCTGAAGAAAGAGTAATAAGAATAAACAAGGTTTTAAGGGAATTAAATATTTCGTTAGAAAGAGCTGTTGATTATCTAAAAGATAAGGGAATTGCTATTGAGTCAAATCCTAACGCTAAAATTTCTGAAAACGAATTTAGTATCCTGCAAAATCAATTTGCTGGCGATAAGGGGAATAAAGAAGCTTCAAAAGAAGTAGGCGAAGAAAAAAGAAAAGAAAAGGAAGCTTTGCGTATCGAAAGAGAACGAGAAATTGAAGAAAAACGCAAACAAGATGAAGAACGTCAACGTCTAGAATTAATCAAAGCAAAAGCTGTCGTTACAGCACCTAAACAGGTCGGTACAATTGATTTGAATCCAAAAAAACCAGTAGCTCCTATTGCAGAAAAGGCTGATCCTAAAGTTGAGATTAAAGTTGAAAAACCTACTAAAAAGGAAACCCCTAAAGTTGAATCTATTCCTATTGTTGACGTAGCTAAGACAAAATCAGAAACGCTTAAAAAAGACGATGAGTCAATTGCTGCTATTGAAGAAGTTTTCAACACACAATATCAAAAATTATCTGGCGCTACACTTACTGGTCAAACAATTGATTTATCTCAATTTAATAAGCCTAAAAAGAAAAAAGAAGAGCCAAAGATTACTCCAAACAAACCAGGAGTGCCTAATGCAGGTAATCCAAATTCAAATGCGAATAAAAACAAAAGAAAAAGGATTCCAACAAAACCAGGAGAAGTTAGACCCGGTGGAAATGGAACACCTGGCGCAAATAAAATAGTACCAAACACAGGCGGAAACAATACAAATAGAGGTGCAAGACCTGGTTTTGTTAAAGGAAACAGACCTGCAATTGTTGCCAAAGTTGAGCCTACAGAAGAAGAAGTTAAAAATCAAATTCGTGAAACTTTAGAAAAATTACAAGGTAAAGGCGGAAAATCTAAAGCAGCTAAATACAGAAGAGATAAAAGAGATACGCACCGTCAAAAATCAGATGACGAACAAAAAGCTATTGAAGAAGGTAGTAAGACCATCAAAGTTACTGAATTCGTTACTGTTGGTGAAATTTCAACAATGATGGATGTGCCTATAACTAAGGTTATTGGAACATGTATGTCACTTGGAATCATGGTTACCATGAATCAACGTCTTGATGCCGAAACATTAACAATTGTTGCTGATGAATTTGGTTACGAAGTTGAATTCATAACAACTGAACTAGAAGAAAACATTCAAGTTGTAGAAGATAGAGAAGAAGATTTAATTACTAGAGCTCCAATCGTAACCGTAATGGGTCACGTTGACCACGGTAAAACCTCTTTGCTAGATTATATTCGTAAAGAAAATGTTATCGCTGGTGAATCTGGAGGAATAACACAACATATTGGCGCCTACGGAGTAACTCTTGATAATGGTCAAAAAATCGCATTTCTTGATACACCTGGACACGAAGCGTTTACCGCTATGCGTGCACGTGGTGCTCAAGTTACAGATATTGCAATTATTGTAATTGCTGCCGATGATGATATTATGCCTCAAACAAAAGAAGCAATTAGTCATGCTCAAGCAGCTGGTGTTCCAATCATTTTTGCAATCAATAAAGTGGATAAACCAAATGCAAATCCTGAAAAAATTAAAGAAGGATTAGCTCAAATGAATTTACTTGTTGAAGATTGGGGTGGAAAATACCAATCACATGATATTTCTGCTAAAATGGGAATAGGCGTAAAAGAACTTTTGGAAAAAGTATTACTTGAAGCAGAAGTTTTAGATTTAAAATCTAATCCAAATAAAGTAGCATCTGGAACTGTTGTTGAAGCATTTTTAGATAAAGGAAAAGGATATGTATCTACAATATTAGTACAACACGGAACTTTAAAAATTGGTGATTATATGCTTGCCGGGAAACATCATGGTAAAATTAAAGCCATGCATGATGAACGTGGTAACACAGTTAAAGAAGCAGGTCCATCAACGCCAGTTTCTGTTCTTGGACTAGACGGTTCGGCAACTGCAGGTGATAAGTTTAATGTTTTCGAAGACGAAAGAGAAGCAAAACAAATTGCTGCTAAACGTACACAATTAATGAGAGAACAATCAGTACGTGTTCAACGACATATTACACTTGATGAGATTGGTCGTCGTATCGCTTTAGGTCAATTTAAAGAATTGAATATAATTCTTAAAGGTGACGTGGATGGTTCTGTTGAAGCTCTTTCTGATTCCTTCTCAAAATTATCTACAGAAGAAATTCAAATCAATATTATTCACAAAGGTGTAGGTGCAATTACCGAATCAGACGTTATGTTAGCTTCTGCATCTGATGCCATCATTATAGGATTTAATGTTCGTCCAGCAGGAAACGCAAGACAATTAGCAGACAAAGAAGAAATCGATATTAGATTTTACTCCATTATCTACGCTGCAATAGATGACTTGAAAGATGCAATGGAAGGGATGTTAGCACCAGAAATGAAAGAAGAAGTTACGGGTACTGCCGAAATTAGAGAGATTTTCAAAATTTCAAAAATTGGTTCTATTGCGGGATGTATGGTAGTTGATGGTAAAATCCTTAGAAGTTCTAAAGTTAGAATTATTCGTCAAGGTGTTGTGGTTCACACAGGTGATCTAATAGCACTTAAACGTTTTAAAGATGATGTAAAAGAAGTAGCCAAAGGATACGATTGCGGTATTCAAATCAAGAATTTTAATGAAATCGAAATTGACGATGTTATCGAATCATTTCACGAAGTTGCTATCAAGAAAAAATTAAAATAATATTCAAAACAGTTCAAATAAAAAACCTCATTTTTTAAAAATGCCCCAAAGAGTTAAACACTATTTGGGGCATTTTTTATTAATAGATGCGTTTTATTTACTAGGCTTTATCAATAATGCTTTTGGATACTTTTTTAAAACCTCACTCAAATTTCTTTCTGCTTCAATTCTAGTTTTAAAATTACCAACCCAAACTTTATAATTTGGCGTATTAAAAACGATTGTTCCGTCAATGATTTTATTGTCTTTTCTAAAATCGGATAAATTCTTTTTTGCAGTTTCGCTATCACCACTAAAAATTTGTATTTTATACCTATCGTTTGATGTAATTGTTGCGTTTATTTTTCTTTTTTCTGTTAAAATTTGCTCAAATTTTAAGTCTTGAGAAACACTGATACTTGCCTCTTGTGCAGATAAATTTGCAGATAAAAAGAACATAAATATTCCGTAAATAACGCAGTTTGAATTTTTTAAATATTTCATAAATAATTGATTTTAATACAAATGTACTATTTTATAGCATAATCAAAAACACTGATATTATTTAGAATTAATATAAATTAACATTTAAGACTATTTTAAGGTTTTGAGAATTGCTCATAAGTCGTATTTTTGTGCAAGTTTTAAAAATAGAGGATGGTCTTTTTTAAAATATAAAACACAAAAAAAACACCAAAATTAGTAGATAATCATAATATATAATATGAAAAAGAAGGGTAACCCTAATTCGATTTCAAAGATTTTAATTTTAAGTTTAGCAGCAATGCTAAGTTTTTCATTAACATCCAAAGCCCAAGGTGCTGATGCAGCAAAAGGGAAAGAAATATTCAACACCAATTGCGCTGCTTGTCATAATTTAGACAAAAAGATGACTGGTCCAGCTTTGAGAGGCGTTTCTGCCAAATATGACAAAGAATGGTTGTACAAATGGGTAAAAAACAGTTCAGAACTTATAAAATCTGGTGATGCACAAGCTGTAAAAATTTTCGAAGAAAACAACAAGTCGGTAATGACTTCTTTTCCTCAATTATCAAACGCAGATATTGATAACATTATTGCTTATACAGACGAAGTAAAAGCCGAAGCTCCAGTAGCAACTACAGCTGGAACTCCGGGAACAGTAGCAGCAGAAGATGGAATTTCTAACAATGTCATTCTTGGAGCACTAATTGCAGTAATGTTAATGTTAATTACAATGTTATATATTGTAAATAACTTGCTTACTAAAATTGCAAAAGCAAACGGAATTGAAATTCAAAAATTAGCAAATGAAAACAAAATTCCAATTTGGAAAGCATTTGTGAAAAATCAATTTTTAGTTTTGGTTTCTGTTATCATTTTAATGTTAAGTGCAGCTTACTTTGCATATGGTTACTTTGTGCAGATAGGTGTAGATCAGGATTATGCGCCAATTCAACCTATACATTTCTCACACAGAATTCACGCTGGGAGCAACGGTGTTGATTGTAAATATTGTCACTCATCTGCAAGAGTTAGTAAAAATGCAGGAATTCCTTCTTTAAATGTTTGTATGAATTGCCATAAAAACATAAGTCAAGTTGCAGACACAACTGCTACTGCTGAATATTCTAAAGCTTTTTATGATGGAGAAATTCAAAAACTATACAAAGCAGTTGGTTGGGATGGAACTTTACAGAAATATACTGGCAAAACTGAACCTGTTAAATGGGTAAGAATACATAATTTACAAGATTTTGCTTATTTCAATCACTCACAACACGTTTCTGTAGCTGGCGTAGAATGTCAAACTTGTCACGGGCCAGTTCAAACTTATGAAATTCAAAAACAGTTTGCTCCGCTAACAATGGGTTGGTGTATTGATTGTCATAGAAAAACTGAGGTTAAAATGGAAGGTAATGAATATTACACTAAAATTCATGCTGAACTTTCAAAAAGATACGGTGTTGACAAGCTAACTGCAGCACAAATGGGTGGATTAGAATGTGGAAAATGCCACTATTAATAAAATAATTAAGAAGCTAATATTATATACGATGTCATCAAACAAAAAATACTGGAAAAGTGTTGAGGAACTAAACGAAAATAGTTCTATTGTTGAGGCGCTTAGAAATAACGAATTTGTTGAAGAAATCCCTACAGATCAATTCTTAGGCAACGATAATTCACTATCAAATTCGTCAACTTCAAGACGTGATTTCCTTAAGTACGTTGGATTTAGTACTGCAGCAGCAACGCTTGCAGCATGTGAAGGTCCAGTTCATAAATCAATTCCTTACGTTGTTCAGCCTGATCAAATTATTCCTGGTGTAGCAAATTTCTATGCAACTACCGTTTATGACGGTTTCGATTTTGCTAATTTATTAGTAAAAACAAGGGAAGGTAGACCAATAAAAATTGAAAATAATACTATAGAAGGAGCAAAATTTGCTGCTAATGCTAGAGTTCATGGTTCTATATTGTCATTGTATGACAACATGAGAGTTAAAAATCCTAGAATTGCAGGAAAACCAGCAACTTGGTCTGAAATAGATTCTAATTTGATAGCTAGTATTTCTGAAGCAAAAGCAAAAGGAAGTCAAGTTGTTTTACTTACCAATACTTTGGCAAGTCCTTCAACTGAAAAATTAATTGCTGAATTTTTAGCTAAAAACCCAAGCGCAAAACATGTGGTTTAC
This sequence comes from Flavobacterium sp., assembly GCF_044377315.1. Lineage (GTDB taxonomy): Bacteria > Bacteroidota > Bacteroidia > Flavobacteriales > Flavobacteriaceae > Flavobacterium. The sequence continues at coordinate 20,801 of NZ_JBILJG010000003.1, forward strand.
GATGCTGTTTCTTCTTCGGAAGCACTTGACGCATTTGAAACTGTTTATGGTGAAAGGGGTTTGAAAGATTATGATTTTTCAAAAGCTTCTTTAATTGTTTCTGTTGGAGCTGACTTTTTAGGAGATTGGCAAGGTGGAAGTTATGATGGTGGATACGCACAAGGTAGAATTCCAAGGAACGGAAAAATGTCTCGTCACTTCCAATTTGAAGCAAACATGACATTATCTGGAGCTGCTGCTGACAAACGTGTTGCAATGTCAAACGCAAATCAAATTCAAGCTTTAGTTAAAATATATAATGTAATTACAAATTCTTCTGTAGCTACATCTAAAATTCCAAATGAAGATATCGTTATGAAAGCCGCTCAACAGTTGAAATCAGCTGGTAGCAAAGGGCTTTTAGTTTCTGGTATTCAAGATAAAAATGCTCAATTGTTAGTTTTGGCTATCAATCAAGTTTTAGCAAGTGAAGCATTCACAACTACAGGAACAAGATTAATTAGAAAAGGATCAAACGAAAAAGTAACTCAATTGGTTGCTGATATGAATGCCGGAAGTGTTCATACATTAATTATGAGTGGCGTTAACCCTGTTTTTACCTTACCAAATAGTGATGCATTCAAAGCTGGATTGAAAAAAGTTAAAACTTCAGTAACTTTCACTTTAAGAGAAGACGAAACGGCTTTATTATCATCAATGGTTGCCGCAACTCCTCATTATTTAGAATCATGGAATGATGTTTCTATTACTAAAGGCAGTTATGCACTAACTCAGCCAACAATCCGTCCATTATTCAACACCAAACAATTTCAAGAAGTTTTAATGTCTTTGAATGGTATCGGTGGAACTTATTACGATTACTTAAAATCAAATTCTGCAAATTATAGTTCAGGTTTAACTTGGAATAAAGTTTTACATGATGGTGTTGTTGCCGCTGCGACTCAAGTTGCATCTGGCGGAACTGCTGATTATGCTGGCGCTGCTAATGCTCTAGCACAAACAAAAGCTAAAGCTGGATTTGAATTAAATTTATATACAAAAACAGGTCTTGGTGATGGTCAACAAGCCAACAATCCCTGGTTACAAGAATTCCCTGATCCAATTACAAGAGTTTCTTGGGATAATTATGTGACTATATCAAGAGCTGATGCTGACAAACTTGGTTTATCTAATGAAATAGTTGCTAATGGTGGGCTTAATGGTAGCTATACAACTTTAACAGTTAACGGTGCTAAGTTAGAAAATGTTCCTGTAATTGTTCAGCCAGGACAAGCAGTTGGAACATTAGGATTGGCATTAGGTTATGGTCGTGAAGCAGCTATGAAAGAAGAAATGAAAGTAGGTGTTAATGCTTTCAAATTATATAAAAACTTCAATAATATTCAATCTGTAACTATCGATAAAGCTGATGGTGAGCACGAGTTTGCTTGTGTTCAAGGTCAAAAAACGTTGATGGGTAGAGGTGATATTATAAAAGAAACTACATTAGAAGTTTTCAATACAAAAGAAGCTAAAGAATGGAATATTCTTCCTGTTGTATCTTTAGATCACAAGGAAGTTGAAGCAACAAAAGTTGACTTGTGGGAATCTTTTGACCGTTCTGTTGGACATCATTTTAATCTTTCAATTGATTTAAATGCATGTACAGGATGTGGAGCATGTGTAATTGCATGTCATGCCGAAAATAACGTTCCGGTAGTTGGAAAATCTGAAGTTAGAAGAAGTAGAGATATGCACTGGTTGCGTATTGATAGATATTATTCATCTGAAGAAACTTTTGCAGGTGATAATAAGAAAAAAGAAGAGTTTGATGGTTTGTCTGGAGATAAAGGTTCTCTTGGAGGATTTGGAGAAATGGAACATGCTTCTGACAATCCACAAGTTTCTTTCCAACCAGTTATGTGTCAACACTGTAATCACGCACCATGTGAAACAGTTTGTCCGGTAGCTGCAACATCTCATGGACGTCAAGGTCAAAACCAAATGGCTTACAATAGATGTGTTGGTACTCGTTATTGTGCAAACAACTGTCCTTATAAAGTACGTCGTTTCAACTGGTTTTTATATGCAAACAATGACGAATTTAATTATCATATGAATGATGATTTAGGTCGTATGGTTGTAAATCCAGACGTGAATGTTCGTTCTCGTGGAGTTATGGAAAAATGTTCAATGTGTATTCAAAAAACACAATTAACTATTCTTACAGCTAAACGTGAAGGTAGAGAAGTTGCAGTAAATGAATTCCAAACAGCTTGTTCAAGTGCTTGTTCAAATGGTGCAATGGCTTTTGGAGATGTTAATAACAAAGAATCTGAAATAGCAAAACTTGCTGCAGACGATAGATCATATCATTTACTAGAACATGTTGGTACAAAACCAAACGTTGTTTATCAAGTTAAAGTAAGAAATATATAATACGAAAATAATAAATAGATAGCGGTATCAGATTTATTCTGAAAACTGTAATCTAAAATCTAAAATCTAAATATAAGTATGTCGTCTCATTACGAAGCACCCATTAGAAAACCCTTAGTTATAGGTGATAAAAGTTATCACGATATAACTGTTGATGTTGCTGCTCCTGTAGAAGGAAGAGCCAATAAACAGTGGTGGACTGTATTTTCTATCGCACTTGCAGCTTTCCTTTGGGGAATAGGTTGTATTATTTATACTATATCAACAGGTATTGGTACTTGGGGATTAAATAAAACTGTAGGTTGGGCTTGGGATATCACGAATTTTGTTTGGTGGGTTGGTATCGGTCACGCTGGTACACTAATCTCTGCTGTACTATTATTGTTCCGTCAAAGATGGAGAATGGCAATTAACCGTTCTGCTGAAGCGATGACAATTTTCTCAGTTATACAAGCAGGTTTGTTCCCTATAATTCACATGGGACGCCCTTGGTTAGCTTACTGGGTAGTTCCAATTCCTAATCAATTTGGTTCTTTATGGGTTAACTTCAACTCACCATTATTATGGGACGTATTTGCAATATCAACTTACCTTTCTGTATCACTAGTTTTCTGGTGGACAGGTTTATTACCTGATTTTGCAATGTTACGTGATAGAGCTGTAACACCATTTACTAAAAGAGTATATTCTATTTTAAGTTTTGGTTGGAGCGGTAGAGCAAAAGACTGGCAACGTTTTGAAGAGGTTTCTCTTGTGTTAGCTGGTTTAGCAACTCCTCTTGTGCTTTCTGTACACACAATCGTATCTTTTGACTTTGCTACTTCAGTTATTCCAGGATGGCACACAACAATCTTCCCTCCTTACTTCGTTGCAGGAGCGGTTTTCTCAGGATTTGCAATGGTAAACACTTTGCTAATTATCATGAGAAAAGTTTCTAAATTGGAAGCCTATATCACAATTCAACATATTGAATTAATGAATATTGTAATCATGATTACAGGTTCTATAGTAGGGGTTGCCTATATTACTGAGTTATTTGTTGCTTGGTACTCTGGTGTAGAATACGAGCAATATGCTTTCTTAAACAGAGCAACTGGTCCTTACTGGTGGGCATATTGGTCAATGATGACTTGTAATGTATTCTCTCCACAGTTTATGTGGTTCAAAAAATTGAGAACTAGTATTATGTTCTCTTTCATAATCTCAATTGTTGTAAATATTGGTATGTGGTTCGAACGTTTTGTAATCATTGTAACATCATTACACAGAGATTACTTACCGTCTTCTTGGACAATGTTTTCTCCGACATTTGTAGATATTGGAATTTTCATCGGAACAATCGGATTCTTCTTCGTATTATTCTTATTGTATGCAAGAACGTTCCCGGTAATTGCTCAAGCAGAGGTTAAAACAATTTTAAAATCTTCTGGAGAAAACTATAAAAGAAAAAGAGAAGCAGAGGGTCATAATAATTCAGAAAAACATTAGTATTCGTTATGAGTAATAATAAAGTTATACACGCTATATACAATGATGATGATATTTTAATGGATGCTGTAAAGCAAACTAGAAATGCACATCATCATATTGAAGAAGTTTTTACTCCATTCCCAGTTCACGGGTTGGATAAAGCAATGGGATTAGCTCCTACTAGACTTGCTATATGTGCCTTTATATATGGCTGTATTGGTCTTTCTGTTGCTACTTGGATGATGAATTTTATCATGATTTCTGATTGGCCACAGGATATTGGAGGAAAGCCAAGTTTTAGTTATATTCAAAACATGCCAGCTTTTGTTCCTGTTATGTTTGAAATGACTGTATTCTTTGCAGCTCACTTAATGGTTATCACTTTTTATATGAGAAGTAGGTTATGGCCATTCAAACAAGCTGAAAATCCGGATGTAAGAACAACAGATGATCATTTCCTTATGGAAGTTGCTGTAAAAGGTGATGAAAATGAAATGGTATCTTTTTTCAAAAATACAGGAGCAGTCGAAGTTAAAGTAATCGAAAAGCATTAAAATTAACTATGAAAAGTTTATATAAAATAGCACTTTTGGTAAGTATGACAGTTGTTGTTTCATCATGTAAAAATGATTTGAAACCTAATTATCAATACATGCCTAACATGTATGAGTCAGTTGCATACGAAACCTATTCTGAATCGGATGCTTTTGCATCTCCGTCAGGGGAAAAAGGCAAAGAAGGACAACTTCCTCCAAATGGAGTTATAAAAAGAGGCTATGTGCCTTATGAATATGCAAATACTCCAGAAGCATTAGCAACAGTTAAAGCAGCTAATATTAAGTCACCATTAGATTCAACTCAAGTTGACATGAAAAAAAGTGAAGAATTGTATAACATTTATTGTGCAATTTGCCACGGAACTACTGGAGATGGAAAGGGAAAATTGGTTAAACAAGAAAAATTTTTAGGTGTACCCAATTATAAAGATAGAGAAATTAACGAAGGAAGTATATTTCACGTTATTACTTATGGATTGAATTCTATGGGTTCTCACGCTAATCAACTAAACACAAAAGAACGTTGGTTAGTATCTTCTTATGTTATGCAACTAAAAAATAAATAAAAATAGAACAATCTGAATAGTATAGATATGTACACATTTTCAAGTAAATTAAAAACCTTTTCTTTTATTCTTATGATCGTTGGTATCCTAGGTATAGGGTATGGTTTTTTAACAACGCCAAAAAATATAAAAGAAGTTGAAGAAATGTTAGCAGCAAGTTCACATGGTGAACATCATACGGAAGCTGTTACACATGTAGCGAATACACACGAAACTAAACCGGTAGCTGAACACAAAGAAGTAGTAGCTCACGAAAATGATTCGCTTACAAAAGTTGTTTCACATAGTGTGGGTGTTAAAGAAGATTCTTTAGCAAATAAAGAAGAGGTTGCTGTAAATCTAGCTATGGTTGACAAAATTGAAAAAGAGGATGAAAGTAAATTGGCAGACGTAAAAGCTCATAAAGAGCACGAAGCACATTTAGAACATGTTTTGCATCAATTGCAAAATAAACCATGGGCAGCTTTTTATGTAGCTTGTATTTTCTTCTTGTTAATATCTATGGGAGTTTTAGCTTTTTATGCTATTCAACAAGTAGCACAAGCTGGTTGGTCTCCGGTACTCTTTAGAGTTATGCAGGGTATTACAGCTTATTTACCAATTGGATCTGTAATATTCTTTATTTTCTTAGTTTTATGTGGAATGCATTTTAACCATTTGTTTATTTGGATGGATCCAGAAGTTGTTGCTCATGATAAATTAATTCGAAATAAATCAGGCTACCTTAATTTCCCATTTTGGATTATAAGAGCTGCTATATTTTTGATTGGATGGAATTTATATAGATATTTTTCAAGAAAAAACTGTTTAGCTCAAGATGAATCAAATGACAATAGTTTCTACAAAAAGAATTTCAAAATGTCAGCGGCATTCTTGGTTTTCTTTATAGTTACAGAATCAATTATGTCTTGGGATTGGATAATGTCAATTGACCCTCACTGGTTTAGTACGTTATTTGGATGGTATGTTTTTGCAAGCTTCTTTGTAAGTGGAATCACAACAATATGTATGATAACACTTTACCTAAAATCTAAAGGTTATTTAGAAAATGTAAATAATAGTCATATTCACGATTTAGCAAAATTCATGTTTGGTATTAGTGTTTTTTGGACATATTTATGGTTCTCACAATTTATGCTAATTTGGTATGCTAATATTCCTGAAGAAGTTACTTATTTCATTACAAGAATTGAAGATTATGGTATTACTTTCTGGGGTGCAGTTGTTATGAATTTCATTTTCCCAATATTGATATTAATAAATACAGATTTCAAAAGAATATCTTGGGTTCTTGTGATGGCTGGTACAGTAATATTACTTGGACATTATATTGATTTTTTTAATATGATTATGCCATCAACAGTTGGAGATCAATGGTTTATTGGAATTCCAGAAATAAGTTCTTTATTATTCTTTTTAGGATTATTCATTTTCATTGTATTTACAGCTCTAACAAAAGCACCATTATTACCGAAAAGAAATCCATTCATTGAAGAAAGTAAACATTTTCATTATTAATTAGTTAAAAAAAGATACAGATGACAACTTTGTTGGTAATTATAGTTTTAGTTTTATTATCCATTGGTATTTGGCAATTAACCAAAATATTCGATTTGACTCAAGTTGGAGGAAATTCAGATAATAGTCAAATTGCAAATGATGAAGATAATAAGGTGCAAGGATATTTAATGTTTGGATTTTTAGGGTTCATTTATGTTTTTACAATTTATGGAATTATAAAATGGGGTGGTTTAGTTTTACATACACCAGCTTCAGAACATGGTTCGCTTGTAGATAATCTTATGAACATAACATGGGTATTAATATTCTTTGTGCAAACAATAACTCAAGCCTTACTTCATTATTTTGCATTCAAATACAGTGGAAAAAAAGATCAAAAAGCGCTTTATCTTGCAGATAATAATAAACTTGAATTTATTTGGAGTAGTATTCCAGCTGTTGTATTAGCGGGTCTAATCCTTTATGGTTTGTATGCATGGACAAATATCATGTTCGTAGATGAAGACGAAGAAGTAATTGTTATTGAACTATATGCACAACAATTCAATTGGACTGCAAGGTATTCTGGAGAAGATAATGTGTTAGGAAAAGCAAATGTTAGATATATAGAAGGTGTTAACATACTTGGTGTTGATATGTCTGATCCTAATGCACAAGATGATAAAGTTGTAAAAGAATTACATATTCCTAAAGGAAAAAAAGTTGTTTTCAAAATGAGATCACAAGATGTATTACATTCTGCTTTTATGCCACATTTTAGAGCACAAATGAACTGTGTTCCTGGTATGGTAACTCAGTTTGCTTTTACTCCTATTTATACTACATCTGAGATTCGTGAACAAGAATACATGCAGCAAAAAGTAAAAAATATTAATGATATACGTAACAAAAAAAGTATAGAATTAGTTGCAAAAGGAGAAACTGCTTTAGACCCATACACTTTTGACTACTTATTATTATGTAATAAAATTTGTGGTGCATCTCACTATAATATGCAAATGAAAATTGTAGTAGATTCTCCAGAAGATTACAAAAAATGGCTAAAAGGAATACCTACAATTGTAGATGAAATAAAAGTTGCAACAGCAGCACCTGCTAATTCTGAAGAAGTTTCTATGAAAAATGATTCAACACTTATAGTACAAGTTGAAACAAAATAATTTAAAAAAATAACCTATATTTATATATGTCAGCAATGAGTAACGAACACGATCACCACGAACACGATCACCACGAAGAACACCATCATAAAGATACTTTCATAACTAAATATATATTTAGTATTGATCACAAAATGATTGCAAAACAATATCTATTATCTGGTATTGTGATGGGAATTATTGGTGTTGGTATGTCATTACTTTTTAGAATGCAATTAGCGTGGCCTGAAGAATCTTTTAAAATATTTAATATTCTTCTTGGCGATACATTTGCTCCAAATGGTGTAATGAGAAATGATATTTATTTAGCACTTGTTACAATACATGGAACTATTATGGTTTTCTTTGTGTTAACCGCCTCATTAAGTGGAACTTTTAGTAATTTACTTATTCCACTTCAAATAGGAGCAAGAGATATGGCTTCTGGATTCATGAATATGGTTTCATATTGGTTATTCTTTTTATCAAGTGTAATCATGGTTTGTTCATTATTTGTTGAATCTGGACCTGCATCTGCTGGTTGGACTATTTATCCACCATTAAGTGTATTGCCTCAAGCTATTCCTGGATCGGGAGCAGGTATGACACTTTGGTTAGTATCTATGGCTATTTTCATTGCATCATCTTTAATGGGTTCATTAAACTATGTTGTAACTGTTATTAACCTAAGAACAAAAGGTATGTCAATGACGAGATTGCCACTAACAATTTGGGCATTCTTTATAACAGCAATTATTGGTATTGTTTCATTTCCAGTATTATTATCTGCTGCATTGTTATTAATTATGGATAGAAGTTTCGGAACATCATTCTTCTTATCTGATATTTATATTGCTGGAGAGGTTCTTCACTACCAAGGAGGATCGCCAGTATTGTTTGAACATTTATTCTGGTTCTTAGGACATCCAGAGGTTTATATTGTATTATTACCAGCATTAGGAATTACATCAGAAGTAATTGCTACCAACTCAAGAAAACCAATTTTTGGATACAGAGCGATGATTATGTCAATTATTGCTATTGCATTTTTATCTACAATTGTTTGGGGTCATCACATGTTTATTTCAGGAATGAATCCTTTCTTAGGTTCAGTATTTACCTTTACAACATTATTAATTGCGATACCTTCTGCGGTAAAAGCATTTAATTATATAACAACTTTATGGAAAGGTAATTTGCAATTAAATCCTGCAATGTTATTTTCTATTGGATTAGTTTCAACCTTTATAACAGGTGGTTTAACTGGAATTATTCTTGGAGATAGTACACTAGATATTAATGTTCACGACACGTACTTTGTAGTTGCTCACTTCCACTTAGTAATGGGTATATCTGCACTTTACGGAATGTTTGCAGGTATTTACCATTGGTATCCTAAAATGTTTGGTAGAATGCTAAATAAGAATTTAGGATATATTCACTTTTGGGTAACTGCAATATGTGCTTACGGCGTGTTTTTTCCAATGCACTTTATTGGATTAGCTGGACTACCTAGACGTTATTATACAAATACAGCTTTCCCTTTATTTGATGATTTACAAAATGTAAATGTGCTAATAACTGTATTTGCAATTATAGGTGGTGCATTTCAACTAGTATTTTTATTTAATTTTTTCTATAGTATTTTTTACGGAAAAAGAACAGTTCAAAATCCTTGGAAATCAAATACTTTAGAATGGACAGCACCTATAGAACATATACATGGTAACTGGCCGGGAGAAATTCCTCACGTTCATAGATGGCCTTACGATTATAGTAAACCAGGTCATGATGATGATTTTGTCCCTCAAACGGTACCAATGAAAGAAGGTGAAGAAGTTTTACATCACTAAGAATATTTTTAGCATAAAAAAACCTTTCAAATTGAAAGGTTTTTTTATGCTAAATTTTTTACTAAAAACTAAGAAGCAATTTCTAGTCTTTTTAGTAAATTCTTATTCAAAGTATGCTCGGCATAATCTCTATCAATATCTAGTGCTTTTTCATCAGTGCTTGGTAGTTCATACATAGCATCAGTTAAGATAGCTTCGCAAAGTGAACGTAATCCTCGAGCTCCTAGTTTGTATTCTAAAGCTTTATCTACAATATAATCAAGTGCATCATTTGAAATAGTAAACTTGACGTCATCCATTTCAAAAAGTTTTTCATATTGCTTGATTAACGCATTTTTTGGTTCTGTTAATATAGAACGTAATGTTTCTCTATCCAACGGATCCATGTGTGTTAAAACAGGTAAACGACCAATAATTTCAGGAATCAATCCAAAATCTTTAATGTCTTTTGGGATAATATATTGAAGTAAGTTTTCTTTATCAATATTATCAGCATTTTTTGAAGTGCTATACCCTATAGCTTGACGGTTTAATCTTTTTGAAATAATTCTTTCAATTCCATCAAAAGCACCACCTGCTATGAATAAAATATTTTGAGTGTTTACCTCAACAAATTTTTGGTCTGGGTGTTTTCTTCCGCCTTTTGGTGGTACATTTACAACCGTTCCTTCTAATAATTTAAGTAACGCTTGTTGTACACCTTCACCAGAAACATCGCGAGTTATTGAAGGATTATCACTTTTACGAGCAATTTTATCAATTTCGTCGATGAACACAATTCCGCGTTCGGCTTTGGTTACATCATAATCGGCAGCCTGAAGCAAACGCGTTAAAATACTTTCTACATCTTCACCAACATAACCTGCTTCGGTAAGAACCGTTGCGTCAACTATAGCTAATGGGACGTCTAACATTCTCGCAATAGTTTTAGCAACTAGCGTTTTACCAGTTCCTGTTTGACCAACCATAATAATGTTTGATTTTTCAATTTCTACATCTTCATGGTGCTGTTGTTGCATTAATCTTTTGTAGTGATTGTAAACTGCAACTGACATTACTTTTTTAGTTTGATCTTGACCAATAACATATTCGTCAAGAAAAGCTCTAATTTCTTTTGGTTTACGAAGAATTAAATCAGATACCGTTTTGGAACCAGCTGTTGTTTTTAATTCTTCAAGAATTATTCCATGTGCTTGCTCAATGCAACGATCGCATATGTGCGCATCAATACCAGCAATTAATAAATTGGTTTCTGGTTTTTTTCTTCCGCAGAAGGAACATTCTAATTTTTCTTTTGCCATCTTTTTTAGGTAATAGGTAGTAGGTATTAGGTGGTAGGTTACCTAATACCTACCACTTAATACCTACTACCTTTTATTATCTTCTTAAAACCTCATCAATCATTCCGTATTCTTTAGCTTCATCAGCTATCATCCAGTAGTCTCTTTCGGAATCTTTGTGGACTTTATCGAAAGTTTGTCCTGAATGGTGTGAAATGATTTGGTATAATTCGTCTTTTAATTTCAACATTTCTTTCAAGTTGATTTCCATATCAGTTGCAACACCTTGTGCGCCACCAGATGGTTGGTGAATCATAACTCTTGAATGTGGTAATGCTGAACGTTTTCCTGCAGCTCCAGCACAAAGTAAAACAGCACCCATAGAAGCTGCCATTCCTGTACAAATTGTAGCTACATCAGGTTTGATGTATTGCATAGTGTCATAAATTCCAAGTCCGGCATATACACTTCCACCTGGTGAATTGATGTAAATTTGAATATCTTTAGAAGCATCAACAGATTCTAAAAACAACAATTGCGCTTGAATAATATTTGCCATATAGTCATCAACTCCAGTTCCCATGAAGATGATTCTGTCCATCATTAAACGTGAAAAAACGTCTAATTGCGACACATTAAGTTGGCGTTCTTCGATAATATAAGGTGTTAAACTTGCTGTAAGTTTATCGTAATACAAACTGTTTACACCGTGATGCTTAGTTGCGAATTTTTTAAATTCTTTTCCGTAGTTCATTTTGTTAATTCGTTAATTAGATAATAAGACAATTAGCCAATGTTAAGTTTAATTATATACAAAGGTCGTACCTTTTATTTTATAAGTCAATTTGTCCTGACTTAGCCCAGATAGCAGTGGAAATCCTTTACTTATTTTCTTTAAAAAAGAAAAGATTGCAACGTATAGCTGGAATAGCTCCTAAAACAAATGAGCGTCAAAAATACAAATTCATGACGCTCAAAGATACTAAATATTTGTTAGAATTTATTCGCCATACATAGCGGCAACAAATTGTTCGTAAGTCACTTCTTTAGTGGTTGGATTGGCTTTATCTTTGAATAATTGCAACATTTTTTCGGCTACAACTTGCTCAGAAAGACGTTTTACTTCTTCTTGATTAGAAAGTACACGAGCTACAATTCCTTCCACTTCTTCGTCGGAAGCATCAACTTTTCCAAATTGTAACATTTGTTGACGGATAGCGTTTGCTGTAAACGATTTTAGATCATCGAAAGTGATTTGGATATTGCTTTGCGCTAGTGCTTTTCCTTCGATTAATTGGAAACGAAGTCCTTTTTCAGATCTTTCATATTCGATGGCTGCTTCTTCTGGAGTTAAAACTTTTTCGCCAGCTGTTTGCAACCATTTTTTAAGAAACTCTGATGGCAATTCAAATTTGTTATTCTCAATTAAGAATTCTTGAACGTCAACCATTAATTTTTGTTCTGCTTGAACTGCGAATTGTTTTTCAACATCTTCTTTGATTTTGGCTTTCATCTCATCAACAGAATTTACAACACCAGCACCAAATAATTTATCAAAAAGTTCTTGGTTAAGTTCAGCTGGTTCGCTAGCCACAACTTCATCAATAGTAAAAGTTACTTCAACATCAAGATGGTGCACATCGTCGTGAGAAACTGCTAAGTAATCCATTAATTTGTGATCATCTGCAAATAAGCCTTTAGTTTTAAGACTTACAACGTCACCAATTTTTTTACCAACAAAGCTTTTAGCTACTTTTTTATCTGCAAATTCTTCTAAATCAACAGTTGTGCGGTTGTGAATTCCAGCTTCTTCGTTAGCGAAAACACCTGAAACATCATTCCCAGCTTCCACCACTTCTTTAGAAACGATTTTACCGTATTGTTTTTGGATACGAGCAATTTGAGCATTGATAAAAGTATCGTCAGCTTTTACAACATATTTTACAATGTCGTTTTTAGCTTCCATATCGATTTCGAATTTTGGAGCTAGACCAATTTCATATTCAAAAACTAAGTCTTCAGCATCCCAATCGAAATTTTCATCCATTTTAGGAAGCGGCGTTCCAAGCAAATCAAGTCTTTCTGATTGAATATAACGAGTTAACGCAAGTTGAACAACTTTGTTTACTTCTTCTATTTTGATGGCTTTACCATATTGTTTTTCTACTAATGCTCTTGGCACTTGTCCTTTGCGGAAACCTTTTACAGTTGCCAATGGCATTTTTTCGTTGATTCTTTTTGTAACTTGACCATTATATTCCATTGGCGGAACATTCATTACAATTACTTCATTTACAGCATTTATTGCTACTCTTTTGATATCCATTTCTGACTTGATTTACATAATAAAATTGGGTTGCAAAATTAGAACATTTTTGCAACCCAACCAAGTTTTTATTTGACAAGTATTTTTACTTTTTTTCTTTGGTCAAACCATTCATTAAAGATTGTGATAATGATAGAATTATACTAAACAATAATGCTGTCCAAAACGAATCGACATGAAAGCCACCAACTATTTTGGAACATAAAATAATAATTATAGCATTGATGACAAGAAGAAACAATCCGAGTGTTAGAATAGTAACAGGAAAAGTAAAAAATATTAGAAGTGGCTTGATAAAAGTATTAAGCAATGCTAAAACGATAGCTACTAAAATAGAGGTTGTAAAACTTGCAACTGTAATGCCTGACATAAAATAGTCGATTACAAGAACAAGAATGGCCGTTATGATAATTCTGATAAGTGTGTTCATAGATTTTGTTTTAAAATTCAAAGTTAGTGAAATTGTTAATCCCTTTATCATTTAGTCAAAAAACGCGCCGATACTTTTGCCAAAGTGATTAAAAACAAAAAATCCCAACTTTTCAGTTAGGATTTTTTTGTTGGTCTACAAGGACTCGAACCTTGAAAGACTGCACCAAAAACAGTTGTGTTACCATTACACCATAGACCAATTATTTCACAAAGCATTTATTTCAATAGGAGTTCAGTGAACTTCTTTTGTACTTGAATGCGGGTGCAAATTTAATACAAATTTTATTTTAAGCAAACATAATTCGATTTTTATTGCAAAAAAAATGATTTAAAAACAATACTTGAGTTAACTTAACGTTTATCAGTAGAATAAATTTTAATATAGTACCATAAATTTTGTTAATAGCTTCTCGATTACACAAAAAAATGGTTTCTTTGTAGCTTGAAATAACCATACTTTTTATATGAATACACCATTTAATTTTAATAAATGGAATACAATTACCGGTTGGATTGTATTTTCTATAGCATTACTTACTTTTTCGCTGACTGTTGAACCAACTATGAGCTTTTGGGATTGTGGCGAATATATTGCTACCGCTGCTAAACTAGAAGTTGGTCATCCACCAGGAGCACCTTTATTTCAAATGATAGGTGCGTTTTTTGCTATGTTCGCTTTTGATAATGAGCACATTGCTTTAATGGTAAATATGATGTCCGTTTTTTCGAGTGCCTTTACTATTTTATTTCTATTTTGGTCGTCAAATATATTGTTGCGTAAATTAATTTCTCAATTTTCTGAGATTACTAAGACTAATTCTTTTGTAATAATTGGAAGTTCCGTAGTAGGTGCATTAGCATTTACTTTCTCAGATAGTTTTTGGTATAATGCAGTAGAAGCCGAAGTATATGCCATGGCAACTTTATTTATCGCATTACTTTTTTGGCTTGGTTTACGCTGGGAACAAGAAATGATGACACCAAGAGGAAATCGTTGGTTACTATTAATTTCATTAGTAATTGGACTTTCTTTTGGAGTTCACTTTATGGCTTTACTTACAATTCCTTCAATAGGATTTCTATATTTCTTCAAACATTACAAAAAAGTTACTATCAAAAACTTTATCATTGCTAATGTGGTGGTAGTTTCAATATTGCTTTTTATTTTCAAATTGCTTTTGCCGATAACAATGGCATTTTTTGGAAAAACCGAAGTTTTTATGGTCAATACATTTGGATTACCATTTGATTCAGGAACTATTTTGGTGGTGCTTTTGTTTATAGCTTTCTTCTATTTTGGATTGAAATACACTAAACAAAAAGGTTATGTACATTTTAACACCATCATTCTTTGTATTCTTTTCATATTAATTGGGTTTTCAACTTGGATGATGTTGCCAATTAGAGCCAATGCAAATCCGCCAATTAACGAAAATAAACCTTCAGATGCTGCCGAAGTTTTGGCTTATTACAACAGAGAGCAATATGGTGTAAATCCATTGTTTTATGGTCCGCAGTACACAGATGCATTTGCTGGTTTAGACGAAAACACTCCTTATCTTGACAAAGCTCCTAACTACGAGCGAGATTTAACAACTGGTAAATATATCATCACAAACAAGTTCAAAAATGCTGAACAAAATAGTGATGACAATCATAAATCTATTTTACCAAGATTATGGAGTGGCGAACACATTGACAATTATATCAATTTTACAAATGTTCCCGAATTCAAAATTAATCCTGAATATTCTGAAGAGCAAGAATTGGTAGATATTGTTGCCGAATTCAGAAAAGCTTATGCTAATAATCAAATAGATAATGATGGTTATGTTCAGTTTTTGAAAAGTTACCGCGACTATTTAATAGTTGAAAAACCTTCAACAGCTGATAATTTAGGATTTATGTTTGAATACCAATTTGGCTATATGTACTGGCGTTATCTAATGTGGAATTTCGCTGGAAGACAAAACGATATTCAAGGTAAATACGACAATTTAGATGGTAACTGGATGAGTGGCATCCAATTTATTGACGAAATTAGACTTGGTTCTCAAGACAATTTACCTTCGGATGTTTTGAATAATAAAAGTAGAAATTTCTACTATTTCTTGCCATTCTTGTTAGGAATTCTAGGGATTTTGTACCATGCTAATAAAGATTTGAAAAGCTTTTACGTGCTATTAGCATTATTTTTATTCACTGGTTTAGCCTTGAAAATATATCTAAACGAAAGACCTTTTGAGCCAAGAGAGAGGGATTATGCTCTAGTGGGCTCATTCTATGTTTTTGCGATTTGGATAGGATTTGGAGTTTATGCTATTTATGATACTTTACGCAATTATATTCAACCAAAAATAACTGGAATTGTAGTGGTCGTTTTAGGATTATTAGCCGCGCCAGTTTTAATGGCCTTTCAAAACTGGGATGATCATGACCGTTCTGAAAAAAGAACAGCAATGGCAACTGCAATAAACTACTTGAATTCTTGTGAAAAAAACGCAATTTTATTTACTATTGGAGACAATGATACGTTCCCTCTTTGGTATGCACAAGAAATTGAAAATGTACGTCCAGATATAAAAATTGTCAATACAAGTCTATTTATGACCGACTGGTATATTGACCAAATGAAGTTTAAAACCTACCAAGCGGATGGTTTACCTATTTCATTTACACATGACCAATATGTAGGAGATAAATTGGATTACGCTTTTTATGATAAAAAAACAGAGTCTCGTTGGGATTTAAAAGACTTACTAGCCTTCTTATCAAGCGATGATCCTAGAACCATAGTCGAAATGAGTAATGGTCAAAGTATTCACTTCTACCCTACTAACAAGTTTAGAATTCCTATTGATAAAAACACAATTATCAAAAACAAAGTGGTTTCACCAAAAGATTATGATTCTATTGTGCCTTACATTGATTTTGAAATAAAAGACAATGCGTTGTACAAAAATAGAATTATGATGTTAGATGTTCTATTGAATAATAATTGGAAACGACCAATCTATTTTACAGGTGGAAGTTTTACAGATGAAGATTACTTATGGATGAAAGATTATCTTCAATTAGATGGTATGGTTTACAAGCTAGTTCCAATAAAAACAACTTTAGACAAAGAAGCAAGTCAGCTTGATATGGGTCAAATAGATTCAGACAAAATGTTTGATATTGTTATGAAATGGGAATGGGGTAACGGAGAAAAAACAACTATTTACCATGATGTCGAAACACGTAAAAACAGTATTTCTTACCGAAGTAATTTGGCTAGATTAATGGAACAATTAGTAAACGAAGGAAAGCTGGATAAAGCCAAGAAAGTAATAGAACTAGCAATGACAAAAATGCCATTGAACTATTACGCTTATTATTCATTAGTTGAACCTTTTGCGGGGGGCTATTATGTGGTAAACGAAAAAGAAAAAGCACGAAAATTGTTAGAAGATTTAATGACTAAATACAAAGAAAACTTGTCTTATTACAAAACATTAAAACCTTCTGAACAATCTAATCTTGCTATTGATATTATTACAGATATAGAAAGATACCGCGGATTATTAGAAGTGATGAAAGAAAGAGGCGATATGGAGTTTTATAACAAACACAAAACAATCTTCAATTCATACAACAAAATGTTTGAACGTTTTGGTAGAGATATGGAGTAGTAAGAAGCTATATTTATTTAAAATAAACAAAAAGTGTCAATAAAATATTGGCACTTTTTTAGTTACTTTTGAAACATGATTTGGATAAAAACGCATTGGCTTATAAAAAAACTATTCTCCAACTACATTTGGGAAATGCCAAATAGTAAAAATAAAATCTACCTAACTTTTGACGATGGTCCAACACCTGAAATTACCGAATGGACTTTACAACAACTTAAAAAACACAATGCCAAAGCAACCTTTTTTTGCATTGGAGATAACATTAAAAAATATCCCGAAATCTTTAAAAAAGTAATTGAAGAAGGACATTCAATAGGCAATCATACATTCAATCACCTCAACGGTTGGAAAACAAAAACAAATGAGTATGTTGAAAATGTAAAACTTTGTGATACAGAAACTCGAAACTTGAAACTCGAAACTCGAAACCTTTTCCGTCCGCCTTACGGCAAAATTAAACCTTCTCAATCTAGAGAATTAAGAAAACTTGGCTACAAAATAACAATGTGGGACATCATTTCTTATGATTTTGATGCAACAATTTCAAAAGAAAAATGTTTAGAAAATGTACTTACAAATGTAAAATCGGGAAGTATCATCGTTTTTCACGACAGTATAAAAGCATTTCCTAATTTGGAATATACTTTACCAAAAGTGCTTGAAATTTTAAATAAAAAAGGATTTGTTTTTGCTAAAATTGATTAAGAAAGAATTAATATTTCTTTGAGAAATTCTGGGGAAAAATCAGCTCCATTCTCCCATTCAATTGTCCACGAATTTAATTTTACTTTTTTAAAAAAATCAACTTCTTTTAATGGTTCAAAAATTCTTTTATCTAAATGATTTTCAAGATTAACTACTCCTTTTTCAGATGTGTTAAACTGTAAATTGAGTCGATAATTATCAACATATTCAACTTTTGTTATCCAAAGTAAACTCATAAAAATTATTTTAAAGGTTCAATACTTTTTAAAATTTCTCCTTTTTGAGCTAATTCCCAATTTTCTAAAAGTTCCATTTTGTGCAAATCCATCCATTCAAAAACAAGTTTCAAAGCACGTTTAGGCATAAATCCTTCAACAATTTCATCACTAATATTAATAACTACTTTGAATTCTCAATAAACAACATGAAAATGTGGTGGATTGTGATCATTGTAAAACATTTGAATTATCATCCCGTAAAATCTACAAATTTCAGGCATAAAACGAATATTTTAAAGTTACGCTTGTTCTTGAACCAAACCAATAATTGTATTTGCATCTAACTCGCCAGATTGTCTCCAAACCATTTGACCCTCTTTGTAGATCATTAAAGTTGGAAGGCCTTTGATACGCAATGCTTCTGCCAATTCTTGATTTTTATCGACATCAATTTTAATAACTTTTGCTTTATCTCCAAGTGCAGCCGCTACATCTCTAATTACAGGATGCATTGATACTGATGATTCGTTCCACTCTGTGTAAAAGTCAATTAACACTGGAACTTGAGCGTTTATAAGTTCTCCAAATTTTGACATACAACCAAAATATTAATTATTTTCTTGTGATAAAAAGAAATTTAATAATACAAATGTACTATTTTTAACTAATTATACTACTTTTTTACGTTTTTTTAGCTCTAAAACGGTAATTTCTGGCATTATTCCTACTCTACCAGGATATGCATGAAAACCAAAGCCTCTATTCACGTACAAATATCGTTCCATATTTACATACAAACCTGCCCATTGTTTGTAAACGTATTCTACTGGACTCCATTTAATTACACCTGGAATCTCAATTCCAAACTGAAACCCATGTGTGTGTCCGGAGAGTGTTAAATGAAAATCTTTTTCGTGCGTGTTAATTTCGGCATCCCAATGACTTGGATCATGACTCATTAAGATTTTGAAATCCTCTTTTTTCAAATTTTCGGAAGCTTTATTCAAATCACCTACTTTTTTGAATTTAACACCCCAATTTTCAACACCAACCAGTGCAATTTCGTCGTTTCCTTTCTTAAGTTTGGTGTTTTCATTCAAAAGTAATTTAAAATCTATTTGACGGTGTAAATCTTTTATATCCTCAAAATTCTTATTCTTTAATTCCTCAGATTTCCATTCTACATATTCGCCATAATCGTGATTTCCAAGAATAGAATATTTTCCAAATTCATGGTTTTTTATTTTTTTAAAAGTGTCAATCCATGGATGCATTTCGGTTGCATTCGTATTTACAATATCTCCTGTAAATAACAATAAATCTGATTCTTGTTCATTAATTAAATCAACTGCATAACTTATTTTTTCAGGATTATCAAAACTGCCACTATGAATATCCGAAATTTGTGTGATTTTAAATCCGTCAAAAGCATCGGGTAAATCATCAAAAAACAAAGTATGTCGTAATACTTTATAATTATATTTGCCCACTGTCATTCCATAAATTAAAGAAAGAAACGGAACAGCTGCTATTCCTAATGCTACTTTACTAATAAAACGTCTTCTTTCTGGCAAAAAAGAGGCTTCCTTATCGTAATTATTAAAATAGTTTCTTGAGCCTACTATCAATCGTAAACCATCTTCAAGTATAAGCACAGAAGTAATTAGCAATTTCGGAATCAAAACCAACAACATCAATCCAACAGTAATCATGAACATGGGTGTTTGCCCAACACTTCTGTCAAATCTTGTAAATTGATAAACAATAAAAACTATTGACATTAATGAAATAATTACATAGCAAAGCCGAACCCATTTAACCTTAGTAAATGTTTTAACAGCCTGAAAAGCATAAATTTCGATTACACCAATGATTAAAAAAAGTATAAATAAGCTAAAAGCCATGATTTGGAATATTTAGGCAAATTAACGAAGAAACTCTATTGTAAAAGTGATAATTAAAGATATTTTAACAATGGTTTAAATTATAAAAAAAACAATCGTAAATTTTGAAAGATTATCTATTTTTACATTTCATAAAAAACATACTATGTCAACTCAAAAACGCCTTTACCTTCTTGATGCCTACGCACTAATCTTTCGAGGTTATTTTGCCTTTATAAAAAATCCTAGAATCAATTCTAAAGGAATGGATACATCAGCCATTATGGGATTTATGAATGCCTTGATGGATGTAATCAAACGGGAAAAACCCGATCACTTAGCCGTAGCATTTGACAAAGGCGGAAGCACGTATCGTTATGAAATGTACCAAGAATACAAAGCACATCGCGACGAAACTCCAGAAGCTATAAAAATTGCCGTTCCGTATATTCAAGAATTGTTGAAAGCGATGCACATTCCGATTATTGAAGTGGCAGGTTTTGAAGCCGATGACTTAATTGGAACTATAGCAAAACAAGCCGAAAAAGAAGATTATAAAGTTTTTATGGTTACGCCAGATAAGGATTTTGCACAATTAGTTTCCGAAAATATTTTCATGTACAAACCAGCACGAATGGGTAACGACATCGAAATTTGGGGAATTCCTGAAGTATTACAAAAATTTGAAATCGAACGACCAGAACAAGTAATCGATTTCTTAGGAATGATGGGCGATGCAGCCGATAACATTCCGGGATTGCCAGGCGTTGGCGAAAAAACGGCAAAGAAGTTCTTGAAAGAATATGGTTCGATGGAAAATCTTTTGGCAAATACTCACGAACTAAAAGGCGCCATTAAAGATAAAATTGAAGCCAATGCAGAATTAGGATTATTATCAAAAAAATTGGCTACTATCCTACTCGATTGTCCTGTTCAATTTAATGCTGAAGATTTTGAATTATCAAAACCTGATGTTGAAAAAACCGATGCTTTATTTCAAGAATTGGAATTCCGCCAAATGAAAGCACAGTTTGATAAATATTTTGGCACTGGAAAAGAATACGACGAAATTGATACAAACGGCAATGACAATAGCAATGACAAAAATCAAATTCAAAAGAAAACAGTAGCGAAAAAATCAAACGAAGACCAATTTGATTTGTTCGGATTTTCGGATGAGGAAAGTGGTGAAGTAAAAACCAATTCTAACTATGCAACATTAGAAAACACCAATCATAATTACACTATCATTCAAGGTGACTTGGGTACAAAATTGTTTTTGCAAAATTTACTAAATCAAACTTCAGTATGTTTTGATACTGAAACTACTGGAATTGATGCTTTAAATGCCGAATTAGTTGGAATGTCATTTTCTTGGCAAAAAGGCGAAGCATTTTACGTTCCGTTTCCAGAAAATCAGGAAGAAGCACAACTTTTAGTTGATAAATTCAAGCCGTTTTTTGAAAGTGAAACCATCGAAAAAGTCGGTCAGAATATAAAATATGATTTGAAAATTCTATCTAATTATGGAGTTCAAATCAAAGGAAAATTATTCGATACGATGATTGCGCATTATTTGATAAATCCTGATATGCGTCACAATATGGATGTTTTGTCAGAAACGTATTTAAAATATTCTCCAAAATCTATTGAAGATTTAATTGGTAAAAAAGGTAAAAATACTTCGTCAGTTCGAGCAAAGCTCTCGGGTCAAAAATCGATGCGCGATGTTGCTTTGGAAGAAATCAAAGAATACGCTGCCGAAGATGCCGATGTTACTTTTCAATTAAAGCAAAATTTCAGTCCAATTCTTGACAAAGCCGAAACCAAAAAGTTATTTGATGAAATCGAAATTCCGTTAATTCCTGTTTTAGCGGCAATGGAATTGGAAGGAATTAATCTTGACGTTCCGTTCTTGAAAGAAATGTCGGTTGAAATGGCTAAAGAAAGTTCAGAATTAGAACAAAAAATATACGAAACGGCTGGCGAGAAATTCAATTTGGCTTCACCAAAACAATTGGGCGAGGTTTTATTTGACAAAATGAAAATTGGTGGCGCCAAACAAAAGAAAACCAAAACTGGTCAATATGCTACTGGTGAAGAAGTTTTGAGTTATTTAGCCAACGAACATCAAATTGTAAAAGATATTTTAGACTGGCGTCAAATGGTGAAATTGCAAAGTACTTACATTGATGCTTTACCAAATCAAGTTGATAAAAAAACTGGACGTGTTCACACCGATTATATGCAAACTGTTGCCGCTACTGGTCGTTTGAGTTCAAATAATCCGAACTTGCAAAACATTCCAATTCGGACTGAAAGAGGACGATTGATAAGAAAAGCATTTATTGCTCGCGATGAAAATTACACTTTAGTTTCTGCCGATTATTCGCAGATAGAACTTCGAATTATCGCAGCATTATCAGGCGAAGAAAACATGATTAGAGCGTTTCAAAACAACGAAGACATTCACCGAAGTACGGCTGCAAAAGTATTCAATGTGCCTTTAGAAGAAGTTACAAAAGAACAACGTAGTAATGCCAAAACTGTAAATTTCGGAATTATTTATGGTGTTTCTGCATTCGGACTTTCTAATCAAACTTCGTTGTCACGAAAAGAAAGTGCTGAGTTGATTGATGCGTATTATGCGACTTATCCAAAACTAAAGTCATACATGAGCAATCAAGTTGATTTTGCTAGAGAAAATGGTTACGTTCAAACAGTTTTAGGAAGAAGACGTTATTTAAAAGACATTAATTCGGCCAATATGATGGTAAAAAGTGGCGCCGAACGAAATGCAGTAAATGCTCCAATTCAAGGTTCGGCAGCCGATATTATCAAAATTGCAATGATTAATATTCATAAAAAACTAACTTCGGAGAATTGGAAATCGAAAATGTTACTTCAGGTTCATGACGAATTGGTTTTTGATGTTCATAATTCAGAATTAGAAAAAATAAAACCAATGATAAAACATGAAATGGAAAATGCCTTTAAAATGGATGTTCCGTTGGATGTTGAAATTGGTGTTGGAAAAAATTGGCTGGAAGCGCATTAAAAGTTGGTAGTATTCAGTCGCAGTTGGCAGTTTTCACATTTTCAATAAAAAACACAAAAAAATTTCTATATATTTGCTTTCATGACCAAACCAATTCTTTCAGGAAAAACCATTACTGCTATTAAATCTATAACCAACAGTAAACTAACTTGACGCTATTTGAATTGCTAATTGTAATTTCAGCTTCTATTATATTAGGTTGTCACAATACAGAATACAACTTCAGTTTTCAAGTTAAAAATTATGTTTTCTTTTTAGATCATTTTCCCATCCTAAACACAGGATTTTTACTGATTGGAAACAGATTAGTTACAAAAAAAATAATTTTGGAAATTTTGTCACAATATGTAATACTTTTTCAATGCCATTATTGGTTGCATCACTAGTATTGATGATAAGAAAAAAGTTATTTAATTTTTCTAGTCGATTCTCTTTGTCTTAATTCAGTTTTTACAATGGTCGTTTTGTGATTGTAAATTTCTTCTTTGCTTTCAAGTTTTTCAATAAGCATTTTAGTAGCGACTTCGCCTATTTCTGGTCCGTGTTGGCTTACCGTAGATAGACTTGGTGTTAATCTTCGGGACCAAACACCATCGGCAAATCCAATAACAGAAAGTTCTTCAGGAATTTTTAATCCTTTTTTGATTCCTAATTTCATTGCTGTTACTGATGCGTGTTCATCAAGTGCGAAAACAGCATCCACTTTATTTTTATCAAAAAAACCAGCTGCTTTTGCATCAAAATCATCTGCCGTTTCAGCAAGAACAATTAAATTTTCATCGGCTTTTAATCCATTGGCTTCAATTGCTTTATAAAACCCTTTAGCTCTTAATTTTCCAACACTCAAATTATCTATTGAAGAAAATAAAGCTATTTTTTTACAACCTGTTTTAATCAAATGATTGGTTGCATCAATAGCAGAATCGAAATCATCTACAACTACTTTGTCACAGTTTACTTCTTCAGCGATTCTATCGAACATTACAATTGGCGTTCCTTCGCTAATTATTGACTTGAAGTGATTGTATTGTTGTAACTTTTGTGCTTCATCAGAAATTGATAAGATAAAACCATCAATAGTTCCGTTGCTTAACATTTCTAGAGCATTTATTTCTTTTTCGAGCGATTCATTTGAAATACAAGTAATTACTTTATATCCTTTTTCATCGGCTACTTTCTCAATTCCTGTAAAAACTTTTGCAAAAAACTGATTTAAAATATTGGGAAGAATAACACCAATCGTACGAGTGGAACGGTTTTTAAGATTCAAACCAATCATATTGGGCTTGTAGTTCTTTAATTTTGCGTATTCTTGAATTTTTACCTTAGTTGGTTCGCTAATTTCTGGACTATCGTTCAATGCTTTTGAAACGGTAGAAACAGAAACACCCAGCTCTTTTGCAATTTGTTTAAGAGTAGCTTTTGCTTTCATGTTACTTAATTTGAGATGTAAAATTAAAGAAACTTATCGTAAAATTTTAATTTTTACCGTTAAGGTTATGCGAAAATCATTTTTTACTAGACAAATAAACGCCAAATAAAATAATAAGTGCTCCTACCAATTGAATTGGACTCAAAACTTCACTATCGACCAAACCCCAAAAGAAGGCAACAACTGGAATTAAATACGTCACAGATGTAGCAAAAACAGGAGACGAAATTTGAATTAATTTAAAGAAAATAATATTGGCAATTCCAGTTCCTACAACACCTAAAATTAGTACAAATAACATAGAATGCTGCGTTAGAGGCAACTGAAAAACCTCTAAAAAACCAGAAAAAGATAAAATTAGTAAAGCTGGTAACAACATAACCGTAAAATTTCCAGTAGAAATACTTAACGGACTTAAGTCAGAAAGATATTTTTTTAAAAGATTGACATTCATTGCATAGCAAATAGACGCAATAATTACCAAAATGGCATAGTAATAGTTCTGTTCAGGATGTGTTGCTGCTCCATTTAGAATTAATAAAGCACTTCCAACCAACCCAATAATTACACCTATGATTTGGCTTCTTTTAGGTGTTAATCCAAAAGCTAAAATACCAATTAATAATGTATTCATTGGTGTTAATGAGTTCAAAATAGAACTTATCGTACTATCAATTTGAGTTTGTGCAATAGCAAAAAGAAATGCCGGAATAAACGTGCCAAACAAACCTGTTAATGCAATGTACTTCCATTTATTTTGTGGAATTTGCGGTAAGGTTTTGAAACCAATTACCAAAAGAAAAATTGCAGAGAAAATAATTCGCAAAGAGCCTAACTGAATAGGTGTTAAACCTACTAATCCTCTTTTAATTAATATAAAAGAACTTCCCCAAATGAAAGCTAAAACCAGAAGAAAAAGCCATTTTTTATTGTTTGTTTCCATGCAAATGATTGAAGTACAAAATTGGTATAATTTTATGATAGTTTGCTACTTTTTTTTGTAAATTTGTTACTAATTATAATTTACTAAATTCAATGAATATCTCCAAATTATTTGTGCTAATGTCAGTGATAGCCACATTAGTAACTAGTTGTAAAAAAGAAGTAGCTCCCGATGCTACCGCAAAAACAGAAACTAAAGTTATAGCTAAAGCAAAAAAACCTGCCAAAGCAACATTAACTGTTGAAGGAATGACTTGTGCCATTGGATGCGCCAAAACGGTAGAAGATGATCTTTCAAAAATGGAAGGCGTTCAAAAAGCTGTTGTAGATTTTGACACAAAAATCGCTACTATTGATTATGATGCCGCGGTTTTGTCTCCAGATAATTTAGTTAAAACAGTAGCATCTGCTGCTGATGGTAAAACGTATAGTGTTTCAAGTGTGAAATAAATTTAGGAGCAAATGGCTTGGGCTTTTTCGACAATCCTTATTCCCGCTTTTCGTTACAATAAAAATGCTTCCAAACAATGGAAGTATTTTTATTTTCACTGCAATCGGGGCTAGTTAAGCTATCATTTTTGTGAAATCATCTTTTAAAAACACCTCTGAATTGATATAACAATCGTTCAATCAATCTTAAATCTTCGGTAATTATATCGGCATTTCCAGTCATTTCTTGTTGAAAGGTAATTTGTTTTTTATAAGAGGTTTCTAATTCATTTGGTAATGAAATATCTATCAATAAGTTGTTGTCTTTGTCGGGAGTTAATGAAATAGCGGTTACTTTTCCCTTTAGTATTCCAAATTCTGTATCAGGATAATTGGCTAGTCTTATAGTAACATCTTGCCCTATTTTTATTTTTCCCGAATTCAATGCTGGTGCTTTTACTTTTCCTATAAAATTACTTTTGTCACTCGGTATGATGGCAAAAACTGTTGAACCAACTTCAATGTTTTGATTCTCTGTCCATATTTGCAAAAAGGTTACTTTACCATTTATGGAAGAACGCAAAACATAATTCAATTCCCAATCTTTAATCACTTTTTTTAATTGATAAAAAGCCTGAACAACATTTCTTTCAAGATTTATATTTTCTTTACTTTCATTTATTTGAGTTGTTTTACTTGTTCTGTTTAACTCGTTAAGAGAAGATTTTAAAGTAGAAATTGTATTTAAAACATTCTTATAATTTTTTTGCGATTGCAAATAAACTAGTCTTTGTTTTTCAATTTCTTGCGTGGCAATAATTCCTTTTTTGTACAATCCTTCATAACGCTCTAAGTCTTTTTTTTGAAGTTCTAGTTCACTTTGATTGAGGCTTTTTTGAGATTCTAAAAGGCTTAATCGTTCTTTTAGTTGGATAGCCTCATAACTTTGAGCAACGCCATCAACTTTATAGGGTTGAAGTTTTGAGTTTAAATCATCAGCACTACTTTCTTTTTGAAAAATAGCATACGAACTTTCAATTTCTCCTAATTGTGCTGAGGCTAATTTTTCAAAAGGGAATTTCGATTTATTGATGTCAATTGTATCAACGATGCTTTTCAATAGAAAAACATCTTCATAGTTTGCCGAGTTTTCAATTACTGCAAGCGGTGTTTTTTTAATAACATTCGTTCTATCATTTACAAGTATAGCTTGTATTTTTCCTGATGTTTTCGCAACTAATTTTTCAGGTGGAATTGAAGTAGTAATAGTTATTTGTGTAGAAATTAAATCAGGATACTTTATAAGCCAAGAAATAGAGATTAATAATATTACAAAAGCGAATACAATGGTGTTTCCCCATCTTAATAATGCTTTAGGAGGATCAGATAGGACATCCCGAACCTCCTCACTATAAATTTTTAAACCGTCATCTATATTGTCCATATTAATTTCCTAACTCTAATTGATTTTTAACTAATTCATAATATTTGCCTTTTAATCTAGTTAAGATTTCATGGCTTCCTTGCTCAACAATCTCACCATTTTCAAGTACAATAATGTTATCCGCATTTTTAACAGTAGATAAACGATGTGCTACTATTATAGCAGTTTTACCTTCAATAAATTTATTTAAATTTTCCATTATTACTTTTTCATTATTTGCATCAAGTGCAGAGGTAGCCTCATCAAAAAAAAGATAAAAAGGGTTTTTATAAACGGCTCTAGCAATCATAATTCTTTGCTCTTGTCCACCACTTAAACGAATTCCAGAAGTTCCCAACTCGGTGTTATATTTATTTGGAAGCTTTTGTATAAAATCTTCAATATTAGCTACGAAAGCTGCATTGTTTAATTTGTCTCTATTAATAATTTCATTTTGCTCGGATTCAGATATATTTCCTGCAATTGTGTCATTAAACATAAAGGTATCTTGCATTACTGCACCACAATTCATACGCCAAAAATCATTGTTTAGGTTATTTAAATTTACTTCACCAATAAGTATTTCTCCTTCTGTTGGCTCGTAAAACTTTAATAAAAGTTTCATCAATGTTGTTTTTCCACTTCCGCTGGCACCAACAATTGCAGTAGTTTTTCCTTCGGGAATTGAACAAGAAATACTTTTTAGTACAAAAGGGGTAGATTGTCCGCCATATCTGTATGATAAATTCTTCAAGATAATTGACTTATTTACGGGTAATTCTTTGCTTTTATTCAGGTTCTCAACATCTTCATCATCTCTTGTGTGCACTTGAGATAAACGCTCTAAACTAATTTTGGCATCTTGCCAGGTTTGAATAAATGTTATAAAAGTACTTAATGGTAAATTTAGTTGACCAACGATATATTGAGTTGTAACCATCATTCCAAGAGTCAAACTTCCATCAACAACTGCCTTAGCAGCTAAGAATGTTATGATTATATTTTTAAGTTCATTAATAAATGTGGCTCCTATCGATTGATATTGAGCCAATTTTAATGAGCTTAAAGATGTCTTAAACAGGCTAATTTGAGTAAACTCCCATTTCCATCTATTTTTACGTTGCGAATTGTTTATTTTTATTTCCTTAACACCACTTATAATTTGAATAAGAGAGTTTTGACTTTGTGAAGTTTCATCAAATCTTTTATAATCAAGTTCAGCTCTTTTTTTTAAGAAGAAGAAAGTCCAACCAACGTAAAGAACAGCTCCTATTATAAAAACAAAGAATATCTTAGTATTATAATAAGCTAGTATACAATTGAATAATAGGAATGTAATTATTGAAAACAACATGTTCAACGTAGATGATGATATAAAATTTTGAATCCTAGTATGATCTGCGATTCTTTGAATATGCTCACCTGTATTACGAGTTTCAAAATAAGAAATTGGAAGCTTCAACATTTTAAACAAAAAATCAGAAATCATTTTTATATTAAAGCGACTTGTAATGTGTATTAATAGCCATTCCCTAAAAACACTTACTAATGTTTGAGACAAAATAAGTGTTAATTGTGAAATTAAAATTA
Organism: Flavobacterium sp.; assembly: GCF_044377315.1. Lineage (GTDB taxonomy): Bacteria > Bacteroidota > Bacteroidia > Flavobacteriales > Flavobacteriaceae > Flavobacterium. The sequence continues at coordinate 49,717 of NZ_JBILJG010000003.1, forward strand.
GGTATATAAAAGGAATATCTCGGTTATTAACACCTATATCTACAACTGATTGCATCAGAAAAGGCAAAATAAGTTGTATTATTGAAGCAACAAGTAATCCTATAAATAATTGTTGTATTAATTTTTTGTAAGGTCTAAAATAAGGTAGTAAAAAGGAAAATCCTTTGGTTTTAGCTTTATCTTCTTTTTGAGCGAAAAACTGTGTGTTAGGTTCTAAAAGCAAGGCAAAACCTGTATCATCACCTGTATTTGTCCATGCTTTTTTAAAATCTTCATGACTATACGTTAACAATCCTTGCGCTGGATCTGCAACAAAAATTGTATCCTTTGAGGTTTTGTAAACTACTACAAAATGCTTTTGTCTCCAAGGAACTATAAATGGAGTTGGTGCTTCAGTCACTAAACTATCCATTGAAACACGCATGCCTAATGTTCGCATACCAATAGCTTCAGCAGCTTCTGCTATACCAGCCATTGTAACTCCAATTCTTGTTATACTGGCTTTATCTCTCAAAAATTCTCTCGAAAATGTTTTGCCATAATGTTTGGCAACCATTCTCAAACAGGTAGGCCCGCAATCTCTAGAGTCGAGTTGCTTAAAATAGGGGAATTTACTTTTTATTTCCATATAACTTGATATGGATATTTCTCATAAATAGCGTTATCCTCGTTAATTGTATAGCCTTTTTCGGCATCCATTTTTCCTTCCTCTAGTAATGTCATGGCTTCTTTTTCCTTATTAATTTTCATAAAACACATTGCTTTATAGAATTTAACATCAGAAAAATTTGAATATATTTTTAATGCTTTATCAAATTCAACAATTGCCTCTTCAAAATTTTGCAATTCATATTTTGCAATTCCATAATAAAATAAAGCTGTGTGATGCTCTAAACCTTGCCTGTTTTGAAACAAATCTTCTACATATTCTTTAAAATACTTTTCTGCTTTTTCGTATTCATTCAATTGCAAATAACATAATCCCAAGTAAAAACTATATGTATGATCCATCTCATAGTTATTGCCGAATTTTTTAATACAATCTTCAAAATCTATTATAGCTTCTTTATATGTTCTTGCAAAAATACATTTGATGAATGCTCTATATGGTTGCCATCTTTTAGCATCATATTGAACGGCTTTGTTTATAAAAGGCATACCTATTTCGCACTTTCTCAATTTAAAATAAGGCATAGCCTTTTGTTGCCATAAATATGCAATTGTACTATCTTTTTTTAAACCTAAATCAATTTCATCTTGCCATTCTTTTGAAAACAGCATATGCCTCCATGCTCCGTTCTCAAGAGATTCTTTAATGATTGCTTCTTGTTTTGTTTTTTTATCGAAGACTTCTTGAATAGTAGCTTGACCAAAACAATTAGATAATATTAAAATTGATAGTAATGTTATGATTTTAATCATTGTAATTTTAGTTTTTTAAAGGATTTAGTTCAGCAAAATTGGAATATGTAAAATTATAGGGTTGATTACTCATATCATAATGTTTTGTTACTTCAAACCATTTTCTATACATTTCTTTCCACTTATTTTTTAGTTCACTATATATTTGTAAACCCATCTCAGTAAAATATTCACTTGATTTAATTTCTGAGTTTATTGGATTGTCTATAAGTAATAAATCTCTATAACATTTGTTAATATAAAATGATATTCTTCCCAAAGCTTCGTGCTTTTGTCTGCCAATTAATGCTTTGCTTTCTAAACAAGCGTCTAAACAAATAAAACTAGCATAATAAGTGTAAAGAGCATGAAAAACAACATGTAAATCCCTGTTTTCTATAAAACTACCATCAGGCATATTAATAACTTCAAGTATTGTATTCTTATCCGTTTTAAAAAATAGTTTGGATTCATATATCATCACGTTAAATATCACATGTCCTGTTTGATGAGCTATATCATCTAAAAAAAAAACCTCATCATAGTCATCTTGATAGGCATTATAAAATCCAATTCCCTGAGCTGATAATGTAGCAAAGGAATTTCGTAAATAGGTATCAATATTAAATATGACACATTTAGGAGCATATCTTTCTATCAATTCAAATTGTGTAGGAATATATTGTTTTATTAATTGATAAGCTTTAGTTATGCTTTTCAAATTTTCTCGGGTAACACTCTCAATTTCAACATTTAAAATTTCGTTTTCTGTATTAAAATAAAACTTTTTTAAAAGTGGTATTGGGTATTTTATCACTTCTATTTTTGTGTCAGTTATAAATTCTAATTTCTCAAACTCAAAATCAATAATTTTTTTGTCTTGAAGCAATTTGAAACTTAATTTATCAAAATCAAATTTCTCATTTTTTAAATTCGTTTTAAACCATCCTACATTTGGCAAATAAATTATTCCATTTTCATCAGAAACCAATTCGATATGTATAGTTTTTTGCGAATAACCAAAGACAACCGACTCTAATTTTTGTTTGTTAGTCTCGAAGTTATTAAAGTAAGCAAATAAAAGAGGTTCAATATAAATTTTATCATTTTCAAAATCTAAAATTTCAAATATATTTTCGTCCTGTTTATAAAGTAATATTTTTATGTTTTGTATTAATTGGGCTAGACCATTATCTAAAAATAGTTTTGAGATAGTATATAGTTTATTATTCATAGAATTCTTTTTTTGAAATAGTAAATTTTTGAAATTTATTGTTTTTATTAATCTCTATTATTAATGGGAAAATATTATTTATGTATTTTTTTTTAAAATCTTCTAATTCACATTCGTCTTTAATTTCTTCGATGCTTATATTGTTAATTTTATAAACAGTGTCGTTCATAGTAATCCCTTTATCTTCTAATGCACCACCTTTTGACAATGCACCAATAATTACTTTATCTTTTTTAAATCTAAAATTAATATTGGCAATATTGTTATCAATTTTAGTGTCATAAACTTTTAATAAATAAAATCTTTTATTTGGCACATCAATGACAATATCGTTATCTTCAATTATTTTACTTCCAATATAACCATTACAGTTCTTATTACTATATTGTTCTATAGTATTTAAAAATGCATTTTGCCCGATGAATACTTCTCTTTCATAATAAGAAACTGTTTTAATTTCTTCGGAAAAAAGACCTTTGAAAGACATTTTTTTTTGCTTTAATTGTTTATCTTTTCTACTTACTATTTTTGAATTTTCATTAACAAGCAAAAACCCATTTGCATAACCAGTATCTAATTTTAGCCATACTTTATTAGCTCCTTTAATTTTTAGATAAGGTTGACCCAAAAATCTTTTTAATCTTGTCGATTTACCAAATTTATTTAATGGTAACTTTTCTTTAATATTTGTAATAACAAGTATTCTTTCTCTTGCATTAAAGTAATAAAATCCTTGGTTCAGTATATTTGGACCAATTATTCCATCAATATTTTGACTACACTTTTTAGAAAACAAATCTGTAGTTGCAGTATTAATTCTCAAGTTTTTAATATCAAGACTACCTATTTTTAAACTCGTCAAATAACTAACTCCAACAGTTTCATTATTAAAAGTATCTCTATTTACAACAGTTACACCATCTTTTAATCCTAATTCAGGTACCAAAACATCTGAAATAATAGTAATAGCTCCTGTATCAAACATAAAATTATATTCTTTTTCAGAATTATTTATTTTTGCTTTTATCATAATACGCCCCTTCTCAATTTTATATGGTATCTCTGTATAAAATGTGTTTATTTGTTTTTTTGGCGCGTAATGACTATCAATTAATTGATTTCCAAATACATTCCTTACTACCGTCGAACATGAAAGTAATCCAAGTAATAATGGTATAGAAATAAATTTTTTGTACATAAAGTAAATATAAGTTTTAAAAAGGAGTGTTTTTACACTCCTTTTGTTTTTTAATAAATTAATCAGTCATTCGATCAATTGCATCTAATGCAAATTTGCGTAACTGTCCCCAAAATCCATGACAATCTGACCAAGCACCTCCTTCAATTTGCTGCATTATCTCTTGAGGCTGAACATTTTCTGCGATTTGTTTAAAATCATCTAAACTTAACTTTTTCATTATATTTGTATTTTACTATTAGCAGTCTTACTTAATGTGTCTAGCATTTTTAAAGAGTAAGACTGTTTTTTTTTGGTTGGTAGTTCCACCACTTCTAAAAAGCCAACCTTTTCCTTTTAAAAGTGAAACAGTTTTAGAAATCTGATAATTCTTTTGCTCAGTTTTTTTAATGGGTTACCTAAACAGCTGACTCAATCCCAACCTAATTTGGCCTATTAGATAGAAAAGCGTTTAACCAAAATCAACCTCTTTTCCTGATACCAAAACTATAGGAAGTCTAAATGCTATCCAAACTAAGTATATCGAAATTCATGAATTTCGTGTCTAAATTCCTGAAAACAAGGAAAATAAAAACTTAATTGTCTAATTATCTGCTATTTGCAATTTTTGTTAAAAATTTTATTTCCATACAACATAAGGAAAAAAGATGTATCATTGCTCAATTATTTAGTTATTTTCATTTTAAATATACACCCAAATCCGCATGAAATTTTTTAAATCTTTTTGTTTTCTATTTCTTTTTTCAGTTTCTATATCATTATGCCAAGAAAAAAACAATTTGAAAAAGTTAGATTATGATCAATTGAGAAATATTTATAATAATTCCCAAAGAGTGTCTGAAAAAGAAAAAATTGCCACAATATATTTAAGTAGAGCAAAAAATGAAAAAAATAATATAAGAATTGCAAAAGGTTATTATTTAAAAGCATTATTAAATTTTAAAACTGATAAAATAAAAGCATTAAAACTTTTGGATAGTTCAATACTATATTCAAAAAATGACCGTAAAGACACGCTTTATCCCATGGCACCTTACTGTGACAAAGCCATCATTTTAACAGAACAACATAGATATAAAGATGCTATTACAAATTATAAGCTAGCCGAAAAAGCCGCTCTTACTAACAACATAGATTTTTATTATATCATTAGAGGAAATATTGCTATAACTAAATCAGAGAACCTTGGAGAAGTTGAAGAAGCCTTAGTTTTATATAAAGAATGTTATAATTATTATAAAAATAAAAGTACTCGAAGTAAGAAATATTTATTAGATTATCATTACTCAATTTTTGGTTTAGCAGATGTTTATAAATCTCTTAAGCAAGTTGATTCTTGTGCATTTTACAATAAATTGGGATATATAGAAACTAAAGCTACAAAGAATGAAAATTTTCATTACATGTTTATTCTTAATGAAGGTGCTAATCAAATACTAAAGAAAAACTACAAAGCCGCAATTGATAGTATTAATAAAGCTTTACCTAAATTAGAATCATTAAAAAACACTGAGAATATTTTCGCTTCTTTTTTCTATTATGGAAAAGCTTATGAAGGATTAAATAAAAATGAATTAGCAGTAATTAATTATAAGAAAGTTGATTCAATTTATGAATTAAACAACGAAATAATGACTCCAGAATTTACGAGTGGGTATAGATTTTTAATAAAGTATTACAAACAAAAAAACGATAATAAGAACCAATTAAAGTACCTATCAAAATATATGGAAATTGATAGCGTATTACAAAACAACTACAAGGAGCTAAACAATTTACTAAAAAAAGAATATGATTTTCCTTATTTACAAAGAGATAAGGAAGCACTAATCAACTCATTAAAAAATAAAAACAATTATTTTATTTGGGGTGTTGTTGGTTTAATAGTATTGATTTTGATTTTGATTTTGTACCAGCAAAGTATGAAAAAAATATACCATCTCCGTTTTGAAGAAATTATTAAAGAGGCTGAAATTAATAAAAATAGTGAAACCGTTACGATTGAGAAAAACTTTGTAGAGAGTAAGAACGCTACAATTTCAAAAGAAATAATTGATCAAATAATTCAAAAGCTAAAATTATTTGAAAAAGAAAAAGGCTATATAAATTCAAAAATATCAATAAACTCTTTAGCCGATGAGTTTGAAACAAATAGTAAATATTTATCAAAAATTGTAAATGAATATAAAGAAAAATCGTTTGTTACTTATATAAACGATTTAAGAATTGACTACATAATTTTAGTATTGAAAGAAGATAAAAAAATGCGTAAATATAACTTGCAAGCTATCGCAATTGAATGTGGGTTTAATTCGGCAGAATCTTTTTCAACTGCTTTTTTTAAGAAAACAGGAATTAAACCTAGTTTTTTTATAAAAGAATTAGATAAAAATAGTAATTGATAATCAATGTTTTATAGCGATTAAAACACGAAATTCCCGAATTTCTATATACACTTATATTTTTTTATATTGTAAAAGTAAAATATTTCTACATTTGGATAGTTTTAAATCTAAAATTATTTTAACTAAAAACTAAAAATTATGAAAACAAAAAAAGAAAGCAAATTTACATTAGAAAAATTTGAAGTAGCTAAATTGAAAAAATCATCAATGAATAAAATCATTGGAGGTGCGAATGAAGACCCTATAGGTGGTCAAGACGCAACTAAAGTAGCTTCTAAAGGAGGAAATGGTTAATACAAATTTAAAGTTCCCTAAAAGTTTAATTACATAATTATACTTTTAGGGAACATTTTTTTTAAATAGTTTAAAAATGAAAAAACTATATCTTTTAATTATACTTTTTATACTTATATGTTGTAAAACTCATAAAGTAATTAATCAAGATCAGCCTGCGTTAGTATCAAAATCTCCAACGAAACAATGGTATTTTAATGATTTTTCAACTGACAATATCCCAGGGATATCATATAACGAATGGTTAAAAAACAATCACAATAAAATAAAATGTAAAGATATAATTGTTGCTACCATAGATTGTCAAATAGATATATACCATGAAGATTTACAAGGTCAATTATGGACAAATCTGAAAGAAATTCCAAATAATAGAATTGATGATGATAAAAACGGTTATATTGATGATGTTAACGGATGGAATTTTCTTGGTACCAAAAGTGGCAATTATATAGTTTGGGAAAATTATGAATACGTAAGATGTGTTCGAGAGTGGAAACCACACTTCCAAGAAAAAAAACAAAGTGAAATAGAACACAAAGACCTGAATAGATATGAAGAGTACCAAAGAGCGTTAAAAATGTTAGAGAGTGAAAGAGCAGTTCATGAAAATTGGTTAAATTCATTAGTATATGCTGAAACTTTTTTTCCTAAGTCAAAAGACACCCTCAAACACTTTTTCCCAAAAGAGGATTATTCATATGAACAACTAGACAGTTTGTATAAAATTTATAAAATAAACGATAAAATATTTAGACAAAGACGATTAGACAAAGACCAAGATCTTGGAGCTCTAATTGATTTCATGAGAGTGCGATTTGAGTTAGATGAAAAAACAGTTGAAGAAGTAATTGAAAAGAAAATCCAAGTTGACTCACTTTACAACAAATGCTTTAACATAGATTATAATGAAAGAGTTTATATAGGAGATGATCCCTTAAAATTCGACAATGGGTATGGAACAAATAACGTATGTGCCAACATTAAAGGAATTAGAAAATATCAAGGTCATAACACAAAAGTATCAAGTATAATTGCTGCCAAAAGAGATAATAAAAAAGGAATTGATGGTTTTTCAAATAATATAAAAATAATGCCATTAACTGCTTCAGCTTCAGGAGATGAGCACGATAAGGACATTGCGTTAGCAATAAGATATGCAGTAGATAATGGAGCAAAAGTAATTAACATGTCTTTTTCCAAAGATTTTTCTCTAAATAAAGAGTGGGTTTTTGACGCTATAAAATATGCAGAAAAAAACAATGTTTTAATTGTGCATTGCGCTGGTAATGATGGCTTTGATATTGATGTAAACCCAAAATATCCAAATGACAGTGATCACCAAAACCCAAAAGAGATTAGCAATAATTTTATTTGTGTTGGTTCAATTACCAATAAAGTAGGTGCTTCTTTAGTCTCAGATTTTTCAAACTATGGAAAACAAAATGTTGATTTGTTCGCACCAGGAAGTGATATTTATACAGCTATACCTGAAAACCAATATGAAACAGGATCAGGAACATCTTTCTCAGCACCAATGGTTTCAGGTACGGCTGCATTAATTTGGTCATATTATCCAAATTTATCGGTTCAAGAAGTAAAGCAAATTATATTAAATTCAGGTAGCGAATATGATATTGAGGTATTAGTCCCAAATGGTGAAGGTAAAAAAGTTCCTTTTAAAGAATTATCTAAATCAGGCAGAGTTTTAAATGTGTATAATGCTATGAAAATGGCGAAAGAAATGAGTAAGAAAAAAAAGTAAGCATATATAAAGATAAGCCTTAAAATAATATAACTCTATGAAATCTTTTTACAAAACAATACCATTTTTACTTTTAATAGTTAGTTGCAGTATGTATAAAAGCAACGTTACTAATTTGCAAAAACAAGACAATAAAGCATGGTATAAAAAAGATTATATACAAGATGGTATTCCTGGCATATCTCTAAACAAATGGGAGTTAGACAATAAGGGTAAGAAAAACAATAACAATCTAATTGTTGCTGTGATAGATACCCAATTAGATACAAATCATGAAGATTTACAGGGTCAATTATGGACAAATCCAAAGGAGATTCCAAATAACAATGTAGATGATGATAAAAACGGTTATATAGATGACATTAATGGCTGGAATTATCTAACAACAAAAAGTAACAATTATACTGTTTGGTATAATTTTGAAAGTGTTAGAATCATAAGAAAATATAGAGGAAAATTTGAGGGTAAAAAAATAGAAGAAATAAATAAAGAAGATCATAATAATTTCAAAGAATACCTAAGAGCTGTTGATAGATATGAAGCCGATCGAAATTATCATAAAAATTGGTTAGAAGTTTTAAATTATAGCGCTAATTTATTTCCAAAAGTAAAAGACACATTAAAATACTTTTTCCCAAAAGAAGATTACACTTATCAACAATTAGACAGTTTATATACAAAATATAAAACTAATGATAAAACCTTTAGACAAAGAAGACTCGACAATGATAAAGACCTAGGGGCATTGATTGATTTTATGAAATTACAAATAGACTATGATCAAGGTAGTCTAGAAAAGATTATCGAAAACAGAGAACAAGTAGACTCCCTTTATAACAAAAGTTACAATATCAATTTTGACCACAGAAACTTCATAGGAGACGACCCAAATAAGTTAGAAAACAATTATGGAAGTAATAAGCTAAATCTAACCATAAAAGGGATTAGAAAATATAACACACATAATACTGAAGTATCAGGAATTATTGCCGCTAATCCAGATAACTCCACAGGTATAAGGGGGTTTTCCAAAAACATAAAAATAATGCCTTTGGTAACCTCCTGTTCTGGAGATGAAGAAGACAAAGACATTGCACTAGCCATAAGATATGCCGTAGATAATGGAGCAAAAGTAATCAACATGTCTTTTTACAAAGAATTTTCTTTGCACTTAGATTGGGTTCTTGAAGCCATAAAATACGCTGAAAAAAATAATGTGTTAGTTGTGGGTATTGCAGGAAATGATAGCCTCGACATTGACAGTAACCCAAAATATCCTAATGATAGTGATTATCAAAACCCAAGAGAAGTTAGTGATAATTTTATTAATGTGGGTTCAATAACCAATAAAGTTGACAGCACTATGGTTTCAAGTTTTTCAAATTACGGAAAACAAAATGTGGATTTATTTGCACCAGGAAGTGATGTTTACACCACTATTCCTGATAATCGATATCAGACAGATTCTGGTACTTCACTAGCGGCTCCTATGGTTTCTGGTACAGCCGCATTAATTTGGCTGTATTACCCAAATTTATCGGTTCAAGAAGTAAAGCAAATTATTTTGAATTCTGGCAGCGAATATGATATTGAAGTGTTGGTGCCAAATGGTGATGGAAAAAAAGTTCCTTTTAAAGAATTATCAAAATCAGGGAGAGTTTTAAATGTTTATAATGCTATGAAAATGGCGAAAGAAATGAATACGAAAAAATGAGAAAAATAATTATAGCATTTTTGCTAGTTTTAAGTCAATTAGCCTTAGCTCAAAAACCACCATTAGCTCCATCAATACCATCTATAGACGAATATCATGGCGTTAAGATAACTGATGAATATCGTAATTTAGAAAACCTAAATGATTCGACCAATATAAATTGGTTAAAAAAACAAGCTGAATACACCAGTCAAACTCTAAAGAGCAAATTCAATACTAGTTTTCATGACAGACTTATTGAAATGGATAAAAGAAATAAGTTTTACCACCATACTATTAGGGTAACTAAACATGACCGTTACTTTTACCTAAAAATGAAAACGGGAGATGACTATGAGAAACTTTATTATCGTGATGGCTTTATAGGCGAAGAAATACTAATATTTGATCCGATAACGTATAAAAATAGCACTACTACAAAGTATGTAATTAGCTATTATAAACCTTCTAATGATGGCGATAAAGTAGCTATAGCATTGACCGAAGGAGGAAAAGAAATTGCAGACATCTTAATATATGATATAGAACAAAAAAAATGTCTCCCAGAAATTATAACCCATACATGGCCTAGTGACCTTGGAGGAATCCAATGGTTAAAAGATGATTCTGGTTTTATTTATATTCACATCCCTGTAATAGATCATACATCCGATGACTTTATAAAAAATACCCAATCAGTTCTATACAAACTAGGAACAAATCCCGATACAATGGTAGATGTATTTTCAAGAAAAAACGATCCCGAAATAAAAATCAATCGTGAAGATTTTCCAATTGTTGCTTTTTCTTCGGAATATGATGACTATATTTTTTCTTATCTGGGAGGAGTCTCAAGATATAATAATTACTATTACTCTGAAATAGATCAAAGCTACACCGAAAAAATAAAATGGAAATTACTAATACCCAAAGAAGAGAGAGTAAGTCTTTTTCAAGTTAGTAATGATGAACTAATATACCTGTCAGAAGAAAACAATCTAACAAAACTTTGTAAAACACCCATAAAAGCTCCAGATTTCAAATCACCTCAAATCTTATGTGACGATTTAAAAAATGAAGTAATTGTTTCTTTTACCATAACAAAAGACGGGGTCTATTTTACAACCCAAAAAAATGGAGTTGAAAGTCAATTGTATTTATATAGTAACGGAAGCTACCGAAAAATAACACTTCCAGTAGTTGCTGGAAACATTACAATGAATACTTCCGATTTAAAAAAATCAGATATTTGGATTACATGCTCGGGTTGGACTCTGTCTAATAAAAGATATAAATATGATATAGATACAAACAATTTTAGCCTCGAAGAATTTGCAGAATCAGCACAATACCCTGAAATAGAAAATGTTGTAATAGAAGAAATTGAAATCAAAACACATGACGGCAAAGACCTTCCACTAACCCTAATGTATAAAAAGGGACTAAAGAAAAATAAAAAGAATAAGGTAATAATGGATGGCTATGGAAGTTATGGGATATCCAACGACCCTTATTTTTCCAGATCTTCTTTGTTATGGGTTTTAGACGGAGGAATGATTGTAAGAACTCATGTTAGAGGAGGAGGCGAAAAAGGGGATGCTTGGCACAAGGATGGTTTTAAGGAAACAAAACCCAATACTTGGAAAGATATGATAACAAGCGCAGAATATCTTATCAAAGAAAAATATACCGCACCTAACTACATCGGGATAAGAGGGGTAAGTGCAGGAGGTATATTAATAGGAAGAGCAATTACAGAACGCCCAGACCTATTCAAGGCTGCTTTAATCGAAGTCGGAATGTTAAATGCAATGAGAAGTGAAAACACACCTAATGGACCAAATAATGTAAAAGAGTTTGGAACAGTAGAAAAAGAAAATGAGTTTAAAGCACTACTTGAGATGGATGCCTACCACCATATAAAAAAAGGAGTCCACTATCCCGCAACAATGATAACCGCAGGACTAAACGATCCAAGAGTAATTGCATGGGAGCCAGCGAAGTTTGCGGCAAAGTTACAAGCCTACAATGGGAGTAATAATCCAATTTTTTTGAATGTAGATATGAATGGTGGTCATGGAGGAGATACTACTTATGAAAACATATACAAAAACGCTACTGAAAAGTTTTCTTTTTTTTACTGGCAATTAGGCAATCATAAAACCCAGTCTAAAAAAAAATAAGGTAGTTTAAATAATGCAACATACTGTAAAACCATTTAAAAACTATGTTTTAAGAACACCCTCATTTCCAATATCAAATTATAAGGATTTAGTAAGTAACTATTCATTTGATAAGTTACTGCAATTTTATAATAACAATTTCATCAAAGAAGCACTTACTATTGCATCACCTGATTTAATGGAAGCGATTGAGAGATATAAAAAAGACCCGTCATTATTCTCTACTGAAAAGCTAGAAGCATTAGAAATAACACTACTTAAATATTTAGCCAGAATAACTTCAAGATGTACTCCATTTGGTCTTTTTGCAGGATGTTCTGTTGGAAAAATTGACAATCAAACCAACATTGTCATCAGTGCAAAAGAAAAGCACAAAAGATCCACAAAGTTCGATATGTCATTTTGGTCAGAGTTTATCCAAAAAATAAACAAAAGAGAGGATGTTATACCCTATTTAGTTTATTCCCCAAACAATTCTTTATATGTTATTGCAGATTTTTACAGGTATATAGAATACGAAATGGTTGATAATAATAGAGAATATAAAATTAACTCTATCCGAAAATCAAGTTATTTAGATAAACTATTGTTAAAAGCCCAAAAAGGTCTTACAATAACAGAATTAATAGATGTTCTTACACAAGACCATTCTGAAAAAGATGAAGCAAAAGAGTTTATTTTAGAACTAATTGAATCTCAAATTCTAATAAGTAATCTTGAAACTACCATTACGGGCAGTGATGAACTGGCTACTTTTTTAAAAATTAGTAAAACAATTCCAACTTTAAAAAATGAATACAGTTCTTTATTAAAAATTAAAGAAAAATTGCAACTAATTGACGAACATCTCATTCCAAATAAAACCAACTACAAAGAAATTAGAAAAGTAGTTGATAAACTAAAAGTTAATTATCAGGAAAAGCATCTCTTTCAAACAGATATGAATTGCAGTGATCTTGCTAATGTAATGGACAAGAAAATCATTAGTAAAACTCAACAAGCAATCAATTTTCTCAATGGAATAACTGAGTATGAAACTTCTGTTTCAATAACTAACTTTAGTAAAACATTTCAGAAAAGATATGAAGATAGAGAAATTCCATTAACGCTGGCTTTAGATACAGAACTAGGAATAGGCTATTTGAGTGACGACATGAAAGATTCTCATCCTATTCTCGATCAATTTTCTTTTAATGGGAAAACGAGCAGTTTGACTCAAGAAAAATGGACTAAAAAAGAGTACATTCTTCAGAAGAAATTGCTTGAATCAATTCATAATGATTCTCATATACTACTAGATGAAAGTGATTTTCCTGATTTCAAATCAAACTGGGTTAATACTCCTGCTACCTTTTCTGTTATGATTGAATTACTAAAAAATGACGATAATGAGCAAATAGTAATAGATTCTGCTGGAGGAATGAGCGCTGCTAAATTATTGGGTAGGTTTTGCAATTCAAACAAGTCTATTTATGATTTAACAACTGAAATCATAAATAGAGAAAATGAATTCTATGATGATAAAATTTTAGCCGAAGTCGTTCATATTCCCCAAGCTAGAACAGGCAATATTCTAAGAAGACCTATTTTAAGAAAATATGAAATACCTTATCTAACTAAATCAAATGTTCCAAGTAAAAATCAAATTGCTATTACAGACTTACTGATTAGTATAAAAGACAACGGTATTGTTTTACGTTCTAAAAGATTGAATAAAGAAGTAATTCCATGTTTATCAAATGCCCACAATTATGGTAAAAACACATTACCGATTTATCATTTTCTTTGTGATTTACAATCACAAAATAAAAAACCAATTTATAGTTTCAATTGGGGAACGTTAGAAACGCATTACAACTTTTTCCCAAGAGTATATTATAAAGATGTGATTATTTCTAAAGCTAAATGGAGTATTAGTAGTGAAGAAATTAAAGTATTTTACTCATTAAAAGAACATGAGCTATCTCATGCTTTTTCAATATGGAAAACACAAAAAAGAATTCCAAGATATGTAAACTGGGTGCAATCTGACAACTTATTATTGTTAGATTTAGAAGTTGAAATTGGTATTAAATTATTTCTTAAGTCTGTAAAAAATAGCAACCAAATAATTTTAGAAGAGTTTCTTTTTTCTAATGATACCGTTGTTAAAAATACGCTTGGAGAAAATTTCACCAATCAAATAATACTATCATTTTTCAACGAAAAGGCATAAATAATGATTAAGAGAAGTTTTTGTTTGGGCAGTGAATGGTTGTATTACAAAATATACACAGGAGTTAAAACAGCCGATGTTATTTTAACCGAAAAATTATATCCTATTATTAGTTTACTTCAAGAAAATAAAACGATAACAAAATGGTTTTTTATAAGATACAATGATCCCGATGACCACATTAGAATAAGATTTAATTGTGACTCAATCGAAAAAGTAGAAATTGTAATTCGTGCATTATATCCAATTTTTGATGAACTAATTCAGCAAGATTTAGTTTGGAAACTACAAACTGACACCTATCAAAGAGAAATAGAACGATATGGAACTAGCACCATTGAAGCATCTGAATCCATGTTTCACTTTGATAGTGAAATGATAATTCAATATAGTACTATAAAACCCTATCTTGAAGATGAAAAAACGCAATTGCTTTTTAGTTTTTTGGCAATTGATAGTTTATTGAATTCTTTTTCTCTACATGTGTCTGAAAAGTTAGAAATGATGAATAATTTGCAAGAATCTTTTAAGAATGAATTTGAAGCTAGTAAGCAATTAAGAAAAGAGTTTGATAAAAACTATAGAGAATTAGGTAAAGATATAGAACTTTTTCTATCTCATGAGAGACAAAAGGAATATGAGGAAATCTATTCTATTGCACTAGGAAAAAAAAGTAAAATAGAAGATATAAAATCTATAATAATTAATAATTTACAAATCTCAAAATACTCTTTTTTAAGCAGCCATATCCACATGATGCTCAACCGTCAATACACATCTAGGCAGAGAACTTATGAATGCTTAATTTATGATCATTTGTTTAGATATTATAAAAAATTAACATATTTTCAAGAAGTAACATAATCTAACATTAGTGATAAACTTTAATAAATTTCTAAAATAACTAAAAATACTACTTTGCAAAACTTCTCGTTAAGAATAGTTAGTAATCTTTAATTCTTAGCATTATGGTAACAATTTCAGAAGTAGGTCATGCAAAAAACATTGCAAAGGCAGTATCCCATAAAGTTAAAATTAGCAATGGCAGTTATAATATTAGGAACTTCGTTTATATTGCTAGCGACTTCATTTATACTTTTAGCGTCTGTGATTTATATTTTAGTTACTGCAAAAGTAAATCTCCAATAAGCTTTTATGTTTTTTGTAACTTCAAATACTACTCGATATTCACTAGTAAGACATTTGCGATAACATAGAAGTTTTATAAAACAAAAAAGGATATTTGAAAAATCAAACATCCTTTTTTTATCTAGTCTTTAGAAATATTATCCTAAAGCAGCTCTTCTAAAACCAGTAACTACAAGACTTTTATCTAAAGATTGTACGTATTGAGCAACACTCAATTTACCATCTTTAATATAATCTTGGTTTACTAATGTATTGTCTTTGAAGAAACGTTGTAATTTTCCTTTAGCGATACTATCAAGCATTGCTTCTGGTTTTCCTTCTTGACGTAATAAATCTTTAGCTATTTCAATTTCTTTAGCAACAGTTTCAGAATCAACACCTTCTTCGTTTAATGCGATTGGAGACATTGCTGCCGCTTGCATTGCTACGTTTCTGGCTACCTCATCACCACCTGCTACATTAGCAGAAAGCGAAACTAAAGTTGCGATTTTGTTACCAGCGTGGATGTAAGAACCAACAAAAGTTCCTTCTAATCTTTCAAAAGAACCGATTTCGATTTTTTCTCCAATTACACCTGTTTGCTCAATTAATTTTTCAGCAACAGTAATTCCTTTGAAATCAGCTGCTAAGAAAGATTCCTTATCTTTAAAGTTCAAAGCAAGATTAGCTAAATCTGTAGCTAATTTTACAAACCCTTCATTTTTACCTACGAAGTCAGTTTCACAGTTAAGAGAAACTACAACACCTTCGGTTTTTGCATCATTCACAACAGCGATAACAGCACCTTCAGTAGATTCTCTATCAGATCTGTTAGCGGCTACTTTTTGCCCTTTTTTACGAAGGTTTTCGATTGCTAAATCAAAATCTCCATCAGCTTCAACAAGTGCTTTTTTGCAGTCCATCATTCCTGCACCTGTAGCTGTTCTTAATTTATTTACGTCTGCAGCAGTAATTGTTGCCATATTGTTTTATATTAAATGTTTTAATTTTTTGTAAAAAAAGAAATTCCAATTTACAAATCCCAAATTCCAATTTTACTAAATCATCAAATTATTGACAACTTTTTGGAATTTGGAATTTATAGTTTGGAATTTACTATGTTTTTATTCTTCAGTTTTAGTTTCTTCAGTAACTTCAGCTTCAGTAGTTTTTGCCTCAGCAACCACTTCTGCAACTTCCGTTTCTTCGCTAACTTCAGCAACTTCTTCTGGAGCTGCATCAGAGTTTCTGTTTGCAAGACCATCAATAACAGCAGCTGTTACTAAAGATAAAATTTTATCAATTGATTTAGAAGCATCATCATTTGCAGGAATTACATAATCAACCTCACGTGGGTCAGAGTTTGTATCAACCATTGCAAAAACTGGAATGTTTAATTTTTGAGCTTCTTTAATAGCAATGTGTTCTGCTTTAATATCTACTACGAATAAAGCAGCAGGAAGACGTGACATATCAGCGATAGAACCTAAGTTTTTCTCTAATTTAGCACGAAGACGATCTACTTGTAAACGTTCTTTTTTAGATAAAGTCATGAAAGTACCATCTTTCTTCATTTTATCAATAGAAGACATTTTTTTAACCGCTTTTCTGATAGTAACAAAGTTAGTTAACATTCCACCAGGCCATCTTTCAGTGATGTATGGCATGTTAGCTGCTTTTGCTTTTTCAGCAACGATATCTTTAGCTTGTTTTTTGGTAGCAACGAATAATATTTTTCTACCAGATGCAGCAATTTTTTTCATAGCTTCGTTAGCTTCTTCAATTTTTGCTGCAGTTTTATATAGATTGATAATGTGAATACCATTACGTTCCATATAAATATAAGGAGCCATGTTTGGATCCCATTTTCTAGTCATGTGTCCGAAATGAACACCTGCTTCTAGTAATTCTTTTACTTCTACTTTGTTTGACATTTTTTTCTTAGTTTACGTTCTGTTGAATTAGCAATGCTTTTTAGACTTTAAGATGTTAACTTTAAGACTTTAGACGCATTTAGATGCTAAACTAATTTTCGCCGCGGCGAACAACAATAACATTGTTTTTAAATATGATTTTATAGTAATCCTTCGCAACAAGCTCAGGAAAAGAAATATTAACGTTTAGAGAATTGGAATCTCTTACGAGCTTTTTTCTGACCGAATTTTTTACGTTCAACCATTCTTGGGTCTCTTGTTAACAAACCTTCTGGTTTAAGTATAGCTCTGTTTCCTTCGCCTACTTCACACATTACTCTTGCTAATGCCATACGTACCGCTTCAGCTTGACCAGTTGAACCACCACCATAAACATTTACTTTTACATCATAGTTGGTTACATTTTCAGTCATTGTCATTGGCTGTAACACTTTATATTGTAAAGTTGCTGTTGGGAAATATGTTGCGAATGGTTTTTTATTTACAACGATTACTCCAGTACCTTCAGACACATATACACGTGCAACTGCGGTTTTTCTTCTACCTATTTTGTGAATAACTCCCATTACTTAAGATCATTAAGGTTAACTGTTCTAGGTTTTTGAGCTCCTTGTTTGTGCTCAGAACCTACAACAACATTTAAATTTCTGAAAAGTTCAGCTCCTAATTTGTTTTTAGGCAACATTCCTTTTACTGCTTTTTCTACTAAAGCTGCTGGGTTTTTTGATTGCAAAACTTTAGCAGTTAAAGTTCTTTGTCCTCCTGGATACCCTGTATGACGCATGTAAATTTTGTCATCCATTTTAGTACCTGTAAGGTTGATTTTTTCTGAATTGATAACAATTACGTTATCTCCACAATCTACGTGTGGTGTGTAACTTGGCTTGTACTTACCTCTCAAAATCATAGCGACTTTGGAAGCCAAACGGCCCAAGTTGTGTCCGTCAGCGTCTACCACAATCCATTCTTTGGATACGGTTGCTTTGCTTGCTGATACTGTTTTGTAGCTTAATGCGTTCACAATAAATTATTTTTAATTAAACATTCCATCCCATAATAGGGGTTGCAAAAGTACAAATTATATTTATAAATCCAAATAGCTGGAAAAGATTATTTTACAAGTCTTTTTTTATCGATTTTTTTGAGTGAAAATTGAATCGTAAAAGCAACTAACAATTTAAAAAAAAGACCATCAAAAATGACAGCCTTTCTATTGAAGAATAAAATTTTAGGGTTTATTGAAAGTCACTATCTTGAACACCTTCATTGATTTTTATATCAGTTGTGGCAAATTCAAGTTCTTGACCTTGCATATCCATTTTTATGGTGTAAGGAAATTTTAAACCTTTAATATCTATATAATTATCGTAAAAAATAACTTGCGTGTTTTTTTGTCCATTTACTTCGCTTTCCATTTTGGCGCAAACTCTATAACCTGATTTTACATCATAATATAAGGTAGTTCTTTCTACTTGAACTGCGTAAGCATCATTTCCGTTAATAGATTCGACTGCTACAAGTTTTGCATTTGGGTTTTTCATTAAATTTAATTCAAAAAACGGATGCGCTTGACTTTGCATTTCTTTTAAGTCTTGTCCTTCGATTGGTTTTTTCTGACCTTGAACCGTCATGTAACCTTCTTTTTCGCTTATAACTTGTTTCATAAAGGTCATTCCCATTCCTTTCAGTTCGGTTGAAAATTTATTAGATGAAGTTGCTTTAGTAATCATTTCTAGTTCGGTTCCTTGAATACTTCCTTTGGCTAATGTGAAAACCGTTTTTACTTTGGCAATTGCTTTTTCGCCACCAACAGCTTTTATATAATTTTCAAAAATCATTTTAGGCGTTACACCTTCTGGAATTGGTTTTGACACAACCGGTTTTTCGACTGGATTTCCGTATTTATCAAAAAAGAACATCGGAATTTTCAAACTTTCAAGACCAATAAGCGTTTCAGATGCTTTACCAGTAATTACAACGCGTAAATTATCGGCTTGAATATATTTGTTTGCTACTCGCAATACATCTTCAGCCGAAACAGCATTGATGTTTTTTATATAATTTTCATAGAAATCGGCTGGCAAACCTTCTTTTTGAATATTCAATGCATATTGAGCGATAGTTTGCGGTTTTTCTATTTGCATTACAAATTTTCCAACGTAACCTGCTTTTACATTTTTCAAATTTTCGGCATCGACCAATTCAGTTCTAATTCGTTTGATTTCTTTCAAAAATTCAACTACTGCGCTATCCGTTACAGCATTTCTTACTTGAGAATTCGCTTTGAATTTGACCGCGCTATATTTATTTGCACCAATACCTGAACGCGCACCATAAGTCCAGCCATGTGCTTCACGCAGATTCATATTAAGGTAACTATTAAAATCGCCACCTAAAACCTGATTCATTACAATAACTGGAAAATAATCGGCGTCTGATAATTTCAAATTGGTAGTATTTACAACCGAAATTTCAGATTGCACCGCATTTGGCATATCCACAAAATTGATTTGAGTGAATTGTACATTCTTAGGATCAGAATAGGTTAATTTTGGTGCGGTTGCTTTTGGCCATGAACTGAATAAATTTTCAACTAAAGTTTTAATTTCTTTGAATTTTACATCACCAATAATAACCAAATAAGCATTTTCTGGAACGAAATACGAATTGTAGTTAAGCTTGACGTCTTCTAAAGTTACATTTTTGATGGTTTGTTCAGAAATATATTCACCATTAGGATGATTTAGACCAAATGCCAACAGATTTTCTACTCTACTAGCAACAGCAGCAACACTTTTCTCTTCTGTTTTTAGACCTTCAATCAGTTTTTCTTTTTCTTTATCAAGTTCTTCTTGTGTAAAATTTGGACTCAAAGAACCCTCTGCCATCAACTCTAAAATTCGTTTAGCGTATTTAGACAATCCACTTGCCGATGCTCCAGAAGAATAAAAACTAATTTCGGCACCCAAAAAATCAATTTCTTCGTTGAATTTGTCTTTTGGTGTTTTCAATGTTCCGTTACCAACAAGCGAACTGGTTAGGTTATCAACTCCTTTTTTAGTTCCTTCGGCATACGGTGTGTTATCGATAGAAAGGCTAAAGGAAACTCTTGGCAATTTATGATTTTCGACAACCATAACAGTTAAGCCATTTTGTAACTTAAAGGTTTCTGGTTTGTTAATATTGATTTTTGGAGCTGGTCCTGGTATTGGCTGGGTTCTATCTTGTGCTTGCATAATAAGTGTAAAAAACAAGCTTGTAACTATAATTACTGCTTTTTTCATGATGTTATATTTCTAGTTTTTAGCTTTTTCTTTTGTTGGAACGTAATTTAGTATCAATCTCTGATTTGGATTAAGGTACTTTTTGGCAACCTCACGAATTTCTTCACGGGTTATAGAACGATACATTTCTATTTCGGTATTAATAAGATTTACATCGCCATACAATAAATAATAGGTAGCTAAATTTCCGGCAACACCTTCAATTGAAGCATTATTATTAACGTAGTTGTTTTCGTTTTTGTTTTGCAATTTTTGAAAATCGGTTTCCGAAATCAAATCGGTTTGCAGTTTTACTATTTCTTCATCTATCTCGCGAACCAAATCATTTGCCGTATTTTCACCTTGAGGTAAACCATATAAAATGTACATTCCGTAATCTTCTAAACTATAATTGAATGCCCCAATTTGAAGTGCCATTTTCTTATCATCTACAATTTTTTTATACAATTTAGAACTTTTACCATCACTTAAATACGTTGAAATCACATCTAAAACTCTAGCTTCACGAGTTTTCATTGATGGCGTTCTGTAGGAAGCCACGACCATTTCTTTTTGAATATTTGGATCTTCGTAACTAGCCGTTATTGTTTTGGTAATCGGTTGCTCAACAAATGTTTTCTTGGTCAACTTTTCACCTCTTGGAATTGGTCCAAAATATTTTTTAACCCAAGCTTTCGTTTGAGCGATGTCAATTTGTCCTGCTACCACTAAAACTGCATTATTTGGACTATAGAATTTTTTGTTAAAAGCTTGAAACTCTTCTAAAGTTGCCGCATCTAAGTGAGCCATTTCACCAATAGTAGTCCAACGATACGGATGATTTACGAACATGTTTTTCTTAACTTCCGCAATCAAACTACCATAAGGTTGATTGTCAACACGAAGGCGTTTTTCTTCTTTTACAACTTCATTTTGAGTATCCACTCCTATTTGGTTGATTACTGGATGCATCAATCGTTCGGATTCCATCCAAAGACCTAATTCAAGATTATTTGAAGGAAAAACTTCGTAGTAATACGTTCTATCGTCAGAAGTATTAGCATTGTTTGTTCCGCCGTTAGAAGTTACAATTTTGAACCATTCACCACGTTTTATATTGGCGGTTCCTTCAAAAAGTAGGTGTTCGAAAAAGTGAGCAAAGCCTGTTCTTTCAGGATTTTCATCTTTAGAACCTACATGATACATTACCGAAGTTATGACTACTGGAGCAGAACTATCATTGTGTAAAATAACATGCAAACCATTTTCTAAATCATATTCTTCAAAAACTACTTTTTGAGCTGTCATTGTTCCTCCTGTCATAAGCATTGTACTTAAAGCCATTATTATTTTATTCATATGTAGAAATTATTTGTTTTTCGGTCATATGGAATCGCTATTTTTAATATGTGTTTGAAAGCAAACGAGTATTTAAGGCGATTTCATACTATTATATTAATGTTTAGTAATAACAACATTGGTGTTTATATAAATTGTTTTGTTACATCAAAAATACTTTTTTTTGATTAGAGAAAAAGCAATTGTCAATTTTTAACAAAGTTATGTGATTTTCTTATTAAAAAATAACTTCTAAAACCAATAATAAAGCCTGATTTTCTTTAACTTATCATTTTTTTTTCTAATGTGTTGCACCATTACAAATTAGTTGTATATTTGCAAACTTAAAAATTAATAAAAACATTTGTTATGTACGCAATCGTAGAGATAGCAGGGCAACAATTTAAAGTAAGCAAAGACTTAAAGGTTTATGTTCACCGTTTGGCTAATGAAGAAGGTTCAAAAGTTTCTTTTGACAAAGTTCTTTTATTAGACGATAATGGAAGCGTAACTTTAGGCGCCCCAGCTATAGAAGGTGCTTCAGTAGAAGCAAAAGTGTTACAACACTTAAAAGGAGACAAAGTTATTATCTTCAAAAAGAAAAGAAGAAAAGGTTACAAAAAGAGAAATGGTCACAGACAATACCTTACTCAAATTGTAATTGAATCTATTTCTGCAACTGGAGGTAAAAAAGCGGCTCCTAAAAAAGAAGAAGCTCCAAAAGCTGAAAAAACAGTAGCTCCTAAAACTGAGAAAGCAGCTCCAAAAGCTGAAAAATTAGTAGAAGCTGTTGAAGAAAAAGCACCAAAAGCTAAAGCTTCTAAAAAAGGAGATGATTTAGTAATCATTGAAGGAATTGGCCCTAAAGCTGCAGAAGCATTAGTTGCTGCAGGAATTGACACATTCGCTAAATTGGCTGCTGCATCTGCTGAAGAAGTAAAAGCAATTTTAGACGCTTCAACTTCTAAAGTACAACATTTAGATCCAACTACTTGGGCTCAACAAGCACAATTAGCTGCTGATGGAAAAATGGATGAATTAAAAAAATTACAAGATGAATTAAATGGCGGAAAAGCTGTTTAATTAATATTAACTCATAAAACCAAAACGTCATGGCTCATAAGAAAGGTGTCGGTAGTTCGAAGAATGGTAGAGAATCAGAATCAAAACGTCTAGGCGTTAAGATTTATGGTGGTCAAGCTGCAATAGCTGGAAATATCATTGTAAGACAAAGAGGTTCAAAACACAATCCAGGTGAAAATGTTTACATCAGTAAAGATCACACACTACACGCAAGAGTAGATGGTATTGTTAAGTTCCAAAAGAAAAAAGACAATAAATCATTCGTTTCAATTCTTCCATTCGAAGCATAAGAAACTTATAATTTTTCAAAATAAAACCCCGATTTCAATTGAAGTCGGGGTTTTTGATTATGTGGGCACGGATTGAAAATTCTTGCTTTCAGGTTCACAAAACAATCATTTATTTAAAACCTTCATATTATCCTTAATTGAATTAATTGTATTTAAATGATTGTTTATATTTTTAATTGTATTTTCAATGAATCCTAATTCCGTTTCACAATACTTTTCATGATTTGGATCATTTTTTTTCTCTTCAAAATGAGATTCTGACTTTTCTAAGTAATCGCTATAAACGTTATAAGGAGAATGCATTTTAAGAAATTCTATTGACTTATATATTTCAACTAGAGTAAACATTTTAGATTTGAAAATTGAATAAAGTTCATTTTTAAATACGCTATTATATATATCAAGTTGAAGTGTTTGAAAAACACTTGATGTGAAATAATCAGTATCTCTTCTTTCTAATTTATCTTTTAATTCAATATATTTATCTCTAACATTATTGAGGACTTCTAATTGATTTTTTAAATCATTTATAATCATCTCTTTCTTTCTTCTTAAATCAATCTCTCTTTTAATCCAAGCAATTAATAGTATAATACATTGACCTATTAAAGATCCAATAAATGCAATAATTAAAGTGTTTTGAAATGGAAAAAACTCAATGTTTAAAATAGTCATTTTGAAAATTATATATATTAATACTTCCTACAACGTCTCCTTCAACCATTTATAAAATTCACTTTGCCATACTTGAGCGTTTTGAGGTTTTAAAACCCAATGGTTTTCATCTGGAAATAACAAAAATCTACTTTTAATTCCGCGTAATTGTGCTGCTTGGAAGGCTTCTTGCCCTTGTCCGATTGGCACACGGTAGTCTTTTCCTCCTTGTATGATTAAAATAGGTGTATTCCATTTATCTACCATATTGATTGGGTTGAATTTAGCATAAGTTTTTTGCACTACAGCGTTGTCTTTTTCCCAATAAGCGCCTCCATTTTCCCAATCGGTAAAAAACATTTCTTCGGTTGTGCCGTACATACTTTCTAAATTGAAAACGCCACAATGTGAGATAAATGTTTTAAATCTATTATTGTGAATTCCTGCTAATTGAAAAACAGAATAACCACCATAACTTGCTCCAACGGCTCCTATTTTATCTTTAGCAACATAACCTTCTTTAGCCACATCATCAATAGCTGATAGGTAATCGTCCATAACTTGTCCGCCCCAATCTTTAGAGATTTGTTCGTTCCATTCTTGTCCGTGACCATACATTCCTCGACGGTTTGGAGCAACCACCACATAACCTTGTGAAGCCATCAAAGAGAAGTTCCATCGGAAAGAATAACTTTGCGTTAATGGAGATTGTGGTCCACCTTGGCAATATAAAAGTGTTGGATATTTTTTAGTTTTATCAAAATTTGGAGGCAAAATTACCCAAACCAACATTTTCTTTCCGTCAGTTGTGGTAACGTATCTTCTTTCGTATTTTGGTAAAGCTAGTTTGCTGTAGTTTTCATAATTGATTTTGGTCAATTGTAACCAATTTTTTTTCTTCAAATTATACGAATATACCTCAGCGGCGTGATTCATATCGGTTCTTGTAACGATAACATTGTCGCCAGAGAACGCAACAATATCCGACACATCGAAATCACCATTAGTAACTTGAGTAACCATAACAGCGATTTTTGTTAATCCTGGAAAATTAACTTCAAATAATTGTTTGGTTCCGTCAACTGCAGCAACAAAATATACTTTTTTACCATCGGCGCTCCATGCGTAATTATCTACACTTCCGTCCCAATTGGCAGTAAGATTAATATCTATTCCTTTAAAACGAACGATTATGTCATTTTTATCGGCTTCATAACCGTCGCGTTTCATTTGCAACCAAGTTAAATTACCTGTTGGAGAAAACGTTGGATTGGTATCATATCCTTTGTTTTCTTCTGTTAGATTTTTTGTGATTTTTGTTTCTAAATTGTACTCAAACAAATCGGTGTTAGTAGAAATAGCGTATTCTGTTCCGAATTTCTTTTTAGAAACATAGATAATGCTTTTAGAATCTGGAGACCAAATATAATCTTCTTCACCACCAAAAGGCTTTTGAGGTGAATCAAACGGTTCGTTTGGCATAATATCAATTGGAGTTGTTTTATCTTTATTTTCTGCATAAAACACATGGTTGTGACTTCCATCGTTGTAAGTATCCCAATGACGGTAATCTAATGAGTTGTATACTTGTGCATTTGATTTATCAAGGTTTGGATAAATATCTTTACCTAAAACTTTGTTGATTTTTACTTCTTGAGAAGACAAAATGTATTTCCCATCTGGAGAAATATTTTTATCGGCCACTAAATCTTTAGTGTCTTTTATTTCGATTGCATTGCCACCATTTACTGGAATGGTGTAAAATTTAGAATTCGATTTGTTTTCTTCTATTGATGGAATGGCTACTTTATAAACCACTGATTTTCCATCTTTTGAAATTCCTAATACAGAAACTCTTCCTAATTTCCAAAGTAATTCTGGAGATAAAACTTGTTGCGCTGATGCTGATAAACTCATTGTGCTAACGATTATAAGAAATATTTTTTTCATTTTATTCTGAATTTAGATTTCTCTGAATTTATTTCAGAGTTCAGCGTCTTTCGATTCTGAAATAGGTTATTTAATGATTCGTTAAAAGTAATTATTAATTTTATGAGAAAGAATATTTGTTTAAAAAAAATGTTATTTTTATAGAAATTTTAGGAAATGAAATTAAGTTATTGGGAAATAAAAAATTGGTTTACAAATATTGATTATGCTATTGTTGGAAGCGGTATTGTAGGTTTACATTGCGCATTAAATCTACGTGAACGATTTCCAAAAAGTAAAATTTTAATTCTTGAAAAAGGAATTCTTCCTCAGGGTGCAAGCACAAAAAATGCTGGATTTGCTTGTTTTGGAAGTCTCTCAGAAATAATTGACGATTTAAAAACCCATACCGAAGAAGAGGTAATTCAACTAATTGAAAAGCGATGGAACGGATTGCAATTGCTACGAAAAAATCTTGGTGATTATGCAATTGATTTCAAGCCTTACGGCGGATATGAATTATTTTTAAAAGAGGACGAATCAACTTACAACGAATGCTTACAAAAACTTCCATTTGTAAACGAAATCATTAAACCATTATTCAAAACAGCTGTTTTTGCAAAAGAAGTTGACCGTTTTGATTTCAAAAACATACACGAATATTTGATTTTCAATCCTTTTGAAGGACAAGTAGATACCGGAAATATGATGCAGGCTTTATTAAAAAAAGCTATTTCTGAAAATATAATGGTGCTAAATCATGCTAACGTTTCTTCCTTTTCAGATAAAAATTTGAGCGTTGAAATTGTGGTAAATGATTATTCGTTTGAAGCCAAAAAACTACTTTTTGCAACCAACGGATTTGCCTCACACCTAACCAACAATGCAGTAAAACCAGCTCGTGCGCAAGTATTAATTACTGAACCTATTCCTAATTTAGATATAAAAGGAACTTTTCATTTAGACAAAGGCTATTATTATTTCAGAAATATTGACAATAGAATTTTACTTGGTGGCGGACGAAACCTTGATTTTGATGGAGAAACCACCACCGATTTGTCTCAAACAGAAAAAATTCAAAATAAATTGGAAGCGTTGTTAAAAAATGTAATTTTACCCAATCAAGATTTTCAAATTGCACATCGTTGGAGCGGCATAATGGGGATTGGAAATAGCAAAAACCCAATAGTCTCGCAATTATCAGAAAATGTATATTGCGGTGTTAGACTAGGCGGAATGGGTGTTGCTATTGGAAGCTTGGTTGGAAAAGAATTAGCAGAATTAATTTAAGTACATGTTTAGAAAAATTTTTCTTTTTATAAAAAAAGTAATGATATGGTTCTTTGCCATATCAATTGCGATAGTTATCCTTTTAAAATGGATTCCTATTCCTTATACACCTTTAATGGCCATAAGAGCTATCGAAAACAAATCAGCTGGAAAAGAAATGATATTGAGTCACGATTGGGTTCCGATAGAAGAAATTTCGCCAAACATTCAGAAGGCAGTTATTGCTAGCGAAGATGGAACATTCTTAACGCATCACGGGTTTGATTTTAGCGCCATTCAAAAAGCAGTTAAAAACAATAGTAAAGGAAAACGATTAAAAGGCGGAAGCACGATTTCGCAACAAACCGCAAAAAATATTTTTTTATGGCAAGGAAGAAGTTATTTGCGCAAAGGATTAGAAGCTTATTTTACTATATTAATAGAGATTTTTTGGAGTAAAGAACGCATTATGGAGGTCTATCTCAATTCGATAGAAATGGGTGATGGTGTTTATGGTATTGAAGCTGCTTCAAAACATTGGTACAGAAAAAGCGCCAATAATTTGACTAAATTTGAAGCAGCTGGAATAGCGGCTATTCTTCCAAATCCAAGAAAATATAAGGCTACTAATTCATCTTCATATATTGAAAGACGAAAAGGAAGAATAGTAAAACACATGCGATATGTGAAATTAGAATACTAATAACAAAATATAAATTTCTTATAGTATCTTTGTAGGTATGAATGAAAATTTAGATCCAACTAATACTAATTATAATCCTGAAGAACTTGATCTCGAAAAAAGATTGAGACCATTATCTTTTGACGATTTTGCAGGTCAAGATCAAATTTTAGATAATTTAAAAGTTTTTGTTGAAGCCGCCAATCAAAGAAATGAAGCGCTTGACCACGCTTTATTTCACGGCCCGCCGGGATTAGGAAAAACAACATTGGCTAATATTTTAGCAAATGAATTAGGTGTTGGAATCAAAATTACATCTGGACCAGTACTTGATAAACCTGGCGATTTAGCTGGATTACTTACAAATTTAGAAGAAAGAGACGTTTTATTTATAGATGAAATTCATAGATTGAGCCCTGTTGTTGAAGAATATCTGTATTCAGCCATGGAGGATTTCAAAATTGATATAATGATTGAATCGGGTCCAAATGCTAGAACGGTTCAAATTAACTTAAATCCTTTTACGCTTGTTGGTGCAACTACACGTTCAGGTTTATTAACCGCTCCAATGAGAGCACGTTTCGGAATTCAAAGTCGTTTGCAATACTACAATACCGAACTTTTGACCACTATTGTACAAAGAAGTTCTTCTATTTTAAAAATGCCAATTACTATGGAAGCTGCTATTGAAATTGCCGGTAGAAGTCGTGGCACACCTCGAATTGCTAATGCAATGTTGCGCCGTGTTAGAGATTTTGCTCAAATAAAAGGAAACGGAAAAATTGATATTGAAATTGCCAAATATTCATTAAAAGCGTTAAATGTTGACGCTCATGGTCTAGATGAAATGGACAACAAAATTCTAAACACCATTATTGATAAATTTAAAGGCGGACCAGTTGGATTATCAACACTAGCGACAGCAGTTTCCGAAAGTAGCGAAACCATAGAAGAAGTTTACGAGCCGTTTCTTATTCAAGAAGGCTTTATAATGCGAACACCTCGCGGACGAGAAGTTACCGAGAAAGCATATAAACATTTAGGTAAAATTAAATTGAATGTTCAAGGAGGACTTTTTTAAAAAAGGTTGGGAGATGGAAGATGGAAGTGGGAAGATTTTTAATTTTATAAATTAAATTATGCGTTTTAAATTTGAAAAATTAATTATTTGGCAGAGAGCAATGGATTTTGGTGATGAGATCTATAAAATTTCGCAAAGTTTTCCAAAAAGTGAGGTGTTTAACTTAACTTCTCAAATAAATAGAGCGGTTGATTCAATAGCTTTAAATATATCTGAAGGTTCAATCGAGCAAAGTAATCCTGAATTTAAAAAATCTTTAGGTTATTCAATACGTTCTTTAGCAGAAGTAGTCACATATTTACATAAAACAAAACGTAGAGAATATATAAGTTTAATTGATTTTGAAAAATATTATCAAGAATCATTCAATCTTATTAATATGATGATTGCTTTCAAAAACCAACTCAAGTAGTATGTCTTCCAGCTTACAGCTTACAGCTTCCAATTACTCAAAACTAATCAAATCTGAAGCCACTCGTCTCGGCTTTCTTTCTTGTGGAATATCCAAAGCAGAATTTTTGGAACAAGAAGCACCACGATTAGAGAATTGGCTGAATAATAACTATCATGGTCAAATGAGTTATATGGAAAATCATTTTGACAAACGATTAAATCCTACTTTATTAGTTGATGATGCCAAAAGTGTTATTTCGTTATTGCTAAATTATTATCCATCAGAAATTCAAAACGAAGAGAGTTATAAAATTTCTAAATATGCATATGGTCAAGATTACCATTTTGTCATAAAAGAAAAATTAAAAGAACTGCTATATTTTATTCAAACTGAAATTGGCGATGTTACAGGAAGAGCATTTGTAGATTCAGCACCTGTTATGGACAAAGCTTGGGCTGCCAAAAGCGGCTTGGGTTGGATAGGTAAAAACAGTAATTTAATTACCAAAAAAGCGGGCTCTTTCTACTTTATTGCCGAATTAATTATTGATTTAGATTTAGAATATGACCATGCAACAACCGACCATTGTGGCACATGTACAGCTTGTATAGATGCATGCCCGACAGAAGCAATTGTAGCACCTTATCAAGTAGATGGAAGTAAATGTATTTCTTATTTTACTATTGAACTTAAAGATAATTTGCCACAAGAAATGAAAGGAAAATTTGATGATTGGATGTTTGGTTGCGATGTTTGCCAAGATGTTTGTCCGTGGAATCGTTTTTCACAATCGCATAACGAACCGTTGTTCAATACTAATCCCGAATTACTCTCTTTTTCCAAAAAAGATTGGGAGGAAATAACCAAAGAAACATTTGATAAAGTTTTCAAAAATTCGGCCGTAAAAAGAACCAAGCTACAAGGGTTAAAAAGGAATATTGATTTTTTGAAAAACACCTAGTAATCAAAATACCAATTAAAAATATCACTTCTAATTCCTACTGAAAACCAAGTTGTATTTTCTTTAAAAACACCAGCAGTTTCAACCGTTGGATTAAAATTTCTATAAATCAGACTTCCAAATAATTTCAAGTTTGATGATGGATTGATGAGATAACCCGCCTGAATATCAGCAATAAAAACTGTTGTTTTGTTTCCTTGACCTATTTTAACTCCTGTGTCTGCAGATCTATCTTGGTCATAATCTCTGTAAATATCACTTCCATAGTTAGAATTTGCTCCAGAGTTTGCAAAATCAAAACCTCTTATTCCAGTTGTTAATTTAGCATCGGCGAAAATTCTTCCTTTATGATAACGTGCAATTACTATAAATTCGCTAAAATTTGCTCCCCATTGATGCCCTAAACTTTGGTTAACACTTGCGTAATTTGTCAAAGGATCGCTGTGAGAATAAACATAAGGGCGCACACGATTGTACTCTGCTTGCAACAATAAATTTTCGATACCAAAAGCATTATAATATTTTACTCCTAACTGATAGGCAAATTTGTTTCTCCAACTTTTATCTTGTTTTTTAACATCCCCAAGTGCAAATTCATCAAGCAAAAACTGAGCATATAAATTGATTTTATTATTACATTTATATTTTGAAGTAATTCCTAGAAGAGCATTTCCGCTTTTTGAAGAAGAAGCAAATTCAACCGAACGATAAAAAACAATAGGGTTCACAAAACTCATATCAAACCCTCTATTATTTTGATTGCCCCAAACAACCGATTCAAAAAATCCGATATTCAATCTTTTAGTTGCATTCCAACTTAAGTAATGATTTGCCATGAATTTTCTAGAATAAGTTCCATCAACTGTTACGTCTGTACGAACATCTTTTAACCAAGTATAAGTATTAGTGTATTTTATTTTCCAAAAACTAGTGTTTATTTTGAAGTACGGATTCGGACTAACCCCATCTGTTGTAATCAGTGAACGGTAACCATCACCAATAAAATTTCTTCCATAACCCAACTGAAGGTTAATCATTTTACTTGGCGTATATGTCAAATTTGCTTCTGCTAATGGCATATCGTAAGCATCTGTTTTGAATTCTTTGGCAATTCCAATACCTGGAATTACAGCCGGATTACCACCAGAAGGTTTTATAGATTGAGAATAACGATTGAAATAATCGGCAAACCTTCCTTGACTTTCGTAAATGGTTGTTGTAAAATTCAATTCTTTACCTAAACCTCCTTGTACTTGAATTCCTCTTGTATTTATAAAAGTGCTTTTATCGTTTTTTCCTGACGCTTTTCCCATTTGTAAATCTAGAATTGGATTGAGTGTAAACCAATAATCATCACTTTGAATTTCGACTGTATTTTCGTTCCACAATTTTCTTGACCACCAACCTGAAGCATCGACTAAAATTTTTTTATTATTTTCTGCAAAATTGTAGTATTTTGAAACTTCGGCATACGAATATGGTTTTGAAGCTGTATGATTATTTGTACCAACTTGATTCATTTCGTCATCAAATTGTGCATAATAACTGTGTGAAAACGGAATATTTAAGCGACTTTCAAATTGGGGATTATTGAATTTTTTGTAAACAATCTGATCATATTCGGGAAATTCTTTTTCTTTTATTTTTTCGGAAGTATTATTTTTTGCTTGATTTTCGAGAGGAATTTTCGCTATAATTTCGGCTGGATTTATTAATGGAATTCCAATTCTAACCGTATATTTAGAATAAGTTGGTTTTCCGTTGAATGTTGGTGGCTGAACTGTTGGAAACAAACCAAAAACACGCTTTGCTTCTTCAATCAAATCTGCTTCGTTAGAATCGACATATTGAACTTTAAAAACACCTTTTTCATTGACTTCAAAAAGAACAATAATAATGCCTTGATAGTTGTTTTGCGTCAAATTATCAGCAACTTTAAAATTGCTATACACATGTTGTTGCACTTGATTATAAAAACAAGCCTCAAGTTCATTTCCGTTTAGGTTTTCACATTCTGAAAAAACTGGAAGTTGTTCTACACTTTTGTTTTCTTGAGCAAATAAAGTAAACTGAAAAGTAAGCAAAATCAATAAAAGGTATTTTTTCATCAAAAAATTAGTTCAGAAATTAATAATCGCTTTTAGAAACTTCGCCATTGGCAATTGCTATTGCAGACGAAGTTCCAATACGTTTTACACCAAGCCTTATCATTTCAACAGCTTCTTCATAATTACGAACACCACCAGCCGCTTTTATAGATAATGGAGAAGCGTTTTCGAGCATTAAAACAATAGATTCTTTTGTAGCTCCATTTGGTAAATTATTTTCAGTTTTATAAAAACCCGTTGACGATTTTACGAAAACATTTTGATAATTGTCTTCTTTAAAATTAGCCATTACTACATTTTTGATTAGTGCTGAAAGTTGGATGATTTGTGTATCGTTTAGAGCTGCTACTTCAATAATCCATTTTACGATTTTATGATGGTCTAACCCTAGTTTTGTTCCAAGTAGGATTTCATTTTTCACTAAATCAATTTCACCATTTTTGAAAGCGGTATAATTGCAAACGTAATCTAAATCGTCCACACCATTATGAATTGCTATAGTAGCTTCTTCCAATTTTTCTATAATGCTTGTTGCTCCTTGATGAAATCCAATTACTGTTCCAATGGTAACTTTAGAATTGGCTTCGGTAATCATTTTTTTTGCCAAAGCAACTCTATCAGGACGAATCATGATTAACTTGAAATTTTCATCGATGGCTTCTTGAATAAAACCTTTAGCTATGTTTTCGTTTTCTTGTTCAGACAATCCTGCTTGCTCGTTTGTTTTTAGATACGTTGAATCTAAATAATTTTTAATATTCATAGTTGGATATTTACATTGTAAAAATAAAAAAATCTCCCGACTTATGAGAGATTTAAGTATGTTAGTTTTTATTTGATAGCGCTTTAAACAAAATAAATCCAGAAAAAGCTCCGACAGTATTAACTATTGCATCAAAAACATCGGCTTCTCTGTTGGCAGTAAAAACACCTTGACAAATTTCAATCAATATTCCATAACATATAGTCATAAATAAAACTTTTATATAACTATTTTTGGAAGTAGTTCTGTTATAATAATTGAGCCAAAGAATAACCATTACAAAATAGAAAATAAAATGTACAATTTTATCTTTATAAGCAATGTTTATATTTGCTATACTCACGAAACTTCCAGTGCTAATTAGGCTTAAAACAGTTACTAAAAGTGTCCAAGAAGAAGCAACAAAAAGAGTTTGTTTTTTATTAAGCACCAATTAATTTTCCGTAAGCTTCGCTATCTAATAATTCGGAAATTTGAGAATCGTCAGAAATTTTCACTTTTATCATCCATCCTTTACCGTAAGGATCAGAATTTACAACTTCAGGATTTCTTTCTAAATCTTCATTAAATTCAATAATTTCACCAGCAAGAGGTAAGAATAAATCTGAAACGGTTTTAACTGCTTCAACAGTTCCAAAAACTTCGTCTTTTTCTAATGTTTGGTCTAGAGTTTCAACTTCAACATATACAATATCTCCCAATTCGCTTTGTGCAAAATCAGTAATTCCTACAGTTGCAATATCGCCATCAATTGAAATCCATTCGTGGTCTTTAGTGTATTTTAAATTAGTTGGTGTGTTCATTTTATTTTATGTGTTTATGTTCTGACAAAGGTATAGATTTATCTTAATTTCCAAAATTATATCTCAAAGTAAATCCAGATCGAATATTAGTGATTGGAAATGAAGTTGAAATAACAGCTTTAGAAAAAGAATGATCATAAAAGAAGATTGCTGTAAAGTTTTTACTAAACGAATAATCGGCAGTAAACTTAGCTGACCAAAGATTTTGACCTCCTGATAATTGGTTATTATTGTAATCTAAATTACGAACTATTGTTTGACTATTTCTATAGGTAAAATCGGCTTTTAGATTAATATCGCTTTTGATAATTCCTGTTGGATTGTCGGCTAATTTAGTAGAAATGGTTACATCTTTTATCCTATAACCAAGACCAACCGTGTAATCGACTCCTTTTACTTCGGTTAATAAATTATTATCAAAACTCATTGATAATGCTCTATCACGTTTCATTTCGGCAAGGATTTTGACAGAGCTCTTCAACTCCATATCAACTCGCATTAAAGGGCTAAATTGTTCAACAAGATTTATGTTTCCAATAATTGTTTTGTTTAAAAAATTTCCACCAGTATCTCTTCCATCAGAATCTATTCCGAATTGTAAATTAGATCTAAATGAATTGATTGTATAAGATGCTTTGTAAGCACTTTGCAATGAAAATCTTTTGAACTTTTCTTTAAACATCTTGTAGCGCATTAGTCCACTATATTTCATTGTCCAATTAGGAATAGGAATATCTCTAAATGAACCCAGGGAAATTTTATTGGCAGATTCGCCTTGTTTCCCGCTAATAAGACCCGTATAGGCAGCCAAAAATGAAGGTATTAAGACTGCCTGACTATTTTTGCCAAAACCATCAGGGTAGCCATCAGAATCAAGCGGATATGCATTGCTTCCATAATAATTTTCGGCTAAACGTTTGGCGATTATGATTCGATTATTTCTAAAATCGTCAAAAGGCGAAGAGTTTACACCATCACTTGTTTTGAAAGAAGTTTTTAGCATCGTTGTAGAAATGGCAAAGTTTCCTGTTGTATAGGGAGAACGCGAATTATATTGCCCTCCTTTAGTATCAAACTGTTCAGAAAAATTATCAGCATAAGTTCTATCTGCTGTAAAATCTATTTTGAAATCTGGAAATAAATCCATGTTGGCTGTAAGATTCAACGTTTTACTAGTTACTTGTGTAAAGTTTTGATTAAAATCTGGATAATTAGTTAAATAACCCATCTTTGCAGCTTCGTAACGAATATCAGACTGTGAACCGAGAACAAACCCAATAGTTGGTTTAGTCGAACCAAAGAAACCTAACCCTTGAGTAAAACCTGGTAAAACAGTCGATTTATTTTCTATATAATTTACCTGAATGTTTTTTATACTAGTTAATAATCCTATCATTCCATCTTTGAAAACAGAATTTGAACTTGTTGCAGGAAGATTTGTATTTACAATTTTTTCTCCCGGTTTTGGTGCTTTTGTTGGTTGTTTAGTTGAGCCTTTTTTGGTTGATTTTGTAAGACCTATATATTTGTAAAAATTATCCATTGCAAAACTGGTATTCAACTTATGCGAACCAGCATTTTGAATAGTATTTCCTAGGTTATATTTTATTCCGCCCAATTCAATTTCTGCTAACGCTTGCGAAGCTTTTTGCCAGCTATAATCTCCTGTATAAGTATAATTTGATTTTACAAAACTCAAGAAAGGAATTTTATTTATTGGCAAATCATAATTTACAACTATCTGTTTATTGTGTTGATTAGGTGCTCCAACATTCCAATAATCGTCCCAAATTTCAACTGAATTATCAGGTACATTATTCGCATCGAGATAATTTCTAACAATATTACTTGAAGAAGCATTAAAGTTAACTTTTAATGATTTAGTAATATTATAATTGAAACCATATTGATAATTAAAAAGGAAATTTCTTCTGTAAAGTGCATCAAGGGGAATTCCTTCAACATCAACCTGACGGAATTGCTGACGGTTATACTGTCTAATAATATTTGAACTAAAAGATATATTGGAAGGCAAATAATTAAAATTGAAATCACTTAATAATTTCCAGTAGGAGCTTTTCTTTAAGAATTTAGATTTTTTAAATGGCTCAACCGCTTTCGATTGAAAATTATAGGCATAATCAACCGTTGTATTTACTCGTTGATCTATATAATCTTCAATTTCATAGTTATGACGTTGTTCTTTATTATAGGAGTAAGACAATGTTAGATTTTCTGGATCATAAATATGTGGTTTTTGCTTTTCGCCTCGTTCTTTTTTAACCCCAATAAAATTGATACTTTGACGTTTTGTATAATCGATAGCTCTATTTTTGATATTCTCTTTCTCCGCTTGATTATCGGTAATATCAATTAATTGTTTTAATCGAATATCTTGACTAAACGGATCATATTCTGGCGTAATGGTTTCCTCTCCAATAGAATAATTGAAAGGTAAATTTATGCCCCATTTTTTAGGAAGTAATTTTCCAAGACTCAAGTTGGTTACAATATTATATTGTTGCACATCTTCTCTACTTCTTTCATTTGGTCCTTGTTCTAGTGCGCCAAAACCAATGGTGCTCATTTTTCCAGTTGCTGAAAGAGTTGCGAAATCGGCAATATTGGCATCAACATTCATAACAGCTGCCATTCCACCTTCGTTATCTTGGTCGGCTAGTCGAAGTTCATTGAACCAAACTTCACCTTTTATTAGTTTACCTGGCGCTAACACTTCTTTTGAATTGTTTTTTACACCAACCATCAAAGTTCTAACTAAACCGAAATTTGGATTTCCGCGAACTCCAATTTTTAGTTTACCCAAACCCTGAAATCCCTCGCTTGTATTGTTTTTATAAAAAATTTCGTTTGGATCTAAAATTAGATTGGCATTTTTAAACTCAATTTTTAATTGCGTTAAAAGTTCTGTTGCTAAATCAATTTCATTTTCTTCTGGCCAAATTTCTTCTGCTGATTTTGCTCCAGTTGAAGTAACCTTTAACGGAATTTCAACTTGATAAAAATTTTCAGTAAAGTCGTTACCAAAACGAATAAATCCTACCATTTCATTATCTTCTAATGCGGTTTCAGATGGCAGTGATTGTGCGTGCAAGAACATTTTTAGTTTTTTAAACTGACGCATATCAACGCTAACATTTTTGAAAACGGCTCGAGAATCATCAACCTCCAAGCCTGTTCCTTTAACTCTTACTAATAGAGATTGTTCATTTTGATTGATTACTGTATTTTGGTTAAATAATTGCTCTCTAACAACACCTGGAGGCGATACGTAAATATTGCCGTTTTCTTGAATATTTACAGCTTCAACATCAAAATCTGTTGTATCTTGATTATTTTCTACTGTAGTTTCATTTGGATCTAGTGAAGCATCATATCTTCTCCATTCGCCTCTAACTAAATCTAATGCGCCAAAACGAACGGTTACTTCTTCTTTAAATCCTGTCATAAACATTCTCATAAAACGAATGGATCTATAATCAGAAATACCTCCAATTATACTTTCAGGTTTAGAAACTGGAATTTTAAACTGTATCCATCTTGCTTTGGTTTCAATTCCATTAGGAACTTGTGATCCTCCAATAGTTTTTTCAACAATGTCTGTAACATAATTTGAACCCGGCAACATATTTGGCTTCATTTCAATGCTGTATTCATAATACGCATTAATTTCGTCCATTGTGTTGTCGCGGTTTATATCTTCAACATCAGGTAGCGTTGCATTTCCTCGATTAGCATCGGTAACGTTTACAGGTGAATTTCCTTGTGTCCCGTTGTGGTTTTTATATTTTTCTAATACATTTCCCTGTGCTGCCAAATAAAACTGATAATTATCACCTGCCGGATCAGGATTTCCTGCAAAGTTGGTATATTTAGCTGCTTCTTCATCGTCTGAAAGTCCATCCAAACCAGCATCTTGAATGGCTCTATTACCTTCATTTGTATCAAAAGCATAAACTAACGATTGCGATTGAGGTACTTTCCCCCAAGTAGTTGAATGTGTTAACTGATTACCGCCAGCTTCTGGCAATCCGTTTTCAAATTGTTTTTTACCGTCTTTAAGTATGTCTTCAGAAATA
Source organism: Flavobacterium sp. (assembly GCF_044377315.1). Lineage (GTDB taxonomy): Bacteria > Bacteroidota > Bacteroidia > Flavobacteriales > Flavobacteriaceae > Flavobacterium. Next base: position 87,882 of record NZ_JBILJG010000003.1, read on the forward strand.
GCACCTAAATTAAAATAGATTTTACCCGTATTAGATGGGTCTGCTTGAGATAAAGGATTGGCAGTATCATAATAAGGATCTAAAATCCAAAACTGAATATATTCAACGTTTTGTTGTTCGAAATTAGTTGAGTTTAATGCTCTTGTGATTCCTCCGAAATTTTGTTCAGGAACTATTGGATCTGGATTATTATTGTAGGGTCCTCTTTCTGTTGGATAATAAGTTAAGTCTAATGTATTTACAACTTGTGATTGTCCAACAGCAATATCTACATTAGGATATAACTCACTACTAAATATTCTTCTTGTTCTATTAGTAGATAAATCATCTTCAGAAACTCCATCAGGTCTATCGGCATAAAATATTGGGTCTATTGTGTACCAGCTTAATTTTGAACGTTTAAAACCATAACTTAAATCATTTGAATCGCTTCCAAAATTCAGATATGTACTTACATTATTTATAGAATTTGGTTCTTTCTTTGGAGTAGAAGCTAAGGTCCATGATTGAACTGAACGTAAATCGATAGTTGATTGTGAGCCTTCAAAATCATCAACATAAATAGTTGCTTCGCCTTCAAACTGATCTGCTTTGGGAGTTCCAGGCTTTAGAAAAGCAACTTCACCTCTAACAGAAACATTTGAAGGAACATCTGTATCAATATTTGGAAGTTTGTTAGCAAACCTTGTTAAAAACGGAACTTCTGTAGAGAAATTAGTGTTCACTCCAAATATGCTATTGTTTACAGATTCTTGCCCATAACTAGACTTTTGAGTTAATGGTCTTTCAGACATTTTTAAGTAGGTAGCACCTAGAACAAATTTATCAGAAAATTTATGTTCGATATTAACTCCCATAAAACGTCTTGTTTGCTGACCAAAAACCGAATTATTTTCGACAGATACTTGAATTGGAGTATTAGATGCTTGCAATGACGGATCCAAGATTTGAACTCTACCTGCTTGGTAGTTTACACTATAATCGATTCCTTCTTGCAACATTCTTCCGCCAGCAGTAACAACTACTGAACCTTTTGGCACATTAAAAGCTCCAAGAGGAATTCCATCGCCTCCAGAAGATTTGAATTTACCTTTTAGTTGAAACTTATTTTTCTCACTTTCCTGAAGAGCTAATGCTTGTGATTTTCTATATAAATTTCTAAAAACGTATTTCTTTTGATTTTCGTTGAAAGTTGCCGTTAAATCACCTGCTTCTTTATAATCTTCTGTAGGGCTTGTTCTCAATTTTTCAAATAATAAACTCCCAAAAGGTTCTACTGTTGTAAAAATCAATCTACCGTTTTGAGTATCAACCGTTAGTCCTTGAAGGAAATCAAAAAAACCATCACCGCCAGCTTGTGGGTCATTGTTATAATTTAATTTATCAATATTAAAAACTTTTAACAATGGTGTTTCTGCAACACCAGCAGGAAGTGGATTTGCAGAAGCAGGTTCAGCAGGAGAAATATAGTTTAACGGAGACGGATCGGTATAAAGAATATTAAATCTAAAATCCTCTTGTTGTAGTTGGTAAGCACCCGGAATTTGATATATATTTTTCATCATCAAGTTCCAAACTGGAGCATTTATATTTGTTAAACTACTTTTAAGCATTTTAACAATAAGTGTTTGATTAGAAACTGTTTCTGGCTGACCACTTGCATCAGTTGTGACCGCTGTAGCATTCACGCCATCGTTTCCAAACTCTCCTACTTGGTAAACTTTATCACCAATAGTATATTGATAGGAAACTCCTAAAACCTCATCGTTTACTAATTTTTGCTGTAAGGAAATATAGCCAAGCTGAGGATGAAAAGTATATTCGTTAGGTAGTAATTTTCTAGCATTTTCAAGTTTTGAATAGTCTTGACCTTCACTAGCAGGAAAATTAAAACCTGATAAGGCCGTTGAAATTTCTCGAATATTAGCATTCAATAATCCTGTCTCAGCTTCAATTGTTTCGGGATTATAGTTGTTATTTCTATTATCAACTGGAGAATCTATAGCATTTAAGAAATCTACATTTGCAGTATTAGAAATAACTTCAGAATCATTTAATCCCGTTATTTGTGATTCACCTAAATCTTGCAAAGCCACAATATTTCTAACATTATTATTGGTTGTATTTACACGATTTTGACGGTTAGTTATCCAAACCTCCATTCTAGTAATTTGAACTCTACTATCAATAAATGGATACTGTTTTAAAGCATTGTCATATTTATTTCTGAAATATTGTGATAAGAAAAAATGTCTATCGGCATCATAGTCTAAAGCAAATAACTCAAAATCTTGAACGGTTCCGCCACCTTGAGCCGTTACTGTTTTGGTTTGTGATTTTTGTTCGGAGAAAATCCCAGTTACCGTTGTTTTACCAAATTGCAATTGTGCTTTTACACCAAATAAACTCTGTGCACCACGAATTAACGAGCTATTCAATGGCATACTTACATTTCCAACTTCAATTTTTTGAATAATATCATCTTCGGTTGGAGCGTATTCTAGTTTGATAAGATTTTGAAAAGCAAATGTTGACTCGGTATCATAATTGGCATTTACATTTAATCGTGTACCGACTTTACCTTGTAAACCCATACTAATTCTTTGATCAAAATCGAATGTTGTGGTGGAGCGATTTCGAGGAGAAAAAGCTGGATTGTCTTGCTTAGTATGCCGCATTCCTAAGTCAATCTCGACAGAACCAGTTGGTTTTACATCGATTGTATTGCTTCCAAAAATACTTTCAAACAAGCCAGACCTTACATAATATCTTGGTAATAAATCTTTTTTTGCATCTTCACTTCCTTCTTTTTTACCATCAATGGCATCTGATTTTTTCTTGAAATAGTCGCGCATTGATTCACGCATTACTAATTCCTGATATTCCTTAGGCGTTAAAATAATAGGGTAATTGATATTAAATCCATCAACAGAATTGGTGTAAACATAACGATCAGTTACTGGATCATACGTATAAGCTTCCAAAATACTCGGTGGATTGTTTAATTGAATTGCACCTTGAGAATATCCTTTTACAGTATCTTGAGCCTCTTCATCTACTTGCGCTTGCAAAGAAAAACTGAAAAAGAAAATAAGGATAAAAGCAATGACTTTCAATTGAGTAGAAAAGATTTTTATATGATTTGTTTTCAAGTATTATAAATTTTTTAATGCTTGTTTTATTAGTGTTTCTACAGTTGCGGTAGGATCTTGCATAACAACTTTATCAATTACCTTTTCAGCTAATTTTTTGTTAAAACCTAAAACCTCCAGAGCAGATAACGCTTCATCTTTATTTGTATTGTTTAAAGACATAGAAACTTCATCTAAATCATAAACTTTTAACACTTTATCCTTCAAATCTAAGATAGCTCTTTGTGCTGTTTTATTCCCAATTCCTTTTATCGATTGAATAGCTGCAATATCTCCAATGGCTAATGCTTGAATAATTTGCTTCGGTTCTAACGAAGAAAGCATTGTTCTAGCGATACTAGCCCCAATTCCAGAAACGGAAAGTAACATTTTGAAAATTTCTCTTTCAGATTTTTCAACAAAACCAAATAAAGTGTGCGCATCTTCTTTTATTTGAAGATACGTAAACAACTTAATTGTTTCAGTAGCTGGCAATAATGAATAGGTATGTAAAGAAATATTTATGTGATAACCAACACCATTACAATCGATTACAACATCGGTTGGTGTTTTTTCAATTAATTTTCCTTGAATATGTGCTATCATAAATCATTTAAAATGTGATTCAAATATAGTAAAAAAGTCGAATTGACAATTTTACCGCTTCAAAATCATTGGATTACTTTCTTCTTTTTTGTTTTTCTTGAGCATCTACTACTGCAACGGCTGCCATATTTACCATCTCTTCTACACTTGCTCCTAATTGGAAAATGTGAACTGGTTTATCCATTCCCATTACTATTGGACCAATAGAATCAACCTTGTATAACTCTTTCAATAGTTTATAGGTAATATTTGCTGATTCTAAATTTGGAAAAATCAAAGTGTTTACTTTTTTTCCTGCTAATTTAGAAAATGGAAACTTCTTTTGAAGCATTTCAGGATTTAAAGCAAAGTCTGTTTGAATTTCACCATCTACAATTAAATCTGGATAATATTTATGCAAATAAGCTACTGCTTCTCTTACTTTATTAGCGCTTTCATAGTTTGAAGATCCAAAATTAGAAAACGAAACCATTGCCATAACAGGCTCAATACCAAACATTCTAACTGTTTTTTCAGTCATTAATGCAATTTTAGCCAAATCATCAGCTGAAGGATTAGGATTGATGGCGGTATCCGACAAAAACATTGGTCCGCGATTGGTCATCATCATGTTGGTTGAAGCAATAAGTGAAATTCCAGGTGCTTTTCCAATTAGTTGAATTAATGGTTTTACAACTGATGGATAACTTCTTGAAAAACCAGAAACCATGGCATCGGCATCGCCTTCGTTTACCATCATTGCGGCGAAATAATTACGCTCTCGCATCCATTTTTGAGCATCTAAAAGAGAAATTCCTTTGCGTTGTCTATCTTTCCAGAAAATATCGGCATATCTGAATCTTCGTTTATCTTCTTCTTTAGTTTTTGGATCAAAAATTGGAATATCGGCATCAAAACCAATTTCTTCTTTAAGTTCCAAAATATCTTCTTTTCTTCCTAACAAAATTGGATGTCCTATTCCTTCTTCGTAAACAATTTGAGCCGCTTTTAGAACATCAAGTTGATCAGCTTCAGCAAAAACAATTGTTTTAGGATCGGTTTTAGCTCTGTTAGTTAGTAAACGAACCATTTTATTATCAGAACCCATTCGATCTAATAATTCTTCTTCATATTTTGCCCAATCGGTAATTGGATTTAAAGCTACACCGCTTTCCATAGCTGCTTTTGCAACTGCTGGCGCAACAGTAGTAATTAGTCTTGGGTCGAAAGGTTTTGGGATAATATATTCTCTACCAAAATTCAATTTGGTTTCGCCATAAGCAATATTTACTTGTTCAGGAACCGATTCTTTTGCTAAAGCTGCCAAAGCTCTAACAGCTGCCATTTTCATAGCTTCGTTAATCTTAGTTGCTCTAACATCTAAAGCGCCACGAAAAATATAAGGAAATCCTAAAACATTATTCACCTGATTAGGATGGTCAGAACGGCCCGTTGCCATTATAATATCTTTTCTTGTTTTTATAGCAAGATCATATTTTATTTCTGGATCAGGATTTGCCATTGCAAAAACGATTGGATTTTTAGACATTGCTAACAACATTTCTGGCGTAACAATATCGCCAGATGATAATCCGACAAAAGCATCGGCATCTTTCATTGCATCAATCAACGAATCATATTTTTTATCAGTAGCGTATTTTCGTTGTAAATCAGAAATTTTTGGATCATCTTTTCTTAGTGCACCTTTACTATTGAACATTACAATATTTTCGGTTTTTACACCAAAAGCCACATAAAGATTTGCACAAGCAATAGCTGCCGAGCCAGCTCCAGAAATAACCATTCTGATTTTTTCCATTTTTTTGCCCGCTAATTCTACTGCGTTTAATAATGCAGCTGCCGAAATTATAGCGGTTCCATGTTGATCATCATGCATTACTGGAATATTTAACTCCTCAACCAATCTTCTTTCAATTTCAAAAGATTCTGGTGCTTTGATGTCTTCAAGGTTTATTCCTCCAAAAGTTGGAGCGATATTTTTTACAGTTGCAATAAACTCTTCAATATCTTTTGTCCCAACTTCAATATCAAAAACATCTATACCAGCAAAGATTTTGAAAAGCAATCCTTTTCCTTCCATAACGGGTTTTGATGCTTCAGGACCAATATCTCCAAGACCTAAAACTGCTGTTCCGTTAGAAATTACAGCAACCAAATTTCCTTTGGCAGTATATTTATAAACATTATCAATGTCTTTTGCTATTTCCAAACAAGGTTCGGCAACTCCTGGGGAATAAGCCAACGACAAATCTCTTTGCGTTGCATATTTTTTAGTTGGAACAACTTCGATTTTACCAGGTTTTGGTTTGGCGTGATATAATAGAGCTTCTCTGCGTTTGCTATCTTTATGCATTTTTTTTAATTTCAATTCTGACCTGCAAATGTACGAGTATGCTTTTTAAATGGAAACTTTTTGCATCATTCTTTTACTTTTTTTACATAAAAAAAGAGGAATATTGCTACTCCTCTTTTTCAAAATAATTAAGTCCCTTAACTTTTATTGTATCACAAGATCATTGAAAGTAGCTTGGGCATCAGTACTTCCTCCAGCGTTTGTTATATCTCCAGAAGCTACTCCTGCGGCGGTTTTGATTGGCAAATGCCTTAACGTAATTGTAAAACTTCCAGTTGAAGCGGCACCTGTAGTGTAACTAAAATTAAGTCCAATAGGATTACCATTACTATCAAAATCTGAATAAACTGTAGATCCTGTTAAACCCGTTAAGTTATAAAAGAACTGATGCTCTCTTTTTTCTTCTTCCGATTCTTCAATTTCTTCTGAAACAATATCAACTGGATTTTTGGTTTCATCAAGTAGCTCAACAACTCCGTCATAAGTTGTATTTGCAATTAAAGTACCAACAACAGTTAAAACTGGTTGATTAGGGCCGTCTAAATCTTTAGAAGTCAGAGTAACAACATTTGTGCCATTTGTTAAGGTTACTTTTACAGTTGTAATCAATTCTTCTTCATTTACCGGTGGAGCAATTGGATTGTCGTCCTTATCACAAGCTATAAAGCTGATTGAAAAAAGAGTTGCTAATAAGATAGATTTACTTGCTGAAACATTAGTTGCTTTTGTGAATTTGTTTATTATTGTTTTCATAATTTTACTTTTTAATAATTTATTTTTAATTGAACTTGGAAATTTCTCCCTAACTCATCAGCAAAGAAACGTTGACGGTTGAGATAATCTCGATAAGACGTGTTCAATATATTTTGAACTGAAAATGCGAGAACTGAATGAATTTTTGGAAAAACTTTAAACTTTATTTCTGAATAAAAATTCAGTAATCCAAAAGTTGGTGGCGGTGAACTTATATCGACAACAACAGGAAAACTTTCATTATTTTGAAAAATATTAGTTTCAAAATTATTGTTTGGAAACCTATTTTGTCGCATCACTACTTCACTATCTAGCTCTAAAACCAAACTATTCCATTCTTTTTTTGAAAATTGAATTTTGTTTTTGATAGTAAATGGCTGAATATCGATAAGTGGTTCTTTTTGAGATAAATTTTCACCATTTACATAAGACAAAGAAAAAGTATGTTGCCAGTTGGTAGCCATTTTTAGAGTCGTTTGAAAATCTATTCCTGCCAATCTTGCATTATCTTGTTGGTATTCCCAAACAGGAAATGCGCCTCTAATTGTTGTTTCAAAACCTATAGGTCTCAAAAAAATAAAATCTTGAATGAAATTGACATAAGGATTTAATTCAACCGAAAAAGTTTTCCATTTTTTTTGAAATGTTGTGGCAACTTTTACTGATTTCTCTTTTTCTAATGCTAAATCGCCCAACTCAATTACGCCTGTTGAATGGTGCAAACCATCACTAAAAAACTCAGATGGATTTGGGTTTCTTGTCGCCAAACTTACATTAGCAAACCAATCGAACTCTTTTTCAAACTTTTTATGAAAGCCTAAACTTGCACTTATGTTGTGAAAAGTAAATGTTGGTTTAGTCAACCATTGCGATGTATAGTCTGCAAGAATAAAATGACTAAATTGATTGGAATAATTCCGTTCATCCCAACGAGATTTAAAATAATACTTGGCTGCTTCAATTTTGAAAAAATCATACCTTACACCAGATTCAATAGTAAAACTATCTGAAAAACCATAACTCGCCACACCATAACTACCTAAAGTAGTTTTGTCATAATTTGGTATTAATGGACGAATTCCAGTTGAAGGATTTGCAAAATTATCTTGCAATGAGCCATTAACCCCCGTTTTAATTGTCCAATCATGAGTGCTTTTCTTAAAATCTACATTGAAAGAATGGGTTTTTAAATCCAAATCTAATGCTGCGGTGTTCTTAAATATACCTCGTCTAATATCAAATTCTTTTCTTTTATTGAATTGATAAGCATATTGAACCGATAAAAAAGCAGTTTCATTGAAATAGTAATTAAAATTAGCTTTAGCTAAATGATGTTGAACTTCTTGACGCGGTGATTTGATAGTATAAGTAAAATCATTAATTACAGAAGGTATTTGATTATTAATTGAATTGTATAAATCATTTACGTTTCCTGTATGTGATGCACTTAATATTCCAATAGTAGCATTGTAATAGCTGTAAAAAACTGAAATATCATATCTTTTTGCACTAAATTTGACATCACCAGTAAAATTACTTTCACGATTTCCGGTATTTGATAAAACATAATTGGCCGCATTTCTATCGCCTAGATATTTAAAAGTTGCTAAAGTATTATAGCTCCATCCTAGCACATTACCTCTATGAATACTTGTTGAAGCTGTACCGCCATTTCCATTTGAATCATAACTAAGAACTGTTTTTCCAAATAAAGTATCTTTTTTCACCGAGTTTGGTTCGATTATAACCAATCCGCCAACTGCATCTCCACCATATTGTAAGCCAGAAGCCCCTTTTATCACCGTTATTTTTCCGGCTGCATTGATATCAAAACTTGGAGCGTGTTCAACCCCCCATTCTTGATCTTCTAACCTCACATTATTGCTTATTACAGGAATTCGACTGCCAAACAAACCATTTATAACAGGTTTTACGACAGTGCTGCCTGTTTTTAAACTTGAAACACCTACAACTTCACGCAACGCATCACCTAGGGATTTTGCGCTGTACTTTTCGATGGTTTCAGTTTTAATTTTTTGTTCAAAAACGGTTTTATTTACAGTATTTCGTTCTTGTTTAACCACAATTTCATTAAGATTAGAAATGCTTTTTTTTAAAACAAAATTGACAACTTCATTTTTGGCAATAACCATAGTAGTATCAATAGATTTGTATCCGACAAAAGAAACATGTATCTTGGTTAAACCGTTTGGTAATTTTTTTACACTATAATTCCCTTCAGAATCGCTTGAAACTGTTTTATTTCCGATATGAATATGGCTTCCTTCAAGAGCTTGATTGTCTTGATTGGTAATATTTCCGCTTAGGGTATTTTGTGAAAACAAGTTAACACAAAACAGCAAAAGGCAAAAAATTAGATAACTTTTCTTCTGCATTTTTTTGTTCAAAATATATAAACACTGATTTCACTTTTGGAATATCCAAAAATGATTTTTGTTTAGAAAATTTTAAACAATGGGTGGTCCACGGAGTGAAAAAAGACTTCCAGAGAAGAATTGTATATTTCCTACATAATCAGAAAAAAGAGCTATTGATTTAGGCTCAACTTTTTCTAATTTGAATGAAAAAAAAGAAGTAGAAAAAACACCACTGAAAGTAAATTCGCAAACAAAACAATCATCAAAATCGTGATGTGCGTGAGAAATTTCAGTTTTATACTTATCGTATTTATGATGGCATTGTTTTTCGGCAAAAAGTTCTTCTAAGTGATGTCCGGCATGAAATGATTGTAAAAGTAACGCTACTAATACAATCAATCCTATAGAAAAACCAAATATGCATGCCTTTTTATTCATAACATGCAAATGTAATACTCTAAAAAAGAAACCCAATTGATTTTAACAAAACATTTAGTCAATTGGGATTTACTATTTAATTTTAGTAACGAGGCAATCTTTCAACACCCATGTTAAACAAGGTAAATGCTTGTATATCTGCATTTTCCTGAATAGTTGCTGAAGTAGATTTTCCTGCTCCATGACCAGACTTTACATCAATTCGTATTAGAGTTGGAAAATCACCTTTTTGAGCTTCTTGTAATAGAGCGGCGAATTTAAAACTATGTGCTGGCACTACTCTATCATCGTGATCTCCTGTTGTGATTAATGTTGCAGGATATTGAACATCGTTTTTTACATTGTGAACTGGAGAATATTTTAGTAAATACTGAAACATTTCTTTTGATTCTTCTGCAGTTCCATAGTCGTAAGCCCAGCCAGCTCCAGCTGTAAATGTATGGTAACGCAACATATCTAACACCCCAACTGCTGGCAATGCTACCCTTGCTAAATTTGGTCTTTGTGTCATGACTGCCCCAACTAGTAACCCGCCGTTTGAACCACCTTTTAGTGCTAAATAATCAGATGAAGTGTATTTGTTATCAAATAAATATTCGGCTGCTGCTATAAAATCATCAAATACATTTTGCTTTTGCATTTTAGTTCCCATAATATGCCATTTTTTTCCATATTCGCCGCCTCCACGGATATTTGCCACCGCAAGAACACCATTATTTTGAAGCCAAACTGCATTTGCTACTCCAAAACTTGGTGTAATACTTATATTAAAACCACCATAACCGTAAAGAATTGTTGGGTTTTTACCGTTTAAATCTAGCCCTTTTTTGTAGGTAATTATCATTGGAACTTTTGTTCCATCTTTAGAAGCATAAAAAACTTGTTTGCTTTCATATTCATCACTATTGAAAGCTACTTTTGGTTGTTTATATAGTTTAGAATCTCCAGATTTTGGATAAAACTGATAAATACTTCCAGGGGTTATATAATTGGTGAAATAGAAATAAAGTTTTTCATCTTTCTTTTTACCGCTAAATCCAGAGACTGTTCCTAGTCCTGGCAATTTTATCTTATTAACAATATTTCCTTTATAATCATATTGAAGTACAGAAGAAACTGCATCAACTAGGTATTCTGCAAAAATATAACCCGAACCAGTTGTGACTGACAAAACATTGTCGGTTTCAGGAATAATTTCTTTCCAATTTTTTTCGATTGGATTAGAAGCGTCAACCGCTACCACTCTTTTATTTGGAGCATTTACATTAGTAATTAAGTAAATAGTCGTAGCATCATTATCTACTACATCTACATCATTATCAAAACCCTCATTAACTTTAATTAATTTAGATTTTGGATTGCTCAAATCTTGTAAATAAAGCTCGTTTCCTGAAGTGGAAACCGCAACAGAAATAAACAAATATTTATCATCTTCTGAGATAAAACCACTTACATAGCGGTACTTTTCTTTATCCCCAAAAATAACTTTATCTGCCTTTTGATTAGTTCCTAATTTATGAAAATACAATTTATGCTGATCTGTTTTGGCACTCAGTTCACTTCCTTTTGGTTTATCATAACTTGAGTAATAAACCCCTTCATTTCCTTTCCAAGATAATCCGCTGAATTTTACATCAACTAATTTGTCGGTTAAGATTTTTTTAGTTTTTGCATCAATAAATACAACTTTTCTCCAATCGCTTCCAGATTCAGAAATTGAATAAGCTGCAATTGAACCATCTTTTGAAAAACTAACTTGATCTAGTGACGTTGTTCCATCTTTTGAAAAAGTATTTGGATCTAAAAAAACTTCCTCTTTTCCAGTTTTATCTTGTCTATATAAAACAGATTGGTTTAGAAGACCATCATTTTTGTAAAAATAAGTAAAATCCCCTTCTACAAAAGGAGCACTTATTTTCTCATAATCCCACATCTTTTTCATTTGATTCACCAAATCATTTCTGAAAGGGATTTTATCTAAATATGCGTTCGTAACTTCGTTTTGAGATTTTACCCAAGCTTCCGTTTCTTTAGATTTATCATCCTCTAACCAATGATACGGATCGCTTATTTTTGTCTCAAAATAAGTATCAATGTGTTCTATTTGATTTGTTTTAGGATATTTTAAATTATCTTTATTAGCTTTACTAGCGTCAACTAAAGTTTGTGCATTACTATTTGCCATAAAAAATAATGAAGTTATTAGTGCTATTTTTTTCATTTTTATAAAATTAGATTATACCAAATTATTTGTAACCAAATATTCGGCAATTTGAATTGTATTGGTTGCTGCTCCTTTTCTTAAGTTATCGGCAACAATCCACATATTTAATGAGTTGGGTTGACTTTCATCTCTACGGATTCTTCCAACAAAAACATCGTCTTTTCCATGGGCGAATAAAGGCATTGGGTACGAAAAAGTATCTAAATTATCTTGAACAGTAACACCATCAGTGTGATGAAGAATTTCTCTAACTTCACTTACGTTAAAATCGTTTGCAAATTCTACATTTACTGCTTCGCTATGACCACCAACTATTGGCACACGAACAGCAGTTGCCGTAACAGTTATTGTTTTATCGCCAATGATTTTTTGGGTTTCGCGAACTAATTTCATTTCTTCCTTAGTGTATCCGTTTTCTTCAAAACTATCGCAATGCGGAATTGCATTTCGGTGAATTGGATATTTATAAGCCATTTCGCCTTGAATTCCAGCGTATTCGTTTTCCAATTGTTGCACTGCTTTTACACCAGTTCCGGTAATAGATTGATAGGTTGAAACAACAACTCTTTTGATTTTATATTTTTTATGCAATGGTGCTAAAACCATAACCATCTGTATTGTTGAACAATTTGGATTGGCTATAATTTTATCATCTTTTGTCAATTCAGAAGCATTGATTTCAGGAACAATTAGTTTTTTTGTTTGATCCATTCTCCATGCAGAAGAATTGTCTATTACAGTTGTTCCAACTTCGGCAAACTTTGGTGCCCAGGCTAATGATGTTTCACCACCCGCTGAGAACAATGCAATATCTGGGCGCATTTCGACAGCAGTTTGCAAACCAACTACTTTATATTTTGTTCCTTTGAACTCAATTTCTTTTCCAACAGACTTTTCGGAAGCCACCGGAATTAATTCGGTTACAGGAAAATTTCTTTCTGCTAAAACTTGAAGCATTACTTCGCCAACCATACCGGTTGCGCCCACTACAGCAACTTTCATATTAACTATATTTAGATTTTTAATAAAATTTAGAAACACAAAAGTAGATAGAATTTCAATTAGTTCAACAACAGTTTAAAAAAAGAAAAACCGCCTCAAGTTAAGAAGCGGTTAAGTTAGAATATATAATGTAGCGGAATTATTTTTTTAATAAATCTCTAATTTCAGCTAACAATTGTTCTTGCGTTGGTCCTGCTAGAGCTGGAGCTTCTACTGGTTTTTTCATTTTGTTGTAAGCTTTTACGATCATGAACATTACAAAGCCTACGGTAATTAAGCTAATGATAGAATTTATCCAACTTCCATAAGCAATTACTGCTCCACCCGCTTCCTTAGCCGCGTCTAGCGTTAAATATTTTTTCCCATCAAGCGCAACAAATTTGTTAGCAAAATCCATTCCTCCAGAGAAATGTCCAACAAGTGGCATCATAATATCAGAGACAAAACCATTTACAACCGCACCTACGGCACCTGCCATAATTACTGCAACAGCAAACTCAATAACATTTCCTGTCATAATAAAATTCTTAAATTCTTTTAACATACAATACAATTTTAAGTTATTTTTTGGTTTTTGAAAATCAAAGGTACTTATTTTTTGTAAGATAAAATTAATTGCTGTAAAAATTGAGATTTAATTTTATGAATTTTCTATATTTGTGTTTTAATTTTGAAGTCATGGCAGAAATAACATTAAGGTTTGATGCAAGAAATCCAATTGCAAAAAAAACAATTGAATTTGTACTATCATTAGGTGTTTTCAAAAAAATATCGGGTGTTGAACAAGCATTAGAGGAAGAAAAAAACAATAAACTAAATCACTATAAAGACAGTAAAGAATTGTTTAAACCAATGACCATTGATGCGTTTCAAGAAAGAATAAATAAGTCATCAGAAGATTCAAAAAACGGAAAAGTAACCGAAGTTGATGATTTACTATCTGAAATTGAAAAATGGAGTTGAGAATTAAATGGACTGATTTCTCTAAAAAAGAATTAAAGAAAATTTTTGAATATTACAAAGAAAACGCAAGTATTACTGTTGCTAGAAAACTTGTTTCTGGTATTGCTAAAGAAACAGTAAAACTGAAGAAACAGCCAACTATTGGTCAAGAAGAAGATTTATTAAAATCGGATTCAAGAGAATTTAGATATTTGGTTTATAAAAATTACAAAATAATCTACTTAGTTAGTATCGAAAACAATAGCATTGAAATTTTTGATGTTTTCGACACAAGACAAAATCCAATTAAAATCAAAAGAGGAAATTAATTTTTGCTATTTGTTATAAATCCTAAGGTTCTCTATACTTTTTGCTCCGTTACACTACACAAAAAAACTCGAACTGATGCTTGTGAACTATTCCCTATAAAAAACCCTTTTCACACGTTGCGAAATGCTGGTCAACACTTCATAAGGAATGGTGCCTAAAAGTTTTGCAATGGCTATTACAGTTGGGTTTTCGCCAAAAATGATGACTTCGTTTCCTTCTTTGCAGTCTATGTGCGTTATGTCAACCATTAGCATATCCATGCAAACGCTTCCTACAATAGGTGCTTTTTGGTGGTTAATCATCACATAGCCAACGCCATTGCCCAAATGTCGCGAAATTCCGTCGGCGTAACCTATTGGGATTGTAGCAATTTTGGTGGTTTTGTCTGCCATAAAGCGTCTTCCGTAGCCAACACTTTCGCCTTTTTGAATGGTTCGTATTTGGGAAATAACCGATTTTAGCGTTCCGACATTTTCAAGGTATTTTTGTTCTTCTTCATCGTTAGAAATTCCGTAAAGGCCTATTCCTAATCGCACCATATCGTATTGCGCTAGCGGATAATTGGAAATTCCTGAAGTATTCAAAATATGTCGAATTGGATTGATTTTCAATTCTTTTTGTAAAGTTGAAGACAGTTTTTCAAACAAACTAATTTGCAAAAGCGTAAACTCGTTGTGCGTCAAATCATCGCTAGTTGCCAAATGTGACAAAATAGATTTAACTTCCACTACTTTCGTTTCTTTGAGTTTAGCGATTAATTCGGGTAAATTGGCTTCTTGAAAACCCAAACGATGCATTCCGGTATCTAATTTTATATGAATTGGAAAGTTTTTCAAACCGCGTTGTTTGGCAATTTGCAAAAAAGCATTCAATCCTTTTATCGAATAAATTTCGGGTTCTAATTGATGCTGAATAATAGCCGAAAAACTCGTCGTTTCAGGATTTAAAACCATAATTGGCAATTTAATTCCAGCATTTTTTAGCGAAATTCCTTCGTCGGCAAAAGCCACGCCCAAATAATCTACTTTGTGATGTTCGAGTAATTTGGCAATTTCAAAACCTCCGTTTCCGTAACCAAACGCTTTAACCATTACCATCATTTTGGTTTCCGGTTTCAATTTAGATTTGAAGAAATTCAGGTTATGACTTATGGCGTTCAGATTAATTTCGAGAACGGTTTCATGCGTTTTTTCTTCTAGAAGCGAAACGATTTTTTCAAATTCAAACGTTCGTGCGCCTTTTATCAAAATGGTTTCGTTGCCAAAAGTCAGATTATCAAAATCTTTTATAAATTCGTCTGTATTTTTATAAGTTACAGCATTTAGAAATTTGTTTTTAAAACTAGAAATAGTTTCGCCAATACCAATAATTCGGTTGATTTTATTAGAAATAATCAACTGAGATACACTCGAGTACAATTCTTCGTTAGACAAGCCACTTTGAAAAATATCTGATAAAATAAGTGTTTTCTTTTTGAATTGTTTTTGATTCTCCAAAAAATCCAATGCAATTTTTAAAGACTGAAAATCAGAACTATAACTATCATCAATTAAGGTTGAATTGTTCATACCATTTTTTAGTTTCAAACGCATTTCTACTGGATAAAGCAATTGCATTCGGTCTTGAATTACTATGTAATCGTAACCAAAATAAAGCAACACCATCAAGCACTGAATTGCATTTTCGATAGAAGCATCATCCTGAAACGGAATTTTGATTTCAAACTTAGCAGTTGTAGTTTTAACTCCAAGAATTGTTTTGTCCAGAATCGATTTTTTTGAAATAAAAACATCGACATTTACTTCTTTACAACTCCAAGTAAACTTTTTGATTTCGGGTTTTATAAATGCGTCAATCGTTTTATTTTTGTTATAAATTAAAACGGATACATCTGAAAAAAGCTTTAGTTTTTCTTTAATTTTTTCGCCAATATTTGCAAAACCTTCATCGTGTGCCGAACCAATATTAGACAAAATCCCTATCGTTGGCTGGATAATAGCTTGCAGTTTTTGCATTTCGTTTACAGTCGAAATTCCGGCTTCAAAAATACCAAAATTATGTTTTTCGTTAATTCCCAAAACCGAAAGCGGCACTCCAACTTGCGAATTGTAACTTTTTGGACTTCTAATAATATTGTAATCAGGACTTAGCAAGAAATTCAACCATTCTTTGATGATGGTTTTTCCGTTGCTACCTGTAATTCCGATAACTGGAAATTGAAATAAACTACGATAGTAAGCAGCAATTTTTTGAAGTGCTTCAAGCGTATTTTCAACTTGAAGAAAAACAGCTTTGTCTTTTACATTTTCAGGAATATAATGAACCAAAAAAGTTTTTACGCCTTTGTTTATCAACTCTTCAATATAAATATGTCCGTCGTGATTAGGACCAACTAATGCAAAAAAAAGTGTTTCGCCATCATTTTGCAACGAACGACTATCGATAGAAATGGTTTCTATAACTTCATTAGTAATTTTGCCAATTACTTGAGCGTTTACTAGAGAAATTATATTTTGGAGAGAAATGGTCAATTATTGTTATTTAGGACAAATTATCAATTCTGTTTTTCCTTCAACTAAATCTTTCAAATAAGCTTCAAACATTTTAGATAAACTAGTATTTTTTTTACGAGCTAATTTTTTTGCCGTAATAATAGTTTGCTTATCAGTTTTAATAACAACTCTTACATCCATTTTTTACTTATTTTCTTTCTGTTTGCTTAAAATTTCAACGTTTTTTACTTCAATATTTTCTCGCATTGCTTTATAATAAGCAGCTCGACTTAATGGCTCATATTCTTCGGTTTCACCTAAAAGCACTAAATTATCATTGTCGGCTTTTCTAAAACTGTAATGTGCTAAATTTCCTGTTCGAGTACAAACGGCGTGCACTTTGGTAACATATTCGGCAGTTGCCATAAGTGCCGGCATTGGTCCAAAAGGATTTCCTTTAAAATCCATATCCAAACCTGCTACGATTACTCGAATTCCAGAATTGGCCAAATCGTTACAAATTTTAACAATTTCATCATCAAAAAACTGCGCTTCGTCAATACCCACAACATCGCAACCTTGTGCTAAAATAGAAATATTAGCTGCTGCAGGAACCGGTGTCGAACGAATTTCGTTTTTATTGTGAGAAACAACCATTTCCTCATCATAGCGAGTATCAATAGCTGGTTTGAAAATTTCAACTTTTTGTTTGGCAAACTGAGCTCTTCTTAGTCGTCTGATAAGTTCTTCTGTTTTGCCCGAAAACATCGAACCGCAGATAACTTCTATCCAACCAAATTGCTCTTCGTGATTTACTGTATTTTCAAGAAACATTTTGTACTTTTATACCTTTAATTAGGATTCGTTTTTTTTCTTTGTTATCGAAACAAAACGACGTAAATATTTTTTACATTTACATCGATTCAAATGTAGAAAATATTTAGTATAACTAAGATAAGCAATTTACTATAATTTAAGAAAGTTATGAAAAAAAGATTGGAAGCCGATTTAATCAGTATTGCGCATAGAGTTTTGAAGCTGAAAAACAAATCAGAAGTAGATCAATTGTATCTTGAAACTCGAAAATTATATGAAGCATTGACTGTTTTGAAATTTTACGGCGACAATTACGAACAAGTAAAAGCCGAAATTTCAGAAGAAGATATCGCCGAAAAATTAGTCGTTGCATTAGAAGAAAAAGAAGTTGCGGCCGAAATCCTTACCGAATTGAGCGATAGCGAACAGAAGAAGCAATTAAAAGCTGAAAAAAAATCTAAAAAAGTGGTTGACGAACCGATAGAAGAATCAATTGCCGAAGAAAAGATTGAAGCTGAAATAGAAATTCCGGAAGAAGAAATTATCCCGGAAGAAGATGTTCTTACAGAAGAAACTATGGTTGAAGAAATCGTTTCGGAAGAAGAAGATCTTACAGAAGAAACTACGGTTGAAGAAATCGTTTCGGAAGAAAAACCAATTTTAGAAGAAAAAGAAGAAGTTGTAACAGAAACAATTGAAGAAAATACTACGAAAGAAAAAGTTGCAAACGAAGAAAATGTTGAAAGCGAAAAATCGGAAATTGACACAAAAATTGAACCGTTAAACGAATTGCTTGAAATGCTATCAACTACTAAAGAAGAAACAGTAGCTGCTACAAAACCCGAATTTGAATTCACTTTTGATTCTAAAATAAACGAAAAACCAGAAGATATTAAAATAGAAAAAAACGAAAACCCTTCAAAAATTCTTTTTGACGATTTTCTTGGAACTAATTATTCCGAACCCGTTTTTGTAAAGCCAGAAGAATTAGAAGCTGAGAAAAAAGCTAAAGAAGAAACTACAAACTTGGCTGATTATGTGGCAAAAACATCATTAAACGATAAAATTTCGCGCGGACTTACCATTGGCTTGAACGACCGTGTGGCATTTATGAAACATCTTTTTGATGACAATAGTGAAGATTACAACCGCGTTTTGTCACAATTAATCACTTTCGATTCGTTGCAAGAAGCTACAGATTTCATAGATAACTTTGTTAAGCCAGATTATAACGATTGGAATGGCAAAGAAGAATATGCCGAACGTTTTATGGAAATTATTGAGAAAAAATTCTCCTAAATGGGAAAATTATACATCGTTCCCACACCAATTGGCAATCTTGAAGACATGACTTTTAGAGCCATTAAAGTGCTCAAAGAAGCCGATTTGATATTGGCAGAAGACACGCGAACAAGCGGAAAATTGCTAAAGCATTTCGAGATTTCTACGCACATGCACAGCCATCACATGCACAACGAACACAAAACCGTTGAAAATTTGATAGCTCGACTAAAAAGTGGCGAAACCATTGCCTTAATTTCCGATGCAGGAACACCAGCCATTTCTGATCCTGGATTTTTATTGACACGCGCTTGCGTTGAAAATAATATTGAAGTCGATTGTTTGCCGGGCGCAACTGCTTTTGTACCAGCATTAGTAAATAGTGGTTTACCAAACGACCGATTTATATTTGAAGGCTTTCTACCCGAAAAAAAAGGAAGACAAACAAGATATTTAGCTTTAGCAGAAGAAACCCGAACCATGATTTTCTATGTTTCGCCACATAAATTGGTGAAAACTTTAGCCGAATTTGTGCACTATTTTGGAGCAGAACGCCTAGTTTCTATTTCAAGAGAATTATCAAAACTACATGAAGAAACCATTCGCGGAACAGCCGAAGAAGTATTAAAACACTTTGAAGCCAAAGCTCCGAAAGGTGAAATTGTGGCGGTTGTTGGCGGGAAAAAATAGTTTTCAATGTTCAGTTTTCAGTTAGTTATAACATAATTAAATTTAGTTATGAAAAAACATTTTGCTCTTTTATTATTATCTGTTGTCTTTTTTTCATGTAAAAAAGAAGAGAAAGATGATAGTTACAAATATTTATATGATAAACTTGTTGAATTATCAAAGAGAGATCATAATATTGCAGATGGAAAATATCTAGAAAATTAAAAATGATTTTCCTAAAAAAGAAAGATTTGATAGCTTATATAAGATATCTTTAGATATTGAAAAAAGTTTAAAAGATTAGATTTTTCCAATCGTGAAAAAGCAATAAATTTTAGAGACTCTACTATTAAAAGTCAAAATTTGCCGTCAGGAATAAATGATAAAGACGATTTTAAAAACCTAAATGATAGTGTCTTTAAAATTAGGATGGAATTAGAAATCTTAAATTTAAGAGAATCTTTTCATTACTTGAGAATTTATGATAGAAAAGAACCATTATAATTTGAATGTTAGAATTATGCAACACTTAATAAATCAAAAATCGTTTCATGCAACCATTGCTTATATCGATGAAAAATATGATTTTACACCAACAGCTTTTAAAAACGGAAATCAATTTAACAACGCAAACGAAAATAATGGCTCTTGCAAAATTTTCGCTTTCGCCAAAATAAATAATTTAGAAAAAGACGAAACTTTATCGCTTTTTGGAAGTTATTATTTTAATGATGTTTTAAAAAATCTTGATGCGACTGACCATCAAAACATTCGAAATTTTATAACCTTTGGCTGGGATGGAATTTCATTTGATGGTGAAGCTTTGGAAACGAAGTAATCGTTAATTACATTTAACAATTACTAAGGTTAATTGTTAAACATAGTCAACAATTTTAATTATTAATTGTTGTTTCTACTTAACAATTTCTAATATTTGATAAAATGAATTTCTTAAAATACTGCTATTCAATTAAATAATATTTTTCATATCTTTGCAAAACATTTACACGCCATAAAATCATAATTCATAATTTTTAATTCATAATTAAACTATGCGTTGGACATTAAAATCGAAGCCAGAAAAAGAGAAAGTTCAAAAACTACAAAACGAACTTCAAGTAGACGAAATTATTGCTACATTACTAATTCAACGTGGTGTTGAAACGTACGAACAAGCCAAAACATTTTTCAGACCAACTTTAGACGATTTGCACAATCCGTATCTTATGAAAGACATGGACAAAGCAGTTTCTCGTATTGAAAAAGCCATTGAATATGAAGAAAATATTCTGATTTTTGGCGATTATGATGTAGATGGAACAACAGCTGTTTCGCTAGTTTCTTCTTATTTAAAAAGTTATTATCCTAATATTGCGACTTATATTCCAGACCGTTACGATGAAGGTTACGGCATATCGTACAAAGGAATTGATTACGCCGATGACAACGGAATTTCGCTAATAATCGCGCTAGATTGTGGCATAAAATCTATTGATCATATTGCTTATGCCAATGCAAAAAATATCGATTTTATCATTTGCGACCATCATAGACCAGGCAACGAATTGCCCAATGCAGTTGCGGTTTTAGACCCAAAACAAGAAGATTGTTTTTATCCTTATGACGAACTTTGCGGTTGTGGTGTTGGTTTTAAACTCATTCAAGCATTAGCACAAAACAGAAACCAAACTATTGAAGATTTAATTCCTTATTTAGATTTGGTTGCCACTGCGATTGCTGCCGATATTGTTCCAATTACAGGAGAAAATCGAGTTTTGGCAAAATTTGGTTTGGAAGTTATTAATTCAAATCCGCGACCAGGCATAAAAGCTTTGGTTCAAAATGTGAAGAAAAAGGTACTGACCATTACCGACGTAGTTTTTATAATCGCACCAAGAATCAATGCAGCTGGAAGAATCAAACATGGAAATGAAGCCGTTGCTCTTTTGACCGAATATGATTTAGAACAAGCCGAATTTTTTGCTTCCGAAATTGAACAACATAATTCCGACAGAAAAGATTTAGATAAAAAAATAACCATTGAAGCACTTTCGCAAATTGAAACTAATAGCGAAAAAGAAAAATTTACAACTGTAGTTTACCAAGAAGATTGGCACAAAGGAGTCATCGGAATTGTAGCATCCAGATTGATAGAAACTCATTATCGCCCGACAATTGTTTTTACCAAAAGTGGTGATAAATTAGCCGCTTCGGCTCGTTCTGTAAAAGATTTTGATGTTTATAATGCGTTAGAAGCTTGTGCAGAACATTTGGAACAATTTGGTGGTCACATGTACGCAGCAGGCATGACTTTGAAAGAAGAAAATTACGCAGCATTCAAAAAAGCATTTGAAAAAACAGTTCAAGAAACCATACATCCCGATTTGCTAATTCCAGAGATTTCAGTTGACGTCGAAATTAATTTTTCAGATATAAATCCGAAGTTAATTCGATTATTGAATCAGTTTGAACCTTTTGGCCCACAGAATATGACCCCTGTTTTTATGACCAAAAACATTAAAGACACTGGCTACGCCAAACCACTTGGAAAAAATGAAGAACATTTAAAACTTTTTGTAAAACAAAATAATTCAGAAGGTTTTGGCGCAATTGGTTTTGGATTAGGAAGCAAAATTGAACTAACCAAAAATCAAAAACCATTTGAAACCGTTTATTGTATTGATGAAAATGAGTATAATGGCACCGTAACAGTTCAATTACGATTGAAAGATATGAAATAAGACAAACAAAAAACCCGACTTCAATTGAAATCGGGGTTTGAGATTCTTCCTTCGTCAGAATGACAAAAGGTTGATTAGTATCTGTAATATTCTGGTTTGAATGGTCCAGCAACTTCAACACCAATATAAGCAGCTTGATCGTCACGTAACGTTTCTAATTCAACACCTAATTTAGCTAAGTGTAAAGCAGCTACTTTTTCATCTAAATGTTTTGGTAACATGTACACTTCATTTTTGTATGCTGCGCTGTTAGTCCATAACTCAATTTGAGCTAAAGTTTGGTTTGTAAAGGAGTTACTCATTACAAAACTTGGGTGACCAGTTGCACAACCTAAGTTTACTAAACGACCTTCAGCCAAGATAAGAATGTCTTTTCCAGCGATAGTATATTTATCAACTTGTGGTTTGATTTCAACTTTAGATGCACCGTGGTTTTTGTTCAACCAAGCCATATCAATTTCGTTATCAAAGTGACCTATGTTACAAACGATAGTTTTGTCTTTCATTTGCTCAAAGTGAGAACCAAGAACAATATCTTTATTTCCTGTTGTAGTAATAATAATATCAGCATTTGCAACAACAGTGTTTAATTTTTTAACTTCAAATCCGTCCATTGCAGCTTGTAAAGCACAAATTGGATCAATTTCAGTAACGGTTACAATTGAACCCGCACCTCTAAATGAAGCAGCAGTTCCTTTTCCAACGTCACCATATCCACAAACAACAACTCTTTTTCCAGCTAACATAATATCTGTTGCTCTTCTCACAGCATCAACAGCCGATTCTTTACAACCATATTTATTGTCAAATTTAGATTTAGTAACCGAATCATTTACGTTAATTGCAGGCATGAATAAAGTTCCGTTTTTCATTCTTTCATACAAACGGTGAACACCAGTTGTAGTTTCTTCTGATAAACCTTTAATTCCAGGAATTAATTCTGGGTAACGGTCAAAAACCATATTTGTTAAATCACCACCATCATCAAGAATCATGTTCAACGGTTGTCTGTCTTCACCAAAGAATAATGTTTGCTCAATACACCAGTCAAAAGACTCTTCGTCTAGACCTTTCCATGCGTAAACTTGAATTCCAGCAGCAGCAATAGCAGCAGCAGCTTGATCTTGAGTTGAGAAAATGTTACAAGATGACCAAGTAACTTCTGCTCCAAGAGCAATTAAAGTTTCAATTAAAACAGCAGTTTGAATAGTCATGTGAAGACATCCTGCAATTCTTGCACCTTTTAATGGTTGAGTTGCTCCGTATTCAGCTCTCAACGCCATTAATCCGGGCATTTCAGCTTCAGCCAATTCAATTTCTTTTCTTCCCCAAGCTGCAAGGTTAATGTCCTTAACTTTGTAAGCTACAAATGGTAATGTTTGTGTACTCATCAATTATGTATATTTGTATTTTTAAAATTTGGTGCAAAATTACAACATAGGTTTTGATTTTAATAATTTATTTTCAAATTTGTGAAATGTATAAATGTTTAATCTTTTGAAAAACAACAAAATACTAAATGCCATTATTTAAAATCATTTATTTATCAAAAAACGCTAAACTGTATCTTTGGAAGATTACAGAAGATTTTGATACGCTTTTCAATCGAGTAAATCTAAAAGATTCGTCTTTGGCACGATTGGAAACAATGAAATCTGAAAGTCATAGAAAGGGTTTTTTAGCAGTTCGAATGTTATTGCAACACAATGATTATAATGATTTTGACTTGTATTATGATAAATTTGGAAAACCACATATAAAATCACAAGGTTGTAGTATCAAAGATGTTCATATTTCAATTTCCCATTCCAATGATTTTTCTGCAGTTGTAATAAGTGATGAGAATATTGGTTTGGATATTGAAATTCTCAAAGAAAAGACTTTAAAAATAGCACCAAGATTTATGGGTATTTCTCATTTAGAAAATTTGAATAAAGAAGAAAAAATTAAAAAAGCAACGGTAGTTTGGGGAATAAAAGAAAGTATTTTCAAAATTAAAAATGAAAAAGGAATCAGTTTTCCTGACCATATATTTGAAGACGATTTCAATTTTGAAGATAAAAAAGCATCCGCAACTTTAAAATTCAACGATAAAGAAGAAAAGTTCCAAATTCAATTTGATTCAATAGAAGATTATATCTTTGTATGCGCTTTTGAAAATATAAAATAAATTTCTTAAATCTGTTTTTCCAAAAAAATGTCAATATACCAACATTTAGTAAATTCAAAAGCCAAAGGCCAAAAACTTCTTGCCATTCTTCTCGATCCCGATAAATTGGCGTTAGAAAACCTTTCGGATATAATACAAAAAATAAACAAATCACCAGCAACGCATATTTTTGTTGGTGGAAGTTCATTTAACGGAACATATTTAGACGAATTGATTATTGAGTTAAAATCAAAAATTAACTTACCATTTCTACTGTTTCCTGGAAATCCTTCTCAAATTTCTGATAAAGCTAACGGGATTTTATTTTTAACATTACTTTCAGGAAGAAACCCAGATTATTTAATAGAACATCAAGTAAACGCAGTACCAATCATAAAAAAAACTAATTTAGAAGTCATTTCAACAGGATATATTTTAATAGAAAGCGGGAACGAAACCGCTGTTGAAAGAGTAAGTCAAACCAAACCTTTAGATAGAAATAATCACGAATACGCTTTACAAACCGCACAAGCTGGAGAATTTATTGGCAACAAATTAATTTATTTAGAAGCTGGAAGTGGCGCAAAATTATCAGTGCCAACTGAAATGATTTCTTTAGTTTCGCAAAACATAAAAATTCCATTAATTGTTGGTGGCGGCATTCGTTCCAAACAAGAAATTGAAAATGCTTATAATGCAGGCGCCGATTTAGTTGTTATTGGTACTGCTTTTGAAAATGATATCAATTTTTTCAATTCATAAATCAAAATTCATAAATTGACAATCGTTAAACTAATGCTAGAATACCTTTTTGCTCAATATAAAAATTATCCAACCTATGAAATTGTCCTAGAAATTACAGCAATAATTTTTGGACTATTTAGCGTTTGGTTTGCCAAAAAAGACAATATTTTAGTTTTTCCAACAGGATTAATCAACACTTCTATTTATGTTTTCTTACTTTGGAAATGGTCACTACTAGGCGACATGATGATAAATGCCTACTATTTTGTAATGAGTATTTATGGCTGGTATCATTGGACGAGAAAAAAAGGTGATGAAGTTGCTTATCCAATTGCAAGAATTACTAAGAAAGAAATTAAATTTTCTTTAATCCTATTTATAGCAACAATTCTATTTGTTGTTGCTGTTTATCATATTTTTAATAAATTTACAAATTGGATGGCATATGTTGACACACTGATTACAGGGATTTTCTTTGTTGGTATGTGGCTCATGGCTAAAAGAAAAATAGAGAATTGGATTTTTTGGATAGTTGGTAATTTACTTTCAATTCCATTATTTTTTGCAAAGGGATATACCTTTACTAGCATACAATACATAATATTTACAATTATTGCCGTTTTTGGCTTTACAGAATGGAAGAAAATCTTAAACAATTACAATCTGAAATAATCAAGATTGCAATGTATGGGCCAGAATCTACTGGAAAAACGACATTAGCAAGTCAACTAGCAAATGCATTCAATACAATTTGGATACCCGAATTTGCACGCGATTATTTGCAAGACAAATGGGATATAAAGCAAGAAATTTGTTCCCAAGAAGATTTAATTCCTATCGCGATTGGGCAAACAAAACTTGAAAATGAAGCACTTTCTCAAGCTACTAAATTTCTTTTTTGCGATACAAATTCTTTAGTTACCAAAGTTTTCTCTGATATTTATTATACTAATTGTGACTCAATTCTTGAACAAGCGGCTCGTGAACATAATTATGATTTAATTTTTTTGACAGATATTGATGTAGCTTGGCAACCAGATGATTTGAGAGATAAACCATATGATAGAGAAACAACTTTTGCCACTTTTGAAAAAACAATCAAAGAACTTAAAAAACCTTATATAAAATTATCAGGAAACAAGGAAGAACGATTAGAAAGAGCAACAAAAATTATAACTGATTTAGCCAAAGCAAAACAATTAGGCTTCAATTCGTTCGATTTTGTCGAAATTTATAAAAGAAAAATAAAGTTAGATACTATTAAATTTCAATTTAATATTCTAAAACATGGAATTCCAAAGATAAATCTTGACAGAACAGCTACTATAAATGATGGGATTAGTAAAATAACAAAAGAGGAAGCCACTTATTTTTCTAATTATTTTGATCAAAAAAAAGAAAATCTAAAACTCAAAAAATTTGTTCCCGCTTCGGGTGCTGCCAGCAGAATGTTTAAATTTTTAAACGAATTTTTGAATGATTTTAAGCACGAAGAAGAAAGTATAAATGCCTACATCAATAGAAAAAATGAAAAAAATCTACCCGTTTTTTTAGTAGCAAAAGAAAAATTTCCTTTTTATAAAGAAGTTCTAGAAACTGCCAAAAAAGCCATTCCAGATTTCAGTTCATCCGAAAAAGACATCAGAGATTATTGGTTTATTAAGACAATGTTATCATCCAATTTCGATTATGCAAATAAACCAAAAGGAATTTTACCTTTCCATCAATATGAATCACAAATAGCAACTGCAATTGAAGAACATTTGAAAGAATGTCTTTATTACGCAACATCCAATACTAAATCACATCTTCATTTTACCGTTTCAGAAGAACATCAACCAAGTTTTGAATCAATAATTGATGCAGTTAAGCCAACGCTTGAAAATGATTCAAATGTTTCAATAGATGTTAAGTACTCTTATCAAAATAAATCAACCGATGTTATTGCTGTTGACATTGAAGGAAACCCATTTAGAGATGAAAACAACCAAATTCTTTTTCGACCAGGCGGTCATGGAGCTTTGATTGAGAATTTAAATAATCTAAATGCAGATATTATTTTTATAAAAAACATCGACAATGTAATTCAAAATCATGCAGATGAAATTGCACTATACAAAAAAGCTTTGGCGGGTATTTTAATTTTATATCAAGATCAGATTTTCAAGTTTATGAAAGCCTTAACTTCAGATGCTATTTCAAATGAAAAAATTGCTGAAATTGCCGATTATATAAAATCAAAATTGAATATTTCAATTAAACCAGACTTTGTAAAATATACTAAAGAAAGCAAAGTAGAACATCTTCAAACTATTTTGAGCAGACCAATTCGTGTGTGCGGAATGGTAAAAAACGAAGGCGAACCTGGCGGCGGACCATTTTGGGTAATAGATAAAAAAGGAAAAACATTTTTGCAAATTATTGAATCTTCTCAAATTGATACCAAAGATGAAAATCAGATAAAAATATTTGAAAGCGCAACACATTTCAACCCTGTTGATTTGGTTTGTGGAATAAAAGATTACAACGGACAAAAATTTGATTTGACCAACTTTATAGATGCTAATTCTGGTTTTGTCGTAGAAAAAAATAAAAACGGAAAAACTTATAGAGCCTTTGAACTTCCCGGACTTTGGAATGGTGCCATGGCAAAATGGTTAACCATTTTTGTAGAAGTACCATTAATAACTTTCAATCCTGTGAAAACGGTTAATGATTTGTTGAAACCAGCACATCAACCTCTAGATCAATAAAAATGGAAATTGAAAAAATAATTTCTGAATTAAGTTTCAAAGCCGTTAGAAGTTCTGGCGCTGGTGGACAAAACGTGAATAAAGTTTCTTCTAAAGTTGTTTTGACTTTTGATTTGCTTAATTCGCAATCGCTTACTGATGAAGAAAAAGAACTTTCTCAAAAGAAATTAAAATCCAAATTAACTTCTGAAGGAATTCTTATTTTAAATTGTGATGAAGACAGAAGTCAACTAAAAAACAAGGAAATTATAATCAAACGTTTCCTCGAAATTATAAAAAAAGCTTTAATCGTTCCAAAAGAAAGAAAAGCTACAAAAATCCCAAAATCAGTCATTGAAAAAAGACTGAAAGACAAATCAACCAATTCAGAAATAAAGCAAAACAGGAAAAAACCTAATTTATAGTATTAAGGCTGAAGTATTAAGTATCAAGACAAAAAATCTTAATACTTAATACTTATAACTTAATACTTTTTTTTATATTTGTCCTGTCTCAAAAGGGGTGCTCCAAATTACGAGCTGAGATTATACCCAATGAACCTAGAACAGGTAATGCTGTTTAGGGAAAAGTGACAAAACAGAGTGCACGCTGACCTTTGTCACAGGAAACAAACAATTTTATTTTTTAACCAAGAATAATTACCTCTTTTTATTCGTATAAATTATTTTACGAATGGAATTTTTATTCAAATCAACTAGTAGTAAAGCGATACTACTCACTGCTTTCTCTTTTTTTTTCTCTTATCAATCTTTTGCACAAGAAAAGGATTCAACTAAGGTAAATCAACTTGACGAAATTTTAGTTTCGGCAATTAGAATTACAAAAAAAACACCTATAAGTTTTAGTGATTTAGACAAAAAGGAAATCGCCAAACGAAATTTAGGACAAGACATTCCTATTTTAATGAATTATCTACCTTCAGTAGTAACGACTTCTGATGCTGGAAACGGTTTTGGATATACTGGAATTCGAGTTCGTGGTAGCGATGCAACTCGAGTGAATGTTACCATCAACGGAATTCCTTACAATGATTCTGAAAGTCACGGCACTTTTTGGGTAAACATGCCCGATTTTGCTTCATCAGTCGAAAGTTTACAATTACAAAGAGGCGTTGGAACTTCTACGAATGGTTCTGGAGCTTTTGGTGCAAGTTTAAATATGTTAACCGATTCTTACTCACAAAAAAGTGCTGGCGAAATTTCTAATTCTTTTGGAAGTTTCAATTCGCGTAAGCATACTGTAAAATTTAGTTCGGGATTGATGAACGATCATTTTGAATTGGCAGGCAGAGTTTCTAATTTAAAATCAGACGGATATATTGATAGAGCTTCTTCCGATTTGAAGTCTTACTTTTTGCAAGGAACCTATGTCGGAAAAACAACTTTGCTGAAAGCGTTGGTTTTTGGCGGAACAGAAAAAACGTATCAATCATGGAACGGAATTGATGGCGAAACTCTTAAAACCGATAGAACTTTTAATTCAGCTGGAATTTTTACTGATGAAAATGGAAACGAACGTTTTTATGACAACGAAACCGATAATTACCAACAAGATCATTATCAGTTACATTGGAATGAAAAAATTACTGAAAATTGGTCAACTAATTTGGCCTTTCATTATACCAAAGGAAAAGGTTATTTTGAAAACTACAAAGAAGACGCCGATTTTACAGATTATGGTTTAAAAATCGATTTAACTCAAGTTGTCACAACAACCGATTTAATCCGTCAAAAATGGCTAGATAACGATTTTTATGGCGCAACTTTTTCAACCAATTATAAAAAAGACAAACTCGATTTTATTTTGGGTGGCGGTTGGAACAAATATTTAGGAGATCATTTTGGAAAAGTAATTTGGGCACGAAATGCTTCAACAAGCGAGTTAGGTGACACTTATTATGACAATTACGGTTATAAAACCGATGGAAATATTTTTACAAAAGCCAATTATCAGCTAACAAAAAAGGTAAGCATTTTTGGCGATTTACAATATCGTCGAGTAAATTATAAAGCCAATGGTGTTCAAGAAAATTATTTGAATGAAACTTTTCATTTTTTTAACCCAAAAACTGGATTGACTTATTTGGCAAACACTAATAATGAATTTTATTTTTCTTTTGCAGTAGCTAATCGTGAACCTAACAGAAATGATTACGAAAGCGGAATACAGCCTAACGGCGGACAAGCTGCTAAACCCGAAAAATTAAACGATTTTGAATTGGGTTGGCGTTATAATTCAAACAAGGTAAAATTCAATGCCAATCTTTATTATATGCTTTATAAAGACCAGTTAATCTTGACAGGAAATCTTGATGATGTTGGAAACCCTATTCGATCTAACAGCGAGAAAAGTTATCGATTAGGACTAGAAATTGATGCTACAATTGCACTATCAAAACAACTATTAGTCAGACCAAATATTACATTGAGTGAAAATAGAAATCAAGATTTGAATGTTGCTGGAGAAAATTTTGGTAACAAAACCATTGCTTTTTCACCAGGTATTGTAGGAGGAAATAGTATTGTTTTTCAGCCATTTGAAAGTTTACAAATTAATTGGTTATCAAAATTTGTAGGCGAGCAATACATGAACAATATCGAGTCGCCAGAAGCTAAATTAGAAAGTTATTTTGTTAACGATTTGAATATTACGTACGAATATAAAACCAAATCGGTGTTCAAATCAATTGTATTTTCGGGATTAGTTAACAATATTTTGGATAAAAAATATGTTTCAAACGGTTATATGTATGATATATATCCTTACTATTATCCGCAAGCAGGAATCAATTTTTTAGCAGGAATTACGTTGAAGTTTTAGTTAGAAACCACCAAACTAGTAGGGCTTATCACCTGAACTCTGTAGGCTTTCATAGGATATTGCCCTGCACCAACACCAGTAAATAAGCTATATTCTAGATTGTCACAATTACATTTGGCATTCAACCCGTTAATAACCATTGTAGAACAGTCGCTCAAATTTTGATTCGGGCAAGCTGCTTCCCAAGCTCTAAAGTCGGTATCGGAGATTTTCATAACAATGATACCTCTTATACCGACATTTTCAACGTTTATATACAAAGGTTGCACATTAAAATTTAATTGAGAAAAGGTTCCTAAATTAGTATTAATAGGAAATGAAAAAGAATAATCTGGTAAATAAGGATTATTGTTTCTTACCCTGTCTTTAGTACAACCATTAATAAAAGGAAGCAAAATCAATGCTAGTAAAAGATTTTTCATTTTTTTAGACTAATTTTTTGATGTAACAAATTTAAATTATTTAACTTTGAATCCGATATGATTAACAATTAATTATACAACAAAATAAAATTTAGTTATCTTTGTACTAAGGAATCCCGTCGAGATGGGATTTTTTCTATTTATATAAACGATGAAATTATGAGCACAGTATCTTATTACACCGCAGAAGGATTAAAAAAATTAAGAGAAGAATTAGATCAACTTAAAAGCATAGAGCGTCCAAAAGCTTCACAAGCTATTGCCGAAGCAAGAGACAAAGGCGACTTGTCGGAAAATGCCGAATACGACGCTGCCAAAGAAGCACAAGGAATGTTAGAAATGAGAATTGCCAAATTAGAAGAAATTCATTCTAACGCAAGACTTATTGACGAAACACATCTTGACGTTTCTAAAGTTTTGGTTTTATCAAATGTGAAAATTAAAAATCAAGCCAACGGAATGGAGCTAAAATATACTTTGGTTGCCGAAAGTGAAGCCGATTTAAAAACAGGAAAAATATCTGTAACTTCTCCAATTGGAAAAGGTTTACTAGGAAAATCAGTAGGTGAAGTTGCCGAAATAACAGTGCCTAACGGAACTTTAAAATTTGAAATTTTAGAGGTTTCTCGCGACTAATTATCTGTTTCAGTAGTGTTTTGTCATTCCGTAGGAATCTCATAAATATTCCACAATTTTCAGAATAAACTCCTAACCTTAAAAAAATGAGTTCAATTTTTACCAAAATAGTAAACGGAGAAATTCCTTGCTACAAAATTGCCGAAGATGAAAATTATTTGGCATTTTTAGATGTAAATCCTAATGCAAAAGGGCACACGCTTTGTATTCCTAAACAAGAAATCAACAAGATTTTTGATATGGAAGAAGCGCATTATTTAGGGTTAATGAAATTCTCTAGAAAAGTAGCAAAAGCACTCGAAAAATCGGTTGAATGTAAACGTATTGGTGTTGCTGTTGTTGGTTTAGAAGTGCCGCATGTTCATGTGCATTTAATTCCGTTGCAAGATATGGATGATATGCGTTTTCAACGAAAAGTTGCCTTATCTAAAGAAGAATTTGAGGCAATAGTTGCATCGGTTCAAAGTAATTTATAGAAAGTCCCTTTTTAGGGATTTTTTTTAAAACACATAATCATTATAGCAAAATCATCTTGACAACTTTATTTTATTAACAAAGTATCCATATTCATTGTACATTTTCTTAATTCTCTCTGGAACAAATGTTATTGATTCATCTTCATAGTTGTAAAACATTGATTTAGAAAAGTCAAAAATTAATTTATCTTTCTTTATTTTTATTCTAAAATAAATATATTGAACCAAATAACCATTGTTTTCACCATCACCAATTTTCACAACATCAGCTTTAAATTTTCCTGTAGTAGCCCAAGATTCAAATTCAACAGCTTTATTTGTTTTAGGTAACTCTAAAAAAGCGAGATTGATTTCTTTTCCTTCTTTAGGATTAATTTTTATAGAATCTTTTGTTATTTCTATTTCATATTCTTTATTTTTCCATGAACCTTGCAAATCAACATGAGGGCTGTTTATTTGAGAAAAAACAATGTTTGTTATAAAAAAAAGTAAGCTTACTAAAATTATTTTTTTCATGTTTATTAACTTTATTTCTTAAAACTAACTTCCATAATAGTTCCTTTTCCAATTTCTGAATCGAAGACTTTTATTTTTCCTTTGTGGTATTCTTCTACAATTCTTTTGGTTAGCGATAATCCTAATCCCCAACCGCGTTTTTTGGTGGTAAAACCTGGTTCAAAAACACTTCTAAACTGGTTTCGCGGAATTCCTTTTCCTGTATCCGAAACGTAAATTTTGACTAATTTTCCTTCTTCCACAATTTTCACTTTCAATTTTCCTCTGCCTTTCATAGCATCAATAGCATTTTTTACCAAATTTTCAATAGTCCAACTATGTAAGGCTGAATTTAAGGGAACAACAATTGGATCATTTGGTGCTTTAAAAGAAAATTCAACTTGTTTTGAAAACCTCGATTGCAAATAAGTGTAGGAATCTTTCGTTTCTTGTATAATATCTTTAGGTTCTAAAACTGGCTCCGAACCAATTTTGGAAAATCTATCGGTAATGGTTTGTAATCTAACAATATCCTTCTCTATTTCGGCAACCGTTGTTTCATCTACATTATCGGCTTTCATAATTTCGAGCCAACCAATTAATGACGATAATGGCGTTCCTATTTGATGAGCCGTTTCTTTTGCCATACCAGCCCAAAGTTTGTTTTGAGTTGCCATTTTGGTGCTTTTGTAAAAATTGTAAACAACCGTTCCAAACAAGAAAATGATTAGTAATAATGCAACGGGATAGTATTTTAATTTGCTCAACAGTGAAGAATCTCCGTAATATAAATACTGAAATTTTCCAGGAATATATTCTATTGCAATAGGTTCATTTTGGTTTTTTAGTTGTTTTAAAAGTTTATTGAGCTTGCGCTTGTCTTTTAAAATAGTCTCTTCAATATTTACGGTATTGATAATTGAATCATTTTGTGTTTGAATAATCGGAATTGATGCATTTTGAATAATTTCAAGAGGCAATTCTACATCCGCATTTACATCGACACTATTGATTTTTTTTTGAGCTATTGCCCAATGACTCATTTTTACTCGCTCTTCATTTTTGAAAATTTGAAAAAAAGTATAAGTGTTCCATAATATTAATGAAACAATAATAAAGGAAGACAAAATTAAAATCCAACGAGTAAGATTCTTTCTTTCGGAAAACTGCATGCACTAAATTTTGTTTAAAAGTAGTAAAAAAAATAATTCATAATTGATATTGTCATTGAAATTGATATTGTCATTGAAATTGAATCGCTATCTTTGTTCAAATTCAATTTTTTATGTTAACACTTGATCCAAAGGAACTTTCTCCTGTAAAATTGCAAGGGTATTTGCAAAGTGCTATTGCGCCGCGACCAATCGCTTTTGCTAGTACAAAAGATAAAAATGGCAAACCTAATTTGTCGCCTTTTAGTTTCTTCAATATTTTTAGTTCTAACCCGCCGATTTTGGTTTTTTCGCCTGCTCGACGCGTACGTGATAATACCATAAAACATACGTTAATCAACTGCGAAGAAACGCGTGAAGTGGTCATAAATGTTGTCAATCACGCTATTGTACAACAAATGTCGTTATCGAGCACAGAATATCCAGATGGTATTAATGAATTTGCAAAATCAGGATTAACTGCAATTCCATCGGAAATTGTGAAGCCTTATCGTGTGGCTGAAAGTCCGGTTCAGTTTGAATGCAAAGTCAATCAAATTATACCGCTTGGAACAGAAGGTGGCGCAGGAAATATGATTATTTGTGAAGTAGTAAAAATGCACATTAGCGAAGATGTTTTAAATGCTGAAGGGCAAATAGATCCTTTCAAAATTGATTTGGTATCGAGATTGGGTGGCAATTGGTACTCGAGAGCCAAAGAAGGCCTTTTTGAAGTTGAAAAACCGATTGCAACACTAGGAATTGGAGTTGATATGATTCCAGATTTTATCAAAGAAAGTAGTGTTTTCAACGGAAATGATTTGGGAAAATTAGGAAATGTTGAGTCTTTGCCAAGTGAAGAAGAAATTACTATATTTGTCAAACAAAATTTTGAAGTAAAAGGTGTTTTGAGTGCTGATGATGAAGTAAAAAAACACCAATTAGCAAAAGAATATTTAGATAAAAATGAAGTGCTAACCGCTTGGAAAGTGCTTTTAGCAAAACAATAAATTTAGAATAATTATGGAAGTTTCAGGAAAAATTAAAATGATTGATCAAACTAAAGAGGTTGGATCTGCAGGTTTCAAAAAAAGAGATGTTGTTGTAACAACAGACGAACAATATCCGCAACATATTCTGGTACAATTTGTACAAGACAAATGTGATTTGTTAAATGGATATAATGTCGGAGAAGCAGTAAAAATAGACATCAATTTAAGAGGTAGAGAATGGACTAATCCACAAGGAGAAACGGTTTATTTTAACACTATTCAAGGATGGAGAATTTCAAAAGTACAATCTGAAGCTCCAGCGGCGGCTCAACAAATGCCTCCAATGCCAGCAGCAGAAGCATTTGCCCCAGCAACCGATTTTAAAGAAGAAGAACACGACGATTTGCCTTTTTAATAAGTTAGAAGTCAGAAGATAGAAGTCAGAAGTTTAAGTAATACTTGAATTTCTGACTTTTTCATTGAAATTGAAATTGATTTTTGAAATTGTTATTGTAAAATGTATTTTATAACCAAAGAACTTTATTTCCCTCCAGTTGAAGAAGCTTCTTACGAAGGAATTTTGGCTATTGGCGGCGATTTGTCTGTAAAAAGATTATTGCTAGCTTACGAAAATGGAATTTTCCCTTGGTATAATGAAAACGAACCTATTTTGTGGTGGTCGCCAAGCGAAAGAATGGTCGTTAATCCGAATGATTATAAGGCTTCCAAAAGCTTACGCAATATTATTAACAGAAATATTTTTGAAGTAACCATCAATAAAGATTTTGAAGCAGTAATCAAGAATTGTCAAAAAATTGACAGAAAAGAACAAGATGGCACTTGGATTTCAAATGAAATTATAAAATCATACACTAAGTTACATCAACTTGGAAAAGCAATATCGTTTGAAGTTTGGCAAAATGGCGAACTCGTTGGCGGTTTGTATGGTGTTGATTTAGGACATGTTTTCTGTGGCGAAAGTATGTTTTCTAAAATTTCAAATGCAAGTAAAGTAGCTTTTGTAAAATTGATTGATTATTTAAAACAAAATAACTACAAACTGCTCGACTGTCAAGTTCATAACGATCATTTAGAAAAGTTAGGGGCGTTTGAAATTTCAAGAGCAACTTTTATGAAAATATTGAAGAGTTAATTTTAGTCTCAGTTTTCAGTCTCAGTATACAGTTGCAACAGAATTAAGGAAAACAAAATATTATATTTTACAACCAAATTTTTCTGGATTATTAATCATGTAATTTATTAATTTTCCAATTTCAATTGTTTTTGAATTTAATGCATTGAAATTTTCACTTGAAATATAATTACATTCAAATGCAAAATCTAACCAAACATTTGTTTCAGAATTTTCGCCATCACAATCTGTTAATTTACTAATGAAATGGTTAACGTATCTTCTTTTTCTATAAGCCTCTGCCATATTTGAACAAACGCTTCTATTTGATCGGTAAGTGAATATTTTTCTTCAACAGGAAATTTTTTTGATAAGTCATAAATTTCCATTGCTAATTTAAAGGCTTTTTGGTAAGCTAACAATTCTTTATAATCCATTTTAAGCTATTTTACACATTTAAAAACTGAGACTGAAAACCGAGACTGAAAACTTAGCTAGCTTCTCGTCCAGCAATCTTCAACATGATCGTTTACCATTCCAGTAGCTTGCATGTGAGCATACACAACAGTTGAACCCACAAATTTGAATTCACGTTTTTTCAAATCTTTACTAATTTTGTCTGAAAGTGGCGTTGTTGCTTGTGCTTGTGACAAATCTCGAAGTTTATTGTCAATAGGTTTTCCATCAACAAAATCCCAAATATAGTTGGAAAAACTTCCAAATTCGTTTTGAATTTTTATGAAGTTTTGTGCATTTGTAATCGCTGAATACACTTTAAGTTTGTTACGAATAATTCCAGCATCAAGCAGTAATTCTTGAATTTTTGAATCATCATATTGAGCAATTTTTTTATAATCAAAGTTATCAAAAGCCTTTCTAAAATTTTCTCGTTTGTTCAGAATGGTAATCCAACTCAAACCTGCCTGAAATGTTTCTAACAACAAAAATTCGAATAATGTTGGGTCATCATATACAGGTTTTCCCCATTCTTCGTCGTGGTATTTCATGTACAAATCAGAAGACAAACACCATTTGCATCTTGTTTTATTTTCCATCTTTTGCTAAATATTTTTCTATTGCATAATGACCCAAATAAATCATTGGCGTCATAATAATTGCTATAATTAGTTTTACAAAATAACCTGTTAAACCAGATTTTATATATTGTTCGGTTGTCATAATTCCGGTTGCCCAAAATGCAATTCCCAAGACGATAAAGCTATCAAATAATTGTGAAATAATTGTTGAACCTGTACTTCTTAGCCAAATCATTTTGTTTCCAGTTCTGTTTTTTACAAAATGGAAAATGGTAACATCAATCAATTGAGAAACCAAAAATGCAATAATACTTCCCACAATAATCCATAAACTTTGACCAAAAACAGCCTGAAATTGTTCGCTAGAAACAGAGCTTATTCCAGCTGCAGGGATTTGAATAGCAAAATACAATACAAAAAAAGCATACGTTATCAAACTTGCCGTAATCATTGACAATCTTTTTACGCCTTTTTCTCCAAAATATTCATTGATTAAATCGGTTGTTACAAACACAATAGGCCAAGGTAAAATACCTATACTCATCGGAATTCCGAAAACATCAATAAGTTTACCACCAATCATTTCTGCTACTACAGCATTAGTTATAAAAATTCCCGCTAAAACTACATAAACGGTATCTTTTCTTGATTGAAACATAATTTATTAGTTAGTGTTTCTTCAAAAGTAAATCTAAATTTAGTTTGAACAAAAAAAGTCACCAACAATAACACTTGTTGAATGACTTAATTGTGGAGAATACCGGAATCGAACCGAAACATTTAATTAATTTTTTCTAAAAATTTAAAGAAACAAAATTTGTGGAGAATACCGGAATCGAACCGAAACATTTAATTAATTTTTTCTAAAAATTTAAAGAAACAAAATTTGTGGAGAATACCGGAATCGAACCGGTTACCTCTTGCCTGCCAGGCAAGCGCTCTAGCCAAGTGAGCTAATCCCCCATTATTTGGTAAAAATAGTATTTTTATTTGAAAAATCAACCAGCAAATAAAAAAGGAAGGAAAAAATGCAAAAACTTGTACAATTGTTAATTATCAACATTTTACATTAAAATTTATTAATAGTTTGCTAATTATTTCTTATTATTGCATTCACAAAGAAAAATTTAACTATTTAACAACCAAAAAACATGAAAAAAATTACTTTATTTTTTGCATTAGTGTTTGCTAGTTTTGCTAGTAATGCACAAATTGCCCCAGGAAGTGTAGCTCCAAACTTTACTGTAACCGACTTAAATGGTAATACACACACATTATATGACTATACCGCTGCGGGTAAATCTGTTGTTCTAGATATTTCTGCAACATGGTGCGGACCTTGTTGGAACTATCATAACACCAAAGCTTTAGAAGATATTTATAATGCTTATGGTCCAGCAGGCTCAAATGAAGTTGTAGTTCTATTTGTAGAAGGCGATGGTTCAACTCCAGTTGCAGCTCTTTCTGGAACAGGAAATACGCAAGGAAATTGGGTAACAGGAACTTCTTACCCTATTATTGACAGCTCAACTATTGCTAGTCTATACCAAATTGGATATTATCCAACAGTTTATAGAATCTGTCCAAATAATATTGTTACTGAAATAGGTGCTTTAAGTGCTATAAATTTGAGAACTAATCTTAACACAAATTGTGGTGCTCTTGCAGGTGTTACAGGTTCTGTAAAAATTGAGAATACTACTTTAGGCTTGTGTTCTTCTACTGGTTCGCCAACTGTAAAAGTTAAAAATTATGGTAAAAACGTAACTGGTGTAACTCCAATTGCTACTGTAGACTTAAAACAAGACGGAGTTGTTATTGCATCTAAAGCAACATCAGGAACTTTTGCTCAATTTTCTACAAAAACATTAACTTTTGATCCT
>NZ_JBILJG010000052.1:0-11409 GCF_044377315.1 Flavobacterium sp.
GTTGGCACCGCAACCGGATTACTAAGAGTAACAGGGAAAGTTATAGTATTTCCTTCGGTAGCAGAAGCATCAGCAACGGTAATAACTAAAGTATCTTCGTTATCATTAATTGTACCAATACCTGTATCTGTAGAATTTCCAACAGGCCCAGTTGAAGAAGCTATT
Organism: Flavobacterium sp.; assembly: GCF_044377315.1. Lineage (GTDB taxonomy): Bacteria > Bacteroidota > Bacteroidia > Flavobacteriales > Flavobacteriaceae > Flavobacterium. Next base: position 166 of record NZ_JBILJG010000052.1, read on the forward strand.
GATAAAAGTAAAGTTTCAGTACCCTCAATAATTATATCATCAACAGTGTTAATTGTAAATGTTGATGTTATAGTATTGGCAGGAATTGTAATTGTTAGAGTGCCTGGTGGAGTCCAATCTGCATTGGAAGTTGTTTGATTAGTAATTGCAAACGTTAAAGTAATTGGTGTTGTTACCGAATTACTCAATGATATTGGAAAAACTAATGCACCGCCTTCAGTAACCGTAAAATCACCAATTGTTACTGTTGGAGGAACAGTTACTGTAGGCGTTATTGATGAACAATTGTTTGGTACAAACGGATCAGTATTAGTTCCTTCAATACAGGCTGTATTAGTATAGTTACCAGTTGTATTGACAACAACATTAATTGTTAATACTGCACTAGAACCATTATTTAAATTACCTATTGTCCAAATACCTGATGTATTGTCATAAGTTCCATTTGTAGCTAGGTAAGAAGAAAAAGTATAACCTGTTGGCAATAAATCAGTAACAGTAACATCTGTATCATTACTTGAACCTAAATTGGAAGCTGTAATTGTAAAAGAAACTGGATTACCAGATATTGCTGATGCAGGACCGGTTTTAACCACTCTTAAATCAGAACATCCTTTGTAAATAAATTCTGTAACTTTTTCTGATTTAATTCCCCAACCCCAAGTATTTATAATACGTCCATTACCAAAGTCATTACAAGTAGTGTTATCATTTTCATTATTTGGACTACTACCATTATCAGGCGCTGGAATTAATTGCGTAGGATTACCATTAAAACTCCATGCATGTGCTGGGCCTGGCGTTCCTATTATTGAATTATTAATACCCGTTCCAGTCTGGTTGTTTGTGTTAGGGATACAGTTTGTTCCAACGTTAGTTAATAATGAGTCATCCCAATACATCAATGAATTAGCTATTTGTATTGGTTGAATAACTGCTACATTTATACCACTTTTATTAATTTCAGCATCATACAAAGGTAAATTATACCTTCCTTTTAGATAGTTTAAAGTTAACTCCATTAAAGTACCATCGGGAACATTATTCCCAAGCGCATCTAATCCATTCCATGAGATACTATTATTTCCAGCAGGAAGATTGTTTTCCTCAATTATTAAATCGGAGGTATTAGGCTGATAACCAGGTGTACCATTAGCATCAATTAATATTGATACGTCACCAGGTTCACTTGTATTAAAATTAATATTAAAAGGGCTACAGTTTGTTATTGCAGGATTTAAAAAAACAGGAGCAGCAGGAACAGTTGCTATTCCATACTGAATAGGGTCGGGTTGATTTAAGAAAATTTTAAAACCGTTGAGTAAACTTGGCGCTGTAGTACTGTTAATAGATCTCCTTGTAGTTGCCCATGGACCAATATTAGATACACCATAACTATTCAATGCTAAGTCGTAAGCTAGTGGTTTAAAACCCGTACCAAAATTAACTTTTAATATTACTTTATCATCTGTATAAACATATAATTGAGGCGACGAACTTGATGTTTGAATTACCCCAAATCCATTGGTAGGTATTGAATTGTTAGCGGTGGTACTGGGTGTTAAGGCAACCAATCCCCATTTATCTGAATGAATTCGTCCAGATTTTCTAGGATTAACTCCGCTTGAATTTGCCACTGTTAGGTCAAAGAAAGGTGCAACGGCTCTACCTAAATTTGTAGTTATAGGGGTAACTCCTCCGTCATCGCTTCTATAAAATTCAATCCAAAATTCTCCTGCTACTGTTGGGTCAAATACTAATGGATCATAACCAGTAGTAACTCCTCCAATATTTGGACCAATTATAGCTTCATTATAAGTGTCAATACTACCAGCGATGTTATTTGCACTATTCCATAAACCAAACTGGACTTGAGTGCCACTTGGATTATATATTCTGTAGTAAAGATTATTTATTCTAATAGCATTTACTGCTACAAAGTTTCTCCAGTCAAAACCAAAATATAAATTTTCGTTTGCTGGATTATTTATATAAAAATATATTCTATTATCTTCTCCAGCTGGTGTAATGTTATCCCAATAAGAACCTGATTGCACATCTGGAAGAATTGTAACTCCTGTTATAGTTTGAGGATTTGGAAATGTTGCTGGAGGCGAAAGAGAAGGCGTACCCTCTGCAAAAGCATCATTACTATTTAATAATAATAGCGTTAAACCAAATAAAAATAATTTACTAAGCTTCGAATTAGATATAAAATCCATTTATTAATTTGTTTTTAGATTGGGTAATCAAAAAAAATGTATTTAAGTTGAGCATAATTACACTTTCTAGCACCAAAAATAGATAAGAGTCTTTCATTAATAAAAAGATTATCCGTGAATTGCAATTTTAGTCGATAAAACACTAAAAATGAATAATAAGTAGCTTCTAAAATCAATAAATCTTAAAATAGTATAGGTTCTAGAATTGCTTTATGAACACTTCTTTTAATAACTAATAATAGCTAATAAGTAAAACATTTTGTTTATAGATAAAATTATTAATGGTCGATTAAATGCTGGTTTTTTTTAACTGAAATCTTCTTTATACTTCAAAATTGATACTAACTGCTTTTTAGATGTAGATACTATTTTAACTAAATTTGCAAACTAATTTTTAGTTTAAAAAAATGAAAAATTTAATTCTAATTAGACACGCAAAAGCAACACAAGATTTTAGTTTTAAAGACTTTGATAGAAATATAATTTCTAAAGGAATACAAAACTCAATTTTGGTAGCTGAAAAGTCCAACTATTTAGTTGATTCAAGTTATACTATTTGGTTAAGTTCCGCAGTAAGAACTCGTGAAACATGTAAAGTTTTTGTTAAATATTGGGAGTTTGTTCCAAATCAAATAATTCTAAAAGATAATTTATATACTTTTGACGGAAATACATTAGAAAAAATCATCAAAACGTGTCCTGATACTATCGAAAATTTAGTTATTTTTGGGCATAATAATGCATTAACAGATTTTGTTAACCAATTTGGCAGTATTTACATCGATTCAATTCCAACTTCTGGTTTGGTTTCAATTATATTTAGTGTTACAAGTTGGCAAACTATAAATAAAGGTAAAACGGATAAAATTATTTTTCCAAATCATTCCTTATAATAATATGACTTTAGAAAAAAATTACCAATATATTGATAAAGAAAAAAGTTGGTTAGCTTTTAACGCACGTGTACTTCAAGAAGCAGCTGACGAAACAGTTCCATTGCTTGATAGATTACGTTTTTTAGGAATATTTTCTAACAACCTTGATGAGTTTTTTAGAGTAAGATACGCCGCAATTCGTCGCTTAAGTTTAGCGGGAATTTCTGGTGAAAATGTTCTAGGTGGCATTACAGCGCAACAATTAGTAAAAGAAATTACAGAAATTGTAATTAAGCAACAAGCTGAAAGTTTAAAAATATTAAAAGTTATAGAAAATCAACTAGAAAAAGAAAACATATTTGTTATTAATGAAAATGAGCTTTCTACTGAATATCAGTTATTTGTTAAAGATTTTTTTATTCAAAAGGTTAGTCCAGCAGTTGTAACTATTATCTTAAATGATTTAGACGAATTTCCCTTATTAAAAGACACTTCGGGTTATCTAGCTATAAAATTAGTAATGAAACCTAAAGAAAAAGCATCACTTTTAGGATTAGTAAAACCAAAAAAAGAGAAAAGGTATGCATTAATTGAAATACCTAAAAATATCAATAGAATTGTAGAGCTTCCATCGTCAAGTGAAAAAAAATATATCATACTTCTTGACGATGTAATTCGTTATAATTTAGAAAGTATTTTCAATATTTTTGATTACGAAAGCATTTCGGCTCATATGATAAAAATTACGCGTGATGCCCAATTAGAGATCGACTCAGACATCAATAAAAGTATGCTAGAAAAAATTGCTACTTCTGTAAGAGATAGGCGTATCGGCGAGCCAGTTCGTTTTGTTTATGATACTGCAATTAGCAAAGACACACTCAAATTTTTCCTTACCCGAATGGGAATAGATGCTTCTGATAGTATTATTCCAGGTGGTCGATATCATAACCGTCGCGATTATATGGATTTTCCTAATCTAGGAAGACATGATTTGCTTTACCAACAAAAAAAGCCTTTACCAGTAGAAGGTCTTTCGCTAGAAGGTAGTATTCTTAACAAAATAGCACAAAAAGATTATCTTGTTTTTGCACCTTATCAATCCTTTTCTTATTTAATTAAGTTTCTGCGAGAAGCGGCTCTAGACCCGAAAGTTACAACTATTAAAATTACTTTATATAGATTAGCCAAAAACTCGCAGATTATTAGTTCACTTATAAATGCAGCTAAAAACGGTAAGAAAGTTACGGTTCAAATCGAGTTGCAAGCGCGTTTTGACGAAGCAAGTAATATTTCGTATGCCGAACAAATGCAAACCGAAGGAATAAATCTTATTTTTGGTATAAAAGGATTAAAAGTACATAGCAAAATTTGTGTTATTGAACGAATTGAAGACGATGGAAAACTTAAGCGTTACGGATTAATTTCGACAGGAAATTTTAACGAATCTACTGCTAAAGTTTATACCGATGTAACACTTTTTACAAGTCATCAACAAATTTTAAAAGATGTTATCAAAATTTTTGAGTTTTTCGATGTCAATTATCGTGTACATCGTTACAAACATCTTATCGTATCACCACATTATAGTCGTTCTAAATTTACTAAATTAATTGAGAGAGAAATAACCAATGCGCTTGCAGGTAAACCTGCATATATCAATCTAAAAATGAACAGTTTGTCTGATTACCAAATGATAGATAAACTGTATGATGCCAGCAATGCAGGGGTTAAAATAAAATTGCAAATTCGAGGTATTTGTTCGCTAATTCCAGGTGTAAAAGATATGTCCGAAAACATTGAAGCTATTAGTATTGTAGATAATTTTCTAGAGCATTCTCGCGTATTTATTTTTGGTAACGACGATAATCCCGAAGTCTTTATTTCGAGTGCCGATTTTATGACCCGAAATCTCGATGGTCGAGTAGAAGTTACCTGCCCAATTTACCAAGAAGATATAAAAAAACAACTAATAGATAATTTCAATATTGGCTGGAAAGGAAACGTAAAAGCCCGCTATCATTCCGAAAAATTAGATAATAAATATAGAATTCGTAAGCTAAACGAACCAGTTTTCAGAGCGCAACTCGAAACCTATAAATATTACGAAAAAAACGTCGAAGACAGAATTGATAAAGTATAATATACGAGCCTATTTCCAGCTATTCGTTACAAGCACTTGCTGTAGCACTTTTTTTCTAAGTCTTTACAAGAGCTTCCGTTGGTCGCTTTATAAAGCCAAGAAAAAAGAAGTCCTACAACTGCGTGGCTTTTCACTTTTATCTGGGGCAGATTAGTGCTAAATAACAACCAATAACTCCCAAATCAGAAATGATTTCAATAAAAAAATACGCCGCAATCGATATTGGTTCCAACGCCATGCGATTGCTTATTACCAACATTGTCGAACAACAAGGCAAAGAAACGCAGTTTAACAAAAGTGCTTTAATTCGTGTACCTATTCGTTTAGGACAAGATGCCTTTACAGTAGGTGAAATTTCTCCCGAAAATATCGATCGTATGATTGATGCCATGACCGCTTTTAGACTTCTTATGAAAGTGTATAAAATTGACAAATACAAAGCCTGTGCCACATCAGCAATGAGAGAAGCCTATAACGGAAAAGAAGTCATCGAAATCATTCGTGAAAAATCAGAAATTGATATCGAAATTATCGACGGAAAAGTAGAAGCTACCATTATTGCTTCTTCCGATTTACATAGTTTTCTTTCTACCGACAAAACCTATCTTTATGTTGATGTGGGTGGCGGAAGTACTGAGTTTTCACTATTTTCTAATGGCAAAATGGTTGTTTCCAAATCGTTTAAAAACGGAACCGTTCGTTTACTTAATAACATGGTAAACGACATTGTTTGGGAAGAAATCGAAAAATGGATTAAGACCAACACCCAAGATTACGAAAATATAACGTTAATAGGTTCTGGTGGAAATATTAATAAATTGTTTAAATTATCAGGAAAACAACAAGACAAGCCCCTTTCTTATTTTTACCTTAACTCACAATACCAATATTTGAACTCATTGACTTACGAACAACGTATTGCCGAAATGGGATTAAACACCGACCGTGCCGACGTAATTATCCCAGCAACTCGAATTTATCTTAACGCCATGAAATGGAGTAATGCACGCCATATTTATGTGCCTAAAATTGGACTTTCCGACGGAATTGTAAAAGCCTTGTATTATGGTCGTATTTAAAAATAGTTAAAATATATGCAAAAAATTTTCTCTCAATTTGCCTTTTGGCTGCCACTAGCAATCTATTCTCAGCAGTATCCAGTTACCAAAGAAGTTCCTTTTAAAACAGAAAAATTTTCAACCACAATTGTAGATAATTATAAATGGCTGGAAAATGCTAATAATGATGAAGTTACAAGTTGGGTAAACGCTCAAAATTTTCTAGCCAACACACATCTTGAAGAAATTTCAAAAAACTATTCTTTTGCTTCTAAAATTAAAGAGTACAATTCATTAACAACTAATAGATTACCTTCTAAAAAAGGAAAATATTTTTATTCTGTTTATAGAAAAGATAAGTCGCTTCCTGGTGCATTATTTTATAGAAAGAATTTGAATGATGTAGCAATAGAAATCTTTAATCCATTTAAGATTACAAAAGATAAAAATGACTTTATTTCGGGCTATTATCCTTCTAGAAACAGTAAGTATGTTGCCGTTAATATCAGTTTGGGTGGAAGCGATATAAATCAAATGCGATTTGTAGAAATTAATACAATAAAAGTTATAGATGACGTTATTAGGAATGTTAAACTTTCAGCTATTGTTTGGAATTTAGATAGAGGTGTTTATTACAAGAAAAATACAAACAAAATTGCTACAGCCAAAGATTCGACTTTTCAAATTTTTTATCATGCCATAGGAACTAAACAAGAAGATGATAAACTTGTTTATGATGCAACCAAAACCAATGGAATGGTTAATTTTTCAAAGTCGGGAGACAAACTTTTAATTGTCGAAAAAAATAATACTGGTGTTACATATCTAACCACCAAATTAGATTCTGAAACATACGAACTAGAGAATATTATTGAAAATGACACAACCGATTTTGACTTTCATTATTTCAGAAAAGACAGATTTTACTTTTCTTCAAAAGACTATGATTGGGGCGAAATTCGCTATTTTGAAATAAATAATAAAAGTGAAGAAAAAGTAATTATTCCTCAAATTTATAATCATTTGCTTCTTGATACAGAATTTTTAGATGAATATATTGTTTGTAAATATAAAACACTTGGCAAAAATTACATTAGTGTTTATGACTATGAAGGTCAGTTTATTAGAAAGTTTGACGCGCCACCAGGATTTGATTTTAGCATCAAGTTTTATGATTTCGAAAAAGATGATCTGTATGTAAGTTTTAGTTCTTATACCGTTTCGTATCAAAATTTTAGACTCAATCTTAAAACAGGAGAAGTACATCAGTACTTTAACGATTACATTCAGCCTAAACCCACTATTTTTCCATTAGATTATTTTGAAACAAAGATTTTGACTTTCAAAAGCAGAGATGGAAAAGATGTACCAATAACAATTGTACATAAAAAAGGATTAAAATTAGATGGCAACAATCCAACTTTGTTAGAAGCATATGGCGGTTACGGCATAGTTAGTGGCTACTCGTTTGACTCTGGTTTATTGTGTTTTCTTGATAAAGGTGGGGTTTATGCGTATGCTGCTATAAGAGGTGGCGGAGAAAAAGGAAGTAATTGGCATAGAGATGGTAAGGGTTTAAAAAAAATGAATTCGTTTAATGATTTTATTGATGCAGCCGAATATTTGATAAATGAAAAGTACACTTCGTCAGCAAAACTAGGAATAACTGGAGCTTCAAATGGTGGATTGCTTATTGGTGCAGTAATTACACTACGACCAGATTTGTTTAAAGTTGCTATTCCTAGAGTTGGTGTTTATGACATGCTCAATTATGAATCATTTACCGCTGGAATTTATTGGAAAAACGAATATGGTAATGTAGAGAAAGAAAAAGATTTCAAAAACTTACTTTCGTATTCGCCTTTGCATACTATAAAACCCAAGTCAAATTATCCAACAATGCTTATAATGACTGGCAAAAATGATGATAGGGTTGTACCATCACACTCATATAAATTTGCTGCAAAATTGCAAAATAACGAAGGACAAACAAATCCAATATATTTGAGAACTAGCGATGGTTCAGGTCATTACGGAAAAACAAATTATAAAGAAGCAGTTGAAGAAGAAGCCTTGTTTTACAGCTTTTTATTGTATCATTTGAATAACTAATTAGCTTCTTTCTTTTTAATTACTAAAGCAAAAATCAAGGAGAAAAATAGCCCAATTGGTAAGATTTCAGAGTAGGTCATACCAATAACGTATAAAGGATTTTTATACGATTCTGTTATTTGATTCATTTCGGCAGTTTTGGTTGCTATTTCGGTTGCGCTCAATTCGCTCGATTGTAGTTTTGTTATTTCGCTAGCTGCATATTTTTCCATAAAATCAGGATAAAAATTATGCAATTCAAAAAGCCAAACTAGTACGTATATCGTTGAAATTAAAAAAGCAATTGAAAATCCAATTGTGAAAGCTTTTCCAAAGGTAATAGAACCATTATTGACATTATCTCTATATTGCTTCATTCCGATAAATGTAAATATAAAAGCAATAAACATTCCTGAAAACCCCAGAATATAGCTTAACGCTTCGTTATCAAGATTTTGAGAATGAAAATATACGCTCAATCCCATAAATATCGAAACAATTATTCCTCCGATAAATCCGTTTTTTAAGATGATAGTTTTCACAAGTTTAGTTTTGGTTAGTATTTCAAAGATATAAAATTAAACAGTGGTAAAAAATGACCCATTAGAAAATAAATCCCGTAGGGATTAAATATCGGTAAAGGAACTCCCCAGATAATAAATCCCGTTAGGGATTAAATATCGGTAAAAAAGTAGTTGCTTAGAAAATAAATCCCGTTAGGGATTAAATATCGGTAAAGGAACTCCCCAGAAAATAAATCCCGTTAGGGATTAAATATCGGTAAAAAAGTAGTTGCTTAGAAAATAAATCCCGTAGGGATTAAATATCGGTAAAGGAACTCCCTAAATAATAAATCCCGTTAGGGATAAAATATCGGTAAAAAAGTATCTGCTTAGAAAATAAATCCCGTAGGGATTAAATATCGGTAAAAGAACCCATTAGGAAATAAATCCCGTTAGGGATGCTATTCAGATTAGCTCATTAAAAATGTAACGCTCATCATACTCTATCTCAAAAACTTTTAAAAACTTCAAATATTCTTCTCTAAATGATTCCTTTTTATGATGGTTTTCTTGATTTTGAATGTAACGAATAACATTATTGACATGTGATTTGGAATATGAAAACGCTCCGTATCCCTCTTGCCATTCAAACTTTACTTTTAAAAACTTCTTTTCATTTATCCATTTGGAAGAGCTACCTTTTATATCTTGCAATAAGTCAGAAATTGACTGGCTTGGTCGCATACCAATAAAAATATGCAAATGGTCTGGCATTCCATTTATAGCTAATAATTTGTGATTGTTTTCTTTGATAATACCTGAAATATATTTGTATAATTCTTCTTTAAAAGAGGCATGAATAAGCCCATTGCGATATTTTACCGCAAAAACAAATTGTAGATGTATTTGTGTATAGGTATTTGCCATTTCTCAAATATCGTCCCTACGGGACTTTGTAAACTATTGATTATACTTTTTACCAAAATTGAATCCCTAATGGGATTGATAACTGAAAATATAAATGTAATGAATTCTTAAATAATTATTTATCAAATTGAATTTCTAGCTAGAGTTTTTTTTCAACCATACAAAGTAAAAGAAATAGTTAGTCAGAACCAATTTTGTACAAAAAAAAGTGCCAAAATTTCTTCTGGCAACTTTCTTAGTATTAACTTTTAAAAATGATGAATTACTCAGTAGAAACATTTCTATAACGTGAAATTGGTTTTAGAATTGTGAGATTAGAAAAAAAACTACAAGGTTTGAGGATGTAGTTTTGTGGGTTTTATGTTGGGAAGTTGTTGAAATTCGCAGAGCTGTGACAACAATTATATTTATTACTTATTGAAAAGATAACTCAGAAATTCTAATGAATTAAGAAATTGAAGGTAGATTTTTATTTTAAAATAAATCCCGTTAGGGATTAAATATCGGTAAAGGAACTCCCTAGAAAATAAATCCCGTTAGGGATAAAATATCGGTAAAGGAACTCCCTAGAAAATAAATCCCGTTAGGGATTAAATATCGGTAAAGGAACTCCCTAGAAAATAAATCCCGTTAGGGATTAAATATCGGTAAAGGAACTCCCTAGAAAATAAATCCCGTTAGGGATAAAATATCGGTAAAGGAACTCCCTAGAAAATAAATCCCGTTAGGGATAAAATATCGATAAAGGAACTCCCTAGAAAATAAATCCCGTTAGGGATAAAATATCGGTAAAAAAGTAGTTGCTTAGAAAATAAATCCCGTTAGGGATAAAATATCGGTAAAGGAACTCACCAGATAATAAATCCCGTTAGGGATTAAATATCGGTAAAAAGTAGTAACTTAGAAAATAAATCCCGTTAGGGATGCTATTTAAGCCAGATTAGAATTCCAAATCGGGTGAATATATATCTTTCGGCTCTTCAACTAAATACAATTGCAATTGGTTTTTGGTCTCAAAACCGTTTATTTTTTTTCTATAAGTTTCAGCAATTTTTGGATTTTCTATTTCAAGTTTTCGGTTTTTACTGATTTCTAAAAATTCGGTTTCCATGTCTATTCCTAAAAAGCGACGATTGGCTAAATTGGCTGCAATTCCTGTTGTAGAACTTCCTGCAAATGGATCTAAAATCCATGCGCCTGGTTTGGTGGATGCTAAAATACATTTATACTTTTTTTAATATTAATTTTTTTAAAAAAAGTAAATTTTTATTTAAAGAATTGAAAATGAATAGATTTTAATTTTTTTATAAAATATTGATTTTGATCACATTATAATTTGTTTTTATAAAATATTGATCTAATATTTGCATTAAATAATTTATTATGAATACATCTTTTGAACGCTGTGAAAACACTAAAGTAGAA
>NZ_JBILJG010000023.1:0-44513 GCF_044377315.1 Flavobacterium sp.
TGAAAATGAATATGATGTTTTTTTTATTGGTGCTTTAGATGAGAGAATTGATGAAATTTTAAAACTTACAAATAGGCTTTCAAATTATAGAAAAAAGATAATTGTTCAAAATAGGAACAAAAGTAAGCTAGAAAAGTACCAAAATACTGGTATTGAATTAATTGAAAACCCAATTACTTTTGAAGAAGCTCAGACCTTTTTTGAGAGATCTAAAGTTATAATCGATATTCAAAAAACTATTCAAAATGGGTTAACATTTAGAGTCTTTGATGCCATGAGTCATAGAAAAAAATTAATAACTACAAATAAAGACATTATTAATTATGATTTTTACAATCCAAATAATATATTTGTTTGGGACGATAGTATAGAAAAAATACCTGAAACTTTTTTTGAATTGCCATATCAAGAGTTACCAATTCAAATTTTTGAAAAATACAGTATTAAAACTTGGGTAAAAACAATTTTTGAACAAAATTAATTTTATGATAATATCTGTAGCATTATGCACTTACAATGGTGAAAAATTTATAAAGGAGCAAATAGACTCCATTTTGAATCAAACCTTCCCAGTTGATGAAATTATTATCTGTGATGATTGTTCTTCTGATTCAACCGTAACAATACTAGAAGAGTATAAAGGAAAAAAACCTGAATTGTTTAAAATTCATAAAAATGAAACAAATCTTCGTAGTAATAAAAATTTTGAAAAAGCAATTAGTCTAACAACTGGTGATTATATCTTTTTATCAGATCAAGATGATATATGGAGGAATGATAAAGTTGAGAAAATAATGAATGTTTTTTCTAAAAACGAAAAGGCTCAAGGTGTGTTCAGTGATGCAAATTTTATAGATGAAAATAGTGAGTTGATTCATCAAAAAATCTCTCTGTGGGAAAGTGTTTGTTTTTTTCATGATTCTATAAAAGAGACATCAGATTTAAGAAAATCACTATTACATACCAGTAATTTTTTGACCGGTGCAACTTTATGCATAAAAAAAGAAGTAAAAGAATACAGCATTCCTTTTCTTACAATAGAAAATTTTATTCATGATGAATGGTTTGCATATGTCTTAACTCAAAGAAATGCATTATGCTTTAGTACAGAAAAATTAATTTCATACAGATTACATAATAACCAACAACTTGGTGTAGGGAAAATTATAAATCCAAAAAAGTTGTTAGAGGATAATAGAAAAATCAATTCAATAATGATGGGATTATCTGAAACAAAAAAGTTTAATGAATCCAAATCTAAAGTTCGTTTTCTTTATTATCAATATGAAAAATATTTTAACTTACACACAAAATACAATTTACTTCAATTTAAAGAAATTTATGAAGACTTAAGAGTCAAATTTATAGAGTCAAATAATGAAATGAAAAGTAAGTTTCCAATTTTTTATTTTTTTAGAAGATTAAGTGACAAAAAAAAAGGAAAGAGACAAATAAAAAATTATATAGATAATATTTAAAGATGGATAAAGTTTCTATAATTGTACCATGTTTTAATCAAGAAAATTTTCTTGCAGAATGTTTGGAATCAGTTTTAAATCAAAAATACAAAAATTGGGAATGCATAATTGTTAATGATGGTTCTACAGATAAATCAGAAGAAATTGCAATTGAATATTCTGCAAAAGATAATCGTTTCAATTATTTAAACATTAAAAATTCTGGTGTTTCATTTGCACGAAATTATGGAATCAATAATTCAAACGGAGAGTTTATTTTACCTCTAGATGGTGATGACAAAATTGATGAAGATTATATTTTTGAAGCTATAAAAGCATTTAACCATAATCCTTCTCTTAAATTAGTATATTGTAAGGCGAATCTCTTTGGTGAAGAAAATATTTATTGGGATTTACCAAAATATAAATATGAAGATTTTATTTTTCAAAATTGTATTTTTTGCTCAGCAATGTTCAAAAGAATTGATTTTATTAATACTGAAGGCTATGATTTAAAAATGATTTATGGTTATGAAGATTGGGAGTTTTGGATGCAATTATTAGAGAAAAACGATACTGTCTTCAGGATTGATAAAATTTTATTTTTTTACAGACAAACAATAAATTCAAGAAATAATTTCATTAAAAACGAACATAATCATGCTAAAATGATTGATTATATATACAAAAAACATCACTCAAAATATTTCAATCTTTTAGAACTAAACGATTCTGTAAGTAATTTTAGGAAAATATATGATGATATTAGACTTCTTAATAAAATAAAATCCTCAATTTCATATAAAACAATTTATAAAGTTGAGAAAGAAATAAAATCGTTTATAAAAAAACATTTATGAAGATTATATATTACATAAAACTTTTTTATTTAGCAATTTTTGAATTAAAATCTGAAAAAATATTTTTTTTCTTTCCATTTTATCATATGGGAGGAGCAGAGACAGTTCATTTAGATATTTTAAAAGTTTTTGAAAACAAAAAAAATGTATGTCTAATTACTAATGAATCTGTAAATGACCACAATAAAAAGAAATTTGAAAATTTTATTAAAATTATAGAAATAAATAAATTAATAAAAAAAAGGAAGCTAAAAATGCTTGCTTTGAAATTAATTTCAAGAAAAATAAATTCAAACCCAAAAGCAATCGTTTTTGGCTGTAATTCACATTTTTTTTATGACATCATACCCTATTTGAAATCACATGTAAAAATAATCGATTTAATTCATGCATTTTCTTATGAAGAGCCTTACGCAGCAGAAAAGTACAGTATTCCGCATGTAAATAGAATAAATAAAAGAGTAGTATTAGGAAAAAAAACAGTCTCAGATTTTGAAAAATTATATCTAGAAAATAATATTTCTCCAACACAAATTGAAAAAATTAATATAATTAAAAATAAAGTTAGTATACCAATTGAACAACCAAAAAAACAATTTAATGATTCATTAAAAATACTCTTTGTTGGAAGAAATAGCTATGAAAAAAGAGCTTCAATATTTTTTGAAATAGCAAAAGAATGCCAACTTAATAATTTAAATACATCATTTATAGTAATTGGAAACTTTGATAAAAAAACGATAGAAGCCCCATTAAATACAAAGATAATTGGAGAGATAAATGATACTGTTACATTAAATGAATACTATCAATCAAGTGATTTATTACTTATTACATCTAGCAGAGAAGGTTTTCCAATGGTTGTTTTAGAAGGAATGGCATTTGGAGTAGTTCCAATCTGTACTAATGTTGGGGAAATATCTGAATTTATAAATACTACTAATAATAACGGAATAATAATTGAAAATTATACTGATACAAATTTAATTATTTCGGAATTTATAAAACAAATTAAAATAATAGAAGAAGATAGAAATTTGTTATCTAAAATGAGTAATAATGCCTTTGTTACATTAAAAGAAAATTTCAATTTAGCAGAGTTTAATAAAAATTATATAGAATTATTAAATAGTTAAAGAATGACTAACGACATCAACACCGAAATCCAAAAAGCATACGAAGTAATTCAAAATGGTGGCATCATACTTTATCCTACCGATACCGTATGGGGAATTGGTTGTGATGCAACTAATGCAGAAGCTGTTGCCAAAATATATGCACTCAAAAAAAGAGAAGAATCAAAAAGTATGATTGTACTGATGAATGGCGAAAAAATGATGTACAATGTTTTCAAAGATATTCCAGACGTAGCTTGGGAAATCATCGATTTATCCGAAAAACCAACAACTTTAATTCTTGACAATCCCAAAAATGTAGCTCCAAATATTATAGCTGAAGATAAAACATTGGGAATTAGAATTGTAAAAGAACCTTTTTGTTTCAAACTAATGGAACGAATGAAGAAACCTTTGGTATCAACTTCAGCCAATATTTCAGGAATGTTTGCTCCAAAATCGTTCAAAGAAATTGACCCCGAAATTATAAAAGGTGTTGACTATGTAGTAAATTTGCACCAAGATAAAATTTGCAAAAATCCATCAACAATAATAAAACTTTCATTAGATAATCAAGTTAAAATAATACGAAAGTAATTTATTAGCCACAGATTCACAGATTAAAAACCATAAAATGTCAAACTATTTATATGAAGACGATACCTATAAAATTATTGGAGCTTTAATTGAAGTTCACAAAAATCTTGGAAAAGGTTTCTCTGAAATTGTCTATAAAGATGCTTTTGAATATGAGTTATCAAAAATTAATTTTGCTTTTGAAAGAGAAAAAGAATATTTAGTTCATTACAAAGATATTATTTTAAATCATAAATTTTATGCTGATTTTGTTGTTTTAGATAAAATAATAATTGAAATAAAATCAACAGATTCACTACATGAAAAACATATATCTCAATGTTTAAATTATTTACATGTTTCTGGACATAGACTTGCTATTTTAGTCAATTTCAATAAAACTTCACTTGAATACAAAAGAATTATCAAATAAATTTAGAAAATAATCTGTGAATCAGTGGCTACAATAAACTACACCAAAGCACTAAACAATCCAATATTCAAAATAATTGCTCAAGCTAGCAAAGAACTCAACGTTGATAGCTACGTTATTGGTGGTTTTGTTCGTGATTTTTTACTTCAAAGGGATTTCAAAAAAGATATTGATATTGTTGCGGTAGGTTCTGGAATTGATTTGGCTTTGAAAGTTTCCGAATTATTACCTAACAAACCTAAAGTTCAAGTTTTCAAAAACTACGGAACAGCAATGCTTCGCTACAAAGAAATTGATATCGAATTTGTTGGTGCTCGAAAAGAAAGCTACAACCAAGATAGCCGAAATCCAATTGTAGAAAATGGAACATTGGAAGACGACCAAAACCGTCGCGATTTTACCATAAATGCATTGGCTTTTTCTTTGAATGAAAAAAATTATGGCAAACTAGTTGATCCATTCAATGGATTAGCTGATTTGGAAAATAAAATCATAAAAACGCCTTTAAATCCAGACATAACTTACTCAGACGATCCTTTACGAATGTTGCGCGGTATTCGTTTTGCAACGCAATTAAATTTTGAAATTGAAGCCGAATCATTAGAAGCTATTTCTAGAAATAAAGATAGAATAAAGATTATTTCTGGCGAACGAATTGTTGATGAGTTAAACAAAATTATATCTACCGAAAAACCATCAATTGGGTTTTTACATTTATATAAAACCGGACTTTTAGACCTAATTTTACCCGAATTAACAGCCTTAAATAATGTAGATGAAATTGAAGGTCATACGCATAAAAACAACTTTTACCATACGTTAGAAGTAGTCGACAATATTTGTCCAAATACTGAAGATGTTTGGCTTCGTTGGGCTGCATTGTTGCACGATATTGGGAAAGCACCAACAAAACGTTTTACCAAAAAACAAGGTTGGACATTTCACGGACACGAATTTCTAGGTGGAAAAATGGTTAAAAAAATCTTTGAAAGATTACACATGCCATTGAACCAAAAAATGAAATTTGTTCAAAAAATGGTTATGTTGAGTTCTCGACCAATTGTTTTGGCAGAAGATATTGTAACCGATTCTGCTGTAAGACGTTTAGTTTTTGATGCTGGTGAAGATGTAGATCATTTAATGACGCTATGCGAAGCTGATATTACTACCAAAAATCCAGCAAAATTTAAAAAATACCATACTAATTTTGATCTTGTTCGCAAAAAAATTGTTGAAGTTGAAGAACGCGATCATGTGCGCCAATTTCAACCGCCAATTTCTGGTGAAGAAATCATGGAACTATTCAATTTAAAGCCTTCAAAAGAAATCGGAATGTTGAAAGAATCGGTAAAAGAAGCAATTTTAGACGGAAAAATCCCGAATGAATATCAAGCAGCTTACGATTTTGTAATGAAAAGAGCCGAAAATTTAGGATTAAAAAAAGTGGAAAATCATAAGTAAAGATTAACTTTTGTTTTTTCTTAAAAGTCATTCTTTTTTAATAGTTTTACTAAAAAAATAAAATCTATGATAAATTCCGAATTAAAATTAGATTTAATCCAAAAAATAATCGACACAAATGATATTGATTTATTGATGGAACTAAATGATTTATTAGATAATTTTTTTAATGAAGATTCTTTTGTTAATGAACCTTCGGCTGTATATGAAAAAACAGAAAAAGTTCGTGTTTTTAATGAATGGGAACAAGCCAGAATTGATAAAGCTTTAAAACAAATTGAAAATGGCGAGTTTATTTCGGATGAAGAAGCACAAATTGAAATAGAAAAATGGTTCGAAGAGCAAGAAAAATAGTTTGGACAAGATTTGCATTAGAATCCAGAACTTCTATTTTTTTCTATTGGAATAAAAGAAATAAGTCGAATATTTATAGCAAAAAATTAAATTCGCAATTTCAAGATTCTATAAAACAATTATTAGTTTTTCCTGAAAGTTCTTTAAAATCGAACAACGAAAATATTAGACTAAAAATAGCAAGCCATTTTGAAATTATTTATTCTTTTACAGACACACATATTTTCATCATGGATATTTGGAATACAAGACAAAATCCCGAAAATTTTCCAATTAAATAAACAATGAAAACAAATAAATCAGTCATATATTGGCTACTTTCAGGTTGTATTTTACTCTTTATAATGGTTACCGTGGGCGGAATTACGCGTTTGACCAATTCTGGACTTTCCATGACCGATTGGCATTTGGTAACCGACACTTTTCCGCCTTTATCAGAAGAAAAATGGCAAGCAGCTTTTGATGAATACAAGAAATTTCCTGAATATCAAAAAATCAATATTCACAATGATTTTCAACTTTCTGATTATAAATTTATTTATTTCTGGGAATGGTTTCACCGCTTTATTGGAAGAATAATTGGAATGGTTTTTATCATTCCATTCGTATATTTTTTAATCAAAAAGAAATTAAATTCTGAAACAATTAAAAAATGTATTATCCTTTTAGGAATGGGAGCATTTCAAGGATTTTTAGGTTGGTTTATGGTTAAAAGCGGATTAGTTGATAATCCTGATGTGAGTCATTTTAGATTAGCTTTACACCTAACTTTTGCATTTATAACTTTTGCCTACACTTTATGGGTGGCATTAGATTTAATTTATCCAGACAAAAAAGAAGTCAACACAACTTTAAGAAAATATGCTCGAATTGCCATTGTTTTTCTAATAATACAAATCATTTATGGCGGATTTGTAGCAGGATTAAACGCGGGTTTGATACACAACCATTGGCCCTTAATGAGCGATGGACAATTCTTTCATGAAAGCATCATTTTAGAAAAATATTCTTGGCTATTACGATTGACAGAAGGTAAAAGTGGTGTTCAGTTTGTTCACAGAACAATGGCTTATGTTGTTGTTGGATTAATTCTATTTTTATATTTTAAAAGTAAAAAATTTGCACTTTCAACACAACAGAAAAATGGATTAAACCTATTGATTTTTATAGTATTTTTGCAATTTACATTGGGTGTTTTAACCTTGTTATTAGGCGTTCCATTGTGGTTAGGATTAACACATCAAATAATGGCTTTTATTTTGTTAGCAACCATGACTTATACGTTACATCGCCTTTCAAAATAAATTTTCAGACTATATTGTCGCAGTTCTATTTAGAAACTTTAAATGTCAAAACTTTCAGCTCAAGATAAATTTCTTGACTTATCAGATTACGGAAGACCATTCGGAAAATTCCTTGCTAATCAACTTAAAAGTACACACTTCACTCCTATTCACGTAACCATATTATTTGGAATTTCGGGTTTAATTGCGATTTATTGTATTCTCACACATCAATATTTTTGGGCTGCATTTTTTATAATTCTAAAATCCGGAATTGATGCTGCCGATGGCGAATTGGCAAGACTCAAGAACACACCTTCTTATTTTGGAAGATATTTAGACAGTGTTTTCGATATCATCTTGAACTTTCTATTTCTTATGACCATCTGTTATGTGTCAAAAACGACTATTTGGCTTAGTTTACTAGCTTTTATAGCAATTCAATTGCAAGGAACATTATACAATTATTATTATGTTATTTTGAGAAATAAATCGGTTGGAGGTGATTCAACAAGCAAAATTTTTGAATACAAATCACCGAAAGCTTTACCAGGAGAAACGCAGCAATCTGTTGATATATTATTTGGAATATATACTGTGGTTTATGGCGCTTTCGATAAAATAATTCACTTTTTAGATAAAGATGCTTACAAAGTAAAAACGTTTCCTAATTGGTTCATGACATTGCTTTCACTATACGGATTAGGCTTTCAGCTATTGATTATTGCCATTATGTTGCCATTAGGATTCATTGAAAACATTGCCCCTTTCTTTATATTTTATACTATTTTTACCTTTGTTTTAATCTTAATTAGAAGAAAAATAATCTTTTAGAGTATTTTACGAGTTGTATCTAACTGAATAACTATTTATAAAAATCAACTCAAAATATTATATTTATAAATTGAAATAAAATTCATATAATGAAAATACTATCAAAACTAAAGTTCTAGTCATAGGCTTCTTATCATTACTAAATACAACTGCTTTTTCACAAGAAAAACACCTAAAAAATACTCAAAAACTAACTTTTGGTGGCGATAATGCATAAGCCTACTTTAGTCCAGACAGTAAGAAACTTGCTCTACAAATTACTAACAAAGCATTTGGCGTTTTATGTGATCAAATTTATTCAATTGATTTAACCGAAAAAGAATTTACAGCTATATGAAATAATTGGCAAAACTAAGTTTAGCAGAAGAAGTCGCCATTGTTTATATAAGAAATGGCGAAACCAAAACTACAACTGCAAATTTGTAATAATCAAAATAATCTATTCTAAAAATACACTAAAATTTATAGCGTATTTTTTTTACTTGGAAACATATTTTGTAAGTTTAATCATTATTTTTATTGAAATAACATGTATTTAATCGATTAATTTGTGATATAATCGTTACATTTATTAGATTTGTTATAGTCAAAAAACAAAATAATCATTTAGCTATTTTCCCCAAATCTATCTAAAGATTAAAACCTACTAATGCCATGAGAAAAATTGTATTCTTATATTTTCTTGTAAGCCAATTTGCGTTATCGCAATCAAAATCAGCTCCTGTAATATACAAATACGGGCAAAACGGAATCGAGCTAATAGCCAAAAACAATAATGAAACAATTGTCATTAGCACATTTCAAGCTAAAGTCACCATAAAAGAAGAAATAGCTGCAAAATTGTTTTCGTATTACCAACAAAACAAGGATAAAGAGAGTGGCGTAATCACAATTGAAGGCGATAAAGCTAAAATAACTGGAACCTATACCGTTAAGAAAAAAGGCACATTAACATCAGTTGATTTTAGATATGATAAAGTAGAATGGCAAGATGGTCTAGTTGAAGTATCGGAGTAAATAGTTTCTTTGATTTTTTTTTGTAAAAAATGCTTACTAGCAATATTGAAAGGTTTTTTATTTAAATATTCCCAAAACTACTAACATAAAAAAACTCCTAAGTTTCCCTAGGAGTTTACATTTGTAAAAATGTATTACTAACCAATATTAATTAAGCATTGGCAGCAATCAGGTTTAAGGCAGAACCCGCTACAAACCAACCAATTTGGCTTTCGTTATAGGTGTGATTTGCCAAAATTATATCTTTTGAACCATCAGCATGAACAAATTCTAATGTCAATGGTTTTCCTGGTGCAAATTCTGTTAAATCTAAGAAATTGATAGTATCATTTTCTTGAATTTTATCATAATCAGCTTCGTTAGCAAACGTTAAAGCCAACATACCTTGTTTTTTCAAATTCGTTTCGTGAATACGAGCAAACGATTTAACTAAAACTGCTTTTACACCTAAGAAACGTGGCTCCATCGCTGCATGCTCACGAGAAGAACCTTCACCATAGTTTTGATCTCCCACCACAATAGATGGAACACCAGCTGCTTTGTAAGCTCTTGCAACAGAAGGAACAGCAGCATATTCACCCGTTAATTGATTTTTAACTTTATTAGCTTCTTGGTTATAAGCATTTACTGCACCAATCAGCATATTGTTAGAAATATTATCTAAATGTCCACGGAAACGCAACCATGGTCCAGCCATAGAAATATGGTCGGTTGTACATTTTCCGAACGCTTTTATCAAAAGTTTTGCTCCTGAAATATTTTTCCCATTCCAAGCATCAAATGGTGCCAAAAGTTGTAAACGATCAGAAGTTTCAGAAACAGCAACAACTACTCCACTTCCATCAGCCGCTGGCGCCTGAAAACCTGCATCTTCAACATCAAAACCTCTTTTTGGCAATTCATCACCTGTTGGAGGATTTAATTTTACAGCTTCACCCTTATCATTTAATAAAGTATCTGTTAAAGGATTAAAAGACAAATCCCCCGAAATTGCCAAAGCAGCGACCATTTCTGGAGAAGTTACAAAAGCATGTGTATTTGGGTTTCCATCAGCACGTTTCGAGAAATTTCTGTTGAACGAGTGAACAATAGTATTTTTTTCTCCTTTGTCTGCTCCTGCTCTATCCCATTGACCGATACAAGGTCCGCAAGCATTGGTAAATACTTTTGTTCCCATTTTTTCGAAAGTAGCGATAATTCCGTCTCTTTCAATAGTGTAACGAATTTGCTCTGAACCAGGATTGATTCCGAATTCAGCTTTTGGAGTAATTCCGTGTGCAACAGCTTGTTCTACAATTGAAGCAGCACGTGCCATATCTTCATAAGATGAGTTAGTACAAGAACCTATTAATCCCCATTCTACTTTAAGAGGCCAATCATTTTTAGCGGCTTCTTCTTTCATTTTAGAAACTGGTGTTCCTCTATCTGGCGTAAATGGACCGTTTATATGTGGCTCTAATTCAGATAAATTAATTTCGATTAATTCATCAAAATATTGACTTGGATTAGCATATACTTCAGCATCACCCGTTAAATAGTCAGCTACTTTATCGGCAGCATCAACCACATCTTGACGACCTGTTGCGGCTAAATATCTTCTCATCGAATCATCATATCCGAAAGTTGAAGTTGTTGCTCCAATTTCTGCACCCATGTTACAAATAGTTCCTTTTCCTGTACATGACATATTGATTGCACCTTCTCCAAAGTATTCTACAATCGCCCCAGTTCCACCTTTTACAGTAAGAATATCAGCCACTTTTAGAATAACGTCTTTTGGAGCCGTCCAGCCATTTAATTTTCCTGTCAATTTAACTCCGATAAGTTTAGGAAATTTCAATTCCCAAGACATTCCAGACATTACATCAACCGCATCAGCACCACCAACACCAATAGCTAGCATACCTAATCCACCAGCGTTTACAGTATGTGAATCGGTACCAATCATCATTCCACCAGGAAATGCATAATTTTCTAAAACAATTTGGTGAATAATTCCAGAACCTGGTTTCCAAAAACCAATTCCGTATTTATTAGAAACAGAAGAAAGAAAATCAAAAACTTCTTTTGATTGTGAATTAGCTACTGCTAAATCGGTTGTAGCACCAACTTTTGCTTGAATTAAGTGGTCACAGTGCACTGTTGTTGGAACAGCCACTGTTTTCTTTCCAGCGTGCATGAATTGCAATAATGCCATTTGAGCAGTTGCATCTTGGCAAGCTACTCTATCAGGAGCAAAATCAACATAATCTTTTCCTCTTGAAAAAGCTTGAGAAGGCGTTCCATCCCATAAGTGAGAATATAAAATCTTTTCAGAAAGTGTCAATGGACGACCTACTAGTTCACGTGCTTTATCTACACGCTCAGCCATAGTTCCATAAACTTTTTTAATCATTTCAATATCAAAAGCCATGATAATTTTTTTTAATGTTTGCAGCACAAAATTACGAAAACGTTGTACCATTAAAAAATTTTTAACTAAATATCTTTATGGCACTAAATAATTTACGAAAACAAGAATTTTGCTATATCATTTTTATCAAAATCATATTTAAAGAAGCAAAAATTGATAACTAATAAGTTTTGATTAAATATACAAAACAAAAAACTCCTAAAAACAATCATTGTTCTTAGGAGTTTCATTCAATATCTTTAAAATCACATCAACTTTTCGATAATCATTTCTTCGGTAATTCCTTCGGCGTCTGCTTTGTAGTTTTTGATGATTCTATGTCTTAGAATTCCAACTGAAACTGCTTTTACATCTTCAATATCTGGAGAAAATTTTCCGTTGAATGCTGCATTGGCTTTGGCAGCCAAAATTAAATTTTGTGAAGCTCTTGGTCCTGCTCCCCAATCTAAATAATTAGTTACATACTCATTAGATAATGGCGAATTTGGTCTCGTTTTTCCAACCAAAGTAACTGCATATTCAATCACATTATCAGCAACTGGAATTCTACGAATTAAATGCTGAAAATCGATAATTTCTTGTCCTGTAAAAAGAGGATTTATGGTTGGCTTAGCATCAGAAGTCGTGCTTTTTACAACTTGAACTTCTTCTTCAAAAGATGGATAATCTAGCTTAATTGCAAACATAAAACGGTCTAATTGCGCTTCTGGCAAAGGATAAGTTCCTTCTTGCTCAATTGGGTTTTGTGTTGCTAAAACGAAATAAGGTAAATCCAATTTATAATTTTGTCCTGCAATAGTAACGGCACGTTCTTGCATAGCTTCTAGTAAAGCAGCTTGGGTTTTTGGTGGCGTTCTGTTAATCTCATCAGCTAAAATTATATTAGAAAAAATAGGCCCTTTAATAAATTTGAATTGACGATTTTCATCCAAAATTTCACTTCCTAAAATATCAGAAGGCATCAAATCTGGTGTAAACTGAATTCTCTTAAAATCCAAACCTAAAGCTTGAGAAATAGTATTAACCATTAAGGTTTTTGCCAATCCAGGAACACCAACTAACAAAGCGTGTCCACCAGAAAAAATACTTAATAAAATCTGATCAACAACATCATCTTGACCTACAATTATTTTGGAAATCTCTTTTTTAAGCTCAATTCTTTTTTGAACTAGATTTTGTATTGCTGTTACGTCGGACATTCTTATAGTAGATATTAGATTTTAAATATTAGATATAAAGTTACTTTTTAAGCCAATTATTGGCAAATTCACAATCTCTATATTCGTTGTTTATTTTTACGTAAGTTTCTTTAATTTTTTCTTCAGACCATTTAGCAATAGCGTTGATTTGCTTTTCTTTCAAAGCTAACTCTTTAATTTTTAAATAATCTTTAGCATAATCAGCTGCGTGTTCATCAATTTTATTGGTAACAGTAACTATTTTATATTTTTTCCTTTGAGATTGATCTGTGTCAATAATTGCATTAGAAACATCTCCTGCTTTAAGGTTAGAAACTTGTGAATAAAAACTCGGATCCATTTTGGTCAATTCAAACTTGGTATCTTGTGTTTTAGGATTTATTAAAACACCACCATTTGCTTTGGTCTCTTTTTCGTCAGATTCTGCTCTTGCTGCATCAGCAAAAGTGATTTCTTTATTCTCAATTTTTTTCTTGATTTGAACTATTTTTTCTTTAGCATCTTTTAATGCTTGGTCAGTAACATTTGGAGATAATAATATATGACGCAATTCTACTTCTTGTCCTTTTATTTTATCAATCATTATGATGTGAAAACCATAAGTAGTTTCAAAAGGATCAGATATTTCACCTTCAGCAAGACTAAATGCTACATCTTTAAATTCTTTAACAAAAGGAGTTTTACGATTCATCTTATAATAACCACCATTGGTACTTGAGCCAGGATCTTGAGAATATAAAACCGCTTTGGTTGCAAAACTTGAACCTTCGAGAACTTCTTTTTTAAATTGTTTTAGTTTATCAATTACTTTTTGCTTGTCTTCATCCGTAATTTTTGGATGGATTACAATTTGTGAAACTTCTACTTCTGCCCCAAAAGTTGGTCTTTCGTTTTCCGGAATTTTTTTGTAAAAATTTCTAACTTCTTCAGGTGTTATCGTAACTTCATCAACAATTTTACGTTGCATTTCGGAAGTAAGTTTATTCATTTTAATAATTTCCGACAAATCAGCTCTGAAATCTTCTTCGGAATTCTTCTTGAAATAAGCTATCGTTTTTTCCATTGAACCTAATTGTTCAACCATATAGGCTAGTTGTTCTTCTAGCTTTGTTTTTACTTCGGCATCGGTAACAATGATACTATCTTGAACTGCTTGATGTGCATATAATCTGTCTTCAAGTAACTTTCCTAACATTTGACAACGACTAATATCTTTAATTGAATTTCCTTGACTAGTAAGCTCAAGAAAATTTTTATCAATATCAGAATCTAAAACAAGATAATCGCCAACTGTTGCAATAATTCCGTCAATTTTTTGCTTTTTTCCAGAAAATACAGTTTGTTTTTTTAATGTGTCAGCAACAACTTCTTGAGCAACAATTGAAAAATTAGTCAATAGTAATGCTAAAGCGATTAGGAAATTTTTAATAGTATTGAATTTCATATGTTTTACTTAAAGCAATTAAATTTATTGCTAATTATTTTTTTAATTGTTGTTTTACTTTTTCAAAAACATCTTGATTTACTTTTACAATAAATTCTTTCTTCAAATCTCCAACCCAATTTTGTTCTAAATATTGTTGGTAATCATTGATAGCTTTTCCTTTACATTCTTCAAGAGTCTTTGGTCCAGATGGAAGAACTTTATTAACTTTTACAACAAAATAATGTTCTCCGTCTTGAATAATTTCTGAAATACCCTCTTCTAATTTTACATTTTTAGGCAATGCATTATTTCCTTCTTCAAAAACACCAGCGTTTGACATTACTTCAACTTTATCTTTCGGATTTAGTTGTTCTTTAATTTTATCATCAGAAACAGCAGCTTTTGCTAATTTATGTGCTTTTTTTATATAATCCATTTTGGTTGAAGAAAAAACAACTACATCATAACGGTTTTTCCACATATAATTATTTTTTCTAGCTTCATAAAAAGCACTCAAACCAACGGTATCCGTTTTTGATTTTTCCCAAATTTCTTTGTCCATCAGGTCAAAAAGAAGTAAACCATCTCGGTATTCTTCCATTACATTAGCAAAATCAGGAAATTCGTTTTCAAGATTATTATTATAATAGGTGTTTAATTGATCATCAACAAATTTAGCGTAAACGTTATCGACCCATTTAGAAACAGGTTTGATTTTGCTAGCCGATTTTTGATTCGTTTTGATAAAATTCAAGAAATCGGTTCCAGTCAACGATTTTTCTTTTATTGCAAAAAGTCTTCCATCATATAGTTTGGTTTCTTTGGGCAAATCCCATTTGTTAACATAAACACTATCAGTAACGGCTTTTACAGCATTTGCATATACTTTTTTATCTAATTTTATTGGGTATTTAAGTTTTAATTTTTCGGTTAAAGAATTAGTAATTAATCTTGAACGATCATCTTTACTAACTTTATTTTCCAATTCCGACTTCATTTCTTCCAAAGTTTTTAATGGAAATTTCTCTAGCAATTTTACAATATGCCAACCATATTTACTTTGAAAAGGTTCAGAAATTTGACCTTTAGATGTCATTCCAAAAGCAACATTTTCAAACTCTTCTGAACTTAATTGCCCTGAACCAAAACGATTTAACTCGCCACCTTTAGACGAAGAAGATTTGTCTTCTGAAAATTGTTTAGCCAAACTATCAAAACTTTCACCTTGATTTAATTTTTTATAAATATCATCAATCTTAATTTTGGCAGTTGGAGCATCTTCTGGTTTTTCAGGATTTAAAACCATTATGTGTGCAACCAAAACTTCACCACGATTGTCACGAATGTCATCTACTTTGATAATATGGTAACCAAAACGTGTTCTTACTGGATTTGAAACTTTTCCAACTGGCGTTTTATAAGCAGCCGACTCAAAAGGATAAATCATTCTGAAAGCCGAAAAATAACCCAAGTTACCTTTGTTTTCTTTAGCAGATGGATCTTGTGAAAATTGTTGCGCAAGTGTTCCAAAATCTTCTCCTTTTGCGACTCTTTCTCTAATGTCTTTAATTTTATTGAATGCAACCAATGTATCTTCTGGAGAAGCATTTTCTTCGACCGTTATAAGAATGTGTGAAGCCTTAACTTCTTTCAAATAACGATTGTGTCCTTCTTCAACAAGTTCTTTAGTTACCTTAGAATCAGACAAATAATTTTTAGAAAGTTGCGTTCTGTATGTTTTTAATTCGTTTTTATAATTTTCACCATTTTGCAAGCCCAATTTGTTTGCTTTATTGATTTTTAGCTTATAACCAACAAATAACTCAAGGTATTGGTTCAAATCTTTTTGAGATTCATCCTTAACCAAATCTAAATTCTTATTGTAAACTCTTGAAAATTCGTCGGTATAATACGGTGTATTATCAATTGTAAACAAAACTTCTTTAGTGTTTTTTTGTGCGTAACTAATTAAATTTAAGGAAAGTAAAACTCCTAAAAACAACTGCTTCATTTTCATTTATATTAAAATTAAATATTTTGTATTAACTAAATTTCTATTTGCTAATTAAAAGCCAACAAAAATAACAATTCAAACGCATTAAACAATAATAGCCGTTACTATTAACAAAAATTTATTAACAAAAAGTAGTTGCAATATGGAAGTTAGAAGTTGGAAGTTGGAAGTTTGTGGTTTAGAGATTGAATTTACCATTTGTAATATAGAATTTGCTACTTTTGCAATCCATTTATAGAAAATATGAGTTTTTTAAAAGAAATAGAAAGAAGAAGAACCTTCGGAATTATCTCGCATCCCGATGCTGGTAAAACAACATTAACGGAAAAATTGTTACTTTTTGGAGGAGCAATTCAAGAAGCTGGAGCGGTAAAAAGTAATAAAATTAAAAAAGGAGCAACTTCCGATTTTATGGAAATTGAACGCCAAAGAGGAATTTCGGTTTCGACTTCGGTTTTGGCCTTCAATTATCAAGATAAAAAAATAAACATACTAGATACGCCAGGCCACAAGGATTTTGCAGAAGACACTTTTCGAACATTAACGGCTGTTGATAGTGTAATTGTAGTAATTGACGTTGCAAAGGGTGTTGAGGAACAAACCGAAAAATTGGTTGCTGTATGTAGAATGCGAAATATTCCGATGATTGTTTTCATCAACAAATTAGACCGTGAAGGTAAAGATGCGTTTGACTTGATGGATGAAGTAGAACAAAAATTAGGGTTACATGTTACGCCACTAAGTTTCCCTATAGGAATGGGGTATGATTTTCAGGGAATTTATAATCTTTGGGAACAAAATATCAACTTATTTAGCGGTGATAGTCGAAAAAACATAGAGGAAACTATTGCTTTTTCTGATGTTCAAAATCCAGAATTAGAAAAAATTATTGGTCAAAAACCAGCTGATAAACTTCGTGAAGAATTAGAAATGATAGACGAAATTTATCCAAAGTTTTCCAGAGAAGACTACTTAAAAGGAACACTTCAGCCGGTTTTCTTCGGTTCCGCTTTGAACAATTTTGGAGTTAGAGAATTGCTTGATTGTTTTGTTGAAATTGCTCCATCGCCACGACCAAAAGAATCTGAAACAAGATTGGTAAATCCTGAAGAAGAAAAAATGTCGGGTTTTGTTTTTAAAATTCATGCTAATATGGACCCTAAACATCGAGATAGATTAGCTTTTGTAAAAATTGTTTCAGGAACATTTGAAAGAAACAAACCTTATTTGCATGTTCGTCATAATAAGAATTTGAAATTTTCAAGTCCAAATGCTTTTTTTGCAGAAAAGAAAGAAATTGTAGATATCTCCTACCCTGGTGATATTGTAGGATTGCATGATACTGGAAATTTTAAAATTGGTGATACGCTAACTGAAGGAGAAATTATGAGTTTTAAAGGAATTCCAAGTTTTTCTCCGGAGCATTTTAGATACATTAATAATGCCGACCCATTAAAAGCGAAACAACTTGACAAAGGTGTTGACCAGTTAATGGACGAAGGTGTTGCACAGTTATTTACACTTGAAATGAACAATAGAAAAGTTATTGGAACTGTTGGAGCCTTGCAATATGAAGTAATTCAATATCGTTTAGAACATGAATATGGTGCAAAATGTACTTACGAAAATTTTCCCGTTCACAAAGCTTGCTGGGTAAAACCAGATGATGCAAAAAACGAAGAGTTCAGAGAATTTATTAGAATAAAACAAAAATTTTTAGCTAAAGACAAATACAATCAATTAGTGTTTTTAGCAGATTCAGATTTTACTATTCAAATGACACAAAGTAAATTTCCAACAGTAAAATTATTTTTTACTTCAGAATTTGATTAATTTTGATGTAAATTTTGTAAGAAATAACAATGTATTTATTCCTAAATTATTAAATTTTTAAAAATTAAATAAAAAAAATTTTGAAAATATAAAAAATGATTAGTACATTTATGCCAAATAAATTATAATTAACGATGAAAAATAAATTATTAAAACTATACATTCTTGGTTTTTTCATTTTAACAGATTTTATAGCTTTTGCTCAACCTGGTGATAATACTGGAGATGGAGATTTAGAAGGTGAAGACCCGGACCCAGTTCCTATAAATGGAAAATTAATATATTTAGGAATAGCAGGATTATTTTTTGCATTTTACACATATAGAAAAAACAAGAGAATTGCTTAATTAGATTCTTTTAAAAATTAAAAAAAATCGCTTCAATTATTTGATGCGATTTTTTTTTGTAGAACCCGTTTTTATTTTTTTTGATTTAATCTACAATCACTTTCTTAACAACCGACTTATTTTCAGAAGAAATCTTTAGTAAGTAAAATCCTTTTGGCAAGTTTTCTAATGAATAAGCATTATCATTCGAAATTGGATTCTCAATTTTTTTTATCAATTGTCCATTAACAGAAACCAATTCAATTACATCAATATTTGACTGTGTAGTAATTAAAATTCTATTATTATTTGTTGGGTTAGGAAAAACAGCAATATCTGAAGTCCAATCAAACTGTTCGTTTGACAAATATATGTTTGGCCATCTGTTTTGAGCAACTGGTCCTCCCCAAATTAATGTTGCTAAATAAGGGTTATCTATAAAAGGATTTCTATTTCCTTGTCCAAAAGTATTTGAAGAATTACCTAAATAAGTATTTCTAACATCCTCGTATTGAGAAACGGGATCTTCGGCATTCCATTGTAATAAAATAGCTGGTAATGATGAGTCAGAAGCAATAGGTGTTCCTGTTGCATTATAGTTTGGCGTACAGCGATTTTCATATCTCAAGTACATATAAAACATTATCCTTGCAACATCACCTTTCCATTCATCTCCAGGATACCAATTAGCTCCAATAGTAGCAGAATTTCCTGAGCCTTCTGCAAAAAATTTATTTCCTCGTTCTCCATTTCTTTGAACATCAGAAGCTCTAAGCATTTGCGCATCTGCACCAGGACCAGTTTGTCCAAGTTCAGGATTACCTAATGATTGAGCAAACACATGCTCTCTGTTCCAATCACCTACAGCACCTCCATTACTATTCTTACTCCTTGTTCTATCATTGGTAATATTCCCATCTGAACCATTTTCATAACCATAAACCAATAAGACATTTGCAGAATTTGTTGGATCTAAATCAACAATTTTTAAGGCGTCCCAAACATCAGAATATGATAACTGATTTGTATGCGTATTGGTTATTTTAGTTGCAAGTGCATTTTTTAAGGCTGTTCCAGTTTGGTTCCAATTGAAACCATTATAATAAGGAGTTGCTGGAGCACCATTTTGAGCAAATGCGCTTATTGATAGCAATAAAATTGAAATTATTTTTTTCATAATTTAGTTAATTATAATCTTTTTAGTTATCGATTCATTATTAGAAAATAATTTCAAGAAATAAAATCCTTGAGGTAAATTTTCTACTAAATATCTGTTGTTATCAGAGTTAGGATTTTTAATTTGTAGCATCAATTGACCATTTGTACTAATCAAATTGATTTCATCTAAAATAGTTTCCGCTTCAATTGTAATTCTATTGTCAACTGCTGGATTAGGATAAACAGAAATAGCAGAAAGCAATTCAAATGTTTCAGTTTGTAATGGAGAACCCCATATTGTAGTAACCCATTCTGGATGATCTATAAAAGGGTTTCTATTACTTTGATGCGTATAAATTCTGTTGTTTATTGCAATTTCTCTTTCACTAACAGGGTCATTTTGATGCCAAGTTTTCATAATATTTAGAAAAGTAGCATTCAAACCTTGACCTGAACTTCCATTAAACATAGCTTTAGCTGTAGTATTTGAACAAGTTGAATACATTAGTGGTAAAACGTCTTCGTAACGCGTTACAAAGTACAAAACAGCTCTTGCAACATCACCTTTAAACTCATCAATTGGTTCAAAAACATTACCAGTATAACCCGCCGAATAACCACTATTATTGTTAAATCCAATTTTAGAAACATTAGAAGTATAACATGGCAAATTTGTTGGAGAAAAAGAAGGCCCATCTCCTCCTGCACATGGATTCAAGTTGGTTGCAGATAGTCTACCAAAGGGTAAATTTCCTCTCCATGCATTTACTCTTATATCTGTTGGAGGAATAAAATGTGCATCATTTTTAGCATAATATGCTACACTATTAATAGAAGTATCAATACCGATACTGTTAAAGTAAGACTCAAAAAAACTTTCAGGCACTAAATGCTCCCTGTTATAACAAAGTCCTTCATAAGAAGTAGTTGTTGAACCACATTCTAGTAACGTAGAATTATAATTGGTAAAATCAATTTCGTTAATTTTTTCAGAATAAATATCTAAAAGAGAGCCATCATTTTCATAGTAATTATCTCTGTAAGCAGAAGTAGAATAGAGACTCCACAATGAATTATATGATTTTGGAACATAATTTTTAATGATAGTATGCAATTGAGATTTTAATGCAAAACCAGTTCCGGTTGCAGAAGCATAATATCCATTAGGAATTTGGGCAAATGTTTGCACAGACATAAATAAAAACAACATCAAAAAAACTTTTCTCATAAAAATTATAATTTTCTTTCTAATAATGCCATATAAAACCCATCAAAACCTGACTCTGAAGCTAAAATTTTTGAGTCTTTTACAAATGTAAAGTTTTTTCCGTTATCAGAACTTAAGAATTTCTTAATTTGTTCCTGATTTTCAGATGGTAAAATAGAACAAGTTGCATAAACTAATTTTCCGCCAGGTTTTACAATTCGAGAATAACTTTCCAAAACTTCAGCTTGCACTCTTCTTATGTTATCTATAAATTCTGGTTGTAATTTCCACTTGCTATCAGGATTTCTTTTTAAAACTCCTAATCCGCTGCATGGTGCGTCAATTAAGACTCTATCGGCTTTTTCGTAAAGCTTTTTGATAACTTTAGTTGTATCAATTATTCTGTATTCTATATTGAAAGCTCCGTTTCTTTTGGCTCTTAACTTTAATTGCTTTAGTTTGCTTTCATACAAATCCATTGCGATTAGTTGTCCTTTATTTTCCATCAATGAAGCCATATGAAGTGTTTTTCCTCCAGCACCAGCACAAGTATCAACCACTCGCATTCCAGGTTGTACGTCAAGAAAACGAGCCACTAACTGTGAAGAGGCATCCTGAACTTCAAAAAAGCCTTCTTTAAAAGCATCTGTCAAAAACACATTGGCTCTTTCTTTTAAAACTAGAGCATCTGGTTGATCTTTTAAAAATTCCGTTTCAATGTTTAAATCCATTAGGATTGCACGAAGCTTTTCTTTAGTGGTTTTTAAAGTATTTACCCTTAAAATAACTTGCGCTTGCTTGTTTTGAGCAGCCAATTCTTTTGTCCAAAGTTCTTCGCCCAATTCTTTTACACCCAATTCATCCATCCAATCTGGAATAGATTCACGGAACGTTCGGATTTTTGACAATTCGTCAAATTTTCCTTTTATTTTACGTTCAGGTGTTCCTTCTAATTGTCGCCAATCAGGAATTGGATAACCACGTAAAACTGCCCAAGTGGCGAACATTCTCCATAAATCATCTCTATCATATGGTTCTTTTACGGCAGCAATTTCGGCATACAAACGTTTCCAACGAACAACTTCGTAGATAGTTTCTGCCACAAATTTTCTGTCGGAACTTCCCCAACGTTTGTCTTTTTTCAAAGATCTTGCTACTACTTTATCGGCGTATTCTCCTTCATTGAAAATCGCATTCAATGCATCAATCGTAGTGTAAACTAAATTTCGGTGTAATCTCATTATTTTTTAATCAGCCTGCAAAGGTATTGCTTTTACTAGAAACAAAAAAGTATTCTTTACAACCATTTTGACAGTAAAGAATACTTTTTACTATTTTATTTTTAATCAGTGAGCTTCTATCCTTTTCATCTCAATTTTTTCTGGAGCATGAAGGACTAATGGAAATTGCTCAACTTTTACAGAACTACTATCCAATCCAAAACCTTTTTCTTCGGACAAACTGAATTTTTTCATAATAAAGTAAGCATTCATTACAATTTTCTCAAAGAAAGTTACATCACTATCGTTTGACAAGAATTTTTCTGAAAGAACAAACTTGAAATCTCCAATAATATGATTTTTACTTAAAGATTCATAACGACTAGTAATATCAACTTCACCTTTTTTCATCATATCTTTGATAACTTCTTTAAACATCAAATTAATTTTAGTAGCTTCTCTAAATCCTAGATAAAAATCTACTCTATAAATATCATCTTTCACAATTTCTGTTACTCGGTATTCTTTTTTATATGGCTCACTCAAAATGCTTACGTGAATAAACCAATAAATATCAGCTCTTTTTGGTCTTTTTTGCAAAATTGAATACATAACCTTTTCTTCAATTTCATCACTTCTATTTGAATTTGTCATGTATACTAAATGTGTAGCATATTTTGGAATAGATAAATCTACACTTAACTCAGCTAGAACTTTTTTATAATCATCAATTTTGACAATTTTGGTATAATTTTTACTAATTTTCTTAGCAAGATACCAAGTTGACATAACACAAATTAAAAAGATAGCGATCACAATAGTAACATAACCACCATCCATAAACTTAGTAATATTTGCCCAAAGAAAACTAACTTCAATTGTTGTGTAAAGCGCTATCAATGGTGCAATAAAATACCATTTTACTCTTTTCATAATTAAATAAAAATTCAATAATGTTGTAGTCATCATCATACCCAAAATTATAGACAAACCATAGGCATGCTCCATATATTTGGATTCTTTAAAATATAAAATAATTCCAACACAACCTACAAATAATAACCAGTTAATAGATGGGATATATAATTGTCCTTTTACATCTGTTGGGTAATTAATTTTAACTTTTGGCCAAAAGTTCAAACGCATTGCCTCATTTATTAATGTAAACGAACCACTAATTAAAGCTTGAGAAGCTATAATTGCAGCAAGTGTAGCTACCACAATTCCTATTGGCTGAAACCAATCTGCCATAATTAAATAAAACGGATTTGGATTATTTGCATTTAAACTTGCTAACGATTGACCATCATGTTGCATTAAAAAAGCACCTTGCCCAAAATAATTAAGAAGCAACATAGCTTTTACAAAAATCCAACTAATTCTAATATTTTTTCTTCCACAATGTCCCATATCCGAATACAATGATTCTGCTCCAGTTGTGCAAAGAAAAACGGCACCAAGAATAAAAAAACCATGTCCAGATGCATCTGAAGTTAATAACTTAAATGCATAATAAGGATTAATTGCTTTTAAAACTTCAAAATTATTTGTTATTTGTAGAATCCCTAGAATTCCTAACATCGAAAACCAAGTTAACATCACTGGCGAAAAAAACTTCGTAACAATCTTAGCTCCAAATTGTTGAATGGTAAAAAGAAAGAATAAAATACCAATTACAATGGGAATTGTTGGAATATCTGGTTTAAATATTAATAATCCTTCAACCGCAGATGATACTGAAATTGGCGGAGTAATAATTCCTTCTGCCAAAAGCAAACTACCTCCAATAATTGCAGGAACAATAAGCCATTGAATCTTAGTTCGCTTCACTAATGAATATAAAGAAAATATTCCACCTTCACCATGATTATCAGCGTTTAATACAATTATTACATACTTTAATGTTGTTTGAAGTGTAAGTGTCCAAAATATACAAGATAAACCGCCTAAAATTAACTCAGCACTTATATTGTGTTCACCAATAATCGATTTCATTACATACAACGGAGAAGTACCAATATCTCCATAAATAATACCTAAAGTAATTAGCAAACCCGCTGTTGACCATCTGCTATGCATATTTTGGTGACTGTGTGAACTCATAACATTTTATTAAAAAAGATTGCAAAGTTACTCTTTTTCACAATTTGTTATAAAAAAAGCACCGAAAATTTCGATACTTCTCATTAATCTTTTTTTTATATTAGACAATAATCGATTTTCCTGAGGATAATTTTGACATATCTGTATCAAAATAAAAATCAATTCTTCCTAGATTTATCCCGTAACAACCAACCTGATTTACCAATACATCTTGGTTATCAAGGTTTTTAACAATAGTTGGTTTGTCTAAAAATGTATGTGTGTGACCACCAATAATTAAATCAATATCTTTAGTCAATGCTGCCAATTTTAAATCTGAAATTTTATCTGGTTCGTTTTTGTATTGGTAACCTAAATGCGACAGACAAATTACTAAATCACATTTTTCTTTTTTTCTCAAAGTTGAAACAATGTCTTGCGTAATTTCTACTGGATTATTGCAAACTGTTTCTTTGTAGTTTTTTTTGTCAACTAGGCCATCAAGCTCAATTCCTAAACCAAAAACACCAACTTTTATTCCGTTTTTAATGAAAATTTTATAAGGTTTTACAATTCCGTCCAAAACAGTATTTTTAAAATTATAATTAGCCGAAACAAAATCGAAATTAGCATTGTGCAATTGTGAATGAAAGCCATCTATTCCATTATCAAAATCATGATTTCCCATGGTTGCCAAGTCGTATTTCATCATACTCATTAGCTTAAATTCTAATTCGCCACCATAATAGTTAAAATAAGGTGTTCCTTGAAAAATATCGCCGGCATCAAGCAATAAAACATTGTCATTTTCTTTACGAATGCTTTCAATTATAGCAGCTCGTCGAGAAACTCCACCCATATTTGGATTTCTTGGATGATTAGCAGGAAAAGGATCAATGTAACTATGAACATCGTTAGTATGCAGTATCGTCAAATGTTTTATTCCGTTAGATTTAAAACTACTAATGGATAATCCTAAACCTAATAAAGTAGCACTTGCAGCGGTTTTTTCAATAAATTCTCTTCTTTTCATAGTTTTGGATTTACTCTTTAATAATTCTAATGTCATTTACAACCCGAATTGTATCAACGTCTTTAAAATAATCTATTAATACATTTCTGAGTTTATACTCTAAATCATAACGAGCAACTCCTTTTTTGAAGAAAATCATGTTATCACCACCATTTGCAAGATAATCGTTAGTTCCAACATAATAAGTTGTCTGTTTTGAAAGCGGTTTTCCGTTAATAAGAATATTTTTTGAATTATTATCAGCTGTAATTGTAAAAGTCATTCCCGATAATGGGTGTGGTTTCTTTTCTGCAATAAAATAATCGACCATTTCTTGTACCTGTTCTCCTTTTAAAGCTACAACAACCAAGCTATTTTCAAAAGGCATAATTTCGTAGGCAATTCGAGTTGTTACGTTTCCTTTTGGCAAAATGGAACGAATACCACCATTGTTTAATAAAACAAAGTCAATTGATTTATTTTCTCTTTTGTTAAAAACAAAATTTCCTTTCTCTTTGGTAACATCCGAAAATAAATTTCCAAAAGTTGATTGCCATTCACCTGATTTATCTAGAGTTACTGGTGCATAAGCCAAAACAGCGCTTAAATCTTTTTCAATAGTATCTCTATAAGGTTTTATATAAGACTCAATTTCAGTAGATTGGCCTAAAATTTCGGTTACTGGAATTTTCTTTCCTTCTATTTTAGTAACGAACTCTTTTTGCGGCTGACAAGAAAGTAGAAACAAAAATGTTAAGAATAAAACAAAATTCTTTACTACTACGTTATTGTTTTTTAGATTTACCATCTGAAATGAGACTTATTTAATTAAATTTGTACCTCAAGCAAAAATACTATGTTTATAAATCAATTAAAGGATTTTTTAATAAAAAATAAAGTTAAAAAAAGGTTGTCTAATGTTACACCTGATTTTAACTCAAACCCTATTAAAACAGTCGGAATTATTTTTGATGAAACATATTTTGAAAAAAAAGTTGCAATATTAAATGAACTAGAAAAAAAAGGAATTCCACTAGAAAAAATTAGTGTGTTGATTTTTAATACAGTAGCTAAAAAAAACCAAGCGTTTGAACATCCAACATACAGTACAAATGATTTTACATTAGCAGCAAATTTTAAGAATCCTGATGTAAATGAATTTATTTCTAAGAAATTTGATTTGTTAATTAATTATTATGACATTGAAAAGGCTGCTTTGTTGCAAGTCTCTAATCTTTCAAATGCAAGTTTTAAAGTAGGTTTTTCTGCTGTTGACAAACGAATTAATCATTTTATGATAAACACAACAACCAATAATTACAAAGTTTTTATAGATGAATTATTCAAATATTTAAAAATACTTAACAAAATATAATATGCAATCATTAGTAGGAACAGGTGTTGCGCTAGTTACGCCATTCAAAAAAGATTTTTCAGTTGATGTTGAAGCTTTACAACGCATCGTAAATTTTCAAATTGATAACGGAATTGATTATTTAGTTGTACTTGGAACCACAGCAGAATCGGCAACTTTGAGTCAAGATGAAAAGGAATTGGTTATCAAAACTATCGTTGAGACCAATAAGAAAAGACTTCCATTAGTTCTTGGTGTTGGTGGAAATAATACCGCAAAAGTTGTAGAAGAGTTGAATACTAGAGATTTATCTGATTTTGTCGCTATACTTTCGGTTTCACCATACTATAATAAACCAACCCAAGAAGGAATTTACCAACATTTCAAAATGATTGCCCAAGCATCACCAATTCCTATAATTTTGTATAATGTTCCTGGCAGAACGGCTAGTAATATGTTACCATCAACTGTTATTAGATTGGCAAATGATTTCAAAAATATCGTTGCTATAAAAGAAGCTGCTGGTGATATTGTGCAAGCAATGAAGTTAATTCAAAATAAACCAAAAGATTTTCACGTAATTTCGGGTGATGACATGATTACTTTGCCAATGGTTTTAGCTGGTGGAAGTGGTGTTATTTCTGTAATTGGAGAAGGTTTTCCAAGACAATTCTCTGATATGGTTAGACTTGGATTGGAACGTAAAACAGACGAAGCATACCAGTTACATTACCTTTTAGCAGATAGTATCGATATGATATTTGAACAAGGAAATCCAGCTGGAATTAAAGAAATTTTCAGTTTATTAGGGTTGTCTGAAAACACAGTTCGTTTACCGCTAGTTAATGTAAATGAAGATTTAGCAAATCGATTGGCTGCATTTGTAAGTAAAACAGAAAAATAAGAACAAAATTAAATTAAAAATAGGTGCTTCAAAAATATATTTTGAAGTAGAAAAATTAATGTCTAAATTTGCATTTGATTTTGAAGTAGCTGTAAGTGCCTAAAATCAAGAAATCTAAACAAAATAATGAAGAATTTTTTATCAATATTGATCATTTTAGTTGTATTTAGCTCATGTAGCGAATATCAAAAAGCGTTGAAAAACGAAGATATCGGTGCTAAATTTGAAGCTGCAACTAAACAATATGAAAAAGCAAAATATGCCAAAGCAATTAGACTTTTTGAACAACTGGCAACAGCTTACAGAGGAAAACCGCAAGCAGAAAAAATGTTTTATATGTTTTCACAATCGTATTTTAAAACAGAACAATATTATTTAGCAGGTTATCAATTTGAAAGTTTTGCCTCAAGTTATCCAAAAAGTGAGAAATTAGAAGAAGCTGCTTTTTTAGGAGCCAAAAGTTATTCAATGTTGTCTCCAGTATACAGTATCGACCAAACTGATACAAGCAAAGCTATCGAAAAATTACAAGCATTTATTGACACTTATCCAAATTCAACTTATTTGGAAGAAGCAAATTCAGTTTTAAAAACGCTGACTGGTAAAATTGAGAAAAAAGTTTTTGAAAACGCCAAACAATACAATACTATAACCGATTACAAATCGGCAATAATTGCACTTGATAATTTTATTGCAGATTTCCCCGGAACATCTTATAAAGAAGAAGCATTATATTATAAATTAAATTCAGCTTATAATTTGGCAATAAACAGTGTTCCGTCAAAAATGCAAGAACGCCTTGAAAATGCTAGATTAGCTTATTCTGGTTTAATGAAATTTAATGCCAATACGACAAGAAAAGCTACTGCTGATAGTATGTTAGCCGAAATAGAAAAGAATTTACAACAATTTCAAAAATAAATTAAAGTCATGGATTTAAAAAAGACGAATGCTCCAGTAAACACAATCACTTACAATAAAACAACGATTGAAGAGCCTACTGGAAATGTGTATGAAGCAATCACGATTATGGCTAAAAGAGCAAACCAAATTAACTCTGAAATTAAAAAAGAATTGACAGAGAAATTGGAAGAATTTGCTACTTACAATGATAGTTTGGAAGAAGTATTTGAAAATAAAGAACAAATTGAGGTTTCTAAATTTTACGAAAAACTTCCAAAACCACACGCGCTAGCTGTTCAAGAATGGTTAGACGGAAAAATCTATCACAGAGATTCTAACAAATAAGAACATGTCGGTTTTAAGCGGTAAAAAAATAGTGCTAGGAATTTCTGGTGGAATTGCCGCATATAAAACAGCTACATTAGTTCGATTATTTATAAAAGCAGGTGCACATGTCCAAGTGATAATGACACCTGCTTCTAAGGATTTTGTAACACCACTCACCCTTTCTACTCTATCCAAAAATCCTGTTCATTCAACTTTTTATAATGAAGATGATGAAAATGCACAATGGAATAACCATGTTGAATTAGGACTTTGGGCTGATTTTATGCTTATTGCTCCTGCAACTGCCAATACTTTGTCTAAAATGGCCAATGGCAATTGCGATAATTTATTAATTGCTACCTATTTATCGGCTAAATGTCTAGTATATTTTGCACCCGCGATGGATTTGGACATGTACAAACATCCGTCAACATTAGCTAGTTTCCGAGCTTTGAAACAATTTGGTAACATCATGATTCCTGCAGAAAATGGAGAATTAGCAAGTGGTCTATCTGGAGAAGGTCGAATGGCAGAACCTGAAAATATTGTCGCTTTTCTTGAAAAAGATATTGAAAGTAAATTACCTTTAAAAGGAAAAAAAATACTAATTACAGCTGGTCCAACTTATGAAGCACTAGATCCAGTTCGTTATATAGGAAATCACTCTACAGGAAAAATGGGTTTTGATATTGCTGAAAGCGCAGCAAATAATGGAGCCGAAGTGATTCTTATATCGGGACCAACACATCTTTCAAGTAAAAATTCTTCAGTGAAAATTGTTAGAGTGACATCTTCACAAGAAATGTATGAAGCCTGTCATTCTTATTACGAATCGGTAGATGTTGCTGTTTGTGCTGCTGCTGTTGCAGACTATAAACCAAAAAATATCGCTACTCAGAAAATAAAAAAGAGTGAAGCTGCGTTTACTATTGAATTAGAAAAAACAAAAGACATCTTAGCTTCATTAGGACAACTAAAGAAAAATCAATATTTAATTGGCTTTGCTTTAGAAACTGAAAATGAAATTGAAAATGCAATAGCGAAAATTCAGAAAAAAAACTTAAATTTGATAGTTTTAAATTCTTTACAAGATGAAGGCGCAGGATTTGGAAAAGAAACAAATAAAGTAACCTTTATTTCAAAAGATTTATCCATTGAACCAATGCCTTTAAAATCTAAAGAAGAAGTAGCGACTGATATTATTAATAAAATTATAGCGCATTATGAAATCGCTACAAAAAAATAGTTATAAAAAAACTATAAAAAAGTGATACCATATATGAACTCTAAAAATAAATTCAACCTATATGAAAAATAAGATTTTATATATTTTCCTATTCATAGTAAACTTTGCCTATTCGCAAGAGTTAAACTGCACCGTTTCGGTAAATTCTGAGTTGGTGACAGTCACCAATCAGCAAATTTTTCAAACATTGCAAAGGTCGCTAACCGAATTTATAAACAAAAGTAGTTGGACAGGAAGAGAGTTGTCTTCTAGCGAAAAAATAAATTGTTCCATGTTTATTAATGTTTCGCAACAAGAAAACGATGCTTTTACTGCAACTATTCAAGTGCAAGCTTCAAGACCAATTTATAATTCAACTTATAATTCTCCTATTTTTAATTTCAATGATAAAGAATTCTCATTTAACTATGCAGAGTTTCAAAATTTGAATTATAATCCAACTGTATTTGAATCCAATTTGATTTCAGTAATTTCGTTTTATTGTTTAATGATTATTGGAATAGATGCAGACACTTTTGCTTTGAATGGGGGAACAGAGTACCTTGAGACGGCAAGAGAAATTGCAAATGTTGCTCAAGGAAGTGGGTTTGCAGGATGGACACAATCTAAAGGAAATAACAATCGCTTTTTTTTGGTAAATGATATGCTTTCAAATACTTTCGCACCATATAGAACTGCTATGTTCAAGTATCATCTTGAAGGTTTAGACATTATGACAAAAGATATGAAAGCGGCTAAAGAAAAAATAATTAACGCTATTGCCATTATGAAAGAAATTCATAGTGTTAGGCCCAATGCATTTATTACAAGAACTTTTTTTGATGCCAAAACGGAAGAAATAGTTTCGATTTTTTCTGGCGGTCCGAGTGTAACAATTTCTGAACTTGTCGATAATCTAAACAGAGTTTCTCCGCTAAACTCAAGTAGATGGGCATCAATTAAATATTAGTTTTAGCTATTCTAAATGATAACTTCTCTTTCGATAGAAAATTTTGCATTGATTGAAAAATTATCAATCCAATTCTCAGATGGTTTCTCAACTATAACGGGAGAAACTGGTGCTGGAAAATCAATTCTTCTTGGCGCATTAGGATTGGTTCTTGGAAAAAGAGCCGATTTAACTTCGCTAAAAAACAAAGAAGAAAAATGTATAATCGAGGCACATTTTTTTATCAAAAATTACAAATTAAAGTCATTTTTTGAGGCCAATAATTTAGATTACGAAGAAGAAACAATCATTCGCAGAGAAATTTTACCTTCAGGAAAATCAAGAGCATTTATTAATGATACACCTGTAAATCTTCAGGAATTACAAGATTTAAGTCAATATCTAATCGATATTCATTCGCAACATCAAACACAGGAACTTTCAGATGATGTTGTACAATTTCAAATTGTTGATTCTGTTGCTTCTAATGCAAATTTGATTACGGAATATAGTTTGGTTTTAAAAGAATACAAAAAATCAAAATCGGAGTTAAAATCAAAAACAGAATTACTGCAATCGGTTATCAAAGAGCAAGATTACAATACTTTTTTGCTAGAAGAATTACTTGCAGCTAACTTAAAATCGGGCGAACAACTTGAACTTGAAACGCAATTTGAAAAATTAAACAACGTTGAGTTCATAAAAGAAAATCTTTCAAAATCAGTAGCATTAGCAAATGACGAACCGTTTGGAGCCATTCTAAACTTGAAAGAAATTAAAATTGGACTTCAAAAAATTGCTGGCTTTTCTTCAGAATACAATGAACTTCATGAAAGAATCGCAAGTATTGTTATCGAATTTGATGACATTCAAAAAGAACTTGAAAATCTTTCTGAAACAATTTATGGAAATCCAGAAGAACTTGAATTAATCAATCAAAAATTGCAATTAATTTATGCACTTCAAAAAAAACATCAAGTAAATACTGTCGAAGAATTACTTGAAATTCAAAATGAACTAGATACTAAAGTTGTTTCTGTAACTACATTAGAATCAGAAATAAATGCCATTACTAATGCAATTTCAACTAAAGAAAATGAATTAGATACTTTAGCAAAAAACATTCATACCAAAAGAGCCGAAGCAATACCGGTTTTAACCAATAAACTAGCTACTATTTTGGAACTTTTAGGAATGGCAAATGCTCGATTTAATATTCAATTGAATACTAAAGATGATTATTTTGCTAACGGAAAAGATGAGATTCAGTTTTTATTTTCTGCAAATAAAGGTTCCGATTTTGGTTTGCTAAAAAAAGTAGCTTCTGGTGGAGAAATGTCGAGAATAATGTTGGCTGTAAAATCAATTTTGGCACAATATTCAAAACTTCCAACAATTATTTTTGACGAAATTGACACGGGAGTTTCAGGTGAAATCGCTCATAAAATGGGGCAAATCATGAAACAAATGAGTACAACCATGCAAGTTTTTGCCATAACACATTTACCACAAATTGCAGGAAAAGGAAGCGAGCACTTTAAAGTTTATAAAACTGAAAAAGACAATCAAACGCAATCCGAACTAAAGTTACTTACTCAAGAAGAACGAATTACAGAAATTGCACAAATGTTATCGGGTGCCAATATTTCTGAATCGGCATTAAATCATGCCAAAGAACTTTTAAATTAAAAAATTGATTTATATTTGCTTTACAAAATTTAGAAACTAAATTTTCAAACAACAAATTTTTTACATTATGATTATAGAACCAAGAATGCGAGGATTTATTTGTTTAACAGCTCATCCAAAAGGCTGTGAACAAAGCGTTAAAAATCAAATTGAATACGTTAAATCAAAAGGAACAATAGATGGCGCTAAAAAAGTGCTGGTTATTGGAGCTTCCACCGGATTTGGTTTAGCTTCAAGAATCACGAGTGCTTTTGGTTCAAATGCAGCAACTTTAGGTGTTTTCTTTGAAAAACCTGCAACTGAAGGAAAAACCGCAACACCAGGTTGGTACAATTCTGCCGCTTTTGAAAATGAAGCTCACAAAGCCGGATTATATGCAAAAAGTATCAATGGCGACGCCTTTTCTAATGAAGTAAAACAAGAAGCAATTGACATCATAAAAGCTGATTTAGGTCAAATTGATTTAATTATTTATAGTTTGGCTTCGCCAGTACGTTTAGATCCTGCAACAGGAATTTTACACCGTTCCGTTTTGAAACCAATTGGTCAAACATTTACTAATAAAACAGTTGATTTTCATACCGGAAAAGTTTCAGACATTTCAATTGAGTCTTGTAATGAAGATGATATTGCAAATACTGTAAAGGTTATGGGTGGAGAAGACTGGACTTTATGGATTGAAGCTTTGAAAAAAGAAAATTTGTTGGCTCAAGGCGCAACTACTATTGCTTATTCCTATATCGGACCAGAAGTTACTGAACCTGTTTACAGAAAAGGAACAATCGGAAGAGCAAAAGACCATTTAGAAGCAACAGCGTTCACAATTACAGATACTTTAAAAGACCTTAATGGAAAAGCTTATGTTTCTGTTAATAAAGCATTAGTA
The DNA here is from genome assembly GCF_044377315.1 of Flavobacterium sp. Taxonomy (GTDB): domain Bacteria; phylum Bacteroidota; class Bacteroidia; order Flavobacteriales; family Flavobacteriaceae; genus Flavobacterium. The sequence goes on from NZ_JBILJG010000023.1 coordinate 33,518, forward strand.
ACACAAGCAAGTTCTGCAATTCCAGTTATACCTTTATATATATCATTGTTGTATAAAGTCATGAAAAATGAAGGATTACATGAAGGCTGTATAGAGCAAATTCAACGTTTATACCAACAACGTCTTTACACTGGAAATGAAGTACCGACAGATGATAAAGGAAGAATTCGTATTGATGATTGGGAAATGCGTGATGATATACAATCACAAGTATCAAAACTTTGGGCAGAAGCAACAACAGAAAATCTAGAAAATATTGGAGATTTAGAAGGTTACAGAAAAGATTTCTACAACTTATTTGGTTTTGGATTTGACAAAGTTGATTATAAGGCTGAAACTGACGAAATGGTTCAAGTTTCAAGTATTTCGTAAAAATATCATATTATAATTTTAAAACACCACTTTTTATAGTGGTGTTTTTTTTACAAATTTTAAGAGTTACTTTGATATATATTAAATTTCATGCATTTCAAGGTGTTTTTATCTATTTTTATTGAAATATTTTTTTTTAACATTTGTAGAACAAAATATTTTTATATATTGCAGACTATTAATCTAAATAAAAACTATGATGAAAAAATTTACTCTTCTAGTTACTATGTTGTTAGGTTTTCTAACAGTAAGTAACGCTCAAATTGGAGTGTCAGAAGGATTCAATGCTAGTACAACTGTACCTGCAGGCTGGGCAAATCCAAACACCTATTTTGTTTCAGCTACACAAGCTTGTAGTGGTAATTCTATTAGGAAGAACCTATACGATTCTGCTACTACAGCGGTACTTACAACTCCGAACTATGTTGGTGCGTCAAATGGAACTGACGTAACATTTTCTTTTGATTACAAAATTGTAAACTGGTCAGCGGCAACTGTTGCTACACCAGCTGGTTGGGGAAATACGCAAGTTCAATATTCAATTGATGCTGGCGGAACATGGACTACTGCCTACACTATTGATGACACCAATCATGTTGTTGCTAATACTTGTGCCAATGTTTCATTTACAATCCCATCTGGTGATGTTCCATCAGGATCTGACTTACAGTTCAGATTTAATAGTGCTTGGACTGCTGGTGACTACTATTTCTATCTCGACAACATTTCAATAAGTCAAGAAACTTCTTCTGTTCCAAACTGTGATGCTGCTTTAACATTTCCTATTAATGGTGCTACAAATGTTCAACTAAATACTTCTTTAGTATGGAGTGCAGCAACTGGAGTTGCCACTGGATATAACTTAACTGTTGGTTCTTCTCCAGGCGGGAATGATGTTTTAGCAACTACTGATGTAGGTAATGTTACTTCATATTCATTAACCGGATTAGCATTTGAAACTACTTATTATGTTTCGATAGTACCTTATAACTTAAATGGTGATGCAAGTGGCTGTACTGAATATAGTTTTACAACTATTCCTGTACCAGCACCAGGAAATTTATGTGAAAATCCAATCGTTGTAACATTACCATATACTACAACAGACAATACATCAAATTACGCTGATTTATTTTACGAAGGATCTCCAGGAGCAACTGGATGTGGAACTACAAATGGTTATTTGGGAGGAAATGATGTGGTTTATTCTTATACTGCTACTAATGATGGTACAATTAATATTGTAATGTCAACAACTGGCACTTGGTCAGGAATGTTTGTTTATGCTAATTGTGCTTCTATTGGCTCAGCATGTATAGGCGGCGGAAGCAATTCTGGTGAAGGTGGAGTAACTTTAAATGAGTTTCCAGTTGTATCAGGTCAAACATATTATATTGTAATTTCAACTTGGCCAGCTCCACAAACTTTAGCCTACACTCTAAACATTGTTGAAAACACATGTACTAATGCTACTGCAACCTATTCAGTAGTATCTGACTGTGATAATGGTCCACAATTTTTTGTAGATGTTAATGTTACTGACTTAGGAACAGCAAGTTCACTTACTATTTCTGATAATCAAGGGAGCGCTACTCAAAGTGCATCAGCAACGGGCGTTGTTCAATTTGGACCATATCCAAATGCAACTTCTGTAATATTTACAGTAACAAATGATCAAGATTCTAATTGTGTAGTTACTAGTACCTCTCAAACACAAGCGGTTTGTCCTCCATCAAATGATTTATGCTCAGGCGCAATTGATTTAGGTACTCAAACTTCTCCGCTTTCAGCATCAACAGTTGGTGCAACTAATAACAACACGCCTTCTTGTAGTTCAGGTCCATCACCTGATGTGTATTATTCTTTAGTAGTTCCGAATGGAGCAACTTTAACGATTGAACAAACAGTAAACAGCTATGATTCAGTAGTTAGTATGTTCTATGGCGATTGCTCTACTTCAACAGCTATTACATGTTATGACGATCCAGACACTCAAGTAAATACTTGGGCTAATACAACTGGTTCTGATCAAACTGTTTACTTTGTAGTAGATGGTTATGGTACTGCTGGACAATCTGGAACTTTTACATTAGCATGGTCTGTAGTAGCTTGTTCAAATGCAACTGCAACTTATACTGTAGTTTCAGATTGCGCAAATGCTCCACAATTTTTTGTAGATGTTAATGTAACAAACTTAGGAACTGCAACTTCTGTAACAATAGCAGACAATCAAAGTAGTGCATCTCAAAATGCATCTGCTACTGGTGTTGTTCAATTTGGTCCATATCCAAATGGTACATCTGTACTATTCACTATAGCAAACGACCAAGATGCGTCATGTACTATTACAAGTGCAGCCCAAACACAAGCAGTTTGCCCTCCAGATTGTGCAAACGCTACAGCTCTTGATTGTAATACTGATACAGTTGCAGATTTTATTGCTGGCCCAGGCGCATGGACTTTTCAAAGTGCTTTCCCAGGACCAGGAACAGGATGTAATTATACTACTCCGGGTGTCGAAAAAATGTATTCATTTACTCCAGCAACAACAGGAATTTATAATATAGAAGTTACTGCAGCTTCAACTACCAGTTATGTTGACTATTTATACAAAGATGCTAGTGGGTCATGCGACACAACAGGTTGGACTTGTATAGATGATATATATCAAACTGGAGTATATCCAATTGGAACATTAACTGCTGGAACAGAATACTTAATTTTATTAGATAGTGAAACAACAACAGCACTTAGCCAAACATTTAAAATTGTTTGTCCAAACTTAGCAACTGATACTTTTGACAATGCTAACTTTACATATAGACCAAACCCAGTTGTTGATGTATTAAACTTAGAATACAACAAAGCAATAACTAATGTTTCTGTTTATAACATAGTAGGTCAACAAGTAATTACTAAGACGGTTAATGCTAACATGTCTCAAGTAGATATGTCTGCTTTACCAAGCGGTACTTACATGGTGAAAGTTACTTCAAATAATGAAGTTAAAACTATAAAAGTGGTAAAAGAATAATTTACCCAAACATTGCTAATTTTAAAATCCGTCTCGTTGTAAAAACGAGGCGGATTTTTTTTATATTTGTAAAATTATAAAAACCAAACAACCCATGTTTTTTTCTATACTAATTCCTGTTTACAATCGACCTGATGAGATAGAAGAATTACTAGCTAGTTTGTTATCGTCTTCCTATAAAAAAGAATATGAAATAGTAATTATCGAAGATGGTTCAACAACCAAATGTGAAACAGTACTTGAGAAATTTAAAGGTAAACTAACTATTTCCTATTATTTTAAACCTAATTCGGGTCCTGGCGATTCGCGCAATTTTGGAATGAAGAAAGCAAAAGGTGACTACTTCATCATTTTTGATTCTGATTGTATTATTCCAGAAAATTATCTTGAAAATGTTGAAAAAGAATTAAGTTCAAATTTTGTTGATTTTTATGGAGGAAGTGATCGCGCATTAAAATCATTTTCTTCTATTCAAAAAGCTATTAACTTTACCATGACATCCTTTCTTACAACTGGAGGAATTAGAGGTGGGTCAGAAAAATTGGATAAATTTCAACCTCGTAGTTTTAATATGGGGATTTCAAAGAAAGCCTTTTTAGCTTCTAATGGCTTTGGTAATATTCATCCTGGCGAAGATCCCGATTTGACAATTCGTCTTTGGAAACTTGGATTTCAATCTCGACTTTTGAAAAACTGTTTTGTTTATCACAAAAGAAGAATTGATTGGGAAAAGTTTGAACTTCAAGTCTCAAAATTTGGAAAAGCAAGACCTATACTAAACAGTTGGCATCCAGAATATGCAAAATTCACCTACTGGTTCCCTTCGCTTTTTATTATTGGATTTTTTGCTTCTATCCTATTATTAGTTTTTGCAATTGATTTGCCTTTAAAACTATATTTCATTTATTTTTTATTAATTTTTCTTGTATCAAGTTTTCAAAATAGAAACTTACTAATTGGCTTTTATTCAATAAAAGCTGTTTGGAAACAATTTTATGGATATGGATTAAGGTTTATCGAATCATTTATAAAAATTAATCTTCTCAAAAAAAAGCCTGAAGATGCCTTTCCAGAATTGTTTTTTGACAAAACAAAAATTAAAACCAAAGTTGTTGGCATAACAGGAGGTATTGGAAGTGGAAAATCGGCAATTGCCAATTATATACAAACAAAAGGAATCCCAGTATATATTTCTGATGTCGAAGCCAAGAAGGTCATGGATTTTCCAGATGTTGTTGAAAAAATAATTTTCCTTTTAGGTAAAGAAATTACAGACAAATCAAACAATATTGACAGAAAAAAATTAGCAGAAGTTGTTTTTAATGATGCTGACAAACTGAAGCAACTAAATTCAATAGTGCATCCAGAAGTAAAAAAACATTATGAAAATTGGCTACAAGAGAATAACAACAATCCATTTGTTGTAAAAGAAACTGCCATCTTATTTGAAAGTGGAAGTTATAAAGATTGTGCTATAATTATAAACATTACTGCACCGCTAGAGACTCGCATTCAAAGAGTTATAGAAAGAGATAAAACTACAAAAGAAAAAGTTTTAAGTAGAATTAAAAATCAAATTACAGACGAAGAACGCAACTCCAAAAGCACTTTTGTAGTTGAAAACGTTGACTTAGAACTTGCAAAAAACAAAATTGACGAAATTCTCAAAACATTGTCAATTCAATAATTTTTCGTATTAATGTTAATGTTTGGTTAATCTATTCTTACGCTAATTGTTAAAATATTAAATTTGTAGGTATGAATAAGTTTTTCTTTCGGTTACTCGTACTATTGATGAGTTTATCTTTAATTGGGATAATCGTAGTTCAAGTATATTGGTTCAATACTTCTTTAAAAAACAATGATGAGCAATTTCGTTTTCATGTAGCACAAGTTATAGGAAACGTTTCTGAAAGAATTCAAAAAGAAGAAGCTTATAGTTTTATTGATAAGTACAAAAAACTTAAAGATAGCATAGGTAAAGATCCTGAAAGAAGTGATTTTTTAGAGTTTGGTTATTATCAAAGAAATTCTAAAACCAACGAAACAATTATTTATTCAAATAATATAATATCAGAAGATTTCAATTTATCATCATCGCTCTTTGACAAAAAAATTGACAGTATAAAATTAAAAAGTTTTTCTAGCAAAAGAACTACAGAAATTTATAATAATGCTAAAATTGATAATTCGAGTATTCAGCACAAAATTGCACCTGATGTAAAAATTCAGAAAACAGGAAACATGGCAATTTTAGACAATGCACAATTTGAAATATTTTTTAAAGATATTGCCGCAGTAAAACCAATTCAAGAAAGAATTTCAACTGAAAAGTTGAATGCACTATTGAAATTTTATCTTGACGAATATGATGTGAAAACACCATTTGAGTTTGGAATATATAGTAATGGACTTGCCACTAAAATAAAATCGGAAAAATTTCGTTATGAAAAGTCTAATACATCGACAATTCCAATTTTTACTGATAATGAAGGAAACAACAAATACCAATTAATGGTAAGTTTTCCGGAAAAAAAGAAGTTTTTATTTTCAGAATTAATCGGAATTACAGTTTTGTCAATAATATTTACATTAATTATCATAATTGCCTATTCAAGCGCGTTAAGCCAATTGATAAAACAACGTCAAATTTCTGAAATCAAAACCGATTTCATCAATAACATGACGCACGAATTTAAAACACCAATTGCTACAATCAACCTAGCTCTTGATGCCATCAAGAACCCAAAAGTTATTGATGACCATGAAAAAGTGAAGCGCTATTTGCAAATGATAAGAGATGAAAACAAAAGAATGCATGCGCAAGTTGAAAATGTTCTTAGAATTTCAAAACTTGAAAAGAGAGAATTAGAAATAAACAAAGAAAACAACAATGTTCACGATATAATTAAAGAAGCAATTGAACATGTTAATCTAATTATTGAAGACAGACAAGGAAAAATAATAACTCATTTGGATGCCACAAGAGCAACTGCTTTATTGAATGACGTTCATTTTACCAATGTAATTGTAAACATTTTAGATAATGCAATAAAATATTCGCCAAACAGCCCAATTATTGATCTTTACACCGAAAATGTAAAAGATTTTATTATTATAAAAATAAAAGATCATGGATTAGGAATGAGTAAAATAGCTCAAAAAAGAATTTTTGAAAAATTTTACAGAGAACATACCGGTGATATTCACAATGTTAAAGGACACGGATTAGGGTTGTCTTATGTAAAAAGGATTGTTGAAGATCACAATGCACAAATTTTCGTAGAAAGCGAAAAAGGAAAAGGAAGCACATTCATCATAAAATTACCACTAATAAACTAAAAAAAAATGGAAACTTTAAACAAAAAAATACTATTGGTCGAAGACGATCAAAATTTTGGAGCCATACTAAAAGATTACTTAATGCTAAATGATTTTGAAGTTGTGCTGGCAAAAAATGGTATGGAAGGTTTTGAAAAATTTAAAAAAGATACTTACGACTTATGCATCCTTGATGTAATGATGCCATATAAAGACGGTTATACATTAGCCAAAGAGATTAGAGAAAAAAATAAAGATGTACCAATTATTTTTCTTACAGCCAAATCAATGAAAGAAGATGTCTTAAAAGGATATAAAGTTGGCGCAGATGATTACCTAAACAAACCTTTTGACTCTGAAGTATTGCTAATGAAAATCAAAGCTATTATTCAACGTAAGTCATCTGAAGTGAAAAATGAACCTGTAAAATTTGAGTTTGAAATTGGAAAATTTCATCTTAATTCAAAGTTGCGTTTCTTAACCTTTCAAAACCAAGAGCCAATTAAATTATCTCCTAAAGAAAATGAATTGCTTAAAATGCTAGCATTATATGAAAATGATTTAATGCCAAGAGAATTAGCTCTTACAAAAATATGGAGAGATGACAATTACTTCACTTCAAGAAGCATGGATGTTTATATTGCTAAATTGAGAAAATACCTAAGACTTGATGAGAATGTAGAAGTGCTAAACATACATGGAGAAGGATTCAGGTTGGTAATAAAAAAATAATCTAATCTTAAAATAGTATAAAAAGATGTCGCTATGGCATCTTTTTTTTTGCTTAAATTACAAATTTTCAATTATTTAACCTAAACTTATAGATAAAATACCATTTCAACGACTTTCCAGGCATTTCGACGAAAATATTTTTTGAGGGATTTGAATTACTCTAGCTTTGCTTCGCTAATGAGAACTATGATTTCCCAAAAATTAGTTTTCTAACCTAAAGCCTACTATTATGAAAAAGTTTAATTTCTCAAGCTTACTATCATCATCTGCAATTCTTTTGTATTTTTTTATATTATCTAGTTCTACTATGATAAGTCAAACTATTTCAGAAACTACTAGTGTTGCATCGTTAATAGTTAATGCTGATGATGCTAAATTAACTTCTTCGAAAAGCGAGATTTCTGCAGAAACGAATTTTAACTTTGTTTCATGGTTTATGGGGACAAAACAAACAATTCAAGAAAACGTAATAAGCGATAAAGCATCTGCTAAAAAAATGTTAATTAATGCAAGAATAGCTCCTAACAGATTATTAATGAAAGCATTTCTTAAAAAAGCGCAAAATCAAATATCAAGCATAGCTTAGTACTACTTTATCTTAAGAATTAAGCTTTTAAATAAAGTAAAGTTTTACAACAGTTTTACCAAACATATTATAAGAAGCGTAAATTACTACAATTGTTTTTCCTACTCCATTTTTAAAATCAGTTTCAGTTAATCCATAAAATGAACTATTTTCTAAACTAGGATATACTGTTGTCCAATTTAGATTTAAGGAATTGACTCGCTTCTTTTTAAGTTTCAAAAAATAAAACCCTATTAAGCCATAAGCCATTTTTATAAGCGTAAATTAGACAAAAATTAATGTCTATAGAAAGCAAAGTGCGATTGGTTGAACAGTTATTTGATCGACTTGAGAATGAAATTACCGATTTTAAATCGCAAACAAACTTGCATTGTCTTTCTGGTTGTGGCAAATGTTGCTCTAAACCCGATATTGATGCTTCACCTTTAGAATTTTTGCCATGGGCATTCTATCTTTTTTTGAATGGCAAAGCCGAGTTTATGTTAAAGACACTAAACGAAAAGAAGATTTCTAATTGTCATTTGTACCAACCTCTTACATTAATTGATAGTTCAAACGGAAGTTGTAGAAACTATCGCTATCGCGGGTTAATATGTCGCCTTTTTGGTTATGCTGCCAGTCGAGATAAATTTGGAGAATTGAAATTAGCCACATGTAAAATCATAAAAGAAAACCAACAAGAAAACTTCAACAATACTGAAGAAGCTATTAGCAAAGGGCTTTATTTGCCGATATTTACAGATTATTACATGAATCTAACCCAAATAGATTTTAGGTTAGGTACAACCATTTTACCAATAAACGAAGCTCTAAAAGTAGCTATCAAAGAAGTTTTACATTACTATGCTTATCGACCACTTCCTGAAGGATTAGGAAATATTGCATGATAATTTTCAATACTAATTACAACTGCATTTCCATCACATAATCATCCATAACATATCCGTTTCCTATTTCGAAAACTTTTTCTTCAGTGATTTTAAATCCGTATTTAAGATAAAAATCTTTAGCATTGTTATGACGATTTACAGTAAGTTGCAAAAATTCATCATTCTCATTTATGGAAATTTCTTTGATGTAATCTATCAATTTTCGACCAATTCCTTTTCCTTGCATTTCGGGCAAAACGTAAAGTTTATGAATTTTGGTTTTAGCAGTTGCTTCCACATGCAATTCATAAGAAGCAAAACCAACAAAACGATTTACATCTTCTACTAGCAAAAATACTTTTCCGCTTTCCAATTGTTTTTTAAGCGATGAAAGGCTGTACATCATTTCCATCATATAGCCAAACTGTTCTTGAGAAAGGATAGAATTGTATGTTGCTGGCCAAATAATTTGTGCCAACTTTTGAACCTCAACAAGTTGTTCTCTAGTTGCTAACGAAATTATCATGCTATTTTTTTAATCGTTTTTGTTCTCTTGCTAAAAGTGTATTTTTTAGCAACATTGCGATTGTCATTGGTCCTACTCCACCAGGAACTGGTGTAATAAATGATGCTTTTTTAGAAACATTTTCATAGTCAACATCGCCAACAATTTTATATCCTTTTTCAGATGTTTCATCAGCAACACGTGTAATTCCAACATCAATTACAACTACATCATCTTTTACCATTTCGGCTTTTAGATAATTTGGAACACCAAGAGCTGTAATAATAATATCGGCTTGCGAGGTGATTTGGTTAATATTTTTAGTATGACTATGTGTTAAAGTTACCGTAGAATTTCCAGGAAAATGATTTCTTCCCATTAATATACTCATCGGACGACCAACAATATGACTTCTTCCAATAATTACAGTATGTTTACCATCAGTTGGAACGTTGTATCTTTCTAAAAGTTCTAAAATTCCAAAAGGTGTTGCTGGTATAAATGTGCTCATATCTAAAGCCATTTTTCCAAAATTTTCTGGGTGAAATCCATCAACGTCTTTACTTGGATCAATCGCATTAATAATACTTTGCGTATCTATTTGTTTTGGAAGTGGAAGTTGCACAATAAAACCATCGATATCATCATTTTGATTTAACTCTTTAACTTTTCTAAGTAGTTCATTTTCTGAAGTTGTGCTTGGCATTTTAACCAAAGTTGATTCAAAGCCAACTCTTTCACAAGCTTTTACTTTGCTACCAACGTAGGTCAAACTTGCACCATCATTTCCAACTATTATGGCTGCTAAATGTGGAACTTTTTCGCCATTGTCTTTCATTTTTTGAACTTCGGCAGCAATTTCAATTTTGATATCTTCTGATACTTTTTTTCCGTCTAGAATTTGCATGGTTTGTAGTTATTTAGTTGTGTTGTTTATAATATATTTTTATAATTTCAAATAAAAAAAGACGTGATAATTCACGTCTCGTTTTTTACATTTTTGGCATTCCACCTTTCATTCCAGCCATCATTTTCATCATGTTTTTTCCACCTGGACCTTGCATCATTTTCATCATTTTGCTCATTTGGTCAAACTGTTTCATTAGCTGGTTGACTTCTTCTATTTTTCTACCAGCACCTTTTGCAATTCTAGTCTTTCTTTTCACATCTATTAAAGCTGGCTTGCTTCTTTCTTTTGGCGTCATCGAAAAAATGATAGCCTCTATATGTTTGAAAGCGTCATCTTCAATTTCAACATCTTTCATGGCTTTTGAAGCGCCTGGTATCATTCCGACCAAGTCTTTCATATTACCCATTTTTTTAACTTGTTGAATTTGCGCTAAGAAATCATCAAACCCGAATTCATTTTTCGCAATTTTCTTTTGCAATTTTCTTGCTTCCTCCTCGTCATATTGCTCTTGTGCTCGTTCTACTAACGATACAACGTCACCCATTCCAAGAATACGTTCTGCCATACGATTTGGATAGAAAACATCGATAGCATCCATTTTTTCACCAGTTCCGACAAACTTAATTGGTTTATTTACAACCGATTTGATAGTAATAGCAGCTCCACC
>NZ_JBILJG010000034.1:0-29432 GCF_044377315.1 Flavobacterium sp.
TGGATGTTGAAAATCTAAGAAAGTATATTAAAGGAAGGCAAGAAATGAAAGTAAGCACGATGCTCAAAATTGCTTTTGCATTAGGCGTTAAGGCTGATGTACTTGTTAACGGTTTAGAAATTGATATTTTGGAAAAGAAATGATTATCTAGTGTGATTTAGCTTCGCTGAACTAACGTTTCTCCTTTATCGAAATGACATAAGTGTGGTGAAAAACTGTAACTAAAACCAAACTAACGAATCAATATTTTGCATACAAAAGCACAACCCTGCCATTTTTTGTGTAACTTTGAATTATAAAAATTTCAACAGCATGAACTCAGTAACTCCTTTAGATGTAAATCAAAAAGTTAACGCATTGCCTGATGCGCTTTTGCAAGAAGTTGATAAATATATTGATTATCTTAATTTTAGACAATCTAATTTAAGTTCTGGACTTTCTGAAAAAGAGATTTCACTAATTGAAAAAGGTAAAAGTGATATAGAACAAAATAGATTAATTCCTCACAAAGAAGCTAAAGAAAGAATCAAAAATTACATTAAAAACAAGTCTATCTAGTGGAAATTGTTTGGACAGAAGTTGCACTTGAAACTTTTTATAAAGTTGTAGATCATTTATTTGATTATTGGTCGATAGAAGCAATTGATCTTTTTGAAAAAAATGTTGATGAATTAATAGAAAGAATTGTAAATGATAACCATATATGTCCAGAAGCTAACTTATTTGGTTACAGAAAATGTGTTATTGACGAACAAAATTCTATGGTTTATCATATTATAAATGATAGATTGCTAATTGTAGTTTTTGTAGATAATAGAAGTCAACATTCTTATTAGTTGTTCCGAAAGAATTTAATTGTGCGATTTAGCTTCACTGAAATAACGTTTCTCCTTTATCGAAATGACAAAAGTGTGGTGAAAAATAGGGTTTTCAAATTTGCTTAAAAGTTCTTCTGAAAACTACTGCCCTAGCCCAGATTGCAACGAAAATCCTTTGCTTTTTTTCTTTAAAAAAGTAAAGATTGAAGTGTAAAGCTGGAAATAGCTCCAAAAAAAAACCATCCGAATTAACGAATGGTTTTAATCAAAATTAGTTCAAATTCTATTTATTCAGGATTTTTCATTACAAAAGAGTCCATAAATGCAGTAGTATAATTTCCAGCTACATAATCTGGTTCATCCATCAATTGTCTGTGGAAAGGAATGGTGGTTTTGATACCTTCAATCACAAACTCGTCTAAGGCTCTTTTCATCTTGTTGATAGCTTCTTCTCTTGTTTGAGCAGTAGTAATTAACTTAGCAATCATTGAGTCATAATTGGGTGGAATTGTATAACCCGCATAAACGTGCGTATCTAAACGAACTCCGTGACCACCTGGCGCATGAAGCGTTGTGATTTTACCTGGAGAAGGTCTAAAATCATTATAAGGATCTTCAGCATTTATACGACATTCGATAGCATGAAGATTTGGGAAATAATTTTTACCCGAAATTGGGATTCCAGCCGCAACCATAATTTGCTCACGAATCAAATCGTAATCTATTACTTGTTCGGTAATTGGATGTTCAACTTGAATTCTTGTATTCATTTCCATGAAATAGAAATTTCTATGTTTGTCAACCAAGAATTCTACAGTTCCTGCACCTTCATATTTAATATATTCGGCAGCTTTTACTGCAGCTTCACCCATTTTTTCACGCAAATCATCTGTCATAAATGGCGAAGGTGTTTCTTCGGTCAATTTTTGATGACGACGTTGAACAGAACAATCTCTTTCAGAAAGGTGACATGCTTTTCCGTAAGCATCTCCAACCACCTGAATTTCGATATGTCTTGGTTCTTCGATTAATTTTTCAAGATACATTCCGTCATTTCCAAAAGCTGCAGCCGATTCTTGACGAGCGCTTTCCCATGCTTTTAGTAAATCTTCTTGTTTCCATACGGCGCGCATTCCTTTTCCGCCGCCACCAGCAGTTGCTTTAAGCATAACTGGATAACCAAATTCGCTAGCTAGTTTTTCTGCTTGTTCGTATGATTCTAAAATTCCTACTGAACCAGGAACACAAGGTACACCGGCTTCGATCATAGTTGACTTAGCCGAAGCTTTATCGCCCATTCTATCAATCATTTCTGGAGAAGCGCCTATAAATTTAATTCCGTGTTCTTGACAAATTTTTGAAAACTTAGCATTTTCAGAAAGGAAACCATATCCTGGATGAATGGCATCTGCGTTAGTAATTTCGGCAGCCGCAATGATATTAGACATTTTTAAGTAAGAAAGATTACTTGGAGGCGGGCCAATACAAACCGCTTCGTCTGCGAACTTCACGTGCAAACTTTCTGCATCAGCAGTAGAATAAACAGCGACCGTCTTAATGCCCATCTCACGACAGGTTCTAATTATACGAAGTGCGATTTCACCTCTATTGGCTATAAGTATTTTTTTAAACATAATTTTTTAATTAGATAATTAGACAATATGCCAATTAGACAATTAAGAAGCGAGAAAACTCCAACTTCTAACTTCTAACTTCTAACTTTTTAAGATGGATCTACTAAAAATAATGGTTGGTCAAATTCTACTGGAGACATGTCATCTACAAGAATTTTTACAATTTTTCCAGAAATTTCAGCTTCAATTTCGTTGAATAACTTCATTGCTTCAATTACACAAAGAACATCCCCTTTAGCAATTGAGCTTCCAACCTCAACAAACATTGGTTTGTCTGGAGATGGTTTTCTATAAAAAGTACCAATAATTGGAGATTTTATAGTTACATATTTAGAATTTTCATCAGAAGCTGCTGGAGTTGAAGCTACTGGAGCAATTGCTACTGGAGCAGCAGCCTGTGGTAAAGCTTGTTGCATTGGTGCTTGCTGCACATAAGTAACATCATTTGAATTACCTTCCAAAGTAGTTCTGATAGTGATTTTTACATCATCCATTTCTAATTTTACTTCGGCAACACCTGAATTTGATACAAATTTGATTAGGTTTTGAATTTCTTTTAAATCCATAATTATTTGTTTTTAGTTTTAGTTTGTTTGTACTTTAATAAGCCCATTTAAGGTAGATTGATCCCCAAGTGAAACCACCACCAAATGCAGCAAATATTAGATTATCTCCTTTTTTAAATTTACTTTCGAAATCACTTAGCAATAATGGTAATGTAGCAGAAGTTGTGTTTCCATATTTTTCAATATTAATAAGAACTTTACTTTCGTCTAATTCCATTCTGCTAGCTGTAGCATCAATAATTCTTCTATTAGCTTGATGCGCAATCAACCAATCTACGCTATCATTAGTAAGATTATTGCGTTCCATTATTTTTGCGCTAACATCAGCCATTCCTGTAACGGCATATTTAAACACTGTTTTCCCATCTTGGAAAACGTAATGTTGACTGTTTTCAACTGTTTCTTTAGAAGCGGGCAATAAAGACCCTCCTGCATCAATTTTTAAATATTCACGACCAATTCCGTCGCTTCTTAAAAATTCGTCTTGCAAACCAAGACCTTCATTATTAGGTTCAAATAGAACCGCTCCGGCACCATCGCCAAAAATGATACAAGTAGCTCTGTCGGTATAATCTATTATTGAAGACATTTTATCTGCTCCAATTAATAATACTTTTTTATATCTTCCTGACTGAATGTAAGCAGAAGCTGTTGACATTCCGTAAAGAAAACCCGAACAAGCTGCTTGCAAGTCGTATGCAAAAGCATTTATAGCGCCTATTTGTGATGCTACATAAACTGCAGTTGCTGCAACTGGCATATCTGGGGTTGCAGTTGCCACAATAACCATGTCAATTTCTTTAGGATCTAGACCGCTTTTTTCAATAAGATTTTGAGCTGCTTTTATTGCTAAAAATGAAGTTCCTAACTTATCTCCTTTTAAAATTCTTCTTTCTTTTATACCTGTTCTAGAGGTAATCCATTCATCGTTGGTATCGACCATAGTCTCTAATACTTTATTAGAAAGAACAAAATCAGGGACATAAGCACCAACAGCCGTTATAGCAGATGTAATAGTATTCATAAGTTTTAATTAGTTTTGTAGCAATAAAACCGTTTTGCTACAAGTGGTGGAATTTACAAAAAAAAAATATATAAAATAATTTTTTAACGCTAATTTATTTAAAATTATAAACAACAAAAAACTCCCACAAAAGTGAGAGTCTATATTTATAGTTGTAAAAAAAACTATGCAAGCGCAACAGATTTGTCAATAACTACTTGACCTCTGTAATACATTTTACCTTCATGCCAGTAAGCTCTGTGGTATAAATGTGCTTCTCCAGTTACAGGACAAGTTGCAATTTGAGCAACTGTAGCTTTATAATGTGTTCTTCTCTTGTCTCTTCTTGTTTTGGAAATTTTTCTCTTAGGATGTGCCATTTTACTATATTATTTATCCGTTAATAGATTTTTTAGTTTGTCCCAACGCGGGTCTGTATTCTCTTCTTTAATTTCTTTTTTATTTTCTTTGATAGTGTGTTCTTTCAACTTTTCTAGAGCTGGAGTGTTTAAAGTTCCATCTTTTATTCCGGGATGAACACGTTTTAGAGGAACCGAAAGAACAATCATTTCAAATACATACTGAGAAATATCTAATTGATGTTCACCATGTGGCAAAATCAATAGCTCTTCATTATCGTTATTAAATGTGTCTCCAAACTGTACAACCAATCTAATTTTGCCTTTTATTGGCAAATCAAACATTTCACTTGTCAAATCACATGGAACATGAACACTTCCTTTGTGCTTTAAATCAAGTTCAAGCATTGTACTTTTCTTTTCTAAAACTACCTCAACTTTGATGTCACAATTTTCAAAATCGTCATACTCAAAGTTATCAAAGAACGTTTTACTTATTTGATATTCAAACTTATGTTTTCCTAATTTTAAACCAATAAAAGGAATTAGGAATTCGTTTAATTGTTTCATTTCAATATCAATTTTCCCTACTTTATGGGAGCGCAAAGATATAAAATTATTGAATAAATAAAACTGTTAAGCATTTTTTTTATTTAATATTTTTTTTCTTCTTGTTTTTCCCTTATTTTCATTGGATTTCGGCTTATGCTTTCATACTGATTTCTTGAATGAAAAACATCAATTGCCAAATAAACAGCTTCTTTAAACGAATTAAAATCGGCCATATTCTTCCCGGCAATTTCATAGGCAGTGCCATGATCTGGAGAAGTTCGAATTTTATTTAAACCTGCTGTATAATTTACACCTTTACCAAAAGACAATGTTTTAAACGGAATTAATCCTTGATCATGATAAGTTGCCAGAATTGCATCGTACTTTTCATATTGATTACTGCCAAAAAAACCATCCGCCGGGAAAGGGCCAAAAACCAATGTTCCTTTGTCGAATATTTTCTTTATCGTCGGTTTTAAAATTTCTTCTTCTTCTTTTCCAATAACACCGCCATCACCAGCATGTGGATTTAAACCTAAAACAGCAATTTTTGGTTTATTAATACTAAAATCTTGAATCAACGTTTTTTTGATGGTATCAATTTTTTGAGTTATTAATGATTCTGTCAAATGCTTTGCTACTTCATTTACAGGAATATGATCAGTCAACAAGCCGACTCTCAAATCATCTTGAACCATTAACATTAATGCATTTCCTTCTAATTCTTTATCAAGATAATCTGTATGACCTGGAAATTTGAATTCTTCCGATTGAATATTGTACTTGTTGATTGGCGCAGTAACTAAAACATCTATCAAGCCTTCTTTTAAAGCTTTGGTTGAAGCCACAAAAGACTTAATTGCATATTTTCCAACCGTTTCGTCATTGGTTCCAAAATTGATATCGAAACCTTCTCTCCAAACATTTAATACATTTATTTTTCCAACAACCATTTGGTCTAATCTATCAATACCGTGAAGCATTGCCGTTGATTCGAAACTTTTTCTAACAAAAGAAATTGTTTTTACGTTAGCAAAAATAACCGGAGTACATAACTCTAACATTCTTGAATCCTCAAAAGTTTTGAGCACTACTTCGCTTCCAATACCGTTTAAATCTCCAATTGAAATTCCTACGATTATATTTTCTGCCTTTTTTATCATTTGTAAACGTTATTTATTGCTATTTTTGAAGTTGCAAATTTAGTAAAATAAAACAAGAATGTTTACAGGAATAATAGAAACACTTGGCACGGTTCAAGAAATAAGAAAAAACGAGGATAATTACGATATTACAATAGCCTCTTCGATTACAAACGAGTTAAAAATTGACCAAAGTGTTGCACATAATGGTGTTTGTTTGACAGTTGTGTCAATTTCAGATTCAAAATACATCGTGACCGCTATTAAAGAAACTATTCAAAAAACAAACTTAAGTGATTGGAATGTAGGTGATTTAATTAATTTAGAAAGAGCAATGAAACTAGGCGACCGACTTGATGGTCACATTGTGCAAGGTCATGTTGACCAAATAGGAACTTGCAAAAACATTGAAAATGCCAATGGAAGTTGGTATTATACTTTTGAATACAACCCAGATTTAAGAAATCTAACTATTGAAAAAGGTTCGATAACTGTTAATGGTGTGAGTTTAACTGTAGTAAATTCTAGAAAAAATGAATTTAGTGTAGCTATTATTCCATATACCTATGAAAACACCAATTTCAAGTCTATAAAAATTGGGGCAAAAATAAATTTAGAATTTGATGTTATTGGAAAGTATATTACCAAATTACAAAGTAACTACTAGTTTAAAGTAAAAAAACCTCAAATTTACTTTGAAGTTTTTATCATTTTATTGTTGTATATTTTATAAATTCCGAAAGCTAAGGAAACAAATAATAAGATATATAGATTTTCATCAATAGGTAAACCAACAGGCGGGGCAGGTGGCGGTGGCGGTGGTGGGCCTTCCTTAGCTTGTGAAGCAATTGTAACCAAAAATAATACAATTGCAAAAAATGGCTTACTCATTATTTTATTCATAAGGATGTAAAAGTAAATAAATTTTAAACTTAACAAAATTAAACTTTAGTTAAATTGAAATTATTTCTAAATTAAGTACAAAAATACAATTTCAAATGGAAAAAAAAATTTTTTTTTCTTAAAACTCAAAAAAAACGTTTTAATAATAATCTCAACTTCATTTTATAAAAAAACCGTCTAGGAAATACTAAACGGTTTTGTTGTGGTCCCACTTGGAATCGAACCAAGCACCTACTGATTATGAGTCAGTTGCTCTAACCGAATGAGCTATAGGACCTTTGTTGAGGATGCAATATTACTACTATTTTTAATTTGGTGCAACTTTTTTAATAGTATTCATTCACAAAATAAAAACATTTATTATTGGTAAATTCAAAAAAGATTGATTTTTATTAGTTTAGCCAAAATTTATTTTATTTCTTGACAAAGCTCAATCAAAACCCCATTTGTTGTTTTTGGATGTAAAAAAACCACCCATTTATTATCTGCACCTTTTTTTGGAACTTCATTTAAAACCACAAATCCTTGATCCTTTAGTCGGATTACTTCTTTTTCAATATCTTCTACATCAAAAGCTATATGATGGATTCCTTCTCCTTTTTTTTCTATAAATTTTGCTATTGGACTATCCGGATTTGTTGCTTCTAATAATTCAATTTTATTAGGCCCATTCATAAAAAAAGAAGTTTTCACGCCTTCACTTGCTACTTCTTCTTGTTTATAAGCAGGTGCGCCAAATAATTTTTCGAAAACTATATTTGACGTTTCTAAATCTTTTACCGCTATTCCTATGTGTTCAATTTTTCTCATTTTACATTTTTTTTGTAAAATTATGAAATAAAAACAGATCCAAATAGATTAGATAATTTCAAAAATCTAAAATCGTTAATCTTCAATCAAAAATCTTATCGTATTTTTGCAACATGGAAACAAATAGACAGAAAAAAATTGGTGGCGTTCTACAAAAAGATTTGGTAGATATTTTGCAAGGTGAAATAAGAAAAAACGGGATTTCTAACTTAGTTATTTCTGTTTCTAAAGTTGTAGTTACTACCGATTTATCAGTAGCATCAGTGCATTTGAGTATATTTCCTCAAGAAAAAGCTGCTGAAACTTTGGCTGCTATCAAAAGTAATACCCCATTAATAAAACACGATTTGTCACAACGTGTGAAATTGCAACTACGCAAAGTCCCAAACTTGACTTTTTACATTGATGATTCATTAGATTATATCGAAAAAATAGATACTGCTCTGAAAATGAAAGAGAATCCAATAGAAAATCGTGATTTACTAGAACGTAGAAAGAAATTTTAAAAATTGAATTTCTCTTTATACATAGCCAAACGTTACCTTAGAAGTGCCAGCAAAAACAATGCAATAAACATAATAAATGGTATTGCGTCTCTTGGAATAATCGTTGGTGCAATGGCCTTGTTTGTGGTTTTATCGGTTTTTAGTGGATTGAAAGACTTTAGTTTGTCTTTCAGTAATGATTCCGACCCTGACTTGAAGATTAGCGCTACATTGGGCAAATCATTTTACGTTTCTGCTAAACAAAATGAAAAACTTCTAAAAATAAATGGTATTGCAGCTTCTAGCAAAGTTTTAGAAGACAGAGTACTTTTTATGTTTGACGGAAAAGAAATTGTTACTTATCTCAAAGGCATTGATGCTTCTTATGGGAAAGTAAACGATGTAAAAAAAACTATTTTTCAAGGCGATTGGCTCGAACCAAATACCACACAAGTAGTTGTTGGTTATGGAATTTCGCAAAAACTATCATTAGGATTATTTGAATTTAATCATCCATTTGAAGTCTTTGTTCCAAGACCAGGAAAAGGTGCTATTGAAAATCCTGAACAAGCTTTTAACAAAACGGATGTTGCTCCTGTTGGCATATATGCCATAAGTGAAGACTTGGATAGTAAATATGTTTATGTTGATTTGGGTTTAGCACAAAATTTACTCGAATACAAATCCAACCAAATTTCGGCTATCGAATTGAAATTGAAACCAAATTCAGATGAAGAAATTATAAAAAAAGAACTTCAAACTATCTTCAATAATAAAGTAACGGTAAAAAATAGAGCACAACTTAATGATTCGTTATACAAAATGCTCAATACCGAAAATATTGCAGTTTATTTGATTTTTACTTTAGTAATTATCATTGCGTTATTCAATCTTATTGGTGCATTAATCATGATGATTTTAGACAAAAAAGAAAATCTAAAAACACTTTTTAATCTTGGAGCAGAAGTCAAAAGCTTACGCAAAATATTTCTGTTACAAGGCACTTTATTAAGCATTTTTGGTGGAATTGTTGGTTTGCTATTAGGAATTATAGTAGTGTTACTGCAGCAACAATTTCAATTTATTATGATTACGCCAACTTTGGCTTACCCAGTTGTTTTTAATATTCAAAATGTACTAATTGTATTTGCAACTATTGTTTTGCTTGGTTTTATTGCAAGTTTTATTGCAAGTAGTAGAGTTACAAAAAAATTGTTGGGTTAAAAAACCTGATAATCAGCGTAAACTTCTTGAATTTCGTTTAAAGTTTTAAATAAACCTTCGGCATCATCAAGGGTCACTAATTTCAAACGATGTTCTTTGAAGTTAGGAATTCCTTTGAAATAATTGGTGTAATGACGACGCATTTCTACAATTCCAACACGTTCACCTTTCCAATCCATTGACCAAGTAAGGTGATTTCTAGCTGCTTCAACTCTATCGAAAATTGAAGGCTTTGCCAAATGTTCTCCTGTTGCAAAATAATGTTTGATTTCGTTAAAAATCCATGGATAGCCAATGGCGGCACGACCAATCATCATGCCGTCAAGACCAAATTTGTTTTTATATTCCAACGCTTTTTCTGGAGAATCGATATCACCATTTCCAAAGATTGGCATCGTAATTCTAGGGTTATTTTTTACACGTTCGATGTGACTCCAATCAGAATGTCCTTTGTACATCTGTGCACGTGTTCTAGCATGAACTGTCAAGGCTTGCACGCCTATATCTTGCAAACGCTCAGCAACCTCATCAATATTGATAGAATTTTCATCCCAACCCAAACGTGTTTTCACCGTTACCGGAAGACTTGTACCTTTAATTACCGCTTTAGTCAAACGCACCATTAAATCTACATCTTTCAAAACGCCTGCGCCTGCGCCTTTACAAACTACTTTTTTTACTGGACAACCAAAATTTATATCCACCAAATCGGGTTGAACAGCATCAACAATTCTTGAAGACATTTCCATAGCTTCTTCGTCACCACCAAATATTTGAATGCCAACTGGTCGTTCGTAATCGAAAATATCCAATTTCATTTTGCTTTTCACGGCATCACGAATCAATCCTTCGCTAGAAATAAATTCAGAATACATCAAATCAGCACCATGTAGTTTGCATAATCTACGGAATGGCGGATCACTCACGTCTTCCATTGGCGCAAGTAATAATGGGAAATCGGGTAGTATGATGTTACCTATTATGGGCATTTGTTCATTTTTTTTGCAAAAATACAATTTTTTGTTGGTTTCAAGTTTAAGGTTTCAAGTTTCAGACTTATAAATCAAAACTTTGCTTTATATTTGCAGATTAAATGCCTAGCTTTCGCTAAAATAAAGGATAGATTACGAAGATGAAAAACATTAGAAATTTTTGCATTATTGCTCATATTGACCACGGAAAAAGCACACTTGCCGACCGACTTCTTGGTGCCACTCAAACTGTTACCGCTCGTGAAGAAAAAGCACAATTGCTTGACAACATGGATTTGGAGCGTGAACGTGGTATTACCATAAAAAGTCACGCTATTCAAATGGAATATACATACAAAGGTGAACAATATATTTTAAATTTAATTGACACACCTGGACACGTAGATTTTTCATACGAAGTTTCTCGTTCAATTGCGGCTTGCGAAGGCGCATTATTGATTGTCGATGCTGCGCAAAGCATTCAAGCACAGACGATTTCCAATTTATATTTAGCATTAGAAAACGACTTGGAAATTATTCCGGTTTTAAATAAAGTTGATTTGCCAAGTGCTAATCCAGAAGAAGTTAGCGACGATATTATCGATTTATTAGGCTGTAAATTAGAAGATATTATTCATGCTTCTGGAAAAACTGGTTTTGGTGTCGAAAATATTTTGGCTGCTATTATCGAAAAAATTCCTGCGCCAAAAGGGATTGTCGATGAACCGCTTCAAGCCTTGATTTTCGATTCACATTACAACCCGTTTCGTGGAATTGAAGTAATTTTTAGAGTGAAAAACGGCGAAATTCGTAAAGGTCAAAAAATTAAATTCATGGCAACCGGAAACGAATATTTTGCCGATGAAGTAGGAACTTTAAAATTAAATCAAGTTCCTAAAAGTTCTATTTCTGCTGGGGATGTTGGGTATTTAATTTCAGGAATTAAAGAAGCCAAAGAAGTAAAAGTTGGCGATACAATTACTGATGCCAAAACACCAACAACCAATATGATTACTGGATTTGAAGATGTAAAACCAATGGTTTTCGCAGGAATTTATCCTGTTGATACCGAAGATTATGAAGAATTACGTTCTTCAATGGAAAAACTCCAGCTGAATGATGCTTCGTTAGTTTTTGTAGCTGAAAGTTCGGCAGCATTAGGTTTTGGTTTCCGTTGCGGATTCTTAGGAATGTTACACATGGAAATCATTCAAGAACGTTTGGAGCGCGAGTTCGACATGACCGTAATTACAACTGTTCCCAACGTTTCGTATTTGGCTTACACCAAAAAAGAGCCTGAAACAGCATTTATAGTAAACAATCCTTCTGACTTGCCTGAACCTTCTCGTTTAGACAGAGTTGAAGAACCTTATATCAAAGCAACTATCATTACTAAATCCGATTTTGTGGGTAATGTAATGAGTTTGTGTATAGAAAAACGTGGTCAAATTACCAATCAAACCTATTTGACAACCGAAAGAGTAGAATTAAATTTTGACATGCCGTTAGCCGAAATTGTATTTGATTTTTATGATAGATTGAAAACGGTTTCCAAAGGTTATGCGTCATTTGATTATTCTCCTATCGGAATGCGAACTTCTAAATTAGTGAAATTGGATGTTCTTTTAAACGGGCAAACGGTTGATGCTCTTTCTGCATTAATTCACGAGGATAATGCGTATAATATCGGTAAAAAAATGACCGAAAAACTGCGCGAATTAATACCAAGACAGCAATTTGATATTCCGATTCAAGCGGCAATTGGTGCTAAGATTATTGCACGTGAAACTATCAAAGCTTTAAGAAAAGATGTTACTGCAAAATGTTATGGCGGAGATATTTCTCGTAAAAGAAAATTATTAGAAAAACAGAAAAAAGGTAAAAAACGTATGCGTCAAGTAGGAAATGTTGAAATTCCGCAAGAAGCGTTTATGGCTGTTTTGAAGTTGAATGATTAAGAAATTGTATATTGTAAAATTGCATACTGTATAATGTAAAACCCGATGATGAAAGTTGTTGGGTTTTTTGTTTTGAAATGGCTTTAGTAAGTTTGTTATTATGGAAACTACAAAATTAAATATCAACTTAAATGTAAACCAATTGGTTGAAGCCGTAAAACAATTATCTCCAAAAGATAGATTGAAGGTTAATGATGCTATTTGGAAAGAAGATGTTGAAATTCGAATTGAACATCAAAAGATAGTTTTAAATCGAATGGTAAAATCAAAAATAAACCCGAAAGACTTTTAGATCGGAACGAAGTTTCTAAAAATTTTGTAGATTTTGTAGTCTTTATAAAGACTTATCTAAACGAAATAATCTCAAAAAAGATGCTTTCAGCATGACAACTTTGAACATAAAGTCAAACCGCAAAGTTCACAAAGATTAACGCTAAGAACGAAAAGATATTTTCTTGATTTTTCAAATTTCTTAAACCCGCCTTTCGTCAGACAGGTCCGTGTTCCAAAAAAACCAATTACCTTTTCAAAAAGTCTATTTTCTATATTCTATTCTCTATTTTCCATAACAAAAACCATGTTCACAATTCAACAAATAAAAGACGCTCATTCCAAAGTAAAAAGCGGTGCCGATTTTCCTAAATACATGCAAGATATTATTGCGCTTGGCGTAACTTCATTTGAAACATTTGTATTTGACAATCACACCAATTATTACGGAAAAGATAATTTTCAAATTGCTTCCAAAGGTTTTACAGAAACGTTTACTATAGAAGATAAAAGCAATATCGAGCAATTCAAATCTGATTTAAAAGCGCACCAACAAGGCAAAACCGATTGCATGACTTTCCTAAACGACTGCGCAAAATCGGGCGTAGAAAAATGGATTGTTGTAATGGATAAAATGACTTGTAGTTATTACTAAAAAGCTGGAAACGAAATGATTGTGGAAGTAATTCCGTCGGTTTAGTTTTCAAGCACAAAAGGCACAAAAAAAAGTAAAAGGCACAGAAGAGAAAACTTTTGTGCCTTTTGTGTTTAAAAAACGATTCACATTACTGCAAACCACTTTTAAACCTATAAACTCTTAAACTACATTTTAAGAATTCATAATCGATTCAATTTCATTTACTTCAATAGGAATATTGCGCATCAAGTTGAACGCTTCGCCTTTTTCTTGAATCACCATATCATCTTCAATACGAATGCCGAATCCTTCTGCTGGAATGTATATTCCTGGTTCAACCGTGAATACCATATTGGCTTGCATTGGTTCATGTAACAATCCGTAATCGTGTGTGTCTAATCCCATGTGGTGAGACGTTCCGTGCATGAAATATTTTTTGTACGCTGGCCAATCTGGATTTTCATTTTGAACATCGGCTTTGTCAAGTAATCCCAAACCTAAAAGTTCAGAAGTCATGATTTTACCAACTTCTACGTGGTATTGTTTCCATAAAGTTCCTGGAACTAACATTTTTGTAGCTTCATTTTTTACACGCAAAACGGCATTATAAACTTCTTTTTGTCTGTCAGAAAAACGTCCCGAAACAGGAACCATTCTCGTCATATCACTTGAATAATTCGCATATTCTGCACCAACATCAAGCAAAATCAAATCGCCTGCGTTACATTGTTGGTTGTTTTCAATATAATGCAACACGTTAGCATTATTTCCCGAAGCAATAATTGGTGTGTAAGCAAAGCCTTTTGAACGATTTCTTAGAAATTCATGTGCAAATTCGGCTTCAATTTCGTATTCCATTACATTTGGTTTTACGAAATTCAAAATTCTACGAAATCCTTTTTCAGTAATATCACACGCTTTCTGAATCAAGTCTAATTCTTCGCTTTCTTTAACAGATCGAATTCGTTGCAAAATAGGATTCGATTTTTCTACTTTATGCGCTGGATAATTTTCTTTCCACCATTTGATAAAACGTGCTTCACGAGTTTCAGTTTCAATTACGGCACGATAATGTTCATTGGTGTTGATGTAAATCGTTTCGGCATACATCATTACTTCTTTCAATGTTTTATGAAAATCTTGCAACCAAATTACACTTTTAATTCCAGCCACTTCAAACGCTCTTTGTTTAGTAAGTTTTTCGCCTTCCCAAATTGCGATGTGTTCGTTAGTTTCTTTTAAGAACAAAATTTCTTTCAAATGCTCATAAGGGGCATCAGGAAAAAGCAACAAAATACTTTCTTCTTGATCAACTCCACTTAAATAAAAAATATCGCGATGTTGTGCAAAAGGCAAAGTAGAATCGGCAGAAACAGGATAAATATCATTCGAATTGAAAACAGCAACACTATTAGGTTTCATTTGCGCCGAGAATTTCGCTCTGTTTTTAATAAACAAATTTCGGTCTATTTGATGGTATTTCATTTTTTTGAGTAATTAGTAATTAGTGAATAGTCAAAAGCTTATATTTTAAACAAAATTAAGGAATAATTGAGTTCAAGTTGTAGCCAAATGGCGTTATTTTAATTAACCGCAAATTCGCAAATTAAAATCAGATTAAGAGAAAAAAAAATTGCGAATTTGCGGTAGCTATTAATTTATGTTTTTACGAATACGACTCATGTGACGCGACGAAATTCCGAGAAAAGAAGCAAGATAGTGCAATGGAACTTCTTGTAGTAATTTGGGTTCGGTTGCTAATAATTTTTTGTAGCGTTCTTCGGGTGTTAACGTCAGTAAATCGATTCGGTAATCATCAATTAAGCAAATTTGTTTTTCGATAACATTGTAATAAAATTGATGAAACGCTTTGTTGTTTTCGATTAAATTTTTGAATGTTTTTAAATCAACAATCCATAATTTACAATCGGCAATGGCTTTGATGTTTTTTCGAGATGGTTTTTGAAATAAAAAACTATTCAATGAAGTTGTAACCGAATTTCGTAAAGCCAAATAAGACGTTTTTTCTTCGTCGTCTGTCAAAATGGAATGTTGCAAAATGCCACTTTCTACAAAACAAAAATGTTGGCAAACTTCGCCTTCTTTTACAAAAAAATCATTCTTTTTGAGATGTGAAATTGCGAAACTATTTTTAGCAAAATTGATTTCGCGAACCATTTGATCGGTTTTACAATCGACAAAAAGTTGTAAATACTCTAAAAAACTGCTTTCTGAATTTGTTGACTTCATTCTACAAAAATATTCAAAAAACACTAATTTGGTTATTTTCACACGAATTTCGCCAAGAAACCTATAACTAATTTGTGAAATCCATTTCTTCAAATACGATAATTTGTGAAAATCTGTGAAATTTTTGTTGATTTTTATTTACATTTAGTCAACCCATTTATAATAACGAGCACCCATTAAATTTGGAATTTCTGTTTCAATTCGGTCCAAAATCCATTCGTTTTTGGGTAATTTTACAGCTTTCTTTTGTTCTTTTTTATGAAGTCTTTCGTAGGTTTCAAAATCGATTTCTTGGCTTTTTGCTAAAGTTTCAAATAACAATACTTTGGCAATAGCTTCTTTCCAATTTTCTTGAATAGTTCCTTCAAAAACTTTTGATTTAGAACCGCTTCCATAAGCTAAAAATCCAAACTTTTCGCCAGTAACTTCTTTTTTAGTATCATAAAAATGAGCTAAAGTTGATAGTAATCCCATAAAAATAGAACCTGTGTATAAATTTCCAATCAACGAAGAAGCTATTTCGGCAGGTTGCAATTTCTCTGCAACAAAAGCTTGGTATTCGGCCGATTTACTGGTTTCTTTTAGTTTATTTTGATACGTTGCGGCATCTTCAGTTTCATCAACAATTGGCGTTTGATGATCTAACGCATAGATTTCAGATAACATTCTTCTACCTTGAAAAGCATAAGGCAAATGCATAATGATACTTTTCCAAGTTGTGTATATCGTTTCAGAAGTATTTTTTGCTTTTTTAAATGAAAAATAAGCATTGCGAGTTCTATCCATATAACATTGGTTAGAATATTGTCCGTCAAAAACAGGTTGGTCTTTATGAATTTCTATTTTGGCTTCTAAGTTTTCAAACCAAGATTCGTTGGTAGTTTTTCCAGTAATTTGTTCTTTTAAAACAGTTCGGTAAGGTTTGAAAAAATCAAAAACTCCTTTAGTATTGGTTGCCCAGATAGTTGAGAGAGCGATAATTTTTGGATTTTGAGAAATCAACATTGCCATTGCTCCAGCTCCTTGTGTATATTCTCCAGTTGAATTTAAGTCATATTTGGCAATATCGCTAGTAACTACAATTGCTTTTTTAGTTGGATTGAGTCTTACAAAATCAATACAATTTTGAAGCGCATCAACACCGCCAATACAGGCAAAAGTAAAATCAACCACATCGCATTCGGAAAGTATGTTTTCACCAAATTTTTGTTCCATCAAACTTACCAAGAACGAGCCTATTGGTTTTGAACTATCGATTCCGCTTTCAGTTCCGACATAAATTCGGGCAATTTCGGCTAAGTTGATTTGGTTATCTTGAATTAATTTTGTCAAAGCATTAGCGCCAAATACAACCGTATCTTGATGTACATCGGGCAAAGTCATTTTGAGTAACCCAAGTCCTTTTTCTAATTTTTCGGCTTCAATATTTCTGGCGGTTGCAAGTGTTTTTATTGGCAAATGAATTTGAGCAACATCAAAAGCAATGGCATCTATCCCTATTTTCATTTTGTTTTTGGAGTTTTAATAAAGCACAAAATTACAACTCTATTAACTAAAGAAAGTCGATTTTATTTCAATAAAACAAGTTCAAAAAGCATTTTTATGAAATTCAAAAAAAGTGCTGCTTAAATTTAGGAATAGTTTAATTTTATTTTGATTGTCATCAAAAAATCCCTAAGTTTAGCTAAAATTTAAACCTCAAAATATGAAATTTTCAACTTTACTACTTACTTTTTTGTTTGCAACCACTAGTTTTGGTCAAGATAAACAGGCCTATGAAATATTTGATGCAAAAGGTACTAAAACTTCTTATGAGAAAATTATAAAAACTGCATTAAAAAACAAGATAGTTTTATTTGGCGAGTATCATAATAATCCAATTGTACATTGGTTACAATATGAATTTACAAAAGATTTATTTGCAAAAAAAGGATTGGTTTTAGGTGCCGAAATGTTTGAAACCGATAATCAAAACCAGTTAAATGACTATTTGAGCGGAAAAATAAATCAAAAAGTATTAGACAGTACAGCTCGTTTATGGAAAAACTACAAAACCGATTACAAGCCATTAGTTGATTTTGCCAAAGACAAAAAAATCTCATTTATTGCCACCAATATTCCTCGCAAATACGCTTCGATGGTTTATAAAAAAGGACTGGAAGAGTTGCAAACAATCTCATTTGAAGAAAAAAAGTTAATGGCGCCACTTCCTATTGAGTTTAATGGAGAATTGCCAGGTTATAAAGAGATGTTAAAAATGGAAGGCAATCATGCTGGTGATAAAATGCCAAAAGCACAAGCTATAAAAGATGCGACAATGGCTTGGTTTATTTTGAAAAACCTAAAAGAAAACTACATTTTTATTCATTATAACGGCACTTATCACAGCGATAACTTTGAAGGAATAAGTTGGTATATAAAAGAACACAATCCTGAAGTTTCGATTATGACAATTGCTACTGTTGAACAAAAAGATGTAAAAGATTTAGAAAAAGAAAACCTAGGGAAAGCTGATTTTATAATTGTTGTAGACGAAGACATGACCAAAACACATTAATGGTAAATAACTCATTACTAAACAGTTGTTAAACTTGCTTAAATTTACTTTAAAATCATTATAAATTATCGCGAAAAGGTTGTAGTTGTTTCCTATTTGGTTTATTTTTGTTTACTTTTTTAAAACAAATTAAAACCTTATGGCAAAATCTACATTTTTGAGTTCGTCTATTGCTAGGAAAGTTGCAATGGCACTATCAGGACTTTTTTTAATTACTTTTTTATCACTTCATTTTTTTATTAACCTAACCTCTGTTTTTAGTGAAGATTTCTTCAACGAAGCTTCTCATTTTATGGGATATAATCCGTTGATTCAATTTGTGATGCAACCTGTTTTAATTGCTGGTGTTGTTTTTCACTTTGTGATGGGAATAGTTTTAGAACTAAAAAACAGAAATGCAAGACCCGTTACTTATGCTAAATATGATGGTGCTGCAAATGCTTCTTGGGCTTCAAGAAATATGATTATTTCGGGATTGGTTGTTTTGGCATTTCTTGGTTTACACATGTACGATTTCTGGTTACAAGAAATTGTGTATAAATATGTAGATTCGAACTTGATAAATGAAACACGTTATTATGAAGAATTGGTACATAAATTTATTAGTCCAATAAGAACCGGATTATATTGTATTGCCTTTATACTGCTTTCATTACATTTATGGCATGGTTTTAATTCATCGTTTCAATCAGTGGGTTTTAATAACAAATTTTCAAAATCATTACATAAATTAGGATATGCATTTGCGATAATTGTTCCGTTTGGATTTATTTTTATTGCATTATTTCATCATTTTAATCAATAATATTAGTTATCAATATGAAGTTAGATTCTAAAATACCAGAAGGACACATTTCTCAGAAATGGACCGATTATAAAGATCATTTAAAACTAGTTGCACCAAACAACAGACCAAAAATTGATATTATTGTTGTTGGAACAGGTTTAGCTGGAGCTTCGGCGGCGGCATCGTTTGGTGAAATGGGTTACAATGTAAAAGCATTTTGCTTTCAAGATTCTCCACGTCGTGCGCACTCAATTGCGGCACAAGGTGGAATAAACGCAGCAAAAAATTACCAAAATGACGGCGATAGTATTTTTAGATTATTCTATGATACTATCAAAGGTGGCGACTATAGAGCACGTGAAGCAAACGTTCACCGTTTAGCAGAAGTTTCAGGAAATATCATTGACCAATGTGTGGCACAAGGTGTTCCTTTTGCTAGAGATTACGGAGGATTACTAGACAACCGTTCGTTTGGTGGAACACAAGTTCAAAGAACTTTTTATGCTGCTGGACAAACAGGGCAACAATTGTTATTAGGAGCTTATTCAGCTTTATCAAGACAAATCGGATTGGGTCGTGTAAAAATGTACAATCGTCACGAAATGTTAGATTTAGTAAAAGTAGATGGAAAAGCTCGTGGAATTATTGCTCGTAACTTGGTAACAGGCGAATTAGAAAGACATTCTGCCCATGCAGTTATTATTGCTTCTGGAGGTTATGGAAATGTTTATTTCCTATCAACAAATGCAATGGGAAGTAACGTTACTGCTGGTTGGAAAATACACAAACAAGGAGCGTTATTTGCTAATCCATGTTTTGTTCAAATTCATCCTACATGCATTCCTGTTCACGGAACAAATCAGGCAAAATTAACTTTGATGTCAGAGTCATTGCGTAATTCAGGTCGTATTTGGGTTCCAAAGAAAAAAGAAGACGCAGAGGCAATTCGTGCAGGAAAATTAAAAGCTACTCAAATTGCTGAAGAAGATAGAGATTATTATTTAGAAAGAAAATATCCTGCTTTTGGAAATTTAGCGCCAAGGGATATTTCGTCAAGAGCAGGAAAAGAAGTTTGCGATGAAGGTCGTGGAATTGAAGCTAATGATACTAATGAAGGAGTTTATTTAGATTTTTCGTCAGAAATTCAAACAAAAGGAAAGCAAGTTGCTTACGCTAAAGGAAATCATAATCCAACTGAAGATGAAATCACTGCTTTAGGAAAACAATGGTTGAAAGAGAAATATGGTAACTTGTTTACCATGTACCAAAAAATTACTGATGAAAATCCATATGAAACACCAATGAAAATCTATCCAGCGGTTCACTATACCATGGGTGGTGTTTGGGTTGATTATAATTTACAATCTACAATTCCTGGTTGTTTTGTTGCTGGCGAAGCTAATTTCTCTGATCACGGCGCTAATAGACTTGGAGCTTCTGCTTTAATGCAAGGTTTAGCCGATGGTTATTTTGTTCTTCCTTACACCGTTTCCAACTATTTGGCAGACGAAATTAGAACTGGAAAGATTTCTACAGACACACAAGAATTTGTTGATGCGGAGAATAGAGTTAAAGATTCTATCGATAAATTCTTAAATAATAAAGGATCTAAATCGGTTGATCATTTCCATAAACGTTTAGGATTGATTATGTGGAATAAAGTTGGTATGGGTAGAAATGAAGCCGGATTAAAAGAGGCTATTTCTGAAATTACTGCTTTAAAAGAAGAATTCTACAAAGATGTAAATGTTCCTGGAAATGCCGATGAGTTAAATCCGCAATTAGAAAAAGCATTACGTGTTGCCGATTTTATCGATTTAGGTCAATTAATGGCAATGGATGCGTTGCAAAGAAACGAATCATGTGGAGGTCATTTCCGTGAAGAATATCAAGATGCAGAAGGTGAAACATTACGTGATGATGAAAACTTCTCATTTGTTGGTGCTTGGGAATATAAAGGTGATGATATTACTAAAGAAGAGCTTCACAAAGAAGAATTGAAATATGAGTTTATTAAAATAGCCGCAAGAAATTACAAATAGTAAAAAGTAACTAGTGAATAGTAACTAGTAATTAAAAAATTACTATTAAAAAGCTAATCACTAATCACTATTTACTCATCACTTAAATAAAAAATTATGAGCGCAGCAAAAAATATAAATATTACCCTAAAAATTTGGCGTCAGAAAAACTCCAAAGCTAAAGGAAATTTAGAAACGTACACATTAAATGAAGTTTCTACAGCAAGTTCGTTTTTGGAAATGTTAGACCAATTAAACGAGCAATTAATAAATGATAGTATCGAGCCGATTGCATTTGATCATGATTGTCGTGAAGGAATTTGCGGAATGTGTTCACTATACATTAATGGTCGTGCACATGGTCCAGATACCGGAATAACCACTTGTCAATTGCACATGAGAATGTTTAATGATGGTGATACTATTTTTGTAGAACCATGGAGAAGCAAAGCATTTCCTGTAATTAAAGATTTGGTTGTTGATAGATCTGCTTTTGATAGAATTCAACAAGCTGGTGGTTTCGTTTCTGTAAACACTTCTGGAAACACTATTGATGCTAATGCAACTCCAATTAATAAAGACGATGCCGATAAATCATTTGAAGCTGCCGCATGTATTGGATGTGGAGCTTGTGTAGCTACTTGTAAAAATGGTTCAGCAATGCTATTTGTTGGAGCAAAAGTGTCTCAATATGCATTGTTACCTCAAGGAAAAGTAGAAGCAACAAATCGTGTGTTAAATATGGTACGCCAAATGGACGAAGAAGGTTTCGGAAATTGTACCAATACTGGTGCTTGCGAAATCGAATGTCCAAAAGGAATTTCGTTAGAAAACATTGCTAGAATGAATAGAGAATACCTTTCTGCAAGTTTGAAATAAAATACAAACCTCTTAGGTTTTTAAAACCTATAAGATTTAATAATAGAACGCATTCATTTATTTGGATGCGTTTTTTATTAATTCATTGTAAAAAATGAAATTAATAATTACACTTATTGTTTTAGCAGTATTTTACAATGTAAGCTAAATGCTCAATTTCCCAAACAATCCGACTTTGGAAAAGCCAATTTGGTAGAGTTAAAAAATATGGTAAAATAAAAATACAACTAAAAACTTACGTTAATTTGACAGAAGTTTTTTTTAACTTTACAATATGAAAATTGCCTTATTCAACACAACGCTTGTTTGGGAAAATCCAGCAGAAAATCGAACTAATTTCGAGCAAAAAATCAATGCTATAACAGAAGAAATTGATTTGATAGTTTTACCTGAAATGTTCACGTCTGGTTTTACTATGAATTCGAAAAAAGTTGCCGAAACCATGCAAGGCGAAACCGTTTCTTTACTAATAAAACTAGCAAAAACCAAAAATTGCGCTATTACCGGAAGTTTAGTAATTACAGAAAATGACAACTATTACA
Organism: Flavobacterium sp.; assembly: GCF_044377315.1. Lineage (GTDB taxonomy): Bacteria > Bacteroidota > Bacteroidia > Flavobacteriales > Flavobacteriaceae > Flavobacterium. Next base: position 22,369 of record NZ_JBILJG010000034.1, read on the forward strand.
ACCGATTGCTTTTTGTTTTTCCCGACGGCAAAATTGACTTTTATGACAAACGACACCTTTTTACACTAGCTAGCGAAGACAAAGTTTACACCTCTGGCAAAGAAAAATTGATTATTACTTACAAAGGTTTTAAAATTTGTCCGCTTATCTGTTATGATTTACGTTTTCCTGTTTTTGCAAGAAATGTTGAGAATTATGACTTACTACTATATGTTGCCAATTGGCCAAAAACACGCGTAAATGCTTGGGATATTTTGCTAAAAGCAAGAGCAGTAGAAAACATGAGTTACGTAATTGGCGTTAACCGAATAGGAAATGACAACAACAATTTAGAATATGTTGGTCACTCACAAGTCATCGATTTTTTAGGAAATTATTTGATAGAACCACAAGAAAAAGAAGGTGTTTTTATTGTAGAAATAGACAAGGAAAAACAAGATGAGACAAGAAGTAAATTAGCTTTTTTAAATGACAGAGATGAATTTACAATAAACTAAATCCAACATCACTTCAAGTCAAAAATTTGTTCGACATCCCAATTGGCCCTTATGTCAATTTCTTTTGGGAAATAAATGACTTCTTCCGATTGTTTTTTGGCTATAAAATTACCCGAATCCCATTCTTTATTGCCATTTTCGTCGTAGATAATTCGTAAAGTAAAAAGAGCTGGCTCGACCAAATCAAAGTTTACTTGACCACTTTTTTCGGCATATTCGGTATATAAAACCTTGCCTTCTTTGTTGGTTAATTCTACAATTACCGGAAATGATTTTACATTTTCGAGTTTTAATCTAAGATTTCCGTAATCGGTTACGTTTTTGGTCGAAAAGATAAATTTTAAACTATCATTTTCTTTTTCGTAAAAATCAACAAATGCGCCTGGCAAAATTTTGAGTTTGTATTTTTGCAAAGGTTCTTTTTCAAAATTGAATTCGATTTCCTGATTCCACTCGTTGTAGGCAGTTTCAAATTTTACTGCTATCGAATCTTTATTGATAAACGTGATTTTAGAATTATCAATTTTGGTTATCGGAATCGAGGTTTTCAAAGCAAATTTATCTCTGAAATTTAAAATTCCATTTTGTTTTGGCGTTATGCTTAGCGAATCGATCTTTTGTTTTTTTAGTTTCAAATTATAATCTGCCGAATACTTGTCTTTGGTAACATTTACCGAAACAGAATCCATATCAGCACGTTTAAACCAAACTTGAACCGAATCTTTTTCCTGAAACTTAGAAACCCTACTCGAAATGATTTTGTCCCCTTTTTTTAGCGTCACTTTAGCACCTTTATAATCGCCACTATAACCAATTAAAGCTCTGTTATTAGATGCTTGCGAAGGTTTTTCCGATTTGAAAACCTGTTTTTCTTTGAATAATTCTATTTCATATAACGTATCATTCGGAATAGAAACATAGTGTTTATGAAACCCAATTTTCTCTGTTTTCGAATCAAATTTGAAATTTCCATTTATATCTTTCAAGGCAACCAAAAGATATTTTCCAGCTTTTAGATTTTCTAACTGAAAAGTAGTTGCGCTGTCTAACGTATTGGTTACATATCTAGGTTTCTGCTTGTAAACCACCGAATCATTGTACTTTTCATTGATTTCATATAATAAAACCGACACAAAATTATCGGTTTTTATATCGATTGCATCTTTAATTTTCCCACTCAATTTCAATGAATCAATATAACTTCCTGTCGAAAAAACATATTTGAATTGTTTATACGGATTGCCTTCGTTATTATCTTCTATACTTTGTCCAAAGTTAAAACTATAAGTCGTATTAGGTTGCAGCGTATCCTTTATATTGATGGTAATATACTTGCTAGCCGTAATTGGCGAAATATCAGGAGTCGTTGTCATTGGCGGTGAAACAATCAATTGTTTGTTTACATTCTTCAGTTTCACATATTCGTCAAAAGTCAGTTTGATGGTTTTGCCTGTAAAATTGGTACTAAAATTTTTAGGCACGCTAACCTTCATTACAGGTGCAATCGTGTCTTTTAGTCCGCCACTAATAGAGCCACGTTTGGCACAACTAGCTATAAGAATGGAAAAAAGAATTGCAAAAATTTTTATATAGTTCTTCAAAACAGAATGTATTTTTTAACTAGCTACAAAATAACAATTATATTTATTGTTATTGAAACTTTTTATAGAATTATTAATACATGCAGATTAAATAGTTGTTTTGAGTTTTATTTGAATAAAATAGTTGTGATAATTTTTTTAGAAACTAATATTTCTTCAAAGCTATGACTCGAGACCAAAGGTCGAACAGACGAAGTAATTCTATATAAAGCAAAGCTCTTTTTTAGGCTTTTTAATTTCTATGTTTCTATGTGTTTTAATATATTAATTAGAATAAAGCCAAAATAATTAATTAACAACACAATCCCACAACATCTCCCTCATGTCATTCTGTAAGAATCTAGAGGGCTGGGGTGGGGGAAAACCCAACACTATGAAAACAGCAATTATCTTACTCTTTAAACTTACTACACTAATTACTACCGCCCAAAATTAATGACTCGAATCTTCTTTTTGCATTGTGTCAATTTTGGTTGATAAGTCACTAATTGTTTTTTTACTTTTTTGATTGGAAATAATAAATACTATTAATGCTATTGACATAATAAAAAACCAAAACCAAAATATAAAATTTGAAAAGTTTTGATTAATAGTGTTATTAACTTCTTTCTCTTTTTCGATAAGCAAATTACTTATTGATTTTCGCTCGCTTTCTTTTAGTTTTGATTGTGTATTTAGATATTTTGAGTAGTAATTTTTATATTTTTCCCAATCGTTTAATGCCAAATAATTTTCGGCTAATCCTTTGTAAATTTCTTGATCTAATACTAAATCATTTACATTACTAGAAATACTTCTAGCTTCAAGTAATTGTTCTATCGCTTCTTTATACTGACTTTGAAGCGTGTAAACTTGTGCTAATCCCTTAAGGGCAAAGGCTTTAAGACTAACGGCGTTTGTAATCTTTGCATAAACAATAGATTCTTTAAAACTTTGAATAGCGAGATCATTTTCGGACATAAGAATATAACAATTTGCGATATTGTATTTTGCAATACTTACCTTACTTAAGTTGCTTTTGTCTTTTATAGTAATAATTTCATTAATTCCTTTATTGAAATAAGCAATTGCGATGTCACAGTTCAATTTTTCTTTGTAGATAAATCCTCTTAAAATATAATTAATTCCCAAATATATTTTGACCGAATCTCGAGCTGGATATTCCAAGCACATTTTTTCTGATTGATCCAAAAATTGCATTGATTTATCATATATTTTTAGCTGATGGTACTGAATACCGGCCTTAACAATAATAGAAATTTTCAATAATTTATTAGACGTTTTATCTAAAAGTTGTTCGGCTTTTATAACATTTTCTAATGATTTTTGGTAATCTCGTTTAGACGAATAAGCGTCAGAAATAATTTTGTACCCTTTTATTTTAGAATCAATATCATTACCAGCTTGATTTACAATTTGCTTTCCAACCGCTATAACCTTGTCCGGATTTTCATAAATTTGACTAGAATTAACTTTTATAATACTATCTATTTTTTTTGCCCCTTGCGAATAACCGAAATTGCCAGAAAACAATGACAGAAAGAATAGAGCAGCTAGTATATATGTTCTTTTATTCGTTTTCATAATCACTATTTGAAGTTATTCCTTCTTCTTTTTCCTTTTTTAAAAGCTCAATAAAAGTTATAGGTGTAATTCCAGTTATAGATTTAAAAATTGTGGCAAATGTACTATGTGATGAAAAACCACAAGTTTCGGCTAAATAACTTATCTTATAGTTCATAAAATTAGGATCCGATTTTAGCTTATTGACTATAAAATTAATTCTTAATTTGTTGATATACCCATTAAAATTGACATTATAATGCTTGTTGATTATCTCCGAAAGATATTTAGTATTTGTGTCTAATTGCCCTGCCAGAACAGCCAGCGACATCTCTTTATTAATAAATCTAGAAGAATTTTCGAAACGTTTTAGCTTAACAAGTAAACTGTTTTCTGTTTCTATAGGAATAATAATTCTCTTATTTACTTCTTTCTTATCAACTTCTTTTTCAACTTTTCCGATAATGCTGTTTTTTCTAGTAATTTCTAGATAGTTTATTATTTCTTTAAGGCGTTTTTTATTAGAAAACTGTTTGTACCAAAAAATAAAACAAAACAACAATATAACTAAAGAAGAACCTAGAAAAATGTATCGTTTATTGTTAAATTTTTTGCGGTTGAATTCATACAAATCATCATATTCTTGTGTTATAAGGTTGTGAGCTGTATTAAGCGCTTCTTGTTCTTGATTTTCAAATTCTACACTTATCTCAAGCAAATCGGTATTGTTAGCCTTATAATCAACCTCATTATTTATGGCTAAATAATTGGAAGCTAAGTTTTTATGAATTATTTCAGATAAATATAAATTATCTAACTCTTTAGATATCAGTAAAGATTTTTGCAACAAACTAATAGCTTCTTGATAATTTTTCTTTTGGAAAAAAACGTTAGCTAAACCAATATTACAGTTAATATCATCAATTTTATTGCTATTTTTGTCTTTGAGAATTACTGCTTTTAATTGATTAAAATAATATAGTGCCTTATCATAATTATTAAGTCCAATGTAAATTTTCCCTTTGGCAATTAGATAATCTTTATTCAAATCATTACTTTCCTGAAGTTCGTCAACAAACTTAATTTCTTCTTTGTTAATTAAACGAGATGCTTCAACAAAATTTTGACGTTCAATAAGAAGTAATGTTTTTTCAATAACTATGCGTGGATAAATACTTTTTTGCTTCTTTTTATCATCAATAAGTTGAATATTATCGGATGCAACTCTCAAGTATTTTTTAGATTGATTATCTAAATATAATAATCTTAAAATTTTAGCTTTTCTGATATTTGCTTCAATTAAATCTTCTTTTTCGACCGATAAGGGATTTTTATTTACTTCAAATAAATAGGTCAATGCGGTGTTGTAATTGCCTTTTACTTGATAAATTTTGGCAAACAGCAAATTTATTTTAGCCTTTTCTTTATCTGTAGAATTACTGTTTAAAAGTAATTTACCAATTTTAATGGCTTCATCAGGTTTGGAGTTGCATAAAGTTTCAGACTCATTAAACAACATCTTTTGTTTGATAGTGTTTTGAGACCAAAGCCCGTTTAGGAGCCCTACAATTAGCAATAAAGCAGTTAGAATAAACTTGTATATATTTCTATTTTTTTTCATTTATAAAGAAGAAAACAACAATTACAAATTGAAATATCTTTACAAATGTAGCTATTTTAGACAAAAAAAATGCTATTTAAAAAACAGCATTCAAAAATAGGCTATAAATCACACTTATCTTTTTAAAGAGAAGTGTGATTTAAAAACTTTACTTTCACCATTTTCGACATAGTCGATAGTAAACCAATAATCTGTTGAAAGTAATTGTTGCCCGTTAAAAGTTCCATCCCAACCAGTTGAATTGGGTTTAATGTTTTTAATTAATTTGCCATAGCGATCAAAAATATTAATGTTTGATTTGGGATTGTTTTCCAAACCATTAATATTCCATGTATCATTATATCCGTCACCATTAGGAGTGAAAAAAGGTATAAAACCAATGGTTGTAAAAGTACCTGTTAAATTGGTACATCTTAAAGAATCTATAACTCTAACTTCATGCTCACCAGGAATAATACCATAAAACAATGGTGAAGTTTGAAAAAATCCGTTATCAAGTTGGTATTGATAATTTCCATCACCGCCAATAACATTTATTTCTACAAAAGGATTATCACTAAATGCCGAAGAATGATTTATCAATAAAGATTTTCCTGGTGTTGAACCAACTAAATTAGCAGTAATTGTGTCAGAAAAACATCCAGTAACAGTATTTGTTGCAATAACACTATAAGTCCCTAGTTGATTAACTGTTACTGAACTTTGCGTTTGAAGCGGTATAAGATTCCCGTTATAAAACCATTCAAAATTATAAATAGTATTGTTCAAACCAGTATAAAATGTATGTGAATTTATTGGATTACCTGTTATGTCGTCCAAACAAACAATACCATCTTCTAGAGTTAAGCTTGGACTAGGATTAACCTCAACAGTTATAGAAAATGGAAGTCCTATGCAATTATTAGCTTTTGGAATAATCGAATAAACAGCCGTTCCGACTGCATTGCTTGTTGTAGAAAGTGTTTGTCCAATACTTACCGCTGAACCATCGGAAGCACCTGTTACTCCATTTTGAACTACAGTCCAAGTAAAAGTTGTTCCAGGTACTGTTGTTCCTAAAAGAATATTAATTGTTTCTTCACTACAAATACTAAAAAACGAATTGGCAACAACAGTTGGTGAAGGATTTACGGTAATAGTTACATAAACTGGTGTTCCTTCACAACCATTATCTGGAATTATTTTATAAGTTGCAGTTCCTGAAACCAAACTTGATGTTGTAACTAAAGTTTGAGATATTAAAGTTCCATTACCAGCTTGCGCACCAGTAACACCGTTTTGAACCACTGTCCACGAAAAAGTAGTTGTTGTATCTAGACTAGATAGAGCTATACTAGTTTGATAATTTGAGCAAATAGCCGTTTGCGTTGCATTTATTACAACCGTTGCCATAGATTTTACGGTAACGGTCATTGACCCAGAAATAAGTTTAGTACAAGCTGGCATTCCACTTGAAGTAACACTTACTAAATCATATGATGATGTAGTAGTGATATTGGTTTTTGTTATTGAAAATAATCCGTTATTTCCAAGTGTTATTGTTTCTGGTGAACTCCCGTTGGTAGTGAAAGTAACTAACGAATTGGGAGTGCCGTTAAAACTAATTGTAGCAGATCCACCAGAACAAATAGATGTGTTAGAAGTTTGAATCTGTACTGTTGGCAATGGATTAACCGTTATTGTTACACTATTTGAAAAAAGTTGTGTACATCCTAAAGTTACACTTACTAAATTGTAAACTGTAGTAGTTAATAAAACAGGATTCAACTCCTTTTTTCCTGT
>NZ_JBILJG010000054.1:0-14865 GCF_044377315.1 Flavobacterium sp.
AAAATTGCAGTTCCAGTTGTATCTAATAGAATAGTTTGATCTAATCCATTATTAATTTTATATACAACAGAAGCGTTTGGTGTGCCTGTAAAAGTAATGTCTGTAGAAACTCCAGAACATACCGTTGTTGTTCCCAAAATAGATGCTGTTGGCAATGGATTAACCGTTATTGTTACACTATTTGAAAAAAGTTGTGTACATCCTAAAGTTACACTTACTAAATTGTAAACTGTAGTAGTTAATAAAACAGGATTCAACTCCTTTTTTCCTGTAATTGCATCAAGTGTTAGTGTTTGATTTGAACCGCCGTCAATATTGTAAGTCACAACGGCATTTGGTGTTCCTTCAAATTTGATTGGTGTGGAACTTCCCGAACATATTGTTGTACTTCCAGTTATTGCTACCGTAGGAATAGGTATAACCGTAACAACTGCTGGAGCAGATGCTGATAATAGCTTATTACAAAATGGAGCTACCGACGAAGTAACACTAACTAAAGAATAAGTAGCTGTATTAGTTAATGTAACAGGCAAAATTGCAGTTCCAGTTGTATCTAATAGAATAGTTTGATCTAATCCATTATTAATTTTATATACAACAGAAGCGTTTGGTGTGCCTGTAAAAGTAATGTCTGTAGAAACTCCAGAACATACCGTTGCTGTTCCCAAAATAGATGCTGTTGGCAATGGATTAACCGTTATTGTTACATCAACATAAGCTCCATCACAGGTATTGTAAGTTGGAGTGATTCTATAAGTGACTGTTCCGTCTATAGTACCTGACGCTGTGAGTGCTTGATTTATTGCGAATGGACTTCCACTTCCGCTTCCTGCACTCGCACCAGTAACACCATTTTCAATTACCGTCCAAGCATAAGTTGTCCCAATAATATCACTTGACAAATCAATTACAGCAGATTGTCCTGAACAAATTGAAGTTGCAGTTGGTGTTGCAGTAAGAACTGGTAATGGTGTAACTGTAACAGGTAAAGAATTAGTATAAGTGCGACTGCATATTACAGTTCCAAAAGTATCAGTTGATTTAACTGAAATCAAATTATAAGCAATTGTAGAATTAGGAGCGTCAATAAATGAAAAATTTCCTAAACTATCTAACACATCGGTTTGTGTTGTACCGCTTCCTATTGAATATTCTATAGTAGCACCAGGTGTTCCATTAAAAGAAACTGTAACATTTTCACCTTCACAAATAGTTGCATCTGAAAGACTCATTGTAGCAACTGGAATCTGATTTACAACTAAATTAAAACTGGTTATAGTAAAACATTCGGTAACAATGTTTTTTACTCTAGCATAAATTGTTTGAGAAATTGTACCAATAACATCAGTTAATGAATCAACACCGTCAATAGCATTTGCTGCAGTTTCATAAAAAGTAATTTCGTGATTTGTAGTATCTAAATTTATTAATTCACGTCTGGTGTTCAAATCAAAAATGCCTTGGCTTGAGTTACTACATGTTTGATAAGAAGCTATTGCATTTGCAGTTGGCGGGATAGGAAATGCACCAGTTCCGAAAGTTGCCGTTCCTGTCCATTGAATTTCAAAACCTCCATCGCCTTCTGGTCTATCAATAGCGATATAATAAGACTGACCTGCAACAACATTTAACCATCTTACAAAACCATTTCCATTAGCTCCAGGACCGCTTGTTGCCGTGATAGTTGTTCCAATCATTCCAGTAACATTGCTTGATAATCCTGCTAAATTGGGATTGGTAGTGCAACATCTAATTGGACTTCCTAAAGAACCACAAACAGCATTAGCTGCATAAACCCAAAAATCGTAATCCACCATAATGCTTGGATCAGAAGGAATTAAGTTAAAACCTAGGGTTCCAGTTTGTACAATATTAATTTTCAACCATAAAGAATTATGTTCTGAACCACTACAGCCAGAAACTTCTTGAGTATCACCTATTCCACTTGCATTAGATATAAAATTATCGTTTCCGCATACTACAATTGCGTTTTCACAATCATTTGGCAAGTCGCCTTGTGAAAACACTTGAAAGCCAAAAAGTAATAGCAAGAATACTAATTTATTCATTTGAAAATTAAATTTATAACCAAGGGATTCTTAGATTGAATTTTGTTTTACTATTTTGATATAAACTAGAAAAGGTTTATTTTTTTACAATTAAAAATTCTGAACGTCTATTTTCGGCATGTTGCTCTTCAGTGCAATCAGCTTTACAATCGATTTTTGGTTCTGAACTTCCAAATCCTTTTCCAGAAATTCTAGTGCCAGATATTCCTTTTGAAATAACATATTGCACTGTAGATTGTGCTCTTTGCTCAGATAATTTAGAGTTATACTCAATCGTTCCTTTAGAATCGGTATGTGATTTTACATAAATAATCATTTTTGGATTTTCGGTCATAACCATTACTAACTTATCTAATTCAGTAGCTCCTTGCGCAGTTATATTGCTTTTATCAAAATCAAAATAAATATTTTTCAGAATTACTTCAGTTTCAGTAATAACAACTTCACTTGGGTCTAATTGCGCATTAACAGTAGTTTTTCCAGAAGCAATTTTTTTGATTTGAAAAGTTGCCGCATCAAAACTAGAAGCTTTTACTAATAACGAATAATCTGTGTTACAATCAATATCAAAACTAGCTTTTCCGTTAGCATCTGTTTGTTTATTGGTAATACTATTTCCTTTTGCATCCAAAATGGAAATAGTTGCATTAGATAATATAGCACCCGTTTTTTTGTTAGTAACCATCACAATAGATTCGGCCAAACAAACTGGAGACGCAGAGAATATAGCATCTGTCCCATTTCTATTAGATGAAAAATAACCTACATTGGCTTTAGAATTAAAAGAAAATGAAAAATCGTCTTTCTCAGAATTAACAGGTTTGCCAACATTTTGAGGCTCTTCAGACTTATTCAAATCTGTTTTATATACATCTAAACCACCAAATCCTTGTTTGCCAGAAGTTGAAAAATAAAGCACATTATCATCTGTAATAAATGGAAAATTTTCTCTTTCTGATGAATTAATTTTTGAACCTAAATTTTCAGGTTTACCATATCCACTTTCTTCAACCGCTACTTTCCAAATATCAGATTCTCCAAAACCACCTGGCATATTGGATGCAAAATAAAGTGTTTTTCCGTCTTTACTTATACTTGGATTAGATACCGAATAGGCAACACTATTAAAAGGTAGCGGAACTATATTAGTCCATTTTTCATCTATTTTGGTTGCTTTGTATAACCCTTGTTGGCCAATTTTAACTTTACCTGATTTGTCTTTTTGAAATTGACCTTCGCTATGACTGTCTCTTGCAAAAAACATTGTGTTTCCATCACTACTAATAGTAACAGGGCCGTCATGAAATATAGTGTTTAATTCACTAACAGCAGTTGGTTCAGACAAATAACCGTCTGTACTTCTAGTTGATTTATAAATATCAAGATACGGTTGATTTATCCATTTATCCGTTTTAGCCGTTTTATTTCTATTACTTGTAAAATATAAAACATTATCATTTGTTAAAAAAGACCCAAAATCACTTTGTCCATCATTTTTTATTGAAGTCAAATCAGTATTAAACAATTTCGACTTAGAAGTCAAACTTGGTAAGTAATTTGGATTTGCTTTATGCTCCATCGCTCTTGCATCATTGGGCATCAAAGCTGAAAAAGCATCCATTTGCTTATTGGCAGCTTCATAGTTTCCTAATGTTTTTAGAGTTTGAGCATACTTATAATAGGTTTCAGCACTAGCTTTGGTTGTGACTGCTTTAGCATACCATTTAGAAGCTTCTGTAGCATTGAAAACATTGTAATAGCAATCTGCTAATTGAGTAAAAACGTATTGATTAGCATTTTTACTATCCGAAAGTTTAAGATATTCTTGAATTGCTCTAACATATTGATAAGTTTCAAAAAGTGTATCTGCTTTTTTAGTAGCTTTGTTTTGGGCAAAGCTAAAAGTGAATAATAGTACGAAACTAAATAGTATATAATTTTTTTTCATTTTTATATTTTTTAGAAAAATCTTGGTGAAATGGATACCTTTTTCGGGAAGTTTAAATCAAATAATAACATAAACTCATGAGACGCTGATGTGGTTATATTCAAATCTGAAATTATGTGGTCGTAGGCATAGCCAAGTCTTAAATTGGGTGTTATTGCAAAATTTACCATAGCTCCAAAAGAATCATCCAATCGATGTGTTAGTCCAAATTCTAATCTTTCTTTATATAAAAAATTAGCAGATAAATCTAAAGAAGCAGGGGTTTTGATTGCAGATTTAACCATTACAGATGGTTTAAATTTGAATGAACTTGATAAATCAAAAACATATCCACCAGTTAAGAAATAGTGTTGCGTTTCGTTTCCAAAATTATAGATTTGACCATTATTAGTAACTTCAAGATGCGTGTTTTTTACAAAGTTTGGCAATGAAAAAGCAACATAATACTTATTTGTATAGTAAAAAGCTCCTGCGCCAAAGTTTAAGTAAGTGTTACTTGTGTTTTTACTAAAAGATTTATCTCCAGGTTGAGGAACATAACCATTTCCAACTTCTGAAAACAAACCTACTTTATGCAAAGTTGCGCCAGCTTTTAATCCAAATGCTAATTTATGCTCGCCTCCTAAATTCAAATTATATGAGAAGTCTGCATAAATATTGTTTTCATCAACAGGACCAATTTTATCTGAAACTACAGATAAACCAAGTCCGACGTTTTTTCCAACTGGGCTATGCAATGAAAAAGTTGCTGTTTTTGGAGCACCTTGAAGTCCAACCCATTGTTGTCGGTAAAGTAAACTTCCTGATAAATTTTCTTTTGAACCGGCATAGGCAGGATTCACAACATTCATATTATACATATATTGTGTATAATGCGGATCTTGCTGCGCTTGTATGTCAAAAAATGACAATAATAACAATGTTAAAGCAAAAAATATTTTTTTCATATTTGAATTTTATAGTAAGATTCATTTTGCTTGCTTACTTTTTAAATAAGCAAAATGTTTAAATTATTTAGCTATTATTTGTTTACATAAACCCAACCTGAAACCGATTTCCCTCCTTCTTTTACTATACTGTAAAAATAAGTTGCATCAGGTAACAAATCGCCTTTATCCGTTTGACCATGCCATTGATTAGTATAATTACCTTCAAAAGAATAAACTCTTGCGCCGTATCTATTAAAAATTACAAGTTCTTTAACGTTTAATCCACTTAAATCAAATGTGTCATTATCTCCGTCTCCATTTGGAGAAACGCCTCTTGGTATTAATCTACAAGGGTCATTTTCGACAACGAAACTTGTAGTACTTGAACATCCATTAACTTCTACAGAAACATTTACTGTAAATGGAATTGATACCGTTGCGTTTTGAGACAAATAAGCAGTAACATCAAATGTTGGACTATTGGTTCCAATCGTTGTATTATTTGAATTACTCCAAACATAATTTGCAATACTTGGATTGAAAGAATCATTAACTGGTAAAGCACTCAATATAAGTGATTCGTTTTCGCAGGAATCTTCTGCATTAATTGCAAAATCATTTGTAACTAGTATACTAAACATTGATGATCCTGCTGAACGACATATTGAACTATCCGCTAAAACCGAATAAGTTATGGTATAATTTCCAGATGAACTATTAGTAATACTGATTTCTCCTGTAGTTGCATTTATAACTAATCCATTTGTTGCCGTAAAAATTCCATCTGTTGTAAATCCAGCAGAAAGTGATGGTGTTTCGTTTGTGTTTTCCGAACAAAAAGTTGAACTGTAAGTAAATGAAGTAACTGGACTTGAACTAGCATTAATAGTTATAGTCGCAACATGTGTCCCGCCAGAAGTACAAGCTACTTCATTAGGCGTTAAAGCATATGTTACTTGATGATCGCCCGCTGTGGCTGTTGCTAAATTAATTTCTCCAGTACTTCCATTTACGCTCAATGTTGTTGAACTAAATGTTCCACCAGTTGTAAATGTTCCTGAGACAACCGGCAATGGGTTTGAAGCTGCAATCACACAAGTCGGATTATATGAAAACACAACATCAGAAGTTGTACTAGCTGTTATAGTCATGGTAACTGTAAGTGTTCCTGCAGATGTACAGTTAACATTATCAGAAGCAATTAAGTAAGTTATTTGATGATCTCCCACTGTTGCTGTTGCTAAATTAATTTCTCCAGTACTATCATTTACATCTAATGTTGTTGAACTAAATGTTCCACCAGTAGCAAAATTAGTTCCTAAACTTGGCAACGGATTTGTTGTAGATAAAATACAAGTGGTAGCATAAGAAAAGGTTACATTAGGTGTTGTTTCTGCAGTAATATTTATTGTTGCAGTATGTGTTCCGCCAGAAGTACAAGCTACTGCATTAGGCGTTAAAGTATAAGTTATTTGATGATCGCCCGCTGTTGCTGTTGCTAAATTAATTTCTCCAGTACTATCATTTACATCTAATGTTGTTGAACTAAATGTTCCGCCAGTAGCAAAATTAGTTCCTAAACTTGGCAACGGATTTGTTGTAGATAAAATACAAGTTGAAGCATAAGAAAAAGAAACTTCTTGTGTTATACTTGGATTAATAGTTATAGTAGCAACATGTGTCCCGCCAGAAGTACAAGCTACTGCATTAGGCGCTAAAAAATAAGTTATTTGATGATCACCCGCTGTGGCTGTTGCTAAATTAATTTCTCCAGTACTATCATTTACGCTCAATGTTGTTGAACTAAATGTTCCACCAGTAGCAAAATTAGTTCCTAAACTTGGCAACGGATTTGTTGTAGATAAAATACAAGTTGTAGCATAAGAAAAAGAAACTTCTTGTGTTATACTTGGATTAATAGTTATCGTAGCAACATGTGTCCCGCCAGAAGTACAAGCTACTGCATTAGGCGCTAAAGTATAAGTTATTTGATGATCGCCTGCTGTTGCTGTTGCTAAATTAATTTCTCCAGTACTATCATTTACACTCAATGTTGTTGAACTAAATGTTCCACCAGTAGCAAAATTAGTTCCTAAATTGGGCAACGGATTTGTTGTAGATAAAACACAAGTTGTAGCATAAGAAAAAGAAACTTCTTGTGTTATACTTGGATTAATAGTTATAGTAGCAACATGTGTCCCGCCAGAAGTACAAGCTACTGCATTAGGCGCTAAAAAATAAGTTATTTGATGATCACCCGCTGTGGCTGTTGCTAAATTAATTTCTCCAGTACTATCATTTACATCTAATGTTGTTGAACTAAATGTTCCGCCAATAGCAAAATTAGTTCCTAAACTTGGCAACGGATTTGTTGTAGATAAAATACATACATCATTATAACTAAAAATCAAATCTGGAGTTGCTAGTGGAGTTACTGTCACTACTATATCCTGATTATAAACTTGTGCACATGTTGTACTGCCTACTACCTCAACATTTACTAATGTATAAGTAGTCGTATCAGTTAGAACAGGTGTTGTAAAAGAAGCTAACCCATCATTATCTAATGGCAATGTTTGATTAGCTCCACTATTTTCAGTAAAGGTAACTTCACTATTTGGTGTTCCCGAGAATGAAATAGTGGTAGTATTTCCAGTACAAATTGTTGTTGCTCCAGTTATCGTTGCTGTAGGCAATGAAATTACTTGGACAGTTATTGATACTCTAGGCCCTTCACAACCATCTCCATTTACTGCAGCTACATAATAGGTAGTTGTTCCTATTGAAGATGTATCTGGAGTTGGAGCATTAGCACTTCCTACTCCGCCCTCTGAAGCAACATACCATTTTGTAATAAATCCTGGTGATACACTTGCTGTCAATGGAGAAGTAACTTCGTTTAAACAATAATTTAAGTTTGTCACCGATGGTGTTTCAGTTAAAGCTTGATAAGTAACTGTAATATTTTTTTCGCAATAACGTGTTTTCCATGTATAGATATAATCTCCACCTACACTAAATCCACTGATTGTTGTTGAATTGCTAGTTGGCGAAGCAATAACAGTGGCCGAAGGATTTGTAGTGCTTGCTATCCATTCACCTAATCCATTTGCTTGTACATTAATAGATGCATCTTCACAAGATAATGTAGAATTTGAAGTTTCTATATCTGTATTTGCTTTAAAATTAGCTGCATCTAAAATATGGCCACCAATATTACCTTTTGTTCGGAAAATAAATCGAGTAGTATTTTGTCCAGCAGGAATGGTATAACTGCCTTGAATTACTTGCCAAACCAAACTAAATGCATTGTGTTCTGTAACCAAAGTAAATGGCCCTGATGGCGGTCCTGCAAAAAGTTGAACTGTTGTGTTTCCAGTTCTAGTTGCACTTGCAAAACTGTAATCCATCTTTTTTATTTCAGAAGTATCAAAGTCTTTATATAATCCTTTAATATTTGGATCACTTGGGTTCCATGTAGCCTCATTATCTTGAATTAATTGTACACATTGTCCTCCAGAATATGGCGTAACATTTAAAGAATTATTTTGTTCTTGAAAAAACATTTGACCTGCTGCTGTATTCACTCTCCAGCCTGGCACTACTAATGCGTTTATTATTGTAGAAACCCCAGTTACAGACTGCATTGTTAATTTTTCAAAATCATAATTAAAAGCATTTAAATCACATAAATCAGTTGGAGTACTTATGCATATCTTAAATTTTTTATTATTTGAAATTAAACTATCTAATTTTAATCTAATTTTATATGTTTTACCTACAATTAATTCCGTGTTATAAATAGTAACTAGTGAATTGTTCTCGCTACAACCTTTCTCAATTAATGAGCCATCCAATTGTACTTCATATAAAGACATTATAATTTTTGGCCAAGGTCCTTCAAAAGATGAAGTGTAATAATTACCTGGTGCAAAATCACTTAATTCGATAGTGTGAACTTTAGAAGTCGCTACAAAATCAAACCAAACATCACCGCCATTAGTTCCATCGCAAGTTGTTGGATTGCTAGAAACTGTAGCGCCAATAAAGGAAACATCTTTTCCTGAAACATTACATTGGTTACCCGAATTAATTGGAAGAGTTACCGAAGAAGTAGCTTCATCATTTCTTATAAATACTTTTGGTCCAGACCAATAGCTTTTGTTTGAAGCACTACATACAGCACGAACAAAATATTCATAAGTACTAGCTGATGCATCAACAAAATCTGTTGCAATTGGAGTATAACTTGGCGAAGATACTAATGTTCCTGTTTGAGGCAAAGTTCCATTTTCGTATGGTTGTACAAATACTTCCCATTGAGATTCTGATGCCCCAGGAGTCCATGAAAGCACTCCTTGATTGTTTACAGATAGGTTAGTTGGCTTAGGACAAGTTATAGGTCCGCATGTAGCAAAACCACTGTAAATATTTGTGTTTACTGTTCCTAACCCTAATGGACTTGTCCAAATAATAGTATTAGTAGCATCTTTTACAATAATTTGCGCTTGTGAATATTGAACTCCACTTCCCATTCCGTCCCAATATAAATCAAAAGCCACCCCAGAACATAAAAATACAGTATAATCAATTGACGTTTGGCCAAAACCTGGAAATTCTAGTTCTTGTGTAACAACGCCATTTTGCATAACATTTACACTTCGAGTAACCTGCCCTGAATTACCGCTTATTGTAGTAATTGTGTACTCACATACATTAGTATAATCGCAACGTGTTGTAAACTCAAATGGTCCAACCCATTCGCTTTGTGAGGTTTCACTACATATTGCTCTAATATAAAACTGATACTGTGTTGCGGGTGTTAAACCATTTACAGTATATGGATGAGTTGAAGTCGTGTGCAAATATTGAGGTAGTGTAGCACCTACAGGAGCAGTTGTACCATAAGGCTGAACAGATATTTCCCAAGATGCTGCAGCGGCACCAACAGTTTCCCAATCTAATTGTACTGATGTATCAATAAGATTATCAGTTGTTACATTTATAACTGATGGACAAGCAGGAATATCTTCTACTATAACATTATCAATAAAGGTATATTGGCTTCTATAAGCCCAAGGATTTGGTGGAAAGTAAGGGGTATGAAACGCTAAATTAATATTTGTAGGCGCAGTAATGCCCGTTAAATTAATAACCATTTCTCTAACCTCTTCATTATTAATGGCTTCATGCTCAAATTGAATATTTTGAACTCCTGTTTGGGTAAGAGTAGCAGTAGTTGTCATTGTTATTAATGTTCCTTGTACGGTCGCCACATAGGTTGGAAATGGAAAAGGAAATCCAGGAATGTATATAAAATCACCTGGCCTTACTCTTGCCGCATCCTCAGCTGTTGCTAATGTTATAGAGTTTGATCCTGCAACAACTCCAGTTTCGTTTGTAAATGAATTTAATGAATTTTCATATAAAATGGTTGTAAACTGGTTGGTAGCTGTTCCATTAGTAGAAAGCATTACTTTTAAATCTTCTTCGAAAAAATCGTCATAAACTTTATAATAAAAGCGTAATCTTTGGTTTGCATTTGCAGTAATTGTTGGTGTTATTAACCAATCGTTATTATTTCCATTATTTCCAGTAAATAATGCTGCCATTTGGTCGCCAAAAACTGGATTAACCGTTTGATTTAGGTTCCAATCGTTTGTGTCGACATTCCCATTTACAGCTCTCCAACAACTTTCTGTACTTGAATCGGAATTAAAAGTTTCCAAAAATGGTGTTGGTAATGCATTACAATTAGTCCTAAAAGTTAATGGCCCTATCCATTGACTATTTCCATTGCTACCACAAACAGCTCTTACATAATATTCGTAAAGTGTATCTTGAGTTAAACCAGTGGCATTAAATGTTGGAATAATATTTACTGGAGATCCTGTTCCAGTTGGGATTCCCGTTCCAGCAATTTGAACCACAACTTGCCATTGCGTTTCTGTATATCCAGCAGCCCAACTTAAATTAGCAGTAGAAGTAGTAATAGTAGATACCGCTAAATTTCCAGGAGTTGGACACGGAGGCGCATCTTCAACATATACATCATCAATCATTATGATGCCAGAATTTCCAGGATTTGTCATTGTTGGAGGCACTCTAAATGCGATATATGTAGTTCCAGTTCCGGTAAATAATACTGCTTTTTCTTCGTAAGCTAAATTAACAAAATCAAAAGAAGGAATTAATACGGTATAGGAACTAAAGTCTTGTGTAGAAGACATTAATACTTCCACATTTCCTCTTGGTGTAGGGTTAAAAATTCCATTTACTGCACGATGACTAAAACGAAGTCTTTTTAATCCAACAGCATTTATTGGAGCACTTATCAGCCAATCGTCAAATGTTGTAAATGGTTGTGACATAGTTGACAAAGCTCTAATATTTGCTTCTGTTTCTTCAATTCTCCATTGTGTCAAGCTTCCATCTACATTATTAACTGACCAACAGAATTTTTTAGTAGTAACATCTGTGTCGTTTAGACTCTCATAGTAAGGTGTATTTTGTGCTATACATAAAGTATTAAAATTAATTGGTCCGACCCAAATACTTTGTTCAGCAGAAGAACAATAAGCTCTCATGTAAAACTCATAACGTGTAGATGGATCTAAATTTTCTAATGTATATGGATTTGAATTAACAATAATTCCTGGCGTAGTTGGAATTCCAGTTCCTAAAGGTTGCGCAACCAACTCCCATTGTGAGTTGTTATAGCCATTAGTCCAAGAAATTGTAGCAGTAGTTGAAGTAATAGAACCAGGAGTAACAACTGGATAACTTGGTTCTGAACAAGCTGGTAAATTTTCAATAAACACATCATCAAAATAAGTTTGTATACCTGTTTGTGTAGCTCCTTCAGGTAATACCCATGCGATATTAACATCTCCTACTATATTAGGTAGAGGCACTATCATTTCTATAAAATTATAAGCTGTTGTATATTCTGCTAACGGAACCAATACAGTGGTAAAATTATTTGGTCCAATACCGGTTGTAGATAGCCTTATCTCAAAAGATCCTTGACCACCAGTTGGATTGTCAATGATTAGTCCCCAATTACCATAAATATTATACTTAAATCTTAATCTTTTTTGTGCTACTCCATCAAAATGAAATTGTGGAGATATAAGCATATCGTTTGAATTTTGTGGTCGAATTCTGGCTACTGGCTCACTAAAAGCACTATTTCCAAAAGTAAAGAAATTAAAATCATTATTTAGATTTAATCTAGACCAACACTGTGTTTCAGAGGAATTTGTGAATCCTGTTTCGTATGGAAGGTCCAAAACATCACAAGGAGTAGTAAAGGTTAATGGTGCCGCCCATGGCCCTGGAGTTCCATTACATACTGAACGAACATATAAATTATAATTTGTTGCAGGTATTAGACTTTCTGTAGAATTATTTAGATTAGTAGTTGTACTAGTTAAAACAGTTGTTCCAGATGGCGCTCCAGAAGAAACTGGTAATACAACATATTCCCAAGCACTAACTAAATTACCAACATTTCCCCAAGAAAAATCAGCACTAGTTTGAGTTAAATTATTATAAGTAGTTCCAGACGGTGCTGGTGCTGGGCAATTTGAGCCACTTACTGTAAAGTTAAAACATACACTTGCACTACCTGGGTTATATGGTGAAGACATTACAATAACATAGGTATTTCCAGCTTCAACATAGAAATTTGAAATTTGACCTATTAAACTTTCCGAGCTACTTGTTCCGGTTTTTATAGCTGCCAAACATGAAACTCCCACGTCAGCACAACTATCATAAACCATAACACTAGAAAGACCATTGAAGCAAGCATCTGTACCTCCGCCAGAAATAACAATTACCTCTTGCCTAATATCTATTAATCCTGTTGTTGTAGGCGTATAATTAAAAAACAAATGATTTCCTAATAAGTAGTTATAGGTACCGCTAGGAAAACAATTAGAGCCAACTGTAGTATATTGTGTATAGTCAGTAGCCGAATAATAGTCTGCTAAGTTGGAACTTAAAATATAAGGAGTAGATGTTACATCAGGAATAATTATTGGAGAAGCACATGATAATCCTGCTTGATTAGTAGTAAAACTAAAAGGGCCAGCCCAAGCGCTAGAAGTTGTAGGGTCACAATTGGTTCTAATCCAAAAATCGTAGGTTGTGTTTGCAGTCAATGCTGATGCAGTATGTGTAAAACCACTTATAGGAGTTCCTGTTGTGCCAATACCAACACCAGATGGAACTATTTGGTATGAAAACTCCGTTGCCGAAGGATGTGTCCAATTTATTATAGCTGATTCAGGAGTTACAGTTGAATTTATACCTGTTACAGCTGTGCATTTAGGGATTACCCTTACGTTGTCTATAAACCAAGAATCGCCATTTGTTGCAGTAGTTCCAAGTTGATTAGTAACAGCTACAAAAGCAATATAAACAGGTATTCCAGAAGGTATTGTTCCTAATGAAACAATATTTTCAGTATAAGTTGTGCCTATTACACTCAGTTGAGCTTCTGTCCAAGTTCCTAAAACAACATTAAAACTACTTATATCTGGCTGATCAGCAGTTGAAATTCTTACTTCATAGGTTGCTCCTCTATTTACAGCACTTCCTTGTCTATTAAAAAAACGAATTTCTCCATTAGTAGGTGTTAAAAACTGAGGTGATATCATATAATATCTTGCTGTTGAGCCAACAGTATTATTTGATGCAGGATTTACAAAAGATCCTCCAGTTGCTTGATAACCAGATGCTGTAGGTGACCAGTTATTGGCTACTGTCAAATTACTTGTTACAGCCCAACTAGAAGGAATTCCAGAATTAAAATTTTCTAATGATAATTGGCTAAAACCTAGGTTGAAAATTAATAATAAAAACAAACATAGAATTTTATTAAATCTATTTTTGTTTTTATTATTATCTCTTATTGTAAGATTTTTTGCTTCAACATTAAATGCTGATTTTAATTGACAATGTAAATTTAACTTATACATACTAATTTTATTAATTTTATTAATTTTTGCTATTAAACGAAGAAATGTTTTTAATTTAAAAATTTAAACTTACTTCATCTTAAAAATTCAATTCTTAACTGTTGAATTTCATCACACTTTTTAAAAGAACGAACAAATCATTTGTTCCATTTTTAAGTCTTTCGACTTGTATTTTTTTTGTTTCTAATTAATATAGTTTTTTCAAGGTATAAATATATACAATAAAAAAAATATATTACCAACATACCTTTAATAATTACTGAAATTCAAAAGACCCTCAATCAAATTAAACAACTAAAAAACAACCTCTTAAACCAATTCAAGCAACTATTTTTTGTTCACTTTACTTATGATTGAAATAAACAACTTTTACATATATTTTAAATAAACTTCTACTTTTTTTCAATCTTTTTAGAAAATAAATTAGTGTTTAAAATCTTGTTAACTATTATTTTGATAACTATGACCGATTTAATGAGCAAAGTATGATTTGCAAAAAAAATGATAATCTTTAGTTTTTAGAATAAAAAAAGAGGCCTCAAATTAATGAAGCCTCTCATATAGATAGATAATATGAATTATCTCTTAATCATACGAACAGTTTCTACTTTTTCACCTTGAGATACAATAACATTGTAAACTCCAGCTGGATAGTTAGCACCTAATTCTAATGTGTTATCAGTAGCATTAACTTCAACTCTATCTAAAAGTTTTCCAATCATATCATAAACCATAACGGCTACTTTTTCTTCACTAGCTTTAGTGATTTCTAATGTAAAGTTATTGGTAAATGGATTAGGGAAACCTTGAACTTTCAACTCACTTGTACTAGTAGTATCAACAAGTCTTGCTGCTGGAGCAGAAACGTTGATTTCACATGGCTCAGTATAAGGTGATTGAACACCCGTAGAAGTAACCGAAACACTAACAGA
>NZ_JBILJG010000024.1:0-43867 GCF_044377315.1 Flavobacterium sp.
TCAACGAAGCTAGATTAACAGCCAAAGGTTATGGTGAATCTCAATTAGTTAACAATTGTGGTTGTGAACCAACAAACGAATCAACATGCTCAGAAGAGCTTCATCAACAAAACAGAAGATCAGAGTTATTGATAATAAGAAAATAATATTTATTTATTAAATCAAAAAAGCCCCTAAGGAGGCTTTTTTGATTTAATAAACAAACCACGTAAACGTGGTTTGTTAAAAAAATATAAACAACTAAATCAAACTATTTTCGCATAAAGATGTTAGTATAGTATTTCTTTCCGTTAGTTGTATTTAAAGATATAGAAATACCTATGTGAGTGTAATTACCATCTAAATTTTTCTTATGATCTGGACTATTTAACCATGCATTTAGAACAGAATTTGCATTATTATAATTGTAAGCAACATTCTCAGCAACCTTAATAGCTCCTAAAACTTCTATTATATTATTTGATCTTTCAAAGAAAAAGTCATGATTTACAACATTATTGTCAATCATATAAAGATTATGTTCTTGCGATTTGTGTGAAATATGATTAATCAATACAAAAGGGTTAAGACCTTTTACAGCTCTATACTTATTTATTACATCAAGTAATTGCAGTTCATCATTTGAATAGGCATAATCAGTAACTAATTGAGAAGCTGAGTCAGTTAGTTCATCAGAATCATTTGAACATGAAATAGTAGTAATGAAGCATACCACTATAAGGATCGAAGTAAGTAAACTTGTTTTCATAAATGTAGGTTTTAAGCAAAAGATAGATCCGGGGCAAAAATCTTTTTTATTGATAATTCTTGTATTAATTTGTTATACAATACTACAAATAAAATCGCTTAAACAACAAATAAAATCGATGAAATACACTTTTTTATAAAAAAAATAAGTTTTTTCTTTAATTTAATAATTTAAAATAAAAAAATCCCAAACGAATTTGGGATTCACTACTATTTTTTTTAAACTATTTTTTAAAATTTGAAATGCCTTGTTTTAACCAATTTTCATATAAAGCTACATCCGGATTGTAACTTGTGGTCGGAGTTATTGAATTCAAATTATTACCGTCTAAATCAACTAATACATATAATGGTTGTGTATTCGTTT
The DNA here is from genome assembly GCF_044377315.1 of Flavobacterium sp. Classification (GTDB taxonomy): domain Bacteria; phylum Bacteroidota; class Bacteroidia; order Flavobacteriales; family Flavobacteriaceae; genus Flavobacterium. The sequence continues at coordinate 1,115 of NZ_JBILJG010000024.1, forward strand.
TATATTTTGTAATCATGAGATCAGTCCATTTATCGCCTATAGTTTCTATTTCGGAACCTGTTGATTTAGAAATATACTGCTCATTTTTTGGCAACAGACGTTTGTCGTCTGCAAATAAAGAAATAAGTACAACTTCATCTTTTAATATTTTTAATATTCTCTCTTCTGACCAAACATTGTTTTCCATTTTTCTGCAGTTTACACAAGCGTGTCCAGTAAAATCTAATAAAACAGGTTTCTTAACTTCTTTTGCATAAGCCATACCCTTATCATAATCAATAAATAAAACCAATTTATGAGGACCTATTTCAGCTCCATCAGGAAGCTTTTCATTATTAACAATTGACGAACCTCCTACTCCATTTGGACTTTCACTGTAGGTTTCTGGTGGTGGAAATGCACTGATTAATTTCAATGGAGCACCCCAAAGCCCTGGAATCATATAAAATGTAAAAGATAAAACCATTAATGCCATAAATAATCTCCCAACAGAAATATGAGTCAATGGTGAATCATGAGGCAACGTGATTTTCCCTAATAGATAAATTCCCCAAGTACCAAAAATGGCAATCCAAATAGCTAAAAAAGTTTCTCTTTCAAACCAATGCAATTGCAAAACCAAATCGGCATTTGATAAAAATTTGAAAGCCAAAGCTAGCTCTAGAAATCCTAATGAAACTTTAACTGTATTCAACCAACCACCTGATTTTGGCAATGAATTCATCCAGCCAGGAAACATAGCAAAAAGCATAAACGGTAATGCCAATGCAGATGAAAATCCTAACATTCCAACAATAGGTGCAATTCCACCCTTAGAAGCAGATTCTACTAAAAGTGTTCCCACAATTGGTCCAGTACAAGAAAATGAAACAATTGCTAATGCCAATGCCATAAATAAAATACCAACAATTCCTCCTCTATCAGCTTGTCTATCAACTTTATTTGCCCAAGAATTTGGCAACATAATTTCAAAAGCTCCTAAAAATGAGGTTGCAAAAACAACCAATAAAACAAAGAAAATTACATTAAACCAAACATTAGTAGATAAAGCATTTAAAGCGTCGGCACCAAAAATTCCAGTAACTGCTAATCCTAAAACCACATAAATTAAGATAATCGATATTCCATAAATAATGGCATTTCTTTTTCCTTCAGCCTTTGTTTTACTTTGTTTTGTGAAAAAACTAACTGTCATTGGAATCATTGGGAACACACAAGGGGTCATCAATGCTGCAAATCCGCCAAGAAAAGCTAGAAAAAATATAGTCCAAAGTCCTTTTTTCTCTTCCTTTTTTGGAATTTCAACTGTTTTTACTGATTCTTCACTTTCAACGGGTTTAGCATCATCTGCTTTAGCAGAAACCATGTCTGTTGCAACTTTTGCAGTATCTAAAGCAGTATTTGATACAACTACATCTTCTACTTCAATGGAAGGAATATCAAATACAAAGTTTTTTTTGTCATTTATACACGCTTCTTTACAAGCTTGATATTCAAATTCTAACTTTATTTTGGTTGTTTTAGGATTGGCGACTTTTACTTTTTGGGTCACTTTTACATTGTTATCAAAATAGTACTCATCAACACCAAAAACATCATTAAAATGTTTCTTATATGTGCTTTCTTTTGCTTTTCCAATCAATTCATAATTCCCTTTTTGATCTTGAAAAGTCAAATACATTGGCAATGCGCCGCCATCTGGAGTAAACTGAGAATAAACATGCCAGTCTTTTTCAATAGTTCCATTAATAATTAGATTGAACTCATTATCGGATACTTTTTCAACTTTAGTTTTCCATTTTACTGGCTCTTTTATTTGAGCGGAAACATTTAATAATGCAAAAAATGCAATTATTGCAAAGGTTATTTTTTTCATTTAATTCTAATTTGTACTATATTGATTGTGTTTGTTTCTACTTTAAATCGTTCGTCTTGTCGCTTACCAATTACCCAAATAATTTGATTATCCGAACATAATAACCAAACTTGCGATTTCTCAATTAAAGACAATTTTTCATCTTTAAAATACTTGCTCAACTTCTTTTTTCCTTTCATTCCAAGTGGATAAAAATAATCGCCTTCACGCCATTTTCTTAGCATTAAAGGAAATTTAATTTTATCTTCATCGACAAATATACTATTTGAATCTGAAATGGTTGTGTCACCTACGTTACAAAACTCAAATTTTAAGGGAATATTAACTTGACTTTCTTTTTTATAAACCAAAAATACTTCCGCCGAATCTATTTCATTTTTTGGCGAAAGAATTAAATAATCTCTGTCTTTTATTAAAATAAATTCTTCGCTAAAAACCTGTTTTCCAGATTGAGCATTAACTAATTCCGTAATATCTGACCAAGCAGTGAAACCAAAATCTTTTAACCATTGATATAAATAAGCAGCATAGTTTGGCAATTTCAACAATTCTTTTAGATTGATTTTCAAAAGATTATCTTGCTCTTTAACTACAATTTTATAAACCAATTTTGAAGCATCTTCAACCAATGATTGTGATTGTTGCAAATTTCCAATTGTTTTTTCAAAAGAGGAAAGTAAATTAGGTTGCAATTCTTTGATTGTAGGTATTACATCATGACGCAATTTATTTCGCAAATATTTATCGGAAGCATTACTCGAATCTTCTCGCCATTTAATTTTATTTTCAATAGCAAAATCTTCAATTTCTTTTCTTGAAAAAAGCAAAAGTGGTCGAATAATTTTATCATTTTGTGCCGGAATTCCTGTCAAACCTTCTAATCCAGTTCCACGAGTGAAATTGATTAAAAAGGTTTCTAAACTATCATCTAAATGATGCGCAGTCAAAATATAATCGCAATTTTCTTTCTGTAAAATCTCATAAAACCAATCATAACGCAAATTTCGTGCAGCTAATTGAATGGATAATTTATAATCCTCAGCAAATTTTTTAGTATCAAATTTTACTGTAAAAAATGAATTTTTTAGTTTTTCACATTCTGAAATTACAAAACTTTCATCTTCATCGCTTTCAGTTCCACGAAGTTGAAAATTGCAATGTGCTACAACAAAATTATATTTTAATTTATAAAACAAATGAACCAAAACCATGCTATCTATTCCGCCACTTGTTGCCAAAAGAAGTTTTTTTTCTTTTAGAAATGAAAATTTTTGATTTAACTGATTTTGAAATTTAGTAAGCATGTCCAAAAGTAGCAAATTATTTCTATTGAAGCACTTCAAACATGGCTTTGGCTTTTAGCAAACATTCTTCATACTCTTTTTCTGGTTCAGATAATGAAGTAATTGCGCTTCCAACAGAGAATGAAAGATATTGATTTTTAGCATTATACAAAATACTTCTAATAACAACATTAAAATCAAAATCGCCGTTTGGAGTAAAATAACCTACGGCTCCACTATACAATCCGCGTTTGGTTTCTTCTAAGTTTTCGATAATATTCATAGCCGAAATCTTTGGAGCGCCTGTCATGCTTCCCATTGGAAATGTAGTTTTGATAATTTCTGTTGGTGAAGTGGTATGCTCCACGTTTGAAACAACAGTTGAAATCATTTGGTGTACTTGTTTAAAAGTATAAATGCCGCACAATTCTTCTACTTTCACCGAATCTTTTGTAGCGGTTTTGGACAAATCATTTCTTACCAAGTCAACAATCATAATGTTTTCTGAACGTTCTTTGGGATTTTCTAAAAGTTCGCTTTTTGAATTTTTATCCATTTCTAAATTATCAAATCGCTTTGAAGTTCCTTTTATAGGTTGCGAAATAACTTTGGTTTCTAGCTTTTTTAAATAACGTTCAGGCGAAGCTGACATCAAATATTGTTTGTCGTTTTTGAAAAAAGCAGCAAATGGTGGTTCCGAAATAGCATTCAGTTTTTGATAAATATCTAATGGTTCTATTAGAGCATTTTCGGCATAAAATTCCAAGCAAAAATTCGCTTCGTAAATATCGCCACGATGAATATGATCAAGCATTTTAGAAACTTTTTCGAAGTATTTTTCTTTGGAAATTCTTTGCTTAATTTTGATTTCTCGCAAAGTCGCAAAGTCGCAAAGATTTTGATTTATTATTTCTTCAAAATCAGACTCAACCTCATCATCACACATTTTTAAATAAGCAATTTCAACTTGATTTTCTTTGATTAAAAATAATTTCTTTGGCTGAAAAAAAAACAAATCTGGAAAATCCAGTCCGTCAAAATTAGTCGATTTTAAATCTTCAATATCATTTTTTAAATCATACGACAAATACCCAAAAAGCCAATCTTTTGTTTGACTTTGGTATTGATGTAAATCTTCAAAAGCATTATGAAAATCAGTTTTTATAGAAGTAAAAGCATCTATAGCCAACACGTAACCGTGACTTGAATAATTTTGATGGTATTCATTAGAATCTAAAAAAACAACTTCTCTAAACTGTTGCGACCAAGATAACAACTGCGATTTAAACTCGGCAGCATTGGAAATAGTTTTAAAAATGGATGTTCTCAACGAATTGCTTTTTTGGGTTTTTCAAAAGTACAAAATTAAAATTCTTTGTTAAGACTTTTACAAAAATCTTGGCACAGTTTTTAGTAGTGGATAATTAAGAACTTATTAAAGACATTTTTTATTGAATAAAATTACTATCAGCTTTTAATTATAACCCCTAAATAGTAATTTTATGAAAACAATTCCAAAAATTGGTTTGGCAATCTTGTTAATAACACTTGCCTATTCTTGCAAACAATCTGAAAACACATCAGAAAATCATGTCACGACCGAAGAAATGACTTCGGCAGATGTTGTCTCGTCTTCGGCAGCAGTCGAAAAACCTGATTCAAAACGTCAGTTTATTCGAACCGCTGATGTTAAGTTTCGAGTAAAAAATGTAACGCAATCAACTTATGCGATTGAAAATGCTACAATAAAACATGGTGGATTTGTGATTTACACTAACTTACAAAGTTCTATTTACAAAAGAGAAACTTCTAAGATTAGTCAAGATAGTTTGTTAGAAACTACTAAATATTCTATCGAAAATAATATTACCATTCGTGTCCCAAATACGCAACTTGATACTGTTATCAAAACTATAGCAAAGCAAATTGACTTTTTAGATTATCGAGTGATAAAAGCAGACGATGTTTCCTTGCAACTTTTATCAAATGAATTGGCAAAAAATCGATTAAGATCTTCTGTAAATCGTGTAGCAAATGCTATTGACTCAAAAGGGGAAAAGTTAAACCAAATTGTAACTAGTGAAGACATTTTAGAATCTAAAAAAAAGCAATTTGACAACAAAAAAATTGAAAATTTGTCGGTGCTTGACCAAGTAAATTTTAGCACACTAACACTCAATATTTATCAAAGAGAAACGGTTAGACAAGAAAAAATCGTCAATACTGAAAACAAAATAATTTCAAGACCGCATTTAGGTATTCAACTTTGGGATAGCATCAAATCGGGTTGGTTTATTCTCGAAGATATTATTTTGTTTGTAATACAGTTTTGGACAATCTTTTTACTCGGATTTGTCATTTGGTTTGGCTTTAAAATATTTAAAACGGCTAAAAAATAAAAAAAATCCCGAGCATCAAAAACTCGGGATTTTTACTTCGTATATCGTACTTCGTATTTCTAACTTATGAAAGCGCTTTCTGAACTTGGTCAGCAGCTTCTTGAAATTGAACAGCAGATAAAATTGGCATTCCAGAATTATCGATTAATTCTTTTGCAATTTCAGCATTTGTTCCTTGCAATCTTACTATGATTGGCACTTTAATTGCGTCACCCATATTTTTGTAAGCATCAACAACACCTTGTGCAACACGGTCGCAACGAACGATTCCACCAAAAATGTTAATCAAAATAGCTTTTACGTTTGGATCTTTTAATATAATTCTAAAAGCCAATTCCACACGTTTTGCATCAGCAGTTCCACCAACGTCTAAGAAGTTTGCTGGCTCAAAACCTGCATATTTAATCAAATCCATTGTAGCCATTGCTAATCCAGCACCATTTACCATACAACCTACAGTTCCGTCAAGGTCAACATAGTTTAATCCTGCTTCTTTAGCTTCAACTTCAATTGGATTTTCTTCTCTAACGTCACGCATTTCAGCATAAACTGGCTGACGGTATAATGCGTTATCATCAATATTCACTTTAGCATCAACAGCTAATATTTTATTGTCAGAAGTTTTTAAAACTGGGTTAATTTCAAACATCGATGCATCAGAACCAATGTAGGCACTGTATAAAGAATCAATAAATTTTACCATTTCTTTAAAAGCATTACCAGAAAGTCCTAAATTAAATGCAATTCTTCTGGCTTGAAAACCTTGTAAACCAACTTGTGGGTCAATTTCTTCATTATGAATTAAATGCGGCGTATGCTCAGCCACTTCTTCAATATCCATTCCTCCTTCTGTAGAATATACTATCATGTTTCTTCCAGTAGCTCTATTTAAAAGAACTGACATGTAGAATTCAGAAGTTTCACTTTCACCTGGATAATACACATCTTCAGCAATCAAAACTTTGTGAACCGTTTTTCCTTCTGGCGGAGTTTGCGGAGTAATCAATTGCATTCCTATGATTTGCTCTGAAATTTCAGTAACTTGCTCTAGGTTTTTAGCCAACTTAACACCGCCACCTTTTCCTCTTCCACCTGCGTGAATTTGAGCTTTGATAACATACCATTGCGTACCAGTTTCAGTAGTCAATTGTTTTGCAGCAGCCACAGCTTCTACAGGATTATTAGCAACAATTCCACGTTGAACGCGTACACCGTATTTTGCTAGAATTTCTTTCCCTTGATATTCGTGTATATTCATAAGTATTAGTTTGTCATTTAAAAAAGTTCCACAAAAGTAATTAAATAGAATGAAACCAAAAAGAAATGTATATCAATTTAGTAACTTTATTTTGAGTTTTTTTGGAGCGAATGGTTTGGGCTTTTTCAGTAATCCATTTTCCTGCTATCCGCTATATTTTTACACCTGTCAGGTTTTTAAAACCTGACAGGTGTAAAAGATACCGCTCCTATCAGGGCTATTTTGTTATGGTATTGAAAAAAAATCAATTCAAAAAACAACTATTTCGAAGAAATAACATACTAGTTTGGAATGCATGTTTGTAAAACTAAATTTAAAAGGCTACAAATTAAACTCATAAACTTATAAACCTATAAACTTTTAAACTAAAAAAAATCCCAAAAAAGAGTTACTTTCGCTTGCCTAACAATTTGGCAGTCCGTTTTACGTTTACGACGCTACAACTATTGAGCATCAGTATAACCGTTTGACAGCTGCATTTTCTAAGGTGGAAAACTAATAGTATGGTAAAGACGGAAAAGGTCACTTAATTAGCAAACGAGAAACCTTTAAAGATTTGATAAAAAATCAAATTATGATTGAGGTATAGTTTTTGATACTCTAATGGAAAAGTTAAAATTAATGTAGCTTTTCCATTTTTTTATATTTTTAACCAAAAAATAGGCTGTGAAAATTTTTAGTGCTTTCTTTTTTCTAATTCTAATTTGTGTATCGAGTTATGCACAAGTTGAATTTTCTAACAAATCTTTTTCCATTCCGCCATCGATAAAAGATGATGGAAAGAAAATAAGTGCTCCTGCTACACCCAAAAAAAATCCATTTTCAAACCCTGCACCTGTTAGTCCGACCAAAAAAATTGAAAACCTCAATCCTTTGAGTATGACTAAAAAAAATCAGTTTGTCAATCCTGGCGAATCGATTGTTGAAGATTTAAACAAAAAAATCGCCATTGGCGAAGGCGATCCAAATATTGATTACGGCGCATATAGAAAAGATGAATACTTTGGAGATTTTGTTACAAAAGGAGAATTTATAACCATCAACTTGCGAGACAATCAAATGGTAGATGGTGATATGTTAAGTTTATATGTAAATGGCAAACTAGAAGCTCCTCAAATAATGCTAGAGTCTAATTTGCAAAAATTTATAATCAATCTACAAATGGGATTTAATACAATTGAGTTTGTAACACTAAACGAAGGTTTATATTACCCAAATACTACTCAATATTTAGTCATTGATTACCAAGATGTTTTGAAAAAAAATGTTGTTTTCTCCCAAGCAAAAGGTTTCAAAGCTAAACTTATTGTTATTAGAGAAAAGTAATTATTTCTTAGTAAAAACTTCGGTTAACACTTCACTTTTGGTGCTATTTGGCATCGTAATTTTCAACAATTGTGAAACCGTTGGTGCAATTTGAGTAATCACTTTTTTAGCATGAGACTCGCCTTTTTTGATGTTCCAACCGTAAAATAACAACGGAACATGTGTATCATAACTATAAGGTGAACCATGCGAAGTTCCAGTTGCCATGTATTCGATATAACCGGGTTTGTAAATAAAATATAATTCGCCATTTTGCGTCGGGTCATATCCATTGGCAACAAAATCAATCAAATCATCTGTTCCTGAAGAAGCTAAAATTTCTTCTTCAGTAAAAACACGTTTCACAAATTCTTTGGTATAAAGAAAATCTTTAAATGCCTGCTTCACTTTTGACAATACCAATCCTTTTGTTTTGATTAAATCTTTATCAAAAAACACATTAAAACTATCATATTTCAATAGTAAATCTTCTCCAAAAGTAGCTTTAGAAAATTCTTTCAAATCAGCTTCTACATTTTTATAATTTATATTGTCAACTTTGTATTTATTGTCTTTTAGGTAAGTAACATTTTCTGCACCAGCATGATCAGCCGTTAAGAACACCAAATATTGATTTTTCCCAACAGTTTTGTCAAGATAATTCAAGAAATCGGCTATCGATTCGTCTAACCTTAAGTAAGTATCTTGAATTTCGATAGATCGTGGTCCAAAAGTATGTCCAATATAATCTGTTGACGAAAAACTTACCGCTAAAAAATCAGTAATTACATCTTTTCCTAACGATTCTTTCTCGATAGCTCGTTTGGCAAAATCTACCACCAAATTATTTCCATACGGACTAACACGTAAAACACCAGCATCGTTATTGTCTAGCATTTCTTTCATATTATAAGGAAAAAAAGGTGTTTTTTTATACAATTTCCCTTCATACGGATTATCATCTGATAGACTTTCGTTATACGTTTCTTTTGCTTTTAATAATCCCCAGCCTTTTTCGGCATATTTACTATAATTTTTCTCTTTGTTAAAATCGTCAGCCCAAGTTGGCAAAGCAGTTCCATAATAAGAACTCGAAATAAACTCACCCGTTTTGGTGTACCAAAATGCCCAATCGGCAAAATGTCCAGCAGGTAAAATTGCACCTCTATCTTTAATACTAATTCCAATAACTTTCCCTTTAAAATTGGTGGCCATTTTCAATTCATCTGTAATCGTTGAACTTTGCAAGTTTCTTGGTGACATTTTTCCTTCGGTTTCGGTTCCGGGAACTAATGTTGTTACGGTAGCATCGTCTGTACAATACACCTCTTTTTTTAAAGTTCGGTGAAACCACTCGTTGCTAACAATTCCATGAACAGATGGCGTTGTTCCTGTATAAACCGAAGCATGACCAGGTGCCGTATAAGTGGGCATATAATTGTAATGCATGTTATGAAAAGTATAGCCTTTTTTCATCAATCGCTTGAATCCATTTTCTGAAAAATCATCTGAAAAACGGTATAAATACTCCATTTTCATTTGGTCAACAACAATTCCAACTACCAACTTTGGACGTTCTTGTGCCTGAACATTCGAAAACAAAACAACAACGAATAACAATAGGATTTTTTTCATAATACTAAATATTTTGACAAAAATACGGATTTGAAAACAAATGCAGATGAAGAAATTGGTAAGAAATAATGTTTATATTTGAATAACATTAAAATAAAGCTCATGAAAAAAATAATTCCAATTTTAGTAATTATTTTATTTATTTCTTGTGGAAAAAAAATACATAATCAAGTAATAAATAATAATTCATATTCAACAGTAGGAAATAATGATATTAGAAAAATAAAAATTTCTGGGGTTGTTTCTGATGAATCCAAGTTACCACTTCCAGGTGCAAATATTTCGATTAAAGGCACAACTCTTGGAATTCAAACTGATGTAGACGGAAATTATACTATTCTTGCTAAAAATGGAGATGTATTGATTTTCTCTTTCATTGGACTTGAAGACAAAGAAGTTTTGGTAAATGATATTCAGATAATTAACATTAAATTATCCTGTTCAAAAATAAATAAATTAAGTCCACAAATAATAACTAAAAAGCCAATAATTTACCTTTATCCAACTCAAAAAACTGATGTTTCAATAAAACTTGATTTTAAAGGAAAAATGGAAACTACATTTCCAAAATATGAATCAAATTGGGATTTAACTGCATATCCAGAAGGAAAAATTTTTGATAAAAAAACCAATCGTTATTACAATTCTCTGTTTTGGGATGGTGTTTCAAATTTTCCCAAAGATCATTTTAATTATAAAGATGGCTTTATAGTTTTAAAAAAAGATTTAACTTCATTTTTAATCGAAAAACTTGAATTTATTGGACTTTCAAATCCTGAAACAAATGATTTTATTCAGTTTTGGTTACCTATTTTAGAAAAAAACGAAATCAATTTTATTCATTTTTGGATAAATGATAATTATAATGGTATTTGTAAAAGTCAAATTACTCCAAAACCAGATTCAGAAATTCGATTGTTTATGGATTTTTATAATTTAGAAAATCCTATAGAAATACAAACGCAAAAATTAATATCTATTGATAGAAAGGGCTTTACATATATTGAATGGGGCGGAACAGATGTTACTGAAAAAATGCAAAATTTAAAAACTCCATAATTCATTTTTCTACTTGCACAACTCATTTCTTATTGTTAATTTTAAAAATTCAACTACTAGAATATACCAATGACTGAGATTGACATAGAAAAAGAAAATAAAGCTATTGCGCAAGAATACAAAGAACTGCTTCGTATTAGTTATCAGACACTTAGTGAATCTGATAAAAAACTAATCCGAAAAGCCTTTGACTTAGCAGTAGATGCCCATAAAGACCAAAGACGCAAATCGGGAGAAGCGTACATCTTTCATCCTATTGCTGTTGCCAAAATTGTCGCATCAGAAATCGGACTTGGAGCGACTTCTATAGCTGCTGCATTAATGCACGATGTTGTAGAAGATACAGATATTACGGTTGAAGATATCGAAAGAATGTTTAACAAAAAAGTCGCACAATTAGTCGAAGGTTTAACCAAAATATCTCAGGTTAAGAAAGATTTGAATGTATCAATGCAAGCGGAGAATTTCCGTAAAATGCTCTTAACACTCAATGATGACGTAAGAGTAATTTTGATAAAACTTGCTGATAGACTGCACAATATGCAAACTATGGGTTCAATGCCCGAATACAAACAAGTAAAAATTGCTTCTGAAACCTTATATATTTATGCTCCATTAGCACACAGATTGGGTTTGTATAACATCAAAACACAACTGGAAGATTTAGGTTTAAAATATACAGAACCAGCTGTATACACTGATATTGTTAGTAAAATAAAAGAAACCAAAGAACAACAAGATCAATATATCGAAGACATTTCTCAAGTGCTAAAAAAATCACTTGACGAAGAAAACGTAGATTACATTATCAAAGGTCGTCCAAAATCAATTTATTCTATTCGCAGAAAAATGCTGGCGCAAAATGTGAGTTTTGATGAAGTTTATGACAAATTTGCTCTTCGAATTGTCTATAAATCAAATCAACATGATGAAAAATTTCATGCTTGGAAAATTTATTCAATAGTAACCGATCATTATCGTCCGAGCCCGAGTCGCTTGCGAGATTGGATTTCTTCTCCTAAATCAACAGGTTATGAAGCCTTGCATATAACCGTTATGGGGCCAAAAGGTCGTTGGGTTGAAATACAAGTTAGAAGTGAGCGTATGGATGAAATAGCAGAAAAAGGGTATGCAGCCCATTACAAATATAAACAAGGTGCAACAGAAGAAAGCGGACTTGATATTTGGCTAAATTTGCTAAAAGAAGCACTCGAAAATTCCGAAACCAATGCGGTTGATTTTGTAGAAGATTTCAAAATGAACTTGTACGCAAAAGAGATTTTTGTGTTCACTCCAAAAGGTGAAATCAAATCATTACCCAAAGGAGCTACTTCACTTGATTTTGCCTTCAGTATTCACTCCGAATTGGGAATTAAAACCCTTGGAACACGAGTGAATGGTAAACTTGTTCAACTAAATCATGAATTAAAAAGTGGTGATCAAATAGAAATTATAACTTCTCAAAACCAAAAACCAACTGCCCATTGGCTTGATTATGTAACAACTTCTCGTGCCAAAAACAAAATTAGAAATATATTAAATGATGATAATAAAAAAATTGCCGAAGAAGGCAAAGAATTATTAACTAGAAAATTAAAACAATTAAAAATTACACTTAACGAAAGTGTAGTTAATGAATTAGTTGACTTTTTCAAACTAAAAACAAGTTTAGATTTATTCTACCGTGTTGGAATTGGTAGTATAGAAAACCAACAACTAAAAGATTTCGCAGCGCAGAAAAGCAATATGTTGATGAATTTTTTCAAAAACAAAATTAAGCGTTCTCCAAACACTGCAGACAGGGACATTCATAAACCTGTAATCAACAACAATTATGATATGTTGGTTTTTGGGCCAGAACAAGATAAATTAGATTATAAACTTTCTACTTGTTGTAATCCAATTCCTGGTGATAATGTATTTGGTTTTGTTACCATAAACGAAGGAATTAAAGTGCACAAAAAAGATTGTCCAAATGCTATTAGTTTGCAATCAAATTATGCTTACAGAATTTTGCAAACAAAATGGATTGACTCATCCCAACAAGAATTTAGAGCTGTTATTGACATCACTGGAATGGACTCATTAGGATTAACTAATAATCTTACAAAAGTGATTTCTAACAATATGCATGTAAATATTCAAAGTATTTCGTTGAGTGGACAAGCAGGAATTTTTAATGGTCAAGTTACCGTAATCGTTCAAAATAACACCATTTTGAAAAAATTAATTGAAAATATTAGAAAAATAGACGGAATTGAAAAAGTTACACGAGTAAATAAAAACTAGCTTTATTAACAATTAGTTTATAACTTTAAACTTCTAAACTTTTAAACTTCTAAACTTAAATTTATCTTTGCCAAATATGACACAAATTGCAACTGATAATACTAAAAATCAAGAAACTGTAAAAAATGTTTTTACGGCTTATCTTGAAAATAATGGTCACCGAAAAACACCTGAACGTTACGCTATTCTTCAAGAAATTTACAATAGTGAAGAACATTTTGACATCGAAAATTTGTATATCAAAATGAAAAATAAGAACTACCGCGTTTCTCGGGCAACTTTGTATAATACTATCGAATTGCTACTTGACTGCGGATTGGTTCGCAAGCATCAATTTGGTCAAAATCAGGCTCATTACGAAAAATCGTATTTCGACAAACAACACGATCATATCATCATGACCGATACAGGCGAAGTAATCGAGTTTTGTGACCCAAGAATACAAACAATCAAACAAACAATCGAAGATATTTTTGGAATAGAAATACACAATCATTCACTGTATTTTTATGCCAATAAGAAGAAAGATTAGGAGCGAATGGCTTGCGCATTTTCAGCCAACCATTTTCCCGCTTTTCGTTGCAAGTCCCGATAAATCGGGAGCTTTCCACTACAATCGGGGCTATAGATAAAGCATTTGAATAAAATTTAGAATAAAAAAACAACTACAAACAACAACACAATGACCGTAGATTTACTACTAGGATTACAATGGGGCGACGAAGGAAAAGGAAAAATCGTTGACGTACTAACTTCCAAATATGATATAATTGCTCGTTTTCAAGGCGGACCAAATGCTGGACATACATTAGAATTTGATGGGATAAAACATGTTTTAAGAACTATTCCGTCTGGAATTTTTCATAAAAACAATATAAATATTATTGGAAATGGTGTTGTAATCGACCCAGTTGTTTTCAAAAGCGAAATTGATGGTTTAGCCAAATTCAATTTGGACATCAAATCAAAACTGATAATATCAAGAAAAGCGCATTTAATTCTTCCAACACACCGATTGCTTGATGCCGCCTCTGAAGCCTCTAAAGGAAAAGCCAAAATTGGTTCTACACTCAAAGGAATTGGTCCAACTTACATGGACAAAACCGGTCGAAATGGAATTCGTGTTGGCGATATTGAATTAGCTGATTTCAAAGAACGATATAGAGCTTTGGCAGACAAACATGAAGCCATGATTAAGTTTTATGATGTTTCCATTCAATACAATTTACCTGAACTTGAAAAAGAGTTTTTTGAAGCTATCGAAGATTTAAAAAAATTAGATTTTATAGACAGCGAAGAATATTTGGCACAAGCACAAAAAGCAGGAAAATCAATTCTATGCGAAGGCGCACAGGGTTCATTATTAGATGTCGATTTTGGAACGTATCCTTTTGTAACATCTTCAAACACAACAGCAGCTGGCGCTTGCACAGGATTGGGAATTGCTCCAAACAAAATCAAAGAAGTTTTCGGGATTTTCAAAGCCTATACAACTCGTGTGGGTTCTGGTCCATTTCCAACAGAAGATTTTGGCGATGCTGGCGATGTTATGGCAAAAGTAGGAAACGAATTTGGCTCGGTAACAGGAAGAAAAAGACGTTGCGGTTGGTTGGATTTGGTTGCCTTAAAATATGCTATCCAAGTGAACGGTGTAACACAGTTAATGATGATGAAAGGTGATGTTTTATCAGGATTTGAAACCTTGAAAGTGTGTACTTCTTACAACTATAAAGGACAAATTATTCAACATTTACCATACAACATCGAAGAAGAAAACGTAACACCAATTTACACCGAATTCAAAGGTTGGCAAGCCGATTTAACAGGTTTAACAACATTCGAAAGTTTACCAAAAGAACTAAAAGACTACATCGAATTTATAGAAAAAGAAGTCGAAGTTCCAATAAAAATAGTTTCGGTTGGACCAGATAGAAAGCAGACTATTCTCAAATAGAATTTCCAATAAAGTAAAAATCCCAAATTCCAATAAAGTAAAATTGAAATTTGGGATTTTTTTATTTTAGCAAAATCTAACCTTTCATAAATTTCATTTGTGAAACATCCCTATCTCTATAAATTTTCAAAAAGTATATTCCAGATTGCAAGGCTTGCATATCGATAACATCACTTACATTTTCAGAAGTCATAATCAATAAACCACTACTACTGAATACCTCAACTTTATTTATTTTTTCAGTAGAATCCAAATGTAACATATCACTTACGGGATTTGGATACATACTCAACGGTCTAGGGATAATAGGTGGAGCTATACATTCACTTACATTAGTAGAATAGTCTAACAAATTACATAGATTTTGAATATATACAATTTCATTCTGATCGCAACAAATAGTTTCCAAATTGGGATTTCCTTCAAATGAAATGCCTGAATTATCACCAAAAATTAAACCATTATTTTTAATCGATATAAATTCTAAGTCATTATTATTACAATATAATTGTTGTAAATTAAACAAAAAACTCGTGTCTAAGGAAGTTAACTTGTTATTAGGCACATTTAAATATTTTACATGTTTAATGCCTCCTAAAGTTAATATTTCAAGTTCAGAATTAGTTATGTTTATTACTTCTAAACTTGAACATTGGCTCAAATTTAAAGACGTAAAATTAAAATTGCCTATATTTAAAAATATCAATTTTGTATTATTATTTAAATCTAACGATGCTAGTGGTGAAAATATTGATAAGTCTAAAAGATTGGGCGAATCCGATAAATCAATCTCAGTAAAGGTTCCAAAAATCGATAAGCTTTTCAAATTAGTCAAGTTGTTTAGATTCACATTACCATTAACTGAACAACTAACTTTTTTTAAATTTATATTACTTGATAAATCTAAACTAGTCAAAATACTTTGCCCACTTACAACGTTAGACAAAGTAAGATTTTCCAAATTAATCAATGCTGGAAAATTGAAACTTGAAGGATTAAAAAAGAGCGAATTAAAACTCTTAAGATTTACAAAAAACTCAAGTCCTGACAAGTTATTTATTTCTGCATAACCCATATCTAACCTAATAACAAGTATGGCCTCTGCTTGTGAAATTTCACCATCGTTGTTGCTATCAATGCTCGGATAATTGATAAATTCACCAGTGAAATTAGCATCGTTAAAATCAATTTTAGAAGCTAGTAATACATTCTTAAAATTAATATCCAAAAATAATATGTTCTGTGCAACAGTATATTGAATTAATAATAAACTGAATAAAAGTAATGTTTTTTTCATAGTCGATTTGCTTTATGTTTTAGGTATACAAATTTGTCAAACAACAACTTAGCATACTTATAAGGTACTAAATTAAAGCAAAGCAACTTATTTTAAGTAAATTTTAACATTTACAACTAATTTAATAACAACTGTTTAAGTCATTTATAAAAATTATAGCTATTTGAGCTTTTTGCTTAAACAATTTAGAATTTGTATATAAAACTTTCGCATGGTCTCAAAGTTACTTTCACAACTCCTACCCCATTTTCAACTTTCAAAATAGTGGAGCTTCCATATAATTGGTCTTTTACAGTATAACTTCCGTTTTTTAGTTTCCAGCTTGAAATAATGTCAGATGAAATTTTCAAATCAAAATTTTCGGCATAATCTGGAGACAAATTGGATACAATAATCAATTTTTCACCTGCTGACCATCGTACAAATGAATACACATTAGGTCCGTAGTTTGGGGTTTCATTTCTATTTATAGTTTGAATTTCTTGGAATTTACCCATCAAAGCATCACTTTTTATAGAAAAATTTAAAAGTCTTTTGTAAAAATCTCTCAACTTTTTCTCAGATTGTGACAATTGTCCACCATCAAACTTTCCGTCATTCATCCATTTTTGATGATTTGGAACTCCGATATAATCAAAAATTGATGTTCGTGAGCGCTTGCCAAAACCAGCATCTTCGTTTCCTGCTTCGCCAACTTCTTGTCCAAAATAGACCATAGTTGGTGCCGAACTCAAAGTAGTTGAAATGACCATCAAAGGTTTTCCACGCTCGCCACTTCCTGCAAATTCAGGACTTGCTAATCGTTGTTCATCGTGATTATCTAAAAAATGTAACATATTATGTTCAATATCACTCAAATGATTTTGAATAGCTGTCAATCCATCTGGTGAAGTTTTTCCTTGAATTACAGCTTTTAAATGGTCATAGGTTTCTACTTTGTCATACAAATAATCCATTTTACCGAAGTGGATATAATTTCTATATTCATTAGGATTGTAAACTTCTGCTAACAAAAAAGCATTAGGGTTTTTCATTTTGATGGCCGAATTCATATAACTCCAAAATTCGTAAGGCACCATTTCTGCCATATCATATCTAAAACCATCAACACCTTTTGCTGTCCAATACAATGCTATATCTCTGAATTTCATCCAAGAATTAGGAACGTCTTTATCTTTCCAAAAATCAAAATGCTCTTTGTATGATTTTTTAGCATAATCGGCTGTCAATTCAGGGAAATCTTTTGAACCATCAGGTTTTATGCCATAATTTACTTTTACAGTTTCATACCAATCATTAATATCTGGTTTTGCCAAACGAGAACCATTTCCAGTCCATTTTGCTGGATTTTCATCAAATTTTCCATCAATAAGCGGATTCTTTTCTCCGTTCAAAGGCTGGTAATTATCAGACGTTGGAACCTGAAATGCTTGTCCGGGAATATAGTAGAAGTTATTATTTCTGTCATATTCAACATTCTTATTATCATCTGCACCAAAATCTCGAATGCCTTTTGGATTATTTTTTCCTTCATATTTTCGTGCAATATGATTGGGAACAATGTCTATTAGCAATCGCAAACCATTTTTGTGCGTTCGAGCAATCAAAGCTTCAAATTCTTCTAATCTTTTTGCTGGATTTACAGCCAAATCAGGATTGACATTGTAATAATCTTTCACAGCATAAGGCGAACCTGCACGACCTTTTACTACTTCTGGATCATCATTTGAAATACCAATATTGATGTAATCTCTAACCAAAGCATGATGTGGAACTCCTGTGTACCAAATGTGCGTTACACCTAAATTTTTAATTTCTTGCAATGCTTTATCAGTAAAATCATTGAATTTACCAACTCCATTTTCTTCTAAAGTTCCCCATTTTTTGTTGGTGGTGTTTTGATTTCCGAACAATCTTGTAAAAACCTGGTAAACCACTTTCTTCGTTTCCACAACGGCAACTTTTTTATGTTTTTTGGCGTTAGACTTATTTTTTTTGTATTGTGCATTGACTGAGAAAGTTAAACTTATCAAAGCCAGAAGTATTATTTTTTTCATTGTATCTTTATTTTAAAAAGCATCATTTGACAAATATAAAAATTGAAATCGACTTTTCAGTCAACTTATAAATTATTCTTAAATTGAGAAAACAAACACAAATTACACGAATTAACACAGATTAATTCAATTTAAAGTCAGATTTCACAAATTAAACCGACTACTCAAAAATTAGTGAAATATTGAATAGCAAACTTTCGGATTGATTTCTTATAATTTGTGTTGAAAAGCTCTCAATAGTTTTCTTTTAAAATAGAAATAGTTGAGTCGTTTTTCCTAATTTTGTACCATCAAAAAAAAGACTCATTTTATAATGAACAGCGACTTTCTAAAATACCAAGCACAAACATCGCCTTACCCACTCGGAATGGAAGTTTCACATGCTATTGGTTCTTATATTTACGATACAAATAACAAAAAATATTTAGATTTTATATCGGGTGTTTCTGCTTGCTCACTTGGTCATCAGCATCCGCGTGTTAATCAAGCTATAAAAGATCAGTTGGATAAATATTCGCACGTAATGGTTTATGGCGAATATTCTCAAAGTCCAGCGGTTCAGTATTGCAAATTATTGGTTGAAAATTTACCTGAAAGTTTGAATAAAGTTTATTTGGTAAATTCTGGAACCGAAGCCACAGAAGGTGCATTGAAGTTGGTTCGTAGAGTAACTGGGAGAAGTCAATTAATTTCGTGTCACAATGCCTATCATGGAAATACAATGGGTTCGATGAGTGTTATGGGTTTTGAAGAGCGCAAACAAGTATTTCGACCGTTGATTCCCGATGTTGATTTTATAACTTTTAATAACGAAAGCGATTTAGAAAAAATAACCACCAAAACTGCAGGAATAATTTTGGAAAGTATTCAAGGTGGCGCAGGTTTTATTGAGCCTAAAAATGGTTTTTTAACAAAAGTAAAAAAGCGTTGTGACGAAGTAGGTGCTTTACTAATTATTGACGAAATCCAACCTGGTTTTGGCAGAACAGGAAAACTATTTGGTTTTGAAAATTACAATGTCATTCCCGATGTAATTATTATTGGAAAAGGAATGGGTGGCGGAATGCCTGTTGGCGCATTTGTTGCCAACTCCAACTACATGGATTTACTGAGTCACGATCCAAAACTTGGACATATTACTACTTTTGGCGGACATCCTGTCATAGCTGCTGCATGCTTGGCTACACTACAAGAAGTGATTGAAACCAACCTTATGAAGGCCGCTTTAGAAAAAGAAAAACTTTTTAGAACACTTTTGGTACATCCTTTGATACAAGAAGTTAGAGGAAAAGGTTTAATGCTTGCCGCCATGACAAACGATCCGGAAATAACAAATCAAGTTATTTTACGTTGTCAAGATAAAGGTTTGATTTTATTTTGGTTGCTATTTGAAGGTTGTGCTATCAGAATAACACCGCCGCTAACAATTTCAGAAGAAGAAATTCATGAAGGTTGCGCGATTATTTTAAAAGTGATGGATGAGATTTTAGTGATTAGTGAATAGTGATTAGTGATTAGTGAATTATAACTATAAACTACTAACAATAAATCATCAACTTAAATGTTAATTAAATTGTTCAAAACAAAAAACCAATTTTTCCCTATCACAAAGATTTTGCTTACTTTTATTTAAGCTAATCTAACTACAAAAAGTATGCAATTAAGCGAAGAAGAAGAAGACTATAATTTGTCATTATCAAAGTTCGAATCGATGTTGAAAACCAATAAGGTGCTCTTCTTTGATTCGGAAGAATTTGAAGAAATTATTCTTCATTATCTTGATATGGGTAAAGCCAATTTGGCAAAAAAAGCGCTAAAGTTAGCACTTGAACAGCATCCAAAATCTACTGGATTAAAGCTGGTTCAGGTAGAAATGCTTGTGTACGAAGACAAACTCGATATTGCCGAAAAATTACTAAACGAATTATACGCAATCGAGCCAACTAACGAAGAAATTTACATTCAAAAAGCCAACATCTATTCTAAACGTGATAATCACGAAAAAGCGGTAGAGTTGCTCCAAGAAGCGTTAAAATATACCGATGATTTTGCCGATGTCTATAACTTAATTGGGATGGAATATCTTTTTATGGATAGTTTAGAATTGGCAAAAGAAAACTTTGCTAAATGCTTGGAAGAAGATTTTGACGATCAATCAGCGTTGTATAACGTGGTTTATTGTTATGAATTTTTAGATCAAAATGAAGAAGCAATCGCTTTTTTAGAAAAATACATTGATAAAAATCCATATAGTGAAATTGCCTGGCATCAAATTGGGCGCTTGAGTTATGGATTAAAAAAATACGAAGAAGCCATTCGTGCTTTTGACTATGCAACCCTTATAGATGAGGATTTTATGGGTGCATTTATGGAGAAAGCTAAAGCGTATGAAAGATTAAAACGCTACGAAGATGCTATCGAAAGCTATCAACGCACAATCGAATTGGAAGACGCCACTTCTTATGCACTTTTACGCATTGGAAAATGTTTTGAAAAATTAGGAAATAAAGTAGAAGCTTTAAAATATTTTAATCAAACTGTTCACGAAGATCCTTTGTTAGACAAGGGTTGGATTGCTATTACTGATTTTTATGTTCGACAAAAAAACTTTGACAAAGCACTTTATTATGTAAACAAAGCATTGGCAATTGATAACGAAAATAGATTGTATTGGAAACGTTTTGCTACTATCAATAAATCATTGAATCAGTTTGAAGAAGCTGAATTTGGATACAGAAAGGCTGTTGAGAATGGTGATTATCAATTAGACACATGGTTGTTTTGGGTTGATATTTTACAATATTTAGGTGAATTTGAAACGGCAGCTTTCACTTTATTACAAGCGTGTGAATATTTCCCTGAACAATACGAAATTGAATACCGTTTAGCTGGTATTTATTTTATACTAAATGAAGAAGAAAAAGCAACTTTCCATTTAAGCAACGGATTGCGTTTGAACTTTACTAACATAACGGTTTTGGAGGAATTATTTCCAGTTGTTTGGGCTAGAAAGAATGTTCAGAGTTTTATAAAGAAACACAAAAAGTAACTACTAAAAATTTAAACCATTAAGGTATTAAGTTAATTAAGGAATGTCTTAATGTATCTTAATACCTTAATGGTTTTTAAAATAAATAACACAATTGGAAACCAATAATAAAAAATTCGGGTTATTAGGAAAAGACATTTCGTATTCTTTTTCTAAAAATTATTTTACTGAAAAATTTTCTGATCCATTATTTGAAGATTGCGAATATGAAAATTTTGATATTCCGTCAATTGATGAATTTCCAACAGTTTTGAAGAACAACCCAACTCTGAAAGGGTTGAACGTTACCATTCCCTACAAAGAAGCAGTAATTCCTTTTTTAGATTTGCTTTCGGATAAAGCCTTTAAAATTGGAGCTGTAAATGTTATTCGATTTACCAAAAAAGGCAATCTAAAAGGATACAATTCTGATTGGTACGGTTTTAAAAAATCACTTGAACCACTTTTGCAACCGCATCACAAAAAAGCATTAATTCTCGGAACTGGTGGTGCTGCCAAAGCGATTGCATTTGCATTAGAAGATTTGGATATCAATTTTGCTTTTGTTTCGAGAGAAGCTTCAGAAAAAACTATTGATTATAATCATGTTAATGCGACTACTTTTGATAATTACCAAATTATAATCAACTGCACGCCGCTTGGAACGCATCCTAATACCAAAGACTTTCCTCCTATTCCGTATGAGTTTTTTACCGAAAAACACATTGCTTTTGACTTGATTTACAATCCAGAAGAGACGCAATTTCTTAAAAAAGCTAAAAAGAAAGGTACAACCATAAAAAATGGTTACGAAATGCTAGTTTTTCAGGCAGAAAAAGCTTGGGAAATTTGGAATAAATAATGTTCTTAACCGCAATTAGCTTAAAGATTTTTGCAAAGTTCGCAAAGAAATTAAAAATTATGCTTTCTTATTTTTTCCGTTTTTGAATTGTACTTTCTCTATCACTTGCACTTTTGGTGTTGCTTTTTTGTCAAATGATTTTGCTTTGGAAGCTGGTTTTTTCTTAAAATCAACTTTGGGAGTAGCTTTAAATTCTGGTCGAGGTTTAGTGGTTTCTTTCTTAGGAATTTCCGCTTTGTGTTTGGCTAAAACATCATTTGGATTTTTAGGATTTTCCTTTGTTCCGCGTAAGTGAATAATTAATCCGTTCAAGAAATTACGCAAAACCTGATCGCCACATTCCATAAAATTCTCATGTTTTTCATCACGAAAAAAAGCACCTAGTTCTGATTTTGTAATTCTGAAATCGACTAATTGTAAAATATCTACTATTTGGTCATCGCGAAGCATCAAAGCTACACGTAGTTTTTTGAAAATATCGTTATTGTTCATTGTTTAATTTGTTTACAGTTGTTTAAAAATAGTTTGATTTAGTTTAAAGTTGTTTAATTAAACACTTAAACTTTTAAACGATTAAACCTTAGAAAAGCCAAAGGTACGCTTTTTTGAAACCTTCACGCCATAATTTTTCGTTGTGTTGTCCGTTTTTTACAATTACTTTCTTGTTCAACTTCTTGCATTCGCATCGTTTGGAATTTACCCAACTTTCTACCTTATTCATGTCTTTTACAATATCATCATCGCCTTCGTTGTCGCCACATAAAAAATAGACTTTGGTTTTGAACTCTTTTGTGTTTTCCATCAAAGCAAACATTTCGTTTCTATTGAGCCAAAAAGCAGGTGAAAAGCATCCAATTTTTCCAAAAACTTCAGGATATTTTAGAGCCCCATAAAACGAAACCGATCCACCAAGTGAACTTCCAAAAAGACAGGTATTATTGGGATTTGTTTTGGTTCTGTAGTTTTTATCGATATTTGGCTTCAAAGTATTTACAATAAAACCAAGGTAGTTATCGGCATTACCGCCACCGTATTTTTCATTTTTATAAGCTGCTAATTCTTCCATTCTTTTTTCGCCACCATGCTCAATTCCGACTACAATAACTTGAGCATTTAGACTGTCTAGTGTTTCATCAACGTTCCATTCGCCGACATAGGAAGTTTTGGAGTCAAACAAATTTTGTCCATCGTGCAGGTAAATTACAGGATATTTTTTCTTAGAAGTGGCATAATTTTTAGGCAAATACAGCCAAATTTTCTTAGAAGTTTTTAGTTGCGGTGCTTCTATCGTAAAAGATGAAACTTGCTTGCTAACAGTGTTTTGCTGGGCATATGATGTTTCTATAAAAGCAATTACAAAAAGTGATAAAATAAATTTCAAGCGGATAAATTTTAAAAATTAACAAAAAATCATATATTAGCTAAAAATAATCATTTTAATGCATACAAAAGAAGAAAAAATAAGTTTAGTATCGGATATGATTGCATTTGCAATTGTAGATGGTGAATTGCACGAAAGAGAATATATGTTTTTATCAATAGTTGCTGTAGAATTGGGCATTAGCAATGATGAACTAAATCAACTTTTTCATGAAGAACATCGAAGTGAAATTATAAAAAGTGAGTTCGAACGTATTCAGCAATTCTATCGATTGGCATTATTGATGCATTGTGATGGTATTTTACACGAACGTGAAGAAATCAAGATTAACGAAATTGGAATTAATATGGGATTAAATCCATATGCTATAAAACGTGTTTTAAAAGCAATGGAAAAATCTCCCACAAAGATGATTAATCCCGACTTTCTATTAGAAGTTTTTCAAGAACAATTGAATTAAGCTACGAAAAACTATCTATTTTATAAACAGTTACTTAGTTAACTTTGAATTCTGCTTATAAAACTCCATTTTTCCATAATCAAATTAAAATTACTATCCTATTTTAGATTTAACTCTAAAAATAAAGTTGGTTTTTAAATTTTCTCTTGTAAAGCCTTAATCTCATCACGAAATTTGGCTGCTTGCATAAAGTCTAATTCTTTGGCAGCTGTTTCCATGGCTTTCCTAGCGTTTCTGATTTTTTGTTCGATTTCTGGTTTGGATAAATACAAACTTTCGGGTTCGGCTGCTTTTAATACTTGGTTTTCGTAGTATTGTGTAGAAACCGAGTTGCTTCCTAAAGCACTTCCTAGACTTTTGTTTAATGCTTTTGGAGCTAATCCGTGTTCTGTATTGTAATAAATCTGTTTTTCACGACGGTAATTGGTTTCATCAATGGTCTTTTGCATCGAAGCCGTTATTTTATCGCCATACATAATCGCTTTTCCATTGACATTTCTAGCCGCGCGACCTACCGTTTGTGTAAGCGAGCGATGACTTCTTAAAAACCCTTCTTTATCAGCATCTAAAATGGCAACAAGCGAAACTTCGGGTAAATCCAAGCCTTCACGTAATAAGTTAACTCCAATCAAAACATCGAACAAACCTTTACGCAAATCCTGCATGATTTCGACACGTTCCAAAGTGTCAACATCTGAATGGATATAACGACAACGAATGGAAACTTTGGTTAAATATTTGGTCAATTCTTCCGCCATTCTTTTTGTCAATGTCGTTACCAAAACTCGTTCGTCCAATTCACAACGAACCTGAATTTCTTCAATTAAATCGTCAATTTGATTCAAACTCGGACGAACTTCTATAATCGGGTCAAGCAAACCGGTTGGACGAATGACTTGTTCTACATAAATTCCTTCCGATTTTTGTAATTCGTAATCAGCTGGTGTTGCCGAAACGTAAATTACTTGATTTTGCATGCTTTCAAATTCCTCAAACTTCAGCGGACGATTATCCATTGCTGCTGGTAATCTGAAACCATATTCTACCAAATTTTCTTTTCTGCTTCTATCACCACCGTACATAGCATGAACTTGCGAAATGGTTACGTGACTTTCATCTACAACCATCAAAAAATCATCTGGAAAATAATCTAACAAACAGAAAGGTCGAGTTCCTGGTAAACGCCTATCTAAATAGCGAGAATAATTCTCTATTCCAGAGCAATAACCTAGTTCGCGAATCATTTCTAAATCGAAATTGGTACGTTCTTCCAATCGTTTTGCTTCTAAATGTTTTCCGATTTCTTTAAAATAATCGACTTGTTTGACCAAATCTTGTTGAATATCCCAAATGGCTGCTTGCAGAACATCAGGCGAAGTCACAAACATATTGGCAGGATAAATATTCAGTTTTTCGTATTTTTCTAAAACCTGAGAATTCTTGGCGTCAAAAGCTTCAATTTCTTCAATTTCATCACCAAAAAAATGTACTCGAAACGGTTCATCAGCATAACTTGGAAAAATTTCAACAATATCACCTTTGATCCTGAAAGTTCCAGGTGTAAATTCGGCTTCGGTTCTAGAATATAAACTTTGAACTAATTTGTGCAATAATTTGGTACGAGAAATTATTTGATTTTTTTCAATCGAAACCACATTTTTTTGAAATTCAACTGGGTTTCCAATTCCATACAAACAAGAAACAGAAGAAATTACAACAATATCACGACGACCAGAAAGTAAGGCTGACGTTGTACTTAATCGAAGTTTTTCTAATTCTTCGTTGATAGATAAATCTTTTTCTATGTAAGTTCCTGTTACAGGAATAAAAGCTTCTGGTTGGTAATAATCGTAGTAAGAAACGAAATATTGCACCGAATTATTTGGGAAAAATTGCTTAAACTCTGAATACAATTGTGCCGCTAAGGTTTTGTTGTGTGCTAAAACCAAAGTAGGTTTTTCAACATTTTGAATTACATTGGCAACGGTAAATGTCTTTCCAGAACCAGTAACTCCCAATAAAGTTTGGTATTTATCGCCATTGAGAATGCCGTTTGAAAGTTTTTCAATAGCTTGTGGCTGATCGCCTGTAGGCTTATAATCGGATACGACTTGGAATTTCATTTGATTATAATTTCAATCTATCTGGATTTTGTCTTGAATCCCAAACTGATAATATAATGATTTGATTTTCATTTAACTCATAATAGACAATATGATTTTCAATGATTAAACCTCTAACATTAATTATATCTGTCTTCTTACCAATTGTTGGTTGAAAAATTAGATGATCTATTTCAGATTGTATTTTTCTATAAAGATTTAGAGAATATGTTTTGGTCTTATTTCTAAAATTATAAAATTCAAGAATATGCTTTAATTCAAGTTTAGCATTTGATGTCCATACAATTACTGTTTTAGCCATTTTTCCATTTCTTCATTAACAGAATCATTTGAAAAATAATTACCCTCTAAATATTCTTTTTGAGATTTTTTTATGGAACTTTTTTGGTCATCAGAAAGAATTAAAATACTTTCAGATTTACTGTCTAAAATTGTATTTATTGCCAATAAAAAAGCTTCATCGTTAACTTCAGATATTTTAGAAATTACTAAGTTTTTCAATTCAATTGTACTCATAGCTAAAAGTTTTATACAAATTTAAACAAAAGTTTTTATCAAACCGTAAACTTCCACTCTTTCTGTTGTTTTTCGCTTAAAAATGTCCAAGCTACAAAACGACTTATTTTTTGCCCTTGTTCCATTTCTATGGTTTTGATTTCTACAGCGCCAACTTTATTTAGTGTTTTATAAATACTTCGCAAATTATCTTTTTTGGAAACTAATGTCGTAAACCAAAAAACTTGCAAGGGATATTTTACACTTTCATAAATCATTTGAGTAATAAACCCAATTTCGCCACCAGTACACCAAAGTTCAGCGTTTTGACCACCAAAATTTAGAATAGGTTTAGAAGATTTTTTATCTTCTAAATTATTGACTTTTCTTAAAGAAGCTTTGGTTGCTTCTTCTTGTGATGAATGAAACGGCGGATTACAAATCGTAAATGCAAACTTGTCTTCGGGCAAAATAATATCTTTAAATATAAATCTTGGTTCGACTTGTAATTGCAAACTTATTGCGTCAATCAATTTTGAATTTTCGGTGATTATTTTTTTGCAATTTTGAATAGCATTTTCATCAATATCGGTTCCAACAAAACTCCATTGATAAGTTTCATTTCCTATAATTGGATAAATACAATTGGCTCCAATACCAATGTCTAAACCAACTGTTTCCTCACCTTCTGGAATTATTCCATCATTAGACTCGGCTAGTAAATCTGCTATATAATGAATATAATCAGCTCTTCCTGGAATTGGCGGACAAAGATAATTCTGCGGAATATCCCAATTCTGTATGTCATAATCCGAAATCAAAATTGCTTTATTAAGCGCTTTTACAGCATTTGGATTAGCAAAATCAATAGTCTCTGAATCATGTTCATTTATAAAAAAAAACGGTTTTAAATCAGGATAAACTGTACTTAATTTTTTAAAATCGTATCTAAATCTATGGGGGTTTCTTGGATGTAATGTTGGTTTTTCTATTTCTATTTTATTAATCATTTTATCATTTCTCTATATTCAAATATAAGAAATTTTAACCACAAACACACAACAAAATTAAAAGATTAATAGAGTAGTTATTTTATCACAAATTTCACATATTAACTCTGATTCTAATATTTACAAAAAAAATGATTTTACATATTTTTCTAGCCTTTGGCAGTTTCGTGAAATGAAAGGTATTTAAATTTGTGTAAATTGGTGAAATTCGTAAGAACTTTGTTCAAAGCCTATTATTATTGGTCTTTGTTGGTGTTAATAGACAATTTTGTTGGAATTTTAAACAATGCTACTTTGACTACAACTTTAAAATCTTCTGGATTAATTGAGTTCATCGTAAATCATTTATATTTGTAAAAATAATAATTAGAAGCTATTTCCAGCTATTCGCTCTATCTTTTCCTTTTTAAAGAAAAAAGAAAAAGGATGCCGCTTCTATCTGGGCTAGGCTTATCTGCAAAATATGGAGCAATTACAATTTCTATTCAAAATCATCGGACTTGGGTCTGCATCAGGATTAGTTTATCACAACAATACTATAGTAGCAGTTGGTGACAATAGTTCGTATTTATACGAATACACTATTTCAAACGAAAAACTAGAACGTTATCCGCTACAAGAAAACGCTCAAGAAAACACGCTTAAAAAAATCAAAAAAGACTTTGAAGCCATCACACAATTTGAAGATACTATTTACGTATTTGGTTCAGGTTCTACCGAAAATAGAAATACGATGGTTCAAGTCGATGCTAAAACAAAAAAGTAATTGCAACGCAAGATTTGAGCATGCTTTATGCTTCAATGCAAAGTTTTGGCGAAATAAATCCAGAAGATTTCAATCTAGAAGGTGCTATATATAATGGAGAAAATTGGTTTTTGTTCAACCGAAGCAACGGAAAAAAATCAAAAAATGCCATCTTTACAATTTCTGGAAAAAATCTAACCGATGAGTTTTCGATTTTGCATAACAAATTCAAATTACCCAAAATAAAAGGCGTCGAAACCAGTTTTACCGATGCAATTTTGGTTGACGACCAAATTTATTTTCTAGCAACTGCCGAAGCAACCGAATCAACTTATCATGATGGCGAAGTTTTAGGAAGTATTATTGGTCAGATTGATGTTGCTAAAATGAAGTTAAAATCACATAAAATAATCTCAAAAACCAATAAACTAGAAGGAATTACGTTAGTAGAAGAAACGCCAGAAACCATCAGCTTCCTACTATGTGAAGACAATGATACAGAAGTGCTTGAATCAAATATTTATAAAATAACTTTAAAAAAATGAATCCAATTTTAAACAAAAACTTATTTCTTGTAAAAGAAAAAATCGGAATGTTCAAAGCCTCAAATAGCTATGACATTTTCGATCCAGAAAACAATCATCAAATCATGACAACTAAAGAAGTTGGATTAGGTTTTTTTACAAAAATGTTCCGTTTTACCGATTATAAAAGCAACACACCCTTCAATGTTGTAGTTACAACTCCAGAAGGAAAACCAATTGTTTCAATCAAACGAGGTATTGCGATTTTTCGTTCAAATGTTGAAGTTTTTGACGAAAACAACCGAACTATTGGGTTTTTCAAGCAAAAATTCTGGTCATTTGGTGGAAAATTTGAAGTTTTTGACACACACGACAAACATCTATGCACATTAGAAGGAAAATGGACAGGTTGGGATTTTAAATTCAATAAAGATGGTAAAGAATTGGCGCATGTAAGCAAAAAATGGGCTGGTATCGGAAAAGAGTTCTTCACATCGGCTGATAATTACGTGTTGCAAATCAATGAAGTTGTGACGCAAGATGCACCAATTAGACCACTTATTTTGGCTGCCGTAATGTGTATTGATATGGTTTTGAAAGAAAAATAGATTTTAAATTTGCCACTGATTCACAGATTATTTGTTACGTGTTGAATATTTTATTTAAATCTGTGAATCAGTGGCAAAAAAATAAATACAAATG
This sequence comes from Flavobacterium sp., assembly GCF_044377315.1. Classification (GTDB taxonomy): domain Bacteria; phylum Bacteroidota; class Bacteroidia; order Flavobacteriales; family Flavobacteriaceae; genus Flavobacterium. Next base: position 30,857 of record NZ_JBILJG010000024.1, read on the forward strand.
AAAAAACTAGTTTTTGTAATAGCACTTATCACCTTGTTTTCTTGTAAAAGTAAAGCACCTAAGACTATTTATCTAGCAAGGTCAATTCTTTAAATTTTCCGTTACGTGAATTGATTTTGGCACAAACTGTTGATACTTTTTCAACCGTTGTACTTTAAATCACACTTTGAGTTGCTTCTGACGAGTTAAAAACTTTAAATTTGGAAGTCGAACAACTTTCGAGCAAACGCTTACCAAGATTATAAGATAAATTTACTTTGGCAAGGCTAACTTCTTTTTTCTCAACTTTTACAAATCTTGAATTATCAACTTTTGAAATAGAATCTTTTTTCTCAAGATTTTCCGTTTTTGTTTTATCATTAGTTGATACAATAGTATGATGTCGAAAATAATTCTTATCTTTTTAGATACAATATTGAGTTTGAAAAGAAATGTTTTAAATGGGAACTTTTCATATCCATCAATTCGGAAGGAAAAATGGCATCGTTAAAAACTAAAGAAATTCCGAAAGGTCCGATGTGAGTTTTCAATTTGATAGATGAAATTATATGTATTATAAAAATTATTATATTTGTTTAAAATTTAAAATATGAACATTGAAACTCGTAAATTAACTTTCATTCAAGAATTTCTTAGACTTCAAAATGAGGAAATTGTCATTGACTTAGAAAAACTACTTCATAAAGGCAAGGCTGAATTACTTGAAAAAGAAATGAAGCCTATGAGTCAAGAAAAACTCAATTCTGATATTGATCAATCTCTCGAAGATTCTAAAAATGGTCGAATAATTTCTGCAAGTAGTCTAAAAACTAAAATCCGAAAATGGAGTTAGAAGTTTATTGGACTCAATTTGCGGAAGACAAACTAATTGACATTTTTGAATATTATAAGATCAATGCAGGAGTTGTTATTGCACAAAATTTAATCAACGGAATAGTTGATGAATCACTTAAACTAGATAAAAATCCTTTTATTGGTCAAAAAGATGATGCCTTAAGTGATAGAATTCAAGAATATCGCTATTTAGTTTATAAAAACTATAAGATTATTTATTGGATTGATGATGTAAATAAAATGGTTTTGGTTTCACATGTTTTTGATACAAGACAAAATCCAACTAGAATAAATTTAGTATAAAATATTAAAATACATAAAAAAAGTCCGAAAACAAATTTCGGACTTTTCTATTTAGTTTTGCTTTTGATTATATATCATCAAAATCAATATCGGTAAAACTTGATGTTTTTGGTTCTTCATCGGCATAGGTTTTTGACTCAGATTTCTCATAAGAATATTCTTTTTTGAAATCTTTTTGATGACGTTCCGAAATTACTTCTTCGCCTTTGCTATTCAATACATAATCGGTCATTTCACCCAAAATTTCAGTGAAAGCAGCAAAATCTTCTTTATATAAATAAATTTTGTGTTTTTTAAAATGAAACGATCCGTCTTCTTCTGTAAACTTTTTACTTTCGGTAATGGTTACATAATAATCATCAGCTTTGGTAGCTCTCACATCGAAGAAATACGTTCTTCTTCCTGCTCTTAAAACTTTAGAAAAGATTTCCTCTTTTTCTAACATATCATTTTCTCTCATATTCGTTCTATCTGTTTTTCTAGTTTATTTTTTCAATCCAAAAATGATAAAAAAAGAAGTAAAAAACAACTATTCAACAAAATCTTTTTCAGAAAGTTGTTTCAAATATAATTCTTTGTAATAACCTTCTTGATTTACTAATTGATTATGAGAACCTTGCTGTAAGACTTTTCCATCTTCAAGAATAATAATTTTGTCTGCATTTTTTGCAGATGAAACCCTGTGACTAACAATTATGGTGGTTTTGTCTTTGCAAAATTGCAGTAAATTATTCAAAATAGCTTCTTCTGTTTCGGTGTCAACAGCCGATAAGCAATCATCCAAAAGTAAAATTTCAGGATTTTTAATAATCGCTCTTGCAATAGAAACACGCTGTTTTTGACCGCCAGAAAGTGTGATACCTCTTTCGCCCAAAATAGTTTCGTATTGATTGGTAAAACCCATTATATTATTATGCACAATTGCTTTTTTAGAAGCTTCAATAACTTCTTCATCAGTGGCATTTTCTTTACCAAATTTTATATTATTTTTAATTGAATCAGAAAACAAAAAGGCATCTTGCGGTACAATTCCGATGCTATTTCTCAAATCATATAAATTAATATTTTTAATTGATATTTCATCCACCAAAATACTTCCGTTATCAATATCGTATAATCGGCTAATCAATGAAAGTATTGTTGATTTTCCTGAACCCGTTTTACCCAAAATGGCTAAAGTTTCTCCTTTTTTCACAGTAAAACTAACTTCTTGCAATGCAGTTATATTAGTATCATCATAGGTAAATGTAACTTTATCAAAGACAATTTCACCTTTTATAACTGAATGCTCTTTTATAGTATTTACAATATCTGGTTGGATTTTGAGGAACTCGTTAATACGTTTTTGCGAAGCTTCGGCTTCTTGAACCATTGACGAAACCCAACCCAATGAAGCTACTGGCCAAGTCAACATATTGACATACAAAATAAACTCGGCAATGATTCCGATATTGTCTATTTTACCTTCAATGTACATCATTCCACCAAAATAGATTACAACCAAGTTACTGACTCCAATTAGTGCCAACATCAAAGGCCCAAATAAAGATTGAACCCGAGCCAAACTCATACTTTTAATCTTACTTTCTTCGGATAAATCGTCAAGGTTTTTTTGGTATTGAGCTTCAAGTGAGTAAGCTTTTATAACTCGAACACCTGAGAAAACTTCTTGTGTAAAACTCGAAATTTTGGATAAATATTGTTGAAAAATAGTGCTTCGCTTATTAATCTGGGTGCTCAACTTGAAAATAGCATAAGATAAAATTGGTAATGGTAAAAGTGTATAAAGCGTCAATCGCGGAGACACATCGTACATATAGGCAATCACAATTGCAAAACGAATAAACGTATTGATTGAATACATAACCGCTGGTCCAACGTACATTCTAACTTTGGAAACATCTTCGCTTATACGATTCATCAAGTCGCCTGTTCGGTTTTGCTTGTAGAAATTTTGCGATAAATTTTCATATTGTCGAAATACCTCGTTTTTCAAATCAAACTCGATGTGTCTAGACATAACAATTAAGGTTTGACGCATCATAAAAGACAATAATCCAGCGGCTAATGCTGTTATAACGATCAATAAAAGATTATGAAAAAGCTCTTTTTGCACAACATTACTTGCCAAATGCAGTGAATGTTCCTCAATTGCTTTAAATGATTTGCTAATTAATTTAGGTGTAAAAAGCGAAAATATTTGCGACACAATAGTTGTAAGAATACCAAACAAAAAATGGTATTTATATTTGATGAAATATTTATTTAAATAGTGTAATTCTTTCATTATTTTAAAATAAAATACAAGTTTTTTTATACTTTTTTGTTAAAAAATTGATTAATAAACAATTTTAAGAAATTACGAAAATAGCCATTTCTATTAACAAATTACTAATTATTTCAAAAATTAGTGCGATATTTTGATTTTAATCTTAATTTTGCAAGGTCGTTTTGATAAAACCGCAATATCTAAAAATTAAAATTTATGACTACAGAAGTAATTAATGTTAAAGAACTTCACAAAGTTGATCCTGTTTTTGGTCAAATATCCTTTGATAATCATGAGCAAATTGTTTTTTGCAACGACAAAGATACTGGTTTAAAAGCAATAATCGGAATTCACAACACAGTTTTAGGACCAGCACTTGGTGGAACCAGAATGTGGAAATACGCCAACGAATGGGAAGCATTAAATGATGTTTTGCGTTTATCAAGAGGAATGACTTATAAATCAGCTATTTCTGGATTGAACCTTGGTGGTGGAAAAGCCGTTATTATTGGCGATTCTAAATTAGATAAAACACCCGAATTGATTACCAAATTTGGCGAATATGTTAACTCTCTAAGCGGAAAATATATCACTGCTGAAGATGTTGGTACAACAACTCCTGATATGGACTTAATTCGCCAATCAACTCCTTATGTAACTGGAATTTCTGAAGCTATTGGTGGTTCTGGAAATCCTTCACCAGTAACTGCTTACGGTGTTTATATGGGAATGAAAGCAGCCGTTAAATACCAATTTGGTTCTGAAAAATTAGAAGGAAAAAAAGTGTTGGTACAAGGAATTGGTCATGTTGGTGAAACATTGGTTGATTTTCTTTCAAAAGAAGGTGCTTTAGTACAAATCACTGACATTAACGAAAGTCGTTTGGAAGAAGTTAGCAAAAAATATGGTGCTACAATTTTTAGAGGCGATGATTTATATGCTGCAGATGTTGACATTTATGCTCCTTGCGCACTTGGAGCAACTGTAAATGATGATACAATCAACAGGATTAAAGCTAAAGTTATTGCTGGTGCTGCAAATAATCAGTTGGCAAATGAAGTTATTCACGGTCAAATTTTGAAAGAAAAAGGCATTCTTTATGCTCCAGATTTCTTAATTAATGCTGGTGGAATTATCAATGTTTATGGTGAAATTGCTAAATATGACAAAGCAGAAGCCATGCGTAGAACTGAAAACATCTACAATACAACGTTAGCTATTTTTGAACTTGCCAATTCAAAAGGATTGACAACGCATCAAGCCGCTTTTGCCATGGCAGAAGAAAGAATTGAACAAAGAAAAAAAGAAAACGCAAAATAATTTAGCGTTACAATATTATTACTATTTTTGCGGAGCGAAAGAATTTCTTTTGCTCCGTTATTTTTAAAACCAATAAAAGTTCTTACCAAGTGTTAAACAGAAGACATATCCGCGTAAAAGTAATGCAATCCATTTATGCTATGCATCAAAATGGTTCTGATTCAATAGAAAAAGATGAGAAATTTTTGCTTTACAGTATTGAAAATATTCAAGATTTGTACTTAACACTACTTGCTGCACTTGTAGAAATAAGAAAAAAAGAAGTTGTTTTTCTTCAAAAATCGGCAGATAAACATCTTGCTACTAAAGAAGAAAAAAATCCAAATAAAAAGTTTGTCAATAATGCCATTTTAGAATTATTAGAAGAAAATAATTCGCTAAGTATTGCACTTCAAGATAGAAAAATCAACACTTGGAATCTTAACGACGATTATATTACAATTCTTTTGAATGCCATAAAAGGGAGTGATTTATACGCAAATTATATGCGAAATAACACAAATACTTTTGAAGAGGATAAAGAATTTATAGCATCCATTTACATGGAAGTTATTGCTCCAAATGAAAAGTTATATGAATATCTTGAAGATAACAAATTAACTTGGATTGACGATATTCCGTTGGTTAATACTGAAATTATCAAGCAATTAAAAGCCATCAAAAATGGAAAAGAAGATTCGTTTAGAGTTTCTAGATTGTATAAAGATACCGAAGACAAAGAATATGTTAGCAATCTTTTTAGAAAAACAATTTTAAACGAAAAAGAATTAGCCAAAGAATTTGAAGATAAAACTCCAAATTGGGATATGGAACGAATTGCAGAAATAGATACTATTTTGCTAAAAATGGCAATTTGTGAATTTTTAAAATTCCCTTCCATTCCAACCAAAGTTACTATTAATGAATATCTTGAAATTGCAAAAGAATATTCAACTCCAAAAAGTAGTATTTTCATTAATGGAATTTTGGATAATTTGGTAAAAGAATTAGAACAAAACAAACGATTATTAAAAACGGGTAGAGGTTTAATGTAATTAAAAATCAATTATGAATAAGAAAACAATTTTTATTGCTACAGTAACACTTGGATTGCTTTTTTCATCTTGCAAAAAAGAAGTTACAACTGATCCAAGCACTGGAATTGCCTCAATGAATCCAGAAAATAAAGTTACCGAACAACAACAAACAATTCCAACGAATCCTGCAACTGAATTAAAAAAAAATACTCCAGCAACAGGAACTACCGAAATGACTTTTGAAAAAAAAGAACATGATTTTGGTATAATCAAAGCTGATTCAAAAGTTGATTATACTTTTAAATTTAAGAATACTGGAAAAGAAGACTTGGTAATTTCAAACGCTCAAGGTTCTTGTGGTTGTACCATTCCAGAATATCCAAAAGAAGCTATCAAACCTGGTGAAAGTGGAAAAATTAAAGTTTCGTTTAACTCGGCTGGAAAATCGGGGAATCAGCAAAAATCTATTACAATTACCGCAAATACTGAAGTTGAAAAAGAATTATTAACAATAAAAGCTCAAATTAAATAAACTAAATAAAATTTTTATGGAACAAATACAAACGTTTTTACCTTTTATCTTAATGTTCGTGGTTATCTACTTTTTTATGATACTACCACAACAAAAAAGAGCCAAAAAAGAAAAAGAATTTGAAAGCTCGCTAAAAGTTGGCGAGAAAATTGTAACCAAAAGCGGTTTGCACGGAAAAATCGCTGAATTGGGCGATACAACTATTGTTCTCGAAACAATGTCGGGAAAATTAAAAATGGAGCGTTCAGCAATTTCTATGGAAATGAGTGCTGCACTGAATAAAAAATAGTTAAATTTAGAGATTTAAGTCTTGTTGTCATTTCGACAAAAATTTTAAAAAAAGCGTCTTGAAATTTCTTTCTTGACGCTTTTTTTGCTTAACTAACCTCAACTTTTTATTTAATGGTATCTTTTGTCCAAAATTGTGGTAATGGTTTGGGCTGTTCAATATCAAAATTGGAATCATTTTGTTTCTCAAAACTCTCACAACTACAAAACCTTTGTCTTTTTATTTATAGGTGTTTGCTACTGAAAACATGTTATTATTAGCGATTTATTATGATTACTTTTTATTTTTAGTAGCTTTTTTCAAATCTTCGCCACCAGGAATTTTCATTTTATCTGTTAGAACTGATAATTCATCCAAATAGAAGTTTCCTGTTAATGACATCAAAACGGTTTCGTTTGCTTTTGAACCATCAATAAACATTACTAATTCTTTAATTTGACCATCAATAGTTCCAGATTTCACCATTATTTTAATGTTTTTTCCACTGTCATTAACACGCATTAACTCTTCTAAACCACCGGTTTTGGTATATTTTTCGGCAGCAGCTTTCATTTCGGCAGTGGCTTTTGTGCTTGAAGTGGTGAAAACTTTAAGATTGTCTAATTTTTTTATTAAACTTAAATATTGCTGTGCCTGCTTATCTGAAGCCTCCATTTTGACTTTACTCATCAACTCAAACATTTTTTTGTTGACAACAATAGAAGTTACATCGGCTTGCCCATCAAATTTATCAAAGGCTGCTTGACCAAAAAAGGTATTTGAAACAAATACAAATGCGATAATTAAAATTACTTTTTTACTCATGATTTTAAATTTTGATTTTTGGAATTCGTGAATCGTTGATTTCATAATTCTTGATTTTTAAAATTGATTTTTACTTTATTAATTGATAATTAAATTTGATTTGTTTTTATGAACATAGACCTGTCTGCCGACAGGGAGGTTTAAGAAATTTGAAAAATTAATAAAATCTCCTTCTTAATTGAAATTGATTTTTGACATTGAAATTGCCATTGATATTGACATTGATTCTATTTAAATATTAAATTTTTTGATTCTTGATATTCATTAACATACTCTACACTTTTTATGCCAACATTTACATTTTCAGAAACCAAGTTTAAAGCTTTTTGGGTTTCTCTAAAAGCAACTTCTGGATCATCATAGGTTCCAAGTTCGCCAGTTGTTTTGTTTTTTGTTTCCATGTTCAAGTAGCTAAAAACTCCAACACCTAACAAGATTGTAAAAGAGGCCGCAATTGACAACCAAAGAGTGTTTTTCTTTTTGTTATGAATCACAATTTCTTTAGTAAATTTTTCATTTTTAGCTTCAGAAAAATAACCAAACATTGATTGGTATTGCTTCAAATTGGGAGCAACATTTCCGCTAGCAAAGTAGTTTTTCAATTCTTGTTCTTCGGCAAGATTGGTTTCTCCTTGAAAGTAGTTTTCTAGTAATTTTTCTATTCTATTCAATTCCATAACTATGTGTTTTTTGCATGGTTTCGCGTATCATTTTTCTTGCTCTCGAAAGCGCTACTCGAATAGCCGTTTCATTCATGTTTAACATTTTGGCAATTTCTTCAAATTCATATTGCTCAACATCACGCATTTGAACAATTAGTTTTTGTTGTTCGGGTAATTCGTTTATTATTTTTTCTACCCAATTCAAACTGTCTGTATCTTCTATTTTTTGCAACAACCCAACTTGTTTGTCTTCATAATTAGAATGAATTAACTGCAAATTGCTCGCTCTTTTCGACTTTAATTGATCCAAACAATAATTTTTAGTCGTTGTCATGGCAAAAGCCTCCAAACTTGTATAAACGTCCAACTTATCATTTTTGTTCCATAATTTTACCAATATTTCCTGCGTGGCATCTTCGGCTTCTTCAGTGCTTATAAGCAATCGCTTAGCCAATCGAAAGACTTTATCTTTGAAAGGTGTAACTAATTGTATAAACTCTTTTTGGTGCATTATAGTTGGTTTGGTTGCGCTTATGTAGTCAAGACGAATGAGGATTTATTTTGTTACAAATAAAATTATTTTTTTCATACTTTTGATAAAATTATAATTATTATGACAAACAAATTCAAAATTATTCTATTACTCTTCTTAGTATTCAATAGCTGTGAAAAACAAGAAGATAATTATGTTCCTGAAAACTTACAGGTTAACAATTTCATATGGAAAGGATTGAATTTGTACTATTTATGGCAAGCTGACGAACCAGACTTGGCTGATAGCCGTTTTGGAAATCAAACCGAATTGAATAATTTTCTAACTGGCTATTCAAATCCCAATGATTTATTTCAACATTTATTGAACAAACCCGCCAGCCAATTTCCAGAAGGAGAAGCCATTGATAGATTTAGTGTGCTATTTTCAGATTATTCGCAATTAGAAGGAATTCTATCAGGAACCACTTTAAACGACGGAATGGATTTTGGACTAAAATATAAAAGCAGTAGTTCAAACGAAATTTTTGGTTGGGTTAGATATGTCTTACCCAATTCGGATGCCGCCAATAAAAATGTTCTACGAGGAATGATTTTTTACGGGATAAATGGAACTACATTAACTGATGCTAATTATAGAAGTTTATTAAATTCAACTAACTATACCATTAATTTAGCAGACTATGACAATGGAAATATTACGCCAAATGGTCAATCAATAATCTTGACAAAATCGGTTCTTTCTGAAAATCCAGTTTATTTAACCAAAGTTATTGATTCGGGAAATAAAAAAATTGGTTATTTGATGTATAACGGGTTTTATTCTCAATACGAATCACAGTTGAATCAAGCTTTTGGTCAATTAAAATCGCAAGGCGTAACCGATTTAGTTTTAGATTTACGCTATAATTCTGATGGATCAATTGCAACAGCAGGACGATTGGCAAGTATGATTACAGGGCAGTTAAATGGACAAATTTTCGGCAAACAACAATGGAATGCAAAAGCACAAGCTTATTTTAACCAAAATAATCCATCAGAATTGATAGATTTATTTCCTAGCACAATAGGAAACGGTCAAGCTATAAACAGTTTGAATTTGAATAAAGTATATGTTTTAACTTCCAAAAGTACAGCTTCTGCAAGTGAATTAGTCATTAACGGATTGGAACCATATATAAGTGTTATTCAAATTGGTGATGTTACAGTTGGAAAAAATGTTGGTTCAATAACCTTATACGATTCGCCAACATTTACCAAAAGCGACATCAATACCAAACATAAATATGCAATGCAACCTTTGGTGCTAAAAATTACCAATAAAAACAACTTTGGCGATTATATAAACGGTTTACAACCAGATGAATTAATCAAAGAAAATTATGGGAATTTAGGCATTTTAGGAGAAACAACCGAACCATTGTTAAATGCAGCTATAACCAAAATCACAACTGGCGGAAGAAGTAACCAACCGCAACAGAAAGAGTTTAAAAATTTCAAAGATTCTAAATCACTGAATGAAATTGGAACAGACATGTATCTAGAGAAAGTTCCTTTTATAAACTAAAAAAAATGGCTGCTTTAATTGGCAGCCATTTATTTAAATTGTAATTATAATATTATTGGTTGAAGTAGAATCCGTTTGGGGCAATTCCTCCAATGTCAATAGTCTTTAATAAACTTCCTAAAGAAGGACTATCTTGTGTTTCTCCTAAAGAATACACCAATACTTTACCATTTTGTGTATAGTCCTTTACATCCGAAACATAAATTTTATTTGTTTTAATTGCAAATCCAAGTAATTCATCAGCAGAAGTTGTCATAACCAAAGGATAAGAATACGATATTGAACCGTTCTCACTTACAATCGTTTTTAGCTTATAAATTTTACTGCCAATTGTAAAATATTTATTTGCACCATATAACACTAAATTAGAGGGATATACTACTAATGGATTATCACCACCAGTATCATAAGGAAAACTAATCAATGCTTGAACTGAATTATTTGATAAATTAATTTTTATCAATTTACCTGAAGTTTGAGAAGGTGCTGTTGGAAAATATCTTGAATTTCCTCCACATAAAACCCATAAACTTCCATTTTCAATTTCCATTGAGTTTGGTGAGTCACCTACTGTTATTGAATTTAATATAGTATCTGTATTGGCATCAAGAACAACAATTTTATTCCCAGAAGTATATAATCCTCCTTGTGCCAAATATAATTTATTACCATCGGCAATAATCTTTTCTGCACTTCCACCTGGCACAGAGATGGTTTTTATTTGAGAATTTGTTGCCAAATTAATTACCGAAATATAATCATCATCAAAAGATTCAAAATTTGCTTGATTAGTTACATAAGCCTTGCCATTTGCAAAAGTGATGTATCTTGGATTGTTTAAATCAGACGAAATTGTTGCAAGTTTTACCATTGTATATCTATTAACAACTTCAATTTTATCAGAATTACTTACAACAATATAAGCTAAATCATTATAAAAACCTATGCTTTGTGCTGAATCTCCCAATGAACTACCATTTGCTAAACCATAAATATTATTTGTGTATTTATTCAAGTCAAATGATATATATGAAATAGATGCTGTTGGAGTTTGAAAATTCCCTTCATTCAAAACCAGAACCCCACTGTCGTATGTGCCTTTTGATGTATAAAATGGTGGAGTATCTTCTTTAACACAAGAAACAAAGAATAGCGAGCTAAATAATACTAATAAAAACAGTTTATTACATTTCATTTTTTATAATTTTAGGGTTAAATTTACTAAATAATTTCTACCAGGCAATGGTCTGTAAGCTACGCTCTGATAGTTTTCGTTGAACAGGTTTTGAGTTTGAAAACCTAGTTTGTATTTATTTTCTTTTCCAAAATCATATGCTAATGCAAGATTTGAAACATTATATGATTTTATAAAAGCTTCGTGGTCGCTTTGTGTATAAACAAATCCGTTGAAAAGATATTGATAATTGAAGTTTAGTTTCTTAAAATTATAGGCAAAACCAGCTGTAAATTTATGAAACGGCACGTAGGTTAATTGTTTGCTAGTCTTTTCATTTTCAGAAATGGTGTAAGCATAACTCGAATTTACTTGAAAAAAATGTTTTGCAATTTGTTTTTTATAGTTTAGCAAAATTTCATTTCCATAACTCGTTACATTGTCAATATTTTCAGGTTTCCAAACAGAATTTTGAGGAATCCATCTTATTAAATTTGAAATTGAATTATAGTAAGATGTAATTTTAATATCAATGTTTTTAAAAATAAGCTCATGCCCTATTTCACTCTGAATAGCACTTTCCGGTTTCAAATTAGGATTTCCTGCTCCAACCCAAAACAAATCATTAAAAGTTGGAATTCGGAAATTTTTGGAAATGTTTAATTTAATTTTATAATTAGAATTCACATTAAAATTAGATCCAAATGCCATCAAAATTGGACTTTCATAAGCATCTGTAACTTCTTTTCTGATACTCAAATCATATTGAAAATAATTAGAAATTTTATGATTTAGCAATAATGAAAAAGCGACAATATCTCGTTTATTTTCGCCAATATTTTTACCAATTCCTTTTGTGCCTGAATAGTCAACAATTCCATTCAATTTAATTTTGGGAGAAAATTTATATTCTAAACCATATTTGGCAATAAATGTTTCTGCTCTTGATGTTTCAAAATTTTCAAAATTATAATTGTTGAAATATCGATACTTTTCAGTTAAAAAAGCCAACTTGAAACTTGAAGCTATTTTGGAAGTCGAGTACAACCATTCAGCTAAATTTCTGCTATTTACATCATGGTATTTACTTTCAGATTTTGACTCAATAGCGGCAGAAAAATGTCTTTCACTATCATAAAATTGACTGTAAATCCTGAAAACATTTGATTTATTCAATTTGTAACCAAAGCTCAAATTATAGCTATTATTGTAAAATTGTCCATTGGTATTTTTAAAATTAGAATTTAAAAACGGATAATCATTATCAGAACTATTACGTGAAAAATTGAAATTGACACTAACTTTATTGGTAGAAAATGTAGTTCTAAAACTCGAATCAAAAGTATTGAAACTTCCATAACTAAGAAACAAATCGTTTTCAAATTTGTTTTTAAAAACCATTTCGTTATTCAAATGAATACTTCCACCAATGGCACTACTGCCGTAAATAGCACTTCCGCCACCAGCTCTAACAGTAACCGAATTATAGTTTCGAGTGGTTATGGTATTAAAATCAGTTTGCCCGTTAAATTGTGAATTTATATTTATTCCGTTCCAAATAACGGCTGTTTGTTGCGCTGTTGTACCTCTAAAAGATGGAGACGAAACCATTCCTAATCCGTTTTCTTTGAAATAAACTACCGAATTATAATTGAGTAAGGAAGTTAATGAAGATTGATTTTTAGAAATAATAGAATCATTCAGTTTTTGAACCGATAACGAACCCGAAAAAGTGTTTAAATGTAAATC
>NZ_JBILJG010000025.1:0-41607 GCF_044377315.1 Flavobacterium sp.
AGTTTAAGAGTTTAAGAGTTTAAGAGTTTAAGAGTTTAAGAGTTTAAGAGTTTAAGAGTTTAAGAGTTTAAGAGTTTAAGAGTTTAAGAGTTTAAGAGTTTAAGAGTTTAAGAGTTTAAGAGTTTAAAAGTTTAAGAGTTTCTAAAAAAAACCAATGCAAAAATAACAATTTTATCAGAATTCTATTGAACTAATAATGTCGAGTAGTTGATTTTTTATATCTTCATTTGTGATTCCTTTTTCGGTATCGAAATTATCATTAAAACTGGGTAAAGAAAAACTTCCTTTTACAACCGCTCCTTGTAAAGGGAAACGATTTTTTGCTATTTCTAAAACCGAACTTCCGCCTCTTGGTCCTGGTGAAGTTGAAAGTAATAATACTGGTTTTTCTTGAAACGTTTTGCCGTTTATTCTCGAAGTCCAATCAAAAATATTTTTGAAAGCTGTCGAATAAGCACCATTGTGTTCAGCAAAAGAAATTACAATTAAGTCTGCACTTCCCAATTTATAAAAAAAATCTTGAGCTAATTGTGGAATTCCGTTATCTTTTTCTTTATCTACTGAATAAATTGGCATTTCGAAATCATTCAAATCTAAAACTTCAACTGATGCATTTTGAAATTGATTAGCTGCAAAAGTTGCCAGTTGTTTGTTAATTGAAGTCTTACTTGACGATGCTCCAAAAGCGATGATTTTTTTCATAATTATTTTTTTTTAACTGAACGCTAAATTATTGTTCCATCGGAATTTCCATTACTAAAAACTTGGCATTTGTATTTGCTTTGATTTCAATTTCATTAGTTTTCTCAATTCCAATAGCATCTCTTTTTTCTAGTTTTTTTCCGTTAACTTCAATTTCCCCTGCGATATTCATTATGTAAAATCCGCTTCCTTCTTTTTTAAGAGTCAATTTTTTGGAGAAATCTTTATCAAAATCACTTAAATAAAACCATGCATCTTGATAAATCCAAACGCCTTCATCATTAGTATTTGGCGATAAAATTTGAGCAAAATTATTTTTTTGTTTGGCAACGTCTAAAGTGATTTGCTGGTAACGCGGTTCTACATTTCTGTATTTCGGAAACAACCAAATTTGAAACAATTTAGTTTGTTGGTCAGCATTCGGATTGAATTCGCTGTGTTGAATTCCGGTTCCTGCACTCATCACTTGCACATCACCGGTTTTAATAGTCGATTCATTTCCCATACTATCTTTGTGTGCTAAATCACCTTCTAAAGGAATCGTGATAATCTCCATATTATCGTGTGGATGCGTTCCAAAACCCATTCCGGCTGCAACAGTGTCGTCGTTTAAAACGCGTAACATTCCAAACTGAATTCTTTCTGAATTGTACCAACTGGCAAAACTAAAACTATGGTAAGCATTTAACCAACCATGATCTGCATGGCCTCTAGAATTTGCTTTGTGAAGTATTACTTTCATTTTTTAAGTTTTAAAGAACAAAGTTACGGTAATGGCTACTTAACTGCAATTTATTTAAGGTTAAGATTTATAAAAAAATAAAATTGTGCGGTGTTTTTTTATCTTTGAAGGATGAAATCAGAAAAAGAGAAAATGCTTTTAGGCGAAAATTATTTTTCCAATGATAAAGCTTTGGTTTTGGAACGAAATAAGGCAAAACAATTATTGCACCGACTCAATGTAACCGAATATGTAATGAATGGAAATGCTCGTGCAATTCTTCGAGAATTATTGCCTAATGCTCATAAAAGAATTTATGTTGAGCCACCATTTTACTGCGATTATGGATATAACCTATATTTAGGAGAAGGTGTTTATTTCAATTTGAATTGTGTGGTACTTGATGCAGCAAAGGTTGTCATTGGAAATAATGTTTTTTTTGGACCAGGGGTTCAGATTTATACCGCAACGCACCCAACAAATGCTGTAGAAAGACAAAAACATCAATTTGCGAAACCCATAACAATAGGAAATGATTGTTGGATAGGAGGTAACGCAATAATTTGTCCAGGTGTAAAAATTGGAAACGGTTGTACAATTGGCGCAGGTTCGGTTGTTACTAAAGACATTCCAGACAATTCACTTGCCGTTGGAAATCCTGCAAAAGTGATTAGAAAGTTGATTGAATAAAAAAAACTCAAAGTTTGAATTTTGAGGTCTATTTTTATTTAATTTAATTTTTTTTAAGAAACCGCTTCTTTAATACGTTTCATAGCTTCAGCTAATAATTCTTCGCTAGTTGCATAAGAAAAGCGAATACAATTTGGATTTCCAAAAGCATCACCTGTTACAGTTGCAACATTAGCTTCTGATAATAAATACATAGAAAAATCATCAGCGTTATTGATTAATTTTCCACGTAAAGTTTTACCGAAATAATAAGATACATCAGGAAAAACGTAAAATGCACCTTCAGGAACATTTAGTTTAAAACCAGGAATATCTTTAACTAATCCAACTACTAAATCTCTACGGTTTTTGAAAGCAGAAACCATTTCGTTCAATACACTTGGGTCAGCATCAACAGCAGTAATTGTAGCTCTTTGAGCGATAGAATTAGCTCCAGAAGTAACTTGACCTTGCATTTTAGTACAAGCTTTTGCAATGATTTCAGAAGCGCCAATATATCCAATTCTCCAACCTGTCATCGCAAATGCTTTAGCAACACCATTTACTGTAATTGTTCTGTCAAACATTCCGTCAATAGTAGCGATACTACAAAAAGTTCCAGAGAAATTGATGTGTTCGTAAATTTCATCAGAAACTACATAAATTTCATTCGATTGATTCAATATCACTTTTGATAAAGCCGTCAACTCCTCACGATTATAAACAGAACCACTCGGATTACAAGGCGAACTGTACCAAATCATTTTAGTTTTTGGAGTAATAGCTTTTTCTAATTGTTCAGGTGTAATTTTGAAATCACTTTCAACCGAAGTAGGAACTTCAACCGGAATTCCACCAGCAATTTTGATAATTTCGTAATAAGAAACCCAGTAAGGTGCAGGAAGGATTACTTCATCACCAGGATTTATCATACATTGCGCAATATTGTATAAAGATTGTTTTGCACCAGTTGAAACAACAATGTTGGCAGGTTTGTACTCTAAATTATTATCACGTTTGAATTTTCTACAAATAGCTTCTTTCAATTCCATATAACCATCAACAGGTGAATAAGTTGAGTAGTTTTCATCAATAGCTTTTTTAGCAGCTTCTTTGATAAAATCGGGTGTATTAAAATCGGGTTCACCCAAACTTAAACTGATAATGTCTTTTCCTTGCGCTTTTAATTCTCTTGCTAATGCTGCCATGGCAAGAGTTTGTGATGTAGATAGTTGGTTAATTCTGTCTGATAATTGGGTGCTCATTGTTATGTTGGTTATAAATTCTAAAATCAAAAATCAAATTTCTTCAATCGTTAATTTTACGATAATTGCGGTTGTCTTCCTAAATCTCTCAAATGTTTAAAATGAGCAATAACTGCACTTCTCATGGTTCTATATTCATGATAAGGTAAATTACATTCATGAGCCGTTTGTTTCACAATTTCTGCAATTTTACTGTAGTGAATATGACTGATGTTTGGAAACAAATGATGTTCAACTTGGTGATTTAATCCGCCAGTGTACCAGTTTATTAGCCAGTTTTTAGGTGCAAAATTAACGGTTGTAAATAATTGGTGAACCGCCCAAGTATTTTCTACTTCGCCTACTTCATTAGGTATTGGATTTGTTGTTTCATCTACAATATGTGCCAATTGAAATACGATGCTCAATATTAGACCAGCAACATAATGCATCACAAAAAAACCTATTAATACTTTCCACCAAGTTACACCAAAAACCATTGGTAAAACTATCCAAACTGAAAAGTAAATTATTTTAGTAATAATTAGTGTCGTCCACAAAACCTTCGGGCTTTTAGGTTCGCCGTATGATAATTTTCGTTTTAAGTAACCCTTCATTTGCTTAAAATCGGTTGTTAAGCACCAATTAAAAGTCAACAATCCGTATAAAAAAACAGAGTAATAATGTTGAAAAGCATGAAAACGTTCCCATTTTGCTTCTTTTGTAAATCTGATAACGCGACCAGCATCTAAATCTTCATCATGACCTGGAATATTTGTATAAGTATGATGCAAAACATTGTGCTGTACTTGCCAATTGTAAACATTTCCAGCCAAAATGTAGATGCTTCCACCCATGAATTTGTTAACCCATTTTTTATCAGAATAGGCACCATGGTTCCCATCATGCATAACATTCATTCCTATTCCAGCCATTCCAACTCCTATAATTACTGACAATAACAAGAAAAGCCATAAAGGTATATTTGTTAATGTTATAATTAAAAAATAAGGAGTTAAAAAAAGTGAAAATAAGATTACTGTTTTTAGATGTAGTTTCCAGTTGCCTGTTTTTTGAATATTATTTTCTTTAAAATAATCGTTAACTCTTTTATTTAATGTTCTAAAAAACTTCATATTGTCGTTTTTAGAAAAGACAGGTGTATTAGTATCCATAAAATTAATTTTCTTTAATGATTGCAAATGTAATTATTATAATTTTTTTAGCATTGAAAACAAATCATAATTATTAACTAAAAGTAGTATTTTTGTCAAAAAGTAAAAAAATGGAAGAAATTCTAAAGCAATTTCCAAATCTGACTGATAATCAGAGACAACAATTTGAAAGATTACAATTTTTGTATGAAGATTGGAATTCAAAAATAAATGTAATTTCGAGAAAAGATATTGATGAATTATATACGCGTCATGTGTTGCATTCGTTAGGAATTGCTAAAATTTTAGAGTTTAAACCAGGTTCCAAAATTATGGATGTTGGTACTGGTGGCGGTTTTCCTGGAATTCCACTTGCGATTTTATTTCCCGAAGTAGATTTTTATTTGATAGATGTTATTGCCAAAAAAATAAGAGTTGTCAATGAAGTTGCGATTGCTTTAGGATTGATAAACGTAAAAGCAGAACAAAAACGTGCCGAATTGGTAAACCAAGAGTTTGATTTTATAGTAAGTCGTGCCGTAACTAATATGCCCGATTTTGTTTCTTGGGTAAATGGTAAAATTAGAAAAAACTCTAAACACGAACTTCAAAATGGAATTCTTTACTTGAAAGGCGGTGATTTAACTGAAGAATTAAAAGAGTATAAAAAAGCCGAACAATTTAACTTGTCCGACTTCTTTAAGGATGAATTTTTTGAAACCAAAAAAGTAGTGCATTTGGCTTTGAAACCACTTAAGTAATTAGTTTTTAATCATTTTTTGATTACTTGTTCCTTTATCTGTAGCGATTTTTACAAAATAAATTCCGTTTTGTAAAGCACTAACATCTATTCCATTTTCAAAAGAAGTTGTATTTAAAACAACACGACCATTGTTATCAGTAATTGACACTGAATTGATAGTTGAATCCGATTCATTTCTAATTTTCAAAATATTTTGTGCGGGATTCGGATAAAGAGAAACAAAGTTTTTATAATCGTTAGAAGTTGTTCCTAGTAACAATGCACTTAAAACCTCATATTGAACAAGTGTTTGATTAATACTCAAAAGCGGAACATTGATAGTCGTAATTGTACTTCTAAAAAAGGGTGAATCAATCGAAATGGATTGATCAGCATAATAATTATAGGTTGTTTGAACAACTGTTCCAACATTAGGAAAAATTTGGTAGTTTAAGCTAATGTTTTGAACTGATTTTAATCGAGTTACATTGGCTGGAATAAATGCTAAATTATTCAAAGCTAAAGTTCCGTAAGCATCTACTGAGCTGGTTACGGTTCCAGAAAGCGTTCCTGAATAAGTTCCAAAAACGTATGTTCCAGCTAATGTATCGGTGTTGGAATAACCATAAGCCATTGGTAAAGTTCCTATAGTTGCGTTATTAGTAGCAAAATTCAAATCCAATTCTGTATTATTCAGTCCAGTAATTGAGAATGTAGTTCCAACCGTTTTGGTATAGAGTTTTGAAGTAGTTTGTACAGCATTTATAGTTGCTAATGATTCTACTATATTGGTTGAATTAGGAAATGTTATTAATTCGCTTGCAGATGGTGTGATGTTACTAATTATATTGTCACCAACAACAGTAAGATTATCAAAACTCCAATTGACATTAGCTCCACTTGTAGTTTCATCTAATGGATTTTTAGAGTTTAAAATGGTATAAACACTTCCGTTTTCAATTTCAAGAGTATTGATAGAAGTTTGCGCAATAGTTTTTATCGAAATTAGAACTAAGATTAAAAGTAGTTTTATCTTCATAACTTAAAGTTGTTATTGGTTTTGAAATGTAAATATATAAAAAAAGCTCAAACATCACTGAATGAACTTTTTAAAATAGCTTACACTTTGAAATTATTCTCCTAAAAATGGATATCTATAATCTTCAGGTGTAACAAATGTTTCTTTTATTGTTCTTGGAGAAACCCAACGTAATAAGTTTTGCATTGAACCTGCTTTGTCATTGGTTCCAGAAGCTCTTGCTCCACCAAACGGTTGCATTCCTACTACAGCTCCAGTTGGTTTGTCATTTATATAGAAATTTCCTGCTGCGTTTTCTAAAGCTTTTGTAGCTTCAATTGTTGCATATCTATCTTGACTGAAAATCGCTCCAGTTAAAGCATATTCTGAAGTTTCATCAACTAGTTTTAATGTTTCGTTCCACTCGGCATCTTTATAAACATAAATGGTGATTACTGGGCCAAAAAGCTCCGTTTCCATTGTAGTGTATTTTGGATTTGTAGTAACAATTACGGTTGGTTCAATGAAATATCCTTTTGATTTATCATAGTTTCCACCAAGAATAATTTCGGCATCAGCATCTTTTTTGGCTTGGTCAATATAACTTGCTAATTTGTCAAAAGAACCTTCGTGAATTACTGCTGTAATGAAGTTTGAAAAATCTTCAGGACTTCCCATTTTCATTGAGTTTACATCAATTATTAATTGTTCTTTTACAGCTGGCCATAAACTTTGGGGAATGTAAGCTCTTGAAGCCGCCGAACATTTTTGTCCTTGAAATTCAAATGCACCACGAGTAATTCCGGTAACAATTTGTTTTACATTTGCTGAAGGATGTGCCACAACAAAATCTTTTCCACCTGTTTCTCCAACTATTCTTGGATATGTTTTGTAACTGTGAATTTGAGTTCCAATTTTTTTCCAAATTTCTTTGAAAACGAATGTTGAACCTGTATAATGAACTCCAGCAAAATCTGGACTTGCCAAAACAGTATCAGAAATCATTACAGGATCGCCAAAAACTACGTTGATAACTCCATCTGGAACACCAGCTTCTCTGAAAACATCAATAATAATTTTTGCAGAAAAAACTTGACTATCACTTGGTTTCCAAACCACTGTATTTCCCATCAAAGCGGCACTTGCAGGAAGATTAGCAGCAATTGCAGTGAAGTTGAAAGGTGTAATAGCATATACAAATCCTTCAAGAGGACGGTATTCTACTTTGTTCCAAACATCTGAGTTTGATGCTGGTTGGTCTTGGTAAATTTGCGTCATGAACTCCACGTTGTAACGTAAGAAGTCTATCAATTCGCATGATGCATCAATTTCGGCTTGGAAAATAGTTTTAGATTGTGCAATCATGGTTGCTGCGTTAATTCTAGCTCTATAGGGGCCAGCAATTAATTCGGCTGCTTTCAAAAATATAGCTGCGCGATGTTCCCATGGCATGTTTGCCCATTTTTTTCTAGCTTCTAAACAAGATGCAATTGCTTTTTCTACATGAGATTTTTCAGCTAAATGGTAGGTTCCAACGATGTGTTTATGATCGTGTGGAGCCGACATGGTGCGTGTATTTCCTGTTTTTATTTGCTCAGAACCAATGTACATTGGCACATCGATTGTTTCATTCCACATTTTTTTATAAGCTGCAAGAACGGCTGCTTTTTCTGGAGAATTAGGAGCATACGATTTTACTGGCTCGTTGACCGCTTTGGGTACGTTAAAGAAACCTTTTGGCATGATATAGACTGTTAGATTGTTAGACTTTTAGATGATAGACTTAGTATAAAATGCGAATTATTTAATTTGTAACAAAAGTACAAAGGTTTTTTTGAACTTTTGATAACAAGTGTTACAAAACTTTCTGTAGTCAATTTAGCTTACCGATAAGGTTAGCCCAGATAGTAATGAAAATCATTTATAGAAAGAATTCTATTTTTTTGTTGCGCTAAAAAAGCGACCATAGAAGCTCTTTTTAGGGCTTACAAAAAAAGAATTGTTCTGTAAATATTGTAATGTATAGCTGGAGATTGCTTCAAAAAACTAATTTAAAGCAAAAGGTGCATTTAATTTGAATGTTGGCACAATTACTTTAAATAATTTTGTAGAGGTAAAGTTAATCATGTTGAAATAGCCTTGCATAGAGCCGTGCGGTGACGAAAGGAGACAACCTGAACTATATATGTGTGTTTCACCAGGTTTTAAAACGGGTTTTTTGCCAATTACGCCTTCGCCATCTACAATTTCGATTTCGTTTAGCGAATCAAATATTTCCCAGTGGCGAGAAGTTAGTTGAACGGAATCTTTGCTATGATTTTCGATGGTTATTTCATAAGAAAAGGCAAAATGAAGTTTGTGATTTTTGAAGTACGTACCTTCAAAATTCGACAAAACAGATATTTTTATGCCTCTTGTTATTTGGGTAACCATATTCAAACTTTTTGTAAAGTTACAAAATTTATAAAACCTCAAAATAGTTTTACCGTTAAATTATTGCTAATTTGTTATGTCAGTTGAGGTTGCGATACCTTTTCCGATGACTTTGTCGTATCGTTGGTTGTTTTCGCGGTAATATACCATCACGAAATAGTTATCTTCTGTTTGGTAAAAATTACCATCAATAGCATTTTCACCATCAATTTTTCCAGATTTATCTGCTATAGTGTATTTGTAATTATAGAATCCTTGTTTGAGCATTAGTGCCTTTTCATAAATACCTTTTTCACGATTATAATCCATTTTATATTCGTCTGTAAGGTCATGATTGTTAAACAGACCTGTAATATATATAGGTTCTTTTCCGTAATAGGATGGAGCAGAAAGAGAAAAGAAAACCCATGTATAATCGGCTTCAACTTCGTTTTGTTCGGCATTTATGTTTCTAATAAAAAAATTTCCATTTGCATCTGGAAAAAAAGTATAAGGACTTTTTCCTCTAGCATAATTGGGGAATAAATAAGTGTTATAAACTCCTCCATTTGAATCAATTTTAGCTACGTTATTTCCAGCCGCTCTAACATCTTTGTTTTCAAAAAATAAGTATTCATTTCCTGCCCAAAATTGTGTTTCTTTATCGTATTTATAAATTAAGTCATTGCCAACAGTGTACATTGGTTTTATATTGGTTATAGCATTATTTAGTTGCCCATTTTGTATTAGCATAACTTTTACATTGGTAAGCGGACTTTGGAAAATCATATCTTTTGATTTTATTGCGAAATCTAAGTTGTGTTTGTATTCTACATCTTTAACTTCTCGTGCTCTTTTTATTTGTAATGGGACTTGAACTTGGTCTTGGTATAAAATAAATTTTCTAGAGAAAACAACTTCTCTATCTTCATTCAAAATCGATAACATGTAATTTCCAGTAGCTAAAAACCGTGTAAACTGGTTAGGGAATGAAAGACGGTAATGCGAATAGAGTTGTAAAGTATTAAATGAGTTGAGGTAATCTTGAATGCGTTGATTATCGAAGCCAGCAATGTATTCTGCCTGAGCCAAATCGGACTGTTTCCAATCATAGTTGCAATGAGTGATTTGATAATAATAATTGGCTTCATTGCCATATAAATCATCAAATTGTAATTGAAAAGAATCGCCAAGACGGTATATCGGGATTGTATTTTGTCCGTTTTGAACAAAAGTAATTGTTTTAATATGATAGGGTGCTGCAATTTCTTTTTGAACTTGAGAAAAAGCTACAAAATTTGAAATAAGAAAAACGCTAAGTATGAACCATTTTTTAAGCATAATCATTTCTTTAGGAATGTAAATATAACAAATATTCTTATCTAATATTATACCAAAGGATTAAATCTGATAGAAATTAGTACAAATGTTATAAACGATTAAGAAAGTTAAGCGAATTAAGTTTTAAGGTAAACTTAATGCTTTAGGTATAAATTGATTAAACGAAAGAGCTCTTATTTATAACAAACAGGAATAATTTCGCCTTTTGCTAAACAATATTTCTCAACCAATTCAGGTGAAATTTTTGTGGTGTAATCTTCTTCAATTACTTTGAAACCTATTGAGCGTAATTTGTCAAAATAATCTCGACCATAAACTCTCACGTGGTCATATTGCCCGAAAATTTTAGCTCTTTCTTTTTGATCCACAATAGAATCATCTGAAAAAGTAGTTGCGCGAGACAAATCTTGCGGAATCTGAAAGATTCCCATTCCGCCAGATTTTAAAACTCGATATAATTCTTGCATAGCCTTAGTGTCGTCTGGAATATGTTCTAAAACGTGGTTGCACAGAATAATGTCATATGAATTGTCCTCAAAAGGCAAGTCGCAAATATCAGCTTTCACATCGGCCAATGGCGAAAATAAATCGGTTGTTGTGTACGCTAAGTTTTTTTGGTTTCTAAAAAGTTGGTAGAAAGCTTGTTCGGGTGCAAAATGCAATACTTTTTTAGGAGCTGTAAAAAAATCGGTTTCGTTTTTTAAATACAACCATAAAAGACGATGTCTTTCAAGTGAAAGTGTGCTTGGCGACAAAACATTGTTTCGCTGGTTTCCGTAACCATAAGGCAAAAACATTCTGAAACTTCTTCCGTCAATTGGATCAGTAAATTTTGTCCCTTTTAAAAGAAAAGCTAAAATTGGTCTAACTACATAACTCAACCTAATTAATAAAGGTCTTGGAATGGTATTTAAGATGAATTTGAATATTTTTTTCATAAACTTTTTTTATTGAAAAAATCTGCTCAAAAATACTATCTAAATTTGATAGTAAGAATTTAATCGGCAAAAATGTTTTCAGAACTCGTAAAATCGAGGATTTCTGAATTGGCGCCGTATTTTACAATTTCGTCAATTCCTTTTTGAAGGCGTAATTCGGTGGTGTATTTTCGGCTTATAGCAAGAAAACGTTCGTTTAAAGTCATTTTGAAAAAAAACTTTCCGCCAGGCGATTTTGATTTTTCAAACACACAATTTGCTAGATTTTGCTTAATGTGCTCAATATCTTCAATGCATTCAAACTTCAATTCATACGGAATACTACTAAAAATAGTCTTCCCTTTTCTTGAAGTGAATTCATATTTGTATCTATCGTCAAAACGTTTGCTTATAACAAATGCGCCCATAAGTTTTTAAAATTCCAAAAAATTTAAATTCCAAATTCCAAGTTTGAATAAATAAAAAAAGCTTCAAATTTCTTTGAAGCTTTTTTGTACTCAGAGCGGGACTTGAACCCGCACGAACATTGCTGTTCACTGGATTTTAAGTCCAGCGTGTCTACCAATTTCACCATCCGAGCGTTTTGCTTTTAAATGTTTTTTTAGTTAATTTTTAGAAAAAATTAAGTAAAGAGAACACCATCCGAGCATTATGATTTTGAGCGAAAAACGGGGCTCGAACCCGCGACCTCGACCTTGGCAAGGTCGCGCTCTACCAACTGAGCTATTTTCGCATTTATGTTCACTCGAATTAGCGACTTCGTTCGCCGCGGCGAACGCGCTCTACCAACTGAGCTATTTTTGCGTGATTGTCTGTGTAAGAACTTCAATACTTAACGGTATTGCGGATGCAAATTTATAACATTAATTTAATTACACAAGGGTTTTGATTAAAAAAACTTTATAATTTACTAATGATTTGATTGCTTGAACTTTAAAAATTACTTTTTTATTTTTTCCCCAGCATTCTTTTGATTTCGTTGAGCTTCATCATCGCTTCAATAGGTGTTAGTGTATTAATATCGAGGTTTAAAATCTCTTCTTTTATTTCTTCTAACAAAGGATCATCAAGATTGAAAAAGCTCATTTGCATTTGCTGCGCCAGTTCGCCTTTTAGGCTCGGGTCTTCTTTTTCAGCTTTTATTCCGTTTAAAGCATCGTTTGAGTGATCTTTTTCTAGTTTTTTTAATAATTTTTGTGCTTTCAAAATTACCGTTTGCGGCATTCCAGCCATTTTGGCAACATGAATACCAAAACTATGAGCGCTTCCGCCTTTTACTAATTTTCTAACAAATAAAACAGTGTCTTTGAGTTCTTTGACCGATACATTGTAATTCTGAATTCGGGCTAATGATTCAGACATTTCGTTTAGCTCGTGGTAGTGAGTTGCAAAAAGCGTTTTGGGTTTTGATGGATGTTCGTGTAAATAGTCGGCAATTGCCCATGCTATCGAAATTCCGTCATAAGTGCTTGTTCCGCGACCGATTTCGTCTAATAAAACCAAACTTCTATCGGAAATATTATTCAAAATCGAAGCTGTTTCGTTCATTTCGACCATAAAGGTTGATTCGCCCATCGAAATGTTATCGCTTGCTCCAACTCGTGTGAAAATCTTATCGATAACGCCCATTTGCAAACTATCAGCTGGAACAAAACTTCCCATTTGTGCCAACAAAACTATCAAAGCAGTTTGACGCAAAATAGCCGATTTACCAGACATGTTTGGTCCAGTAATCATGATTAATTGTTGTGTTTCTCTGTCTAAAAAAACATCATTTGCAATATAAGGCGTTCCAACCGGCAATTGTTTTTCAATTACTGGATGACGGCCGTTTTTTATGTCTAATTCGTAAGATTCATCTAGCGATGGACAAACATATTTGTTTTCAATGGCTAATTGTGTAAACGAAGTCAAGCAGTCTAACTGTGCTACCAAATTGGCATTGAGTTGAACTGGTTTTATATAAGTGGCGATCCAAGCTACTAATTGATCGAAAATTTCTGATTCGAGTTTGTATATTTTTTCTTCGGCACCTAGAATTTTGGTTTCGTATTCTTTTAATTCTTCGGTAATGTATCTTTCGGCATTTACCAAAGTTTGTTTGCGAATCCATTCTTCTGGAACTTTGTCTTTGTGCGTATTTCTAACTTCAATATAATAACCAAAAACGTTATTGAATGAAATTTTTAAAGAAGAAATTCCAGTTTTCTCAGATTCTCTTTTTTCAATTCCTTCTAAAAATTCTTTGCCCGATGTTGAAATGGCTCTTAATTCGTCAAGTTCAGCATTTACGCCTTTTGCAACAGCATTTCCTTTTGCAACGGCAACTGGAGCTTCTTGATTTAGAGTTGTTTTGATTTTTTCACGCAACAAATCACAACTATGCAAACTATCACCAATAATCTTTAAAGCTTCGTTTTTGCTTTCTAAAGCCAATGATTTTATGGGAATAATTGCATCAAGTGATTCTTTTAAATGAACAACCTCACGCGGCGAAACTTTTCCGGTAGCAATTTTGGAAATCAAACGTTCTAAGTCGGAAATTTGTTTGATTTGAAGCTGAATTTTTGATAGCACTTCTTTGTTTTCTTTCAAAAAAGAAACAACTTCGTGACGACTTCTTATTTTGTTGAGGTCTTTCAAAGGTAAAGCCAACCAACGTTTTAGCAGTCTTCCACCCATTGGCGAAAGCGTTTTGTCGATTACATCCAATAAGGTAACTGCATTTGGATTGTAACTATGGTATAATTCTAAATTTCTGATGGTAAAGCGATCCATCCAAACGTAAGCATCTTCTGCTATACGTGAAATATTGGTAATATGCTGAATTTTATTATGTTGCGTTTCTGATAAATAATACAAAATCGCGCCAGAAGCTATTATGCCATCTGCTAATTCTTCAATTCCAAAACCTTTTAGCGAATTGGTTTGAAAATGATTGGTTAAGGTTTCAAAGGCGTAATCTTCTTTGTAAATCCAATCTTCGAGATAAAAACTGTGGTAATCATCGCCAAAATTTTCTTTGAAATCAGCTTTGTTTTGTTTCGGGATTAAAACTTCACTTGGTTGAAAATTTTGTAATAGTTTGTCAATGTATTCTTCGTTTCCTTGTGCTGTTAAGAATTCACCCGTTGAAACATCTAAAAAGGCAATTCCTATATTTTTTTTGGCAAAATATATCGAAGCTAAAAAGTTATTCGATTTGGATTGTAAGACTTCATCATTCATCGAAACTCCAGGTGTAACCAATTCGGTAACGCCACGTTTTACAATGGTTTTGGTCATTTTTGGATCTTCTAATTGGTCACAAATAGCCACTCGAAGTCCAGCTTTTACCAATTTAGGCAAATAGGTATTTATTGAATGATGTGGAAATCCTGCCAAAGCGGTTTCGGTTTCGGAACCAGCGCCACGTTTAGTTAAGGTAATTCCTAAAATTTTTGATGCTCGAATAGCATCGTCTCCAAAAGTTTCATAAAAATCACCTACTCTAAACAACAAACAAGCATCAGGATATTTCCTTTTAATCTCGTTATATTGCTTCATTAAGGGTGTTTCTTTAACCGATTTTTCTTTTGATGACAAGGGAAATTTGATTTTAAATTGAGTTTACGAATTTAATTATTTATATTTAAAATTTAGCATTAACATTTCATTTAATAAAAATTTAAGTTTCATTGTGACTGATGGCAAGTTTTTTGTATAAATTTGCTTCATTAAACTTTAAAACTTTTTATAAAAATGAAAAAAATACTTTTAATTACTGTATTAGCGGCTTTCGGATTAACGACTGCTTCTGCGCAAACAAAAGCTGCAGCAAAAAAATCTAAGACTACTAAAACAATTACAACTACTAAAGGGGCTGTAGCTGCAGACTCTAAAAAAGAAGCTACTAAAGGAACTGGTGCAGGAATAGTTTTTGAATCTGAAACTATCGACTACGGAACAATTCAACAAAATGCTGATGGGAAAAGAGAATTTGTTTTGACAAACAATGGTGACAAACCGCTTATTATTTCTAATGCTCAAGGATCATGTGGTTGTACCGTTCCAACTTATCCAAAAGAGCCTATTGCTCCTGGTGCAAAAGCAGTTATTGGTGTAAAATATGACACCAATAGAACAGGATCTTTCCAAAAATCGGTAACTATTACTAGTAATGCAGAAGGTACAGCAACCAAAGTTTTGACAATTAAAGGTAATGTATTAGCTGATGAAACTAAAAAAGAAGAGCCTAAAGCTACTGAGTTAAAAGCTCAATAATTTTTGAAACATATTCATAATAAAAAACTTCCTGAATTTCAGGAAGTTTTTGTTTTTATATAAATTATTGATGAAAATTTCACACGGATTTCACTAATTTGCACGAATTAGATAAAACTAAATAAACACAGATTCCACAAATTTTCACAGATTTTATATTAATTTAGTTTACTCCACTTATTTAGGAATGTTTTCATTTCTTATTATAAAATCACTCTTTTGTATTTTAGGCTATCTTCTCCAAAATTAACAAGTAATCCTATTTTGTTTTTTGAAGCGGCTAAATAATTTAATGTTTGTTTAATTTCACTACTTGATAACTCTTGAATAGCTTTTAATTCTAATATGGTTTCATCGTAAACAGTGAAATCTGAGAAATAATATCTTGGAAGCATAATCTCTTTATACTCAATATTGTATTTTTTTTCTCTTTCGTATGGTATATGATTTATTTTAAATTAATATTCTAAAGCATCAGCATACACATTTTCGCTATGACCTTTTCCAAGAATTTTATGAACTTCCATGCAAAGTCCTATGATTTTATATGTTTCATCTTTTAAATAAAAATCTTCCATAAATAAATTTAATCTGTGAAAATCTGTGTAATCTGTGTTTAAAAATAGTTATGGTTTCTAAATTCATCTTCTTCATTGCTTACAATTCCCAAAGCTTCATAAACATATTTGAAAGTTGATAAAATTTCAGGTTTACCATTAATTAAAGCAACGTCGTGTTCAAAGTGCGCACTTGGTTTTCCGTCGGCGGTTAGAATTGTCCAACCGTCTTTTAGTTGTTTTACGTTTTTTGTTCCCATGTTTATCATTGGTTCGATGGCAACAACCATTCCTTCAACAAACATTTTTCCACGACCACGTTTCCCGTAATTTGGCATTTCGGGATCTTCGTGCATTTTGGTTCCCAAACCGTGACCAACCAATTCGCGAACAACTCCATAACCATGACTTTCGCAATATTTCTGAATGGCACTTCCAACATCTTCAACACGATTTCCTGCTCTAAATTCTCGAATTCCAACATACAAACTTTCTTTGGTAACTTGTAAAAGTTTTTTGACTTCAGGAGCAACTTCACCAATTTCAAAGCTGTAAGCATGATCGCCATAAAAACCATTTTTTAATGCTCCGCAATCTACCGATATAACATCGCCTTCTTCAAGAGGTTTGTTATTAGGAACTCCATGAACAACTTGCGCATTTGGACTTACACATAAAGTATTTGGAAAACCATATAATCCTAGAAATCCTGGAATGGCTCCATTATCTCTTATAAATTCTTCTGCAATTTTGTCTAATTGTAATGTTGTAACACCAGGTTTGATGATTTTGGCAACCTCACCTAATGTTTTAGAAACGATTAAAGCACTTTCTCGCATTAACTCAATTTCTTCTCTTGTTTTTGGGATAATCATTTTTCAAATTTTGTGAATGCAAAAGTAGTGAAAAGTGTTTAGTATTTAATAATGCGAATTTTGTAATTTGGATTTTGTATATTGTAATTTGTTTCTATATGAGTTTTATCATATTTTTTCAAAAATTACGATTTTAACTTTGCATTAAATTTAGTAGGCATGAGTAAATATGTTACCGCAGCAGAAGCTGTAAAAGTCGTAAAATCTGGAGATA
Source organism: Flavobacterium sp. (assembly GCF_044377315.1). Taxonomy (GTDB): domain Bacteria; phylum Bacteroidota; class Bacteroidia; order Flavobacteriales; family Flavobacteriaceae; genus Flavobacterium. The sequence continues at coordinate 16,851 of NZ_JBILJG010000025.1, forward strand.
GAGTTTATCTTCAAGCTGCAGCAGCAGCACCAACCATTTTAGCTAATGCATTGACAGAGAGATCGTCTGAATTGAGAAATGTTGAAGTCTGTCACCTTCATGTAGAAGGAGAGGCACGCTACGCCAATCCTGAATTAAGAGATAGTTTTCATGTGAATTCCTTTTTTATTGGAGCGAATGTTCGTCACACTTTAAAAGCAGGAAATGGCTCATACACCCCTGTTTTTTTGAGTGAACTACCTCATTTATTCCGTAAAAATGTTTTGCCGCTTGACGTTGCTTTTATTCATGTTTCGCCACCAGATAGACATGGTTATTGTTCGCTTGGAGTTTCTGTAGAAGCTACAGTTGCCGCAATCGAGAATGCAAAAATTGTTATTGCGCAGGTAAATTCGCAAATGCCAAGGACTTTTGGCGACGGAATTCTTCACGTTTCTGAAATTGATTATCTTGTTGAAGTTGATACTCCAATTTATGGTCACGATGTTGTTCCGTTTACTAAAGAAGAAGAAAAAATTGGAGGCTATATTGCATCATTAATTGAAGACGAAAGCACACTTCAAATGGGAATTGGTTCTATTCCAAACGCTGCTTTAAGCAAATTGACAAATCATAAAAATCTAGGTTTGCATACCGAAATGTTTTCTGATGGTATAATCGATTTGATTGAAAATGATGTTATCAATTGTAATTACAAAGGCACTTTACGCGGAAGAGTTTTGGCAACATTTTTAATGGGTTCAAAGCGTTTGTATGATTATGTAAATGACAATCCATTTATCGAAATGAAAGAATCTTCAATGGTTAATGATACAGCTCGAATCAGAAAAAACCCAAAAATGGTTGCTATAAATTCGGCAATTGAAGTTGATGTAACTGGTCAAGTTTGTGCTGATTCTATTGGTCCACAAATGTATTCTGGTGTTGGTGGACAAATGGATTTTATTCGTGGAGCATCATTAAGTCCTGGTGGCAAAGCAATTATCGCTTTGCCATCAACTACTAAAAAAGGATTGAGCAGAATTGTTCCTTTCTTAAAACAAGGGGCAGGAGTTGTAACAACACGTTCTCATGTTCACTATATCATTACAGAAAACGGAGTAGCCGATTTGTACGGAAAAACACTTCGTCAAAGAGTTGGAGAAATGGTTCGAATTGCACATCCAACCCATCAAGAAAGTATTGACAGACAATATTTTGAAATGCTAAATAATATGTAGTTTTCAATTGCCTCGAGTTTAAGCTCGAGGCAATTGAATTATTAATCTGGATTGGCCATGATTTTAAATAGTTCGGCATTCGAAATTAAATAACGATTTTCCAAACTCAATTCAGATAATTGAGAGCTTACCAAATTATTTTCTCTTGAATTGATTAAGAAAATAGAGCTTTCTCCAAACGAAAACAAACGCTCTTCTGAATTCAACATGGTGTTGTAGTCTTTGACCAAATCAGCAATTAACTTTCGTTGTCTTTCTAGCGAATTGATTTCGGTTTGTTGTGCATTAATTTTGTTTTTTAGCTGAACACGTTCTAAATCTAAATCGTATTGCGTATCTTGAATTTTGAATTTAGCCAACTGTAATCCGCCACGCTCTTTTCGCAGAAATAAAGGATAGCTAAAGTTTACGCCAACTTTATAGTTGTTAAAATTAGTGTCGTTCCAATAATTGGGTTCGGATAAATAATGATAACCTACATCAACCTTTGGTAGTAAACTGTTGGCTTTTAGTTTGCGTTCTACTTCTAAAATAGCCAATTTACTTTGTAATGAATTTATTTTTGGATGGTTTTCTATTGAAATAGTCTCCATCAAAAGTTCGTTTGTTTTTAACGTTTCTTTGATTGTGTTTTCTAGATTTTCTTCAGGAATAATTGTGTCTTGTAATTCTAAAGGAACATTGTTTTCAAGCCATAAAAAGTTAGATAATTCTAGTTTAGATTTTATTAATTTTAGTTGTGAATCTTCAAGACTAAGTTTTCTATTTCTTACAATAATCCCTGCTTCAACGCTATCTATTGCTGGTTTATCTCCGTTTTTTATTAGACTTGCTACACCTTCAAATCGTATGGCTGCATTTTTTAAATATTCAGAATATAACTGTACTTCGCTATAATTTCGTTTCCAATTGAAATAGGCGACAGATGCATTGTATAAAACTTCAATAGCTTGTAATTTTCGTTCGGCTTGACTTAATTGGATTTGGATTTTGGCTTTTCTTAAATCGGCCATTCTTTGGTTTATTAATAATCCTTGACCCAATGGAACTGTGATGCCAAGAGAAGTCAATCCTTGATTAGGGACTGTGTTTTCTGGATTTAAAAAAATTCCTTCGCTGTTGTCAAAACCTGCTTTTACTTCAATACCATACCAAGTTGGAATTTTGAAACTGCTGTTTAAAAGTGAAAAATATTGGCTGTCTTTGAATTGTTTTTTGTCGAAATCCACTTCTATTTTTGGATCAAATCCACCGCGCGCCATCATTAAATTGGCTTGTGCACTTGTTACCTCTAGGCTGGCGCTTTTTACCATGGGATGGTATTTTTTTACAAATCCCAAATACTCATTGTAGGTGAGTTCTTGAAGATTTTTATCTTGTGCTGTAACCCAAGTCGTTAATAGTAAAAATACTAGTGTTTTGAAATTCATTTTTGGTAACCTTTAGATTATTGATTAACCCTGATCTCGTCATTGTTGGAGCTCTTAACTTATTGTTTAAATAAGTTAAAGCGACTGACGAGAGCAGGAACATGGATTGCAAAAATGCGCAAGCCATTTGTTCCTAATAAATTATTTTTTCTCTTTTGATGTTTCACCTTTTGGTAAGTAATAATTGGGAGGAAAACCGTTTAGTGTTCGCCATAATTCAAACCAAATTGGTACATTTTCCAATAATGCCAATGTTTGCGCACCTGAACCAATACTAACTTGTTTTGGCCAAACTTCCTCTTTTTCATCTGGCGCAATTAAAACTCTAAATTTTCCGTTGGGAGAAATGAAATTTTCTATAGCTACAATTTTTCCGCCAAATGTTCCGTAACTCATATTGGGCCAGCCTGAGAAAATTATGGTAGGCCAGCCATCAAACCAAATTCTGACTTTTTCGCCTTTGTGAATTAAAGGTAAATCGGTAGGAGAAACATAGGTCTCTACTGCAATATCATATTTTGAGGGCATGATGCTTACAATTTGCGTTCCTTCTTTAATGGTTTCACCAAGTCCTGATTGGATAGCGCGGTTTACATAACCATCTTGCGGTGCTTTTATGTAATACATACCATTTCTAATTTGGTAATTTACATATTGATTTTGTAATTTATTAACTTGTGCTTCTGTATCATATTGGTTGCTTAAAGCTGTAAATTGGTCGCTTTGTGCTTTCGAACTCTTCTCTGCATATTCGGCGCTAATTCTGTTAATTTCAACTTTTGCATTAATTAATTCATTTTTACTGGCTAAAAGTTTGTTTTCTTGTGTGATGATTTTGGCATCTACCTCTTGTAATTTCAATCTTTTTTCTTCGACATCGGTTAACGGTTTTAATCCTTCTTTGTTTAATGTTACCGAACGATTGAATTGTGTGTTGGCAATTTTTATTTGCGTTTTTACAGCTTCCAAATCCATACTATCACTTTGAACTTTTAAAACTCCTTGACGGATTTTATTTTGGGCTTGTTGTAATTTTAAAATGCGTTCGTTTTCAATGGCATTTATTTGAGCTGAAAGCGAAGTTACTTTTCCACCATACGATTGGCCTGCCATTTTTTTAGCATCTACTTGACTTTTGGTATTTTGAACTAAATTGGGATCAAAGTAATCTTCTTTGATTTCGGAAATGAACAAAATAGTATCCCCTTTTTTTACAAAATCTCCTTCTTGAACATACCATTTTTCTATTCTACCTGCAATTGCCGATTGAATTGTTTGTGGTCTTTGATTTGGTTTTAGTGTAGTAACCGCACCTGAACCAGAAATGTTTTGCGTCCATGGAAGAAATAAAATTACAACTCCAATTAAGGAAACATAAATGATAATTTTGTTCAATATTTTGTAATACGGTCTATTAGCAAGACTTTTTACTGTACTATATTGATCAATATTTTCGGTTATTGGATTTTTTTTAGAAATATTTAGCATGGCAATTATTGTTTTGTGTCAGCAATTATTTTTCCTTCTTTCATTTTTATTTTTCTTGTACATTTTTGTTTCCAATAGTCATTTTTGGAAGATATAATTATGGTCCATTTGTTTTTGGCATCTGTAATAAAATCGATGATTTCTTTAGTTGCTTCTTCGTCCATTTTGTCTAAAGGATCTTCGAAAAACAATATTTTTGGTTTATTTACAATACTTCTAGCTAATAGAATTTTTTGTGCATTGGAAGAAGATAACTGTCGACCATCTGGAAAAATTTTAGTGTTTAATCCGTTTGGTAATGTTTTGATGTACGTGCCCAATTTTACGCTTTCAATTGCCCATTTTATATCTTCATGCGAAATTAAAGAGTTGTTGAACGTTATGTTTTCTAGAATAGTTCCTTCAAATGGAGTTTCGCCTTGAGTAATTGTTCCTATTTGCGAACGATATTGGGCTAAGTCAATTTTGCGATACGTATCGTCATTTATATAAAACGAACCTGATGTTGGTTGCATTGCACCCGATAAAATGCGCAAAAGTGTTGTCTTTCCTGAACCATTATCACCTTCAAGGTATATTTTTTCTGATTGATCAATTTTCAAATTTATTTTGTCTAAAACATCATCCATAGAATCTGGAAATTTGAATCTAAGATTTTCGGCCTCTAAGGTTATATTAGTAAAACAATAATCTTGATTTTTTATTTGTGCTTCTTCGATATTCAAATCTACTATTTCACCAATTTTTTCGACAGAAGTTAATACATCATATAGACTTTCTAAACCTACAATTAGTTTTTCAACAGAATTCAATACTAATAAAATGATGATTTCAGCAGCAACGAATTGTCCAATATTCATTTTTTGATTTAAAACTAAATATCCACCGATAAATAACAAACATGCCGTAATAATTACTTTAAAAACAATTAGTTGTGAAAATTGTCTTTTGATTATTTTGAAATGTTTTTCTCGGTAATTTAAATATTCATCTACCAAAATATTATTTTTATTTAAAGCAAAATCAAAGTTATCTTGTTTTCTAAAGCTAAAATTATTTCTAGCAATTTCTTGAAGCCAACTCGCTACTTTATATTTGTATTTTGATTCTTTCATACTTGAAGAAAGCCCTGAGCTATAAGAGAATTTAAAAATAGAATAGAGTAATACTATTAACAAAATTCCGAAGAAAATAAAAAATGGATGGTATAACGACAAGAGAATTATTCCGAATAGAATTTGTAATAAAGCTGTAGAAAAATCAATTAATAATTTTGAAGTTCCTTTTTGAATTGAAATAGTGTCGAAAAAACGATTGGCTAATTCTGGGGGATATTGATTATAAAGTTCTTCAAATTTAATTTTTGGCAAACGATAACTGAATTCGAATGACGAGCGTATAAATATTTTTTGTTGTAAGTTTTCTGTAATTCGTAGTTGCATTAATGATAAAATTCCAACTAATGCTACACCAATTACAACAATTACAACAAGAACTATCCATGAAATGCTTACTTGTCCTGCTTGAATTAAATTGATAATAGCTTGAATTCCTAACGGTAGCGATAGACTGACTAATCCAGCAAAAATAGCGTAAAAGAAAATTTGAGAAATATCTCTTTTATCCAATTTTAATAAATTAAAGAATCGTTGCAATGGCGTTTGACTCATAACTAATGTTTTAAGGTGTTTTCAACTAAATTGATGTAAAACTCTGTTGGTGAAATTGTTGCATTACAATTAGTAATTGTTTTTAAATGATCTTTTAAAAAATGTTGATGCAAAGCGCCTTCTACTATTGAAGAGGCTAAACTTTTTGCAAAAGCATAGTTTGGGTTTACCTCTGTTATCATTTCAATAATTCTATTAATTACTCTTTTATAAACAAGAAAAAATCCTTCTTTATTTTCTTCATCTACTTCTTTAGTAAGAAAAGTTTTTGTAAATTCCTGAATAATTATTTTGTTTAGTATTGCTTCATTTATATGCAATGTCGTTGAATCATCTTTCACTATTTCAGTTACAATGGTAATCCCCTTTTTTAATCGTTCCATAGGATTCGAAACATTGGTTGTGGCAAAAGCTAGTTTGTATTCAATCCAACCCCAATACCAAGAGGAAAGGTATAACAATAGTTTGTGTTTGCTTTCAAAATAACGATAAATAGAACTTTCATTCGAGCTTATTTTTTCACCCAATTTTTTGAATGTAAAGTTTTCAAAACCTATTTCATTTATTAGTAAAACACTTTGTTCAATGATTTTCTTTCCTAAATCTGATGTTTCAGGATTTTTTACGTACAATTTATCGTTTACCGAAATAATGATATTAGATAGTATGTTTTGCATTATATTAATTTTGTTTTGTGGTACTTTTTGATACTGTTTTCATCTGAATTACATCTACTAAAAAGGCAAATGCCATTGAAAAATAGATGTATCCTTTAGGTATTTCGAAATGGAACCCTTCTGCAATAAGTGAAACTCCAATCATCATTAAAAAACAAAGGGCTAATACTTTAAACGATTGATGTTTAGAAATAAATTCGCTGATTGGTTTTGATGCAAATAACATAATGACAACAGTTACAATTACAGCTGTGTACATTACCCAAAGTTCATCAACCATTCCAACTGCGGTGATAATTGAATCAACCGAGAATACTAAATCTAGAATAATCACTTCGCCTAGAAGTTTTCTAAAACTTCCTTTTTTTGGAAGTTCGGCTTCATGAGAATTTGCAATTTCTGTTTTGTGATAAATTTCTTTAGTACTTTTATATATTAAAAATAGCCCACCAAGAATTAAAATAATTCCTTTTCCTGTAAAGTCAGTTTCAAAAAGTGAAAATAATGTTTTATCGAGTTTTAATATCCACGAAATAAAGGCTAAAAGCACCAATCGCATCACCATAGCCAGACCAATTCCCCAAAAGCGCAGTTTGTTTCTTTGACTTTCTGGGAGTTTATCGGCAAGAATTGAAATGAAAATAATGTTGTCTATTCCTAGTATTACTTCTAGAGCAATTAAAGATAATAATGGTATTAAAGCGTCTATCATATTATTGAATTTTAGAAATTAATTTTAAATCCGAAATTTAGGTTTTTCATATCCTGTAATTTAGGGTCGATGTAGTTGTCTTTTAAATCAAGATATTTCAAATGGTTTAAAGTTTCCAATTTTGGAATTTCTTTAAAATTATTATTGTTTAAATGCAATGATTCTAAATTTTTAAATTGGAGTAATTCACTTGGTAAGGCAGATAGGTTGTCGTTTTCAAGGTGAAGTGATTTTAGTTTAGGTAATTTAGATAGAATAGAAAGTGTTTTAGGAAGATTCATATTCTTTTCGTCGTTCAAATAGATTTCTTCTAAATTGGTTAAATTAGAAAACTCTTCTGGTAAGTTTGTAAAGTCATTGTTACTTAAATCAATTGTTTTTAATGATTTAAGGTTTGATATGGCATCTGGAATTTCTTTTAAATGGTCATTTTTTAAACTTAAATATTCTAAGTTGATGAATTTTGCCCAATTTTCATTAGATAAATTTATATTTTGGTTGCTAAGATTTAATCGTACTACTTTTTCAGGTTCCTTTAGCGCATCATACAATGATGTATACTCTTTTGCCTTATCGTTATTTTGAGCAAAAGATGAACTCGAGAGCACTAGTAATAACACTAACGTGTGAATAATTCTTTTCATGATTACTATTGTTTAGTTTAAAACAACAAAAGTATGTGCAAATATAATAGTATTACTATTAATAATGAAATTTTAACTTTTATTTATTAAATTTAGAATAAAAAAAAAGACTCAAAAAAATGAATCTCTTTATAAAACATAACTTGTTTTTGTTTTTATAGCAACGAATGCTGTGTCATAACTGCTGGTTTTTCAATTCCCATTAATTCTAATATAGTAGGAGCGATGTCTCCTAAAACACCATCATTAATAGTTTTCAAATCTTTATCAACTAAAATAATTGGCACCGGATTCGTTGTGTGTGCTGTATTTGGAGAACCATCTGGATTCATCATAATTTCACAATTTCCATGGTCTGCAATGATTATAGTAGTGTAGTTGTTTTCTAAAGCAGTTTCTACCACTTCTTTTACGCAAGCATCAACGGCTTCGCAAGCTTTTATAGCGGCTTCCATTACACCTGTATGTCCAACCATATCACCATTGGCAAAATTTAAACATACAAAATCAACTTCACCTTTTTTAAGTTCTGGAACTAAAGCATCTTTAAGTTCGAAAGCACTCATTTCGGGTTGTAAATCGTAAGTAGCTACTTTTGGCGAATTTCTTAAAATTCTAGTTTCGCCTACAAACGGAATTTCTCTTCCACCAGAAAAGAAGAAGGTTACATGAGGATATTTCTCGGTTTCGGCAATTCTAATTTGCTTTTTACCTGCTTTTTCTAATACCTCTCCAAGGGTTTCTGTAATGTTGTTTTTATCATAAATTACATGAACATTTTTGTAAGTGTCATCATAATTAGTCATTGTAACATAGTACAAATTTATTTTGCGCATATTGAATTCGTGAAAATCTTTTTGCGATAAAGCTTCTGTTAATTCACGACCTCTATCGGTTCTAAAATTGAAGAAAATTACAACATCATCTTCTTCAATTTTCGCTAATGGATTTCCATTTTCATCCGTCATCACAATGGGTTGTATGAATTCGTCGGTAACATCATTAGCATAACTTTTTTTGATACTTTCAACTGAATTTGTAGATTTTTCTCCTTCAGAATTCACTACTAAATCGTAAGCTAGTTTTACTCTTTCCCAACGTTTATCTCTATCCATTGCATAATATCTACCTATAATTGTAGCGATTTTTGCTTTAGAGTTTTTTATATGATTTTCAAGATTTGCAATATCTGTTATTGCTGATTTTGGGTCGACATCTCGGCCATCGGTAAATGCATGAACAAATACTTTGTCTATTCCAAAATTTTGAGCGGTATCTAACAATTCGTATAAATGTGATGTATGTGAATGAACGCCGCCATTAGAAACCAATCCTAAAAAATGCACTTTTTTGTTATTTTCTTTAGCATATTTGAAAGCCTCAAGAAGTGGTTTTTCTTGATTCATAGTTTTGTTTTGAACCGCCAAATTTATTTTAGCTAAATCTTGATATACAATTCTACCAGCACCAAGGTTCATATGTCCAACTTCTGAATTTCCCATTTGACCTTCGGGTAAACCAACATTAAGACCGTCGGTTCGCAATTGAGCCGATGGATATTTTGTATATAAACTGTTTATGAATGGTATATTGGCATTGTCGATTGCCGATACTTTTGGGTCTGTAGATTTTCCCCAACCGTCAAGAATCATCAGAATTACTTTTTTGTTCATTGTGCTAGTATTTTACACAAAGATAAGCATTTGCAATTGCTCAAATTAAAAGTTAGGGGTAAATTTATTTGAAAAACAACGAAAACGATTTAGTGGTTTTGAAGAAAATTATTTTTTTGAAGACCAGTTTTTGGTTGAATTGTAATCGATAAAATAGCGAACACTTATGGAAAAAATATGATCAAGGTTTTGATGGTTCAATGATTTTTTTATGTTTGATTCAAATCTATTATCAACTCCAGTAAATTTATCTTCTTCGGTAACACTATTATTTCTATACAAAACACTAACTTGACTACCTGGCGCAAACCACCATGTATAGGATAAATCTAAATTCCAAGTATTGTAATTTCTGTTATATTCTTCGAGGTTAAAACCATTGGTTACTAGGCTTCCGTCATTTTGAAGAATGCTTATTCTATTGTAAGTTGCATGGGATAAATAATGCCGTAAAGAAAGGTTTAAGTTCATTACATTATTAAGCGAAAATTTACTTGTAATCGTGTTGTTAAAAGTAGTTCTGTCTCTTCTGCCCATAGAAATATCACTTGAATTAGTATCTACATTTGAAACAAACCCAATATCATTTTTTTGAGCTCTTATAAAAAAATCATAAATCAATGAAAATTTATCTGAAAAACGATAGCGTGGCATTATACTCATACTGTATGTAGCACGCTTATCTTCATTAAAAATAGTTACAGATGGATTTAAGTCAATAGCAAATTTTCTATTAAAGTTAGATGAAAAATAGATATAACTGTTAAAATATTTAGGAAGTGTAAGAAGCCGTGTTTCATTGAAAGAACGAGGCTCATAAAAATCGGAAACTTCTACAGGTCTAAAAGAAATTCCATAACCCAAATAATCATTTTTTCGACTAGTTGTATTTATGTTTGTTTCAAAAGTAAACTCTTGAACTCTTCCAGTTCTATTATCAAACTCTGAATAGGTAGTGTTGAAAATACTAAATTTGTTGAAATGTTTTGTAGGATTAAGAATTCTATAACTAAAATTGCCATAAAGAGCATGGTAATGAGTTAAAAAGTTAATTCCCATGTCATTAGGGTCAAATTTATCAGAAACATATTCTCCGCCTACCCCAAAACGGTATTTTCCAGCAGTTTCATTAAATTCTATATAAGATTTAGTTCCTGATTTATCTTCGGTGTCATTTACAGTACTATAATTATGATTTCCTTGAATTTGAAAAGAATTATTTTTGTTTCTCAAATCCCATATTAGTCCGGTAACATTTGCATCTCTAAACTCTCCGTTTCGGGTTACGTTTGTGTTAATTAGAGAAACTGATGAGTTTTGATTAAAACGTTTGTCAACCACAAGAATATTGTAGTTTGCCAATGGTTCTGAAACAGCAGTTCGATTTTCTCCAGTTATTTCATTATTTATTGAAGCCATTGTTTTTTCAGTTATTGCGTTCAAAAATCCAACTCCCAATCCATCTTTGGTTCTGCCAGAAATTTTTATAGCATTAAGCAAATTCACTTTAGAAGGGTTTTTAGTAAAGACTTCATTGTTATTGAGTTCAGGTGTTGTTGATGGTTCTCCACCAATTCTTCTAGAATAAAACAAATTTCCTTTGCTAAAAAGTTCTGTTCCTTCTGTAAAAAAAGGTCTGTTTTCTGCAAATTGTTGTTCGAAAGCCGTAAGATTTAATTCGACTTTATCAAAGGCGGTTTGTCCAAAATCGGGAATCAAAATTGCATCAAGTGTAAATGCATCATTAATACCATATTTAATATCCAATCCAACCTTGAACTCACTTTTAGTTTTTTGGTATTCGTTTGTATTAAGATACATGGATGAATAAGGAATAAAAAACAATCTTGTTGGCGGTTCTATATTTTCAATTCCTTCAAGTTGTCCTGCTTGAGTTGCTTCAGTTGGTATTTTGGTGTCAATTAGATTCCAAGTGTAATATTGTCTTTCGCGACGAAATTCTCTAAAAAGATTCAATCCCCAAGTTTGTTTTTTTTCCGAAGAAAATCGCAAGGCAGCATAAGGAATTTTCATTTCGACTGTCCAGCCAATAGCTGATATTTTTACTTTGCTTGCCCAAATTGCATCCCAAGAACCATCTTCTCCATTATCATTAGTGTACAAATAGTCTTTTTGAACTCCAGCTGCTGTTACATAAAATCTAAATTCTTGTTGTCCATCGTTAAAGCCATTAAAAAAAATTCCAAATTGGTCAGCAACTGCTTCTGCATCTCGATTCGATATTTCTTTTAAGATTTTATTTGGTTCGCTATCATATAAAGTAGCAGCAACATATATAGCTTCGTTACTGTATGCAATCTTCACTTCGGTTTTGCAATAATCAGCTTCAGGCTTACCATTGTCGGGATCGTATTTTACAAAGTTTTTTGCAATTGAGGCTGTTTTCCATATCTCCTCGTCAAAGACACCATCAATAGAAATTGTTTCACTTATAAATTGAGTTGTGTATATTTTTTTTTGACTTATTCCTGTAAAGTAGATAAAGAAAATACCAAATAGGAATTTTATGGATAAACGATTCATAAGTTGTTTTTAGGCGAGCAAAATTAGTTATTTTATCGAAATTTCCTACTCATTAAAGGGTATTTTGTTTGGCTTAGTTTTTGAAATTTAGAATAAAAATATATTTATTAAATAAAGCATATAACCGTTAAATTTTGTATTTAATCGATAAAAAAAACGATTGAAAAGTTTGCTGGTAGCAGTTAAGATTTTACATTTGGCGTCCCGATTCTATTAATATTTGAAAATATAACCTATCAAATTTAATTTGACTTTACTTTTTATATCAATTGCATTTTTGTCTTTTACTACTAAAAATTCTATTGTAAAAGAAATTATACCTGTTGAATTTTCTTCAATGACTTCATTAGATAAGATGCTATTTGTAAAAGATGTTTATAATAATCTTGAGACAAATAAAAATAATTTACCAAAATTAAAATTCTTTGAAAGAGGCTTGCTAGGTTTTTATGTTTTAAAAGAGCAAGGAAAAATCAGAAAAAACATTCTAACAAAGATGATTCTAACAAAAGTAGTTTAGGTTTTTTTGCAACTGATTAAACTTGTATTGGAAGTCACGGATATCGTTAAAACTTGACGGTTTAGAAAGAAGAATCAATCACAAAGTGAGAATGAGAGATATTGTGGTGCATGGAGCTCCTTATGTTTCTATGGATTATATGAAATATAATAAGAGTAAAATTCTCGATAGAAGTCATGGTTGTCCTGCTTTACCTCAAAAATTGAGTAAAAATAATATCAAGATTATCAAAAACAAATCATGTTTATTTATGCACCCGATAATTTGCATGCTAAGAAAAGTGAACTAATAGTATAAGTAAGTAAATAATTCAGAATCTCTACAGTATATATCTTCTCTAAACTGTAAAACTCCATTTTTTTGCCAAGCTGTCCAGTATAATTGATGAACGAAAACATCTTCTTTTACACTTAGTACTATTGTTTTTAATTCAGGATTAACAAACTTTTTGGGTGTAATTACTAAAAGTGGATTTTTTGCCAATCTTGCAGCATCTTTTTTTGCTTGTTCATTAAACTTTTCTCTTTTCAGTTTAATATAATGGTTGATATTGGTAGTATCTTGTATTTTTTCAAGAGGCCATTTTTCTCCATCATTAAGAATATATTCTGCCATTTCTAATGGCTTTTCAAGTCTTACACAGCCCGAACTTAATGCCCGATAAGTAAACTTGAAATAATCTCTATGATTAGTGTCATGAAGATAGACAGAATATTTGTTTTTGAAATTTATTTTCATCAACCCCAAGGCACTATTTCTTCCTGGTGATTGAACATAATGGTATTTGTTTGCGTCTTCTATTTTCCATTCCCATGGACTAATTTCTTGTTTTTTCCAATTATAAATTTTTAATTTATCCTTGTTAAATTTGTTTCTGTCTTTTATAGCATCAGGAAAAACATCTTCTGCCAAAATAGTGGGGGGTACTGTCCAATTAGGATTCAAATTTATAGTTGATATTTTAGACTCTAAAACGGGCGTTTGACGAGTTTTTTTGCCAACTACTACTCGTTGTTTTTGTGTTGTATCTCCGTCTTTTATAGCAACCAAACTATAATCTGGAATGTTGATTAATAAATAATTAGATCCAAAATCTTTTGCATACCAGCGCCATCTTTCTAGATTAACGCACACTTGATTAATACGTTGGTCTCTGGTAAAATTCAATACTTCGATTGTGCCTGCGCCAACAACGCCATCTGGATATAAACCATGTCTTTTCTGAAATTTCTTTACACCTGCAACGGTTTCTTTGTCATAAACATTCGATAATGAATCGGTAATTAATGCGTCTTTCCAATAGTTAATCTTTCTTTTTAGGAGTACAACGGCTTTGTATGATTTTCCCGGAATTAATTTGGGAGTTTTCGAATCAAAATTTTCAGTTTTAACTTTTGGATAAGCTCTAAGAATTTTTAAACTTTCTTTTAAGTTTTTATACATTGGATGACTTGGCTTACAGTTTTCGATAATGTGCTGAAAATCATTTTTATCAATACAATCTTTTAGAATCGAATTTACATCAACAATTTCCTCCTTCAAGTCATAATCATCATATATTACATGTGGATTTACTTTTCCTTTACTGATGTGGGAAATATAACTTTGCATGCTTTGCGTGAGCAATAAATCATAATTTACCAATTGCTCGTTGCTCAAATCATCGTAATTGCTTTCGTTTTTTTTAATTGAATTATACCAATAATCTATAGGGTTTAGCCCTTCATTTTCAGCATTTCCAATTTCTTGAAGTACAAAATTTCTGTGATTTTCCGATTGCCAAATGATTTCGTAATTGTTTTTTTTGTAAAAATCTATTAAAAGTTTGTTTTCGGTATTATTTAAAGCAACAGAATCAATCTTTATTTTGTCTTCCAATAGATTCAAATCAAAAAAAGAAGCATTATCTATAGAAACAATACCTTTGGTGGCTTTTTGACAACAAGTAATTGCGATAAGTAAAATAAATAGGTAAAGTTTATTCATAAGCAATTATGTTAACATTTTATACATTACATAATGGCTGCCAATACCATCAATAATAAAAGGATTTCCTTGTTTTGTGTAACCTAATTTTTCATAAAACTTAACAGCATTTTCTCTTGCATTGAACCAAATTAGATTGCCATTTTTTGTCAAAATATATTTTTCACAATAAAGAATCAACTCACGGCCAAAACCTTTTTGTTGAAAATCTTCTAAAACCGCCATTCCGCGAATTTGGTACTGATTTCCGACTACAAAAATATCGCTTTTATGTTGAAATATAGATACAATTCCTATTATATTTTTAGCAACAACTAACCCAAAATGCGTTGTAGTCTCCAAATCGTCTCCATCAAAACGGCAAGATTCTATAGGTTTTCCATGTCGCAACACAGCATTTCTAACTGTATAGGTCTGTTTTGAAGCAATTTTTTGAATTAATTTCATTGCGAAAATGTTTATAACAAATTAAAAATAAATCTTTTAGCCAAATCAAATATAAGAATCAAAATTTAGCTGTAAAAAAAACAAAAAAAAATTTGCATCCAAAGAAACAAATCTATTATATTTGCACTCACAAACGAAGTTCATGGAACTCCTTATAAAATAAGCGTTTTGTGAAATAAATGCGGAAGTAGCTCAGTTGGTAGAGCTCCAGCCTTCCAAGCTGGTTGTCGCGAGTTCGAGCCTCGTCTTCCGCTCTGCAAAAAACCTCTAATTAACGTTAGAGGTTTTTTTATTTTTTAAAGTTACTAACTCCAATCTCCCAAATCAGTTCCAGGCTCCAATTCCTCAGGCAATTTATTTTGTTGAAATAATCTTGCCGTAAGTTCGCCTTTCAAAACAATTTTGGTGCCTTTTACATCTAACCAACTTCCTTCTCTTAATCCCAAAACAGGTAAAGAATTGTAGGCGTGAAATTCTTTTATTCTAGTTTCACGGGTTTCGCCCATATGTTTGCTTTGCAAATCTGGGTCTAAATAATGCGGATTCAAATTAAAAGGAATCGCTCCTAATGTTTCAAAACTTGGCGGATAAACAATCGGCATATCATTGGTGGTTTGCATCGATACACCTGTAATATTACTTCCAGCACTTGTGCCAAGATACGGAGTTCCGTTTTCTATGGCTTTGGCTAAAACAGACATTACTTTGTTTTCATATAGTTGTGTTACCAATACAAAAGTGTTGCCGCCACCAGTAAAAATTCCTTCCGCATTTTCAATAGCTTCTGCAGGATTTTCAAATTCGTGTAGTCCTTTTACTTTTTTATTTATTTTAGCAAACGCTACACTGACTTTTTCTGTATATTCATCATGCGAAATACCGCTCGGCCTAGCATAAGGAATGAACAAAATAGTACTGCAAGAAGCAAAATGGTTTTCTAATGTAGGTATTAAATACTCAAGATATTCGCCACCATGAATGGTTGAGGTGCTGGCAATAAGTAGATTTTTCATTTTCGATTTAAAATTTCATCAAATTTACAAATTTATAATGAACCTTATTAGATCGAAAAAACTCATTTAAAGATTACTTTTTTTCAATGTAGGAATTAGTTTTACTATGCTTTATTAGCTTAATTTCCCTAATTATCTTAATGGTTTGAAATATTTTTTTAATTAATGACAGAGACGATTTCTTTAAATTAACAAAAAATTACAATTCTATTAGCTAATTATTTGCAAGATAAAACGATATTTTTACCGAAACAAATCAAACGAACTAACAGTGAAGCATTTTTACTTACAACTTATTTTTGTCTTGTTTCTAACTACAGTTTATGCTCAAGACGGAGCAACCTACCAAATAAAAGGAAAGGTAAATGCTGATATAAGCGATTTGGAAGGTATCAATGTTGAAAATGTAGAATCTGAAAAAACAACGGTAACCGATAAACAAGGTTATTTTTATATCAATGCTAAAATAGGAGAAACATTGGTTTTGTCTTCAATTCAATTAAAAAAAGTTTACAGAATTATTATTGAAAGCGATCTCGACAAAGAATTGATTTATATTTTAATGAGTTCCAAAACGATTGATTTGAAAGAAATTGTCATTGAAAAAAGCGAGATAAATGCCGTTTCAGCGGGAATTGTTTCTAAAAATCAAAAGACCTATACACCAGCCGAAAGAAAAGTTCGTACCGCAACAACAGGACTTTTAGACCCACTTTTAAACAAGATTTCTGGAAGAACAGAGATGCTTAAGAAAGGAGTAGCTGTGGAAAAAAATGAAAAAGCATTAGTAAGATTGGAATACCTTTTTGAAGAAAATTATTTTGTCGAAAAACTAAAAATTCCGCAAGAATTCGTCAAAGGATTTCACTATTATGCAGTTGAAAATATTGATTTACAGAATGCTTTAAAAGCTAAAAATAAAACATTAGCTAAGTTTTTGATGATTAATTTGTCAAAAGAATATTTACGAACCATTCAGCCCAAAGACTAATAGATATTATTAAAGCAAAAAAATAAAAGATTGCTCAATTTGGCTTAAGTGAATTTGCAGTTAAACACCCTGAAATGCTAGAAAGAAAGTAGCATAAAAAACTAAAACAATTTGTAAAAATTAGTGACCCGAGACCATAGGTCGAATTGACGAAGTAAATTTGCGCTTAAATTAAGAGAGTTTTATATTATAAGTTAAGGCATAGTCTTATATTAATAAATCGAAAAACAATTTATGAAAATTAGTGACCCGAGACCATAGGTCGAAATTGACGAAGTAAATTTGTGGTTAAAGAATTAAAGCAAAGTTTCCTAATAAATAATTATTTTTGAAAAATGAAAAAAGTTGGTTTAGTTCTTGCAATAGCTTTTTTGGTGTTTTCCTCTTTCGGATTACACAAATTTTACACGGCTATTTACCAAATAGAATTTGTGCCCAAAAAGAAGATGATTCAAATCACTACGCGAATTTTTATTGATGATTTGAATGAAGCTTTAGAAAAAAAATACAAGCAAAAAGTTTTTATTGCAACCAAAAACGAGTCACCACAAGATACTGAGTTGATAAAAAAATACTTCGCTGAAAAATTTCAAATTAAGGTAAATGGCAAAGTAAAACCAATGAATTTTGTAAGTAAAGAAGTAGAAGAAAATGTAGTTATTTGTTATCTTTCAATCAAAGAGATTTCTAAAATTAAGATGTTAGAGATAGAAAATTCAATCATTACCGAAGTTCACAATGAACAGCAAAACATCATTCAAGCCAATTTCAATGGCCAAAAACACAGTTTGCTTTTAACTTCTGAGACTATCAAAGGAATGTTAAAATAACATCTATTTTAGCACTTTAGATAAAAATAATTACTTTTATAGCTTCAAAAATTAAGGTATGAAAAAATTTCTTTTGGCATTAGTGCTATTTCCAAGTTTTATATTAGCTCAAGACCCTAGCCCAAAAGGCGAATTGGCAAAGCAAACTACAACCACAAAACCTAAAAGCGAAAAAAATCCAGATAAATTCAAACAGATGTATGATTTGTTGGCAACACCCAATATGTATCGTACAGCTTCTGGAGCACCAGGACCAGAATATTATCAGCAAAAAGCCGATTATAAAATTGACATCGAACTAGACGATAAAAATGCAAAATTAGCCGGAAAAGAAACCATTATTTATACCAATAACGCAAAGGAATCTTTAGATTATTTATGGTTGCAACTAGATCAAAACCAACAATCTCGTAAGTCGCTTTCGCCATTAGTTGATAGTAATGTGACTGATCCTGTATCTAGTCCAAAAGGATTTTCAAGAAAATACCTAGAAGAAGATTTTGATGGTGGTTTTAATATTGAATATGTAAAAGATGCACTCGGAAAACCAATGCAATACAGTATCAATCAAACTATGATGCGTATTGAGTTGCCAAAACCTCTTGCCAAAGGCGAAAAGATTTCTATTTCTATCAAATGGTGGTATAATATCAACAATTATCGTTTAGATGGCGGTCGTTCAGGTTATGAGCAATTTCCAGACGGAAATAGACTTTATGTTATAGCTCAATTTTATCCAAGAATGGCAGTGTATAACGATGTAGAAGGTTGGCAGAATCAACAATTTTGGGGTTCGGGTGAGTTTGCTTTGCCTTTTGGCGATTTTGAAGTAAACATCACCGTTCCAGCCGATCATGTTTTGGAAGCAACAGGAAATTTACTAAATAGAAGTGAAGTCTTTACTCCAACGCAACTAGCACGTTATGCACAAGCGGAAAAATCATTTGACAAACCTGTAATTGTGATAACACAAGCCGAAGCTGAAGTAACCGAAAAAGGATTTTCAGACAAGAAAAAAACATGGAAATTCAAAGCAGAGAATGTTAGAGATTTCGGAATTTCAACTTCTAGAAAATTTATTTACGATGCTATGGCGGTACAATTAGATTCTAAAACTGCTATGGCAATTTCACTTTATCCAAAAGAAGGAAATCCTCTTTGGGAAGAATACTCTACTCGAATTGTAGCACATACATTAAAAAGTTATTCAAATCATACATTTGATTATCCTTATCCAAAGGCGATTTCCATAAACGCTGAAGATCAAGGGATGGAATACCCAATGATTTGTTGGAATTGGGGACGACCAGAACCAGACGGAAAATATTCTGATAGGGTAAAACACGGAATGATAAGCGTAATTGCTCACGAAGTTGGACATAATTACTTTCCAATGATTGTCAATTCTGATGAGCGTCAATGGACTTGGATGGATGAAGGTCTTAATTCATTTTTGGAATATTGTGCTTTGATTGAATGGGATCCAAATTTTCCAGCCGATCGTGGTCCAGCCAAAAACATTGTGCCCTACATGAGCGGTGACGAAAAAGGATTAGAGCCTATAATGTCCAATTCAGAAAGTATCCGCCAATTCGGAAACAACGCATACGGTAAACCAGCGGCAGCCCTTAATATTCTTCGAGAAACCGTTATGGGAAGAGAATTATTTGACTATGCTTTTAAAACCTATGCAAATCGCTGGAAATTTAAACATCCTACTCCTGAAGATTTTTTCCGAACAATGGAGGATGCTTCTGCCTTTGATCTTGACTGGTTTTGGAGAGGATGGTTTTACACAACCGATAATGTTGATATGGGAATTAAAGAAGTAAAAAAATACTTTGTAAGTAATGACGAACCTAAAGAAGTGAAAGATTTTCTAAAAAATAGAAGACGACGCTATCGCATTGAAGGACCAATGGTTTATATGGTGTCCGAAGGAAGTGAAAGTTTCAAAGCTTCAATGGATAAGCCTTTTGAAATTAAAGATTCAAAATCATTGGAAACTTATATTAATGAAACATTTTCTAAAGAAGAACAAGCTAAATTGAAAACGCCTAAATATTTCTACCAAGTAACTTTTGACAAACCAGGCGGATTGGTAATGCCAATTATTGTAGAACTAACTTTTGAAGACGGAACCACAGAAACGCACCGTTTTCCAGCGCAAATATGGCGAATGAACGATAAAGAAGCCAACCGAACTTTTGCAACCGATAAAAAAGTAACCAAAATTGTACTCGATCCAAAAGAAGAAACAGCCGATGTAGATTTGACCAATAATACTTGGCCAAAACAAGAAATAAAATCAAAATTTGACTAACAATTTTGTAACTTTGCAAAGCTAATTTTAATACAAAAAAATTATGTTTGGAATAGGTGGAGGAGAAATGATTTTTATAATTTTCATTGCCTTAATGCTTTTTGGTGCTGACAAAATACCAACTATTGCACGTACTCTTGGGAAAGGAATGGCGCAACTTAAAAACGCCACTAACGAAATTAAAACGGAGATTCAAAAAAGCGCCGAAGCCAATGGTTTGGATACTTCTATAAAAGACTTAACAAGTGGTTTTAACACTGAAATTGAAACTATAAAAGAAAATCTTGCCGCAAAGGAAATCAATCCTTTTAATGATGTCAAAGAATCTATTGACGATTTAACTGGGCCAATAAAACGTCAACTATAATGCTCGAAAAAATAATTTCACTCGATAAAGAACTTTTTCTTTTTCTTAACGGATTAGGTTCGCCTGCTTTTGATTTTTTATGGCAGTTTATTACCAAACAAGTTAATTGGACGCCTTTTTTTCTGCTGGTTTTCTATCTTATTTATAAAAAATTGGGACTTAAAAACCTTGGAATAATAATCTTATTCATCGCTTTTTTAATTCTTATTTGTGATCAAACAGCGAATCTTTTTAAATATACTTTTGAACGTCTTAGACCTTGCAACGATTTGCAAATTAAAGATAGTATCAGAGTTGTAAAACAGAGCGATACTTTCAGTTTCTTTTCTGGCCATGCTACCAATTCAATGGCTACTACCGTATTTGTATATTTGATAATGAGAAAACATTACAAACACATTTACTTATTGTTTTTATTTCCATTAATATTCGCTTATAGCCGAATTTATCTAGGATTGCATTTTCCAGGTGATATTTTGGCGGGTTATACTTTTGGAGCGACTTCCGGATTTCTTTTTTACAAAGTTTATCAAAAGAAAATTCAAGCTTAGAATTACTATTTGTAACATTTGATACAAATTACAATTTATTTTCATTGTAGTTTCGTTGCATGAAATATTTTGCAATCTTGTTTTGTCTCTATTTTAATACTTTAACTATTCTTCCTACTGTTAAAGTTATCAAGATGCAATTGTCCAATAAACAAAAAAATTCTTGTAATAAAACTAGTTCTGATTGCGAACCTGACAAAGGTTGTGAAAAAGAAAAATGCTTGTTAAGTTACAGTTTGAATAGCCCAACTTTTTTGGTTTTTCAAACAAATTATTCTTTTGTAATCAATAAAATTTTCATTCCTAAAAAAAAGAATATTCTTTATCACAAAAATTTAATTTCCAATTACAACACTGCCATTTGGCAACCACCAGAAATACTTTTAATGTATTAAATCAAAGTAATTTAGTTAATTACTATAAATCAATTTAAAAATTTAAATCAAATAAAAAATGAACAAATTCCTTTCAATAATAGCAATAGTAACTTTCTTATTTTCAGTAAATGGTAATGCTCAACAAGAGCCAATACAGAAAAAAGGAAAAGTTAAAACAGAAAAACCTTGCGCTGCAGGTGAAAAAAAAGCATGTTCTACTGATGAGAAAAAATCATCTGGAAGCGTTAGTAAAAAAGCAAGCGGATGTTGTTCTTCTAAAAAATAGAAAACAATATAAGCAGTAACATTTTATAGTAATAGTGTATAGTGTCAGTTTTAAATTGACACCATACGACTATTGTTAACCCTTAATATTTATAAAAAATGAAAGCATTATTTAAAATTGTATTTTTAGTATTCTCAAGTTTTGCCATTTCGCAAACTACATTTGACTATCAGATACAATTAACCCCAAAAACGATTCCAAATTTTCCAGGAATTCATTCCTATGCCTTTGCACAACATAACGGAAAATGGTTAATAATTGGCGGCAGAATAGACGGGATTCATGCACGCCAACCTTTTAACGCTTTTCCAGCTGCAAGTAATAATACTAATATTTTTGTGGTTGATATTACTACTAACCAGTTTTGGTCGGCTTCGGTAAATTCATTATTTACACCATTAAAAGAGCAGCTTCAAGCAACAAATTTCAATTTTTATCAAGACGATAATACTTTGTATCTCATCGGAGGGTATGCTTATTCTGTAACCGCTAATAATCATATTACGTTTAATAAATTGACTTCTGTTGATGTGCCAAATTTGATAAATGCAGTTGTGAGCGGTTCATCAATTACTAGTTATTTCAAACAAATTACCGATGAGAATTTTGCAGTTACAGGCGGGCAATTAGGTAAAATTGAAAATACATTCTATCTTGTTGGAGGTCATTGTTTTGACGGACGCTATAACCCAATGAATAACCCAACTTTTACCCAAACATACACTAATGGGATAAAAAAATTCAATATTTATAATTCAGCAACACAATTGAGTATTTCTAATTATGAATTGATTTCTGATGCGGTTCATTTACATCGAAGAGATTACAATTTATTACCTCAAGTTTTTCCAAATGGAGAATTAGGCTATACAATTTCTTCTGGAGTTTTTCAAATAAATGTTGATCTACCTTTCTTATATCCTGTTGATATCAAAGAATCAGGTTATTTTCCGCAAACAACTTTTAATCAATATTTAAGTAATTATCATAATGCAAAATCTTGCTTGTATGATGCGACTACCAACCGAATGCATAATTTGTTTTTTGGCGGAATGAGCCAATATTATTACAACGGAACCACTTTGGTTCAGGATAATACGGTTCCTTTTGTTAACACCATTAGCCGAACTACTCGTTTTGCTGACGGAACTTTGCAAGAATATCAAATGCCAGAAACTATGCCAGCTCTAAAAGGGACTGGTGCAGAGTTTATTCCAAATAAATTATTGCCGCATTTTTCTAATGAAGTTATAAAGTTAGACCAAATCACGGAAAATGAATTTGTAATTGGTCATATAGTTGGCGGAATTTATAGCCCGACAACTAGTCCCTTTACTAATAATCAAACTAGTACAACTTCTGCAAATGCTACAATTTATGAAGTCAAATTGATAAAAAATCTTTCTCTTTCTGTTTATGAAATTGATGGAAAAAATCCGTTTTCTATGACCGTTTTTCCTAATCCTGCGCAAAACGGAAAAGTAAAAATCAATTTTAATATGGCGTACGCAACAACAATTGATTATTTCATTACTTCACTTGATGGTAAAGTTATTTCTGATGGCGAAATTTTAGATGCAAAACAAGGTGAGAATTATATTGATTTCGAATTAGATGTAGCTCCTAATCAAACGGTTATAGCAACTTTTGTATTTAATGATAAATTTTATGTTTCTCAGAAGGTACTAGTTAACTAAATAAATCATACTATTTATTCAAAAAGCGTTCAAGAAATTGGACGCTTTTTTTAGTAACATTAGTTACTCTGTAACATTTGTAACTGTATAGTCATTTTTGCAGTTCTACTTTTGCTTCATAATTCAGATATAAAATTATGAAGAAAATAAGTTACATCATTTTTACAGGAACAATTTTGAGTTCGGTCTTTGGTTTTAGTCAAGACACTTTGGCTATTTCCAAAAGTGAATTAGTACAAAAAATCGTTGAGAAGAATTTACAAATAAAAATTGCCGAAAAAACCTATCAATCGGCAAAGGCAGATTACAATCAATCCAATGCAC
The DNA here is from genome assembly GCF_044377315.1 of Flavobacterium sp. GTDB lineage: Bacteria > Bacteroidota > Bacteroidia > Flavobacteriales > Flavobacteriaceae > Flavobacterium. Next base: position 40,621 of record NZ_JBILJG010000025.1, read on the forward strand.
TCTTTTTACCTAACATCAATGTGTCACACACCGGAATTTCAACTACAAATCCATTAATGGCATTTGGTTCAAAATTAAATCAAGAAATTTTAACAGCTTCCGATTTTAATCCAGCGTTATTAAATGACCCTGCCAAAACACAAAATTTTGCAACCAAGTTTGAAATTCAACAACCTCTTATTAATATAGATGGTTTTTATGGAAGACAAGCCGCTAAAGCCAAAATGGAGGCGTTTCAATTACAAACCGAACGCACTAAGGAATATTTAGAATTAGAAGTTTCTAAAGCATATATGCAATTACAATTAGCATATAAAGCCGTTAAAGTTTTAGAAAAAGCAAACACCACCGGAAAAGCCAATTTGAAATTAGTAGAAAATTATTTCAAACAAGGTATGTTGCAAAAAACTGATTTGTTAAACGTACAAGTTCGTGTAAATGAAATTGCCAATCAGTTGCAATATGCAAAAAGTAATGTGCAAAATGCTTCAGATTATTTAGGGTTTTTATTAAACGAAGACACGCAAGGAAAAGTGTATAAACCATCTGAAGCGTTAGAAAACACCATTTCAATTGAACCTATAAATACTACTTTATCCGAAAACAGAAAAGACATTCAAGCGATGAGTAAATCTTCTGAAGCGTATGCAAAAATGTTACAATCTTCAAAAATGACGTTTTTACCAAGATTAAATGCTTTTGGAAGTTATGAAATGTACGACGCAACTGTTTTAGGAACATCGGCAAAAGGCTATTTAGTTGGCGCTCAATTATCTTGGAATATTTTTGATGGTTACAAATCTATTGGAAAATATGAAAAAGCAAAAGCCGAATCTCAAAAAGCTGATGTAGAAAAAGAACAATATACGAAACAAAGTCAATTGGAATTAAACAAAACAAATCGCCAATTATTAGATTCGGAAAACAAAGTTAATTTATCGCAATTGGCTTTCGAGCAATCGCAAGAAGCGTTCAGAATTAGACAAA
>NZ_JBILJG010000026.1:0-41392 GCF_044377315.1 Flavobacterium sp.
CTCCGAAAAATATTCGGAGTTTTTTTTATTTATATATCTAATTATAAACTATTTAACGTATTCTATTTTAAGTTTTTCTTCAATATTCACACTATCGAAAAAACCTTGTTCCTTCATCCAGTCATCACTAAATACTTTGCTCATATAACGCGAACCATGATCTGGAAAAATGGCAATAACATTACTATTTTCGTCAAATTCGCCATCTTGAGCATATTGTTTAATTGCCTGCATAACTGCTCCAGAAGTATAGCCAACGAATAAGCCTTCTGTTTTAGCTAATTCTCTTGCGGTATGTGCACTTTCTTCGTCAGTAACTTTTATGAATTTATCAATAACATCAAAATCAGTTGCTGATGGAATAAGGTTTTTGCCTAATCCTTCGATTCTGTATGGATAAATTTCGTCGTTATCAAACTCTTTTGTTTCGTGGTATTTTTTCAACACAGAACCAAAAGCGTCAACTCCAAGAATCTTAATATTTGGATTTTTTTCTTTTAAAAATTTAGCTGCGCCAGAAATAGTTCCACCAGTTCCACTACAAGCTACTAGATGCGTTATTTTACCATTAGTTTGTTCCCAAATTTCAGGACCAGTAGTTTTGTAATGTGCATCAATGTTTAATTGATTGAAATATTGATTGATATAAACAGATCCTTTAGTTTCTTCATGAAGTCTTTTGGCAACATTATAGTAGGAACGCTCATCATCTGCAGAAACGTTTGCTGGGCAAACATAAACCTTTGCTCCCATGCTACGTAACATATCAATTTTATCAATAGATGATTTAGAACTAACAGCTAAGATGCAATTATAACCTTTAATAATACTAACCATTGCAATACTAAATCCAGTATTTCCAGATGTTGTCTCAATAATAGTATCACCAGGTGTTAATATTCCAGCTTTTTCTGCTTCTTCAATAATATACAAAGCTATTCTATCTTTTGTAGAATGTCCAGGGTTAAACGCCTCGACTTTTGCGTAAAAATTACCTATAAGATTATTAGTAATTTTATTGATTTTTATAAGAGGAGTATTTCCAATTAAATCTAACACACTATTATAAGCTTTTATCTGATCTTTCATAAAAAATTTAGTCAAGGCAAACTTTATATAGTTTTATAACCTCAAAACTCTGCAAATTTAATAATTTTTTTTTTACTATCTTTTTATTCCTTCTAAATCTAACAAAAAAGTAAATTCTTTAGCTAATTCTTTTAGTGCTTCAAACCTACCAGATGCGCCTCCATGTCCTGCTTCCATGTTTGTATCTAAAAATAATTTTTTATCATTAGTTTTTAACAATCGTAATTTGGCAACCCATTTAGCTGGTTCCCAATATTGTACTTGCGAATCATGCAAACCTGTTGAAATATATAAGCTGGGATAATCTTGTGCTTTTACATTATCATAAGGTGAATAGGACAACATATAATCATAGTATTTTTTTTCATTTGGATTTCCCCATTCATCATATTCTCCTGTTGTAAGCGGAATTGAATCGTCCAACATTGTTGTTACAACGTCTACAAATGGAACTTGAGATATAATTCCGTTATAAAACTCTGGTGCCATATTCGCCAAGACTCCCATCAACAATCCTCCAGCCGAACCACCTTCAGCATACATATGTTGTCTTGAAGTGTATTTTTCATCAATTAAAAACCTGGTGCAATCAATAAAATCGGTAAAGGTATTTTTCTTTTTTAATAATTTACCATCTTCATACCATTGTCTTCCTAGATCTTCTCCACCTCGAACATGCGCAATTCCAAGAATAAAACCCCTATCTAGTAAACTCAAATTGAAAGCCGAAAAATAAGGCTCTGATGAATATCCATAAGAACCATAAGCATTTAATAAAAGGGGATTGTTTCCGTCTTTTTTTATTCCTTTTCTATAAACAATTGAAATTGGCACTTTAGTTCCATCGGTTGCAGTTGCCCAAATACGTTTTTCTTCGTAATTATTTTTATCAAACTTTCCGCCTTGCACTTCTAGTTCTTTTAGAATTTTTTTGGTTTTGGTTCTCATATTGAAATCAATCACCGAAACTGGTGTAGCCATTGATTGGTAGCCATAACGCAATATTTCGGTGTTAAAATCAATATTTGAAGTTGTATAAGCTGTATAAGTTTCAATTTCAAATGGCAAAAAATAAGCTTCTCCTCTCCAAGGCATAATTTTAATTTTGCTCAAACCATTTGAACGTTCAGAAACTACCAAATAATCTTTAAAAATATCAATTTTTTCGAGTAAAACATCTTTATTGTGCGAAATTACATCCACCCAATTATCCTTTGAAGTATTATTTTCATTAGTCTTCATCAATTTAAAGTTGGTAGCTTTATCTTTATTTGTTAGAATATAAAAACTATCTCCATAATGTGAAATCGAATATTCTAAACCACGAGTTCTTTTCTGAAAAATTTTGAATTCTCCATCAGGATTGTTGGCTAAAATTGTTTGGTATTCGCTAGTCAATGTGCTACTTGAAACAATAATAATATACTTTTCTGATTTTGATTTGTAAATATTACTATCAAATGTTTCATCTTTTTCAAAAAAAACTAATTGATCATCTGCACTATCTGAACCTAATTTATGCTTGAAAATTTTATCAGTACGAAGCGTAACTTCATCATTTCTTGAATAAAAAACAGTTTTATTATCTGCCGCCCAAGTAGCGCCACCAGAAGTGTTGATGATTTTAGTTGGCAGAATTTCATTAGTTTCTAAATTTTTGAATTGCAATGTATATTGTCTTCTTGAAACCAAATCGACACTAAAAGCAGCCCATTTATTGTCTTCGCTAATACTTAAACCACCTAATTGAAAATAAGATTGTTCTTTTGCCATTTCGTTACAATCAAAAAGAATTTCTTCTTTAGCTTCAAGCGAACCTTTTTTTCTAGAATAAATTGGGTAATCTTTACCTTTTTCATGACGCGTTATGTAAAAATAACCATTATATAGATAAGGAACCGACTGATCATCTTCCTTAATACGAGATTTCATTTCCTCAAACAAATCTTTCTGAAAATCAACCGTATGCGCCGTTGCTTTTTTGTAATAATCATTCTCTTTATTTAGATAATCGATTACTTCAGGGTTTTCTCTATTGTTTAGCCAATAGTAATCGTCATTTCTTACATGACCATGTTTTTCTAATTTATGAGGGATTCTTTTAGCTATTGGCGGTGTATTTTTTTCTTGCATTTCTGTATTTATATTTTGAGAATTTCCAACGACAAAAGTAAAGCAGGAAAACAAAATAAGTAATCTATTTTTCATATTTTTTTAAAATTAATAGTGCAATGTACTATTTTTGCAAAAAGAATTTATTAAATAAAACTTAAAACTATGTTTGGAGATTTAATGGGAATGATGGGTAAACTAAAAGAAGCTCAGTATAAAGTAGAAGAAACTAAAAAAAGACTTGATACAGTGCTAGTTGACGAAGAAAGTAATGACAGATTACTAAAAGTTACACTAACTGCCAATAGAAAAATAAAATCTATTTCAGTTGATGAAACTTTGCTTGAAGACAAAGAACAACTAGAAGATTATCTAATTTTAGTTTTAAACAAAGCTATCGAAAAAGCCACCAATATAAACGAAACCGAATTAGCAGCTGTCGCCAAAGAAGGAATGCCATCAATTCCTGGGATGGATATGTTTAAGTAAATTATGAAAACTTAATCAAACTTCATTTTCTGCAGTGTTTCTATAACATAAGTATGCATTACTTCTTTGTAGTCAAGATGGGTTACAATTCTCATTTTACCTTGTCCCATAGAACTAATATGAATGCTTTTTTGTTTTAATTTTTCAACAACTATTTTCTCGTTCAAAGGAGCTTTTACCGAAAAAATCAAAATATTAGTTTCAACTGGTTCAACTTTTTCTATCCAAGGTAATTGTTTCAATAGTTGACCAATTTCTTTTGCTCTACGATGGTCTTCTTCAAGTCGGCTAATGTTATTTTGCATTGCATAAATCGCAGCAGCTGCCAAATAACCTGATTGTCGCATACCACCACCAAATATTTTTCTGATTCGCAAAGCTCGTTTAATCGTTTCTTTATCCGAAACCAACATGGAGCCAACTGGCGCTCCCAATCCTTTAGAAAAACAAACTGAAATGGTATCGAACAATTCTCCAAACTGTTTTGGATGTTGCTTTTTAGCAATCAAAGCATTCCACAATCGTGCACCGTCAAGATGGTATTTCAAGTTGTTTTCGGCACAAACTGTTTTAATTTTTTCTAATTCTTCAATATCGTAACAAGCACCGCCTCCTTTATTGGTTGTATTTTCTATACTAACTAATTTTGACAAAGGCGCATGATAAAATTCAGGATCATTAATTCCGTTTTTAACTTGGTTAGCTGTAATCATTCCTCTATTTCCGTCTAATAACTGAAAAGAAACACCACTGTTTGCTGCTGCGCCACCACCTTCATACAAGTAAACATGCGACCATTTATCACAAATAATTTCATCGCCAGGATTGGTATGTAATTTAATAGCCGTTTGATTAGCCATAGTACCACTCGGAAAAAACAAAGCAGCTTCCATTCCAAACAAATCTGCTACTGTAGCTTCCAATTCATTTACAGTCGGGTCTTGCTTATATACATCATCACCTACTTTTGCCTTAAACATATATTGCAACATTTCATTGCTAGGTTTGGTTACGGTATCGCTAACTAAATTTATTTCCATATAATAATAAGAAAGTTTACATTTGCTTTTTTAATTTTTGGAGCTATTCCCGCTATCCGTTGCAATCTTTTTATTGCTTTTGTCACCCTGAGCGCAGTCGAAGGGATTTTTTTTACAAAGCAATAAAAAGGATTTCCACTACTATCGGGGCTAGTTTCGTCACTACAAAACTACAACATTTATGACAAATACCGAACAAATAAAAGGTATTGTAGAGCGCCTTGGTGCGTTGAGGAGGTATCTTTGACATTGATGCCAAGCTTATCGAAATAACAAACGAAGAAGAAAAGACCTTCGCTCCCGATTTTTGGAACAATGCCAAAGAAGCAGAATTGCTTGTAAAAAACCTTCGCTCTAAGAAAAAATGGGTCGAAGATTATAATCATGCCATAGAAATGGCTGACGAATTGCAATTGGCATACGAGTTTTTCAAAGAAGGTGAACTTTCTGAACAAGAATTAGATGACCAATACAATTTAACGAACAATCATATTGAAAATATAGAATTCAAAAATATGCTTTCAGAAGAAGGCGATAGCTTGAGTGCTGTTTTACAAATAACGGCTGGTGCTGGTGGAACCGAAAGTTGCGACTGGGCATCAATGCTTATGCGTATGTATATGATGTGGGCAGAAAAACAAGGTTACAAAATAAAAGAGCTGAACTACCAAGAAGGCGATGTTGCCGGAATAAAAACCGTAACACTGGAAATTGAAGGCGATTTTGCGTTTGGTTACCTAAAAGGTGAAAATGGCGTTCATCGTTTGGTTCGTATTTCACCTTTTGATAGTAATGCTAAAAGGCACACTTCTTTTGCGTCTGTTTATGTATATCCATTGGTTGACGATACTATTGAAATTGAAATAAATCCAGCAGATATTGAGATAATTACTTCGCGTTCAAGTGGTGCTGGAGGACAAAATGTAAATAAAGTTGAAACCAAAGTACAGCTATTTCACAAACCAACAGGCATTCAAATTCAATGTTCAGAAACGCGTTCGCAACAAGACAACCGCCAACGTGCTATGCAAATGTTGAAATCACAGTTGTACGAAATAGAACTGAAAAAACAACAAGAGCAAAGAAGCGACATCGAAGCTGGAAAAATGAAAATAGAATGGGGTTCTCAAATAAGAAATTATGTGATGCAACCATATAAATTGGTTAAAGATGTCCGAACAGGTAAAGAAACCAGTAATGTTGATGGCGTTATGAATGGAGAAATAGACGAATTCTTGAAAGCATTCTTAATGATGATGGGACAAAAGGATAGTGAGTAGCACAGAGTAAAATTTTAATTGTTTAATTTAAATTATCTGTTTTATCTAATATAAATTGTCTATTCTAAGAAATAAATTACTTTCTAGCATCTGAAAAATAAGTATCATATTACAATTAACAAAAAATAGAAATATTACTTTAGTAGTTACCATCTGTAGTACCTTTTTTCGATAATTGAATAATTATTTTCAGCAACAACATTTCTAATTATTGCTGTAAAGTATTGGTGTAGATCTCTTGAAATAGTAGCTGGTCAGTAAATGAAACATTTGCATTAGTTCCAACAAGAATTAACACTAAAAGTAAAAAATTTTTCTTAGTAATAATTTAAAATTGTCTGTTAATATATATTTTTTCTATATAATTTAATCTTCTTTTTCCCATTTTCCTACAACACTTGTTGCAAGAGCATTTCCTAAAACGTTGGTTGCGCTTCTAAACATATCGCAAAAATGATCAATTGGAAGTATTAGCGCAATTCCTTCTATTGGAATATCAAACATGCCACAGGTTGCGGCAACTACTACCAAACTTGCTCTTGGCACACCTGCAATTCCTTTACTTGTAAGCATTAATACCAATAACATGGTCATTTGTGTTCCCATATCCAAATGAACTCCATAGGCTTGTGCGATGAAAATACTAGCAAATGTCATATACATCATACTTCCATCAAGATTGAAAGAATATCCCAAGGGCAACATAAAAGATACTATTTTATCTTTTACACCAAAACGTTCTAATTCTTCTGTCAATTTAGGGAAGACTGCTTCAGAACTTGTTGTTCCAAAGGCAATTATGAGTGGACTTATGATGTGTTTTAACAACGTTTTCATTCTGCTTTTTAGGAAAATAAATCCAACTAGTAATAATATCACCCAAAGTGATGAAATTCCAATTAAGAACGAACCAAAGAACTTAGCATAAGTTATAAGTAATTCTTGTAAATCTCTAATAGCAAAAACGCCTGCAATAGCACCAAAAACACCGATTGGAGCAAATTTCATGACATAATTTACCATTTTAAGAATGATATGTGAGGTTTTGTCAAGCGCATTTACAACAGGTTTAACATAATCTCCAATTGATGCAGCTGCTAATCCAAAGAAAATAGAAAAAATTACTATTTGAAGTATTTCGTTGGTTGCCATTGCTTCAACAATACTTTTAGGAATAATATGTTCGATGAAATTTTGAGCAGAGAAATTTTGTGTTTTATCAGTTACCTCGGCAGCACTTGAGGCATCAACATCAGATAATTCCAAACCAGTTCCTGGATGCAGTACGTTAACCCAAAACATTCCTATGAGTAGTGAAATAAAAGAAGCTGTAAAAAACCAGCCTAACGCCTTTCCTCCTATTCGTCCAACGGCTTTTATGTCACCAAGTTTTGCAATTCCGACAACTAGCGTTGTGAATACTAATGGCGAAATGATCATTTGCACTAATCGTATAAAAACGGTGGCCAACATTTTGATGTAACCACTAAACTCTTTTGCGGCTTCTTGGGTGTAATTGTTATGAATAAAAATTCCTAAAATAGCTCCAAGAACCATTGCAATAAGAATTTGAAAAGTAAGATTGGATAAAAAGGATTTTTTTGGTGTTTCGTTTGGTTGAATTAAAGTCATTTTTTTTAGTTTTCAGTTTTCAGCATTCAGATTTCAGTCTGCTAACTGAATTCTGACTACTTATAACTATTTTAAAATTTTGTTTAGTAAATAAAAATCGGCTAATACGATGGCTGCCATTGCTTCTACAATAGGAACAGCTCTCGGAACCACGCATGGATCATGCCGTCCTTTACCTTGTTGTTCTATTAGTTGATTTTGATTTGTTAATACTTCTTGCTTTTGAATTAATGTCGCAACAGGTTTGAAAGCCACTCTAAAATATATATCCATTCCGTTTGAAATGCCACCTTGAATTCCGCCAGAAAGATTGGTTTTGGTTGTGCCATCTTCGTTATACAAATCATTATGTTCACTACCTTTCATTTTAGCGCCACAAAAACCGCTTCCGAACTCAAAACCTTTAACAGCATTAATTGACAGCATTGCTTTTCCTAATTCGGCATGCAGTTTATCAAAAACTGGTTCACCCAAACCGATTGGAACATTCTTAATTACACAAGTTATCGTTCCGCCAACCGTATCACCTTGTTTCTTGATTTCTTTGATGTATTCTTCCATTTTTATGGCTGTTGCCAAATCTGGACAGCGAACCGAATTAGTTTCTATAAATGAAAAATCTAAAGCTTGATAAGGTTTGTCGATGAAAATTTCTCCAACGGATGAAACATAAGCATTAATTTTGATTTCATTGATAACTTGTTTGGCAATTGCACCTGCTACTACTCTACTTGCTGTTTCTCGTGCAGAACTTCTTCCGCCACCACGGTAATCACGAATGCCATATTTTTTTTCGTACACATAATCGGCGTGACTTGGTCGATAACTGTCTTTGATATGTGAGTAATCGTCTGACTTTTGATTGGTATTTGGAATTATAAATCCGATTGGGGTTCCTGTTGTTTTTCCATTAAAAATTCCTGATAAAAATTGTACTTCATCTTCTTCTTTTCTTTGGGTTACTATTGAAGACTGACCAGGTTTACGACGCTGCATTTCGTGTTGAATAGCTTCAAAATTTAATTCAATCCCTGCTGGACAACCATCAATTATTCCGCCAAGAGATTCTCCATGAGATTCTCCAAAAGTGGTTATTTTGAAAAGGGTTCCATAACTATTGCCTGCCATTTGTATTAGTTTTGAACAAATATAGCATAATTTTTCAAGTTTGAAAGCCATTTATTTAGTAGTTAAATGATTGATTTATTTACAATTAATTTAAAATAATAAATTATTTACTATTTTAGCCAAAACAAATACTTTAAAGTTATGAAATTTACCTCATTTTTAATTTTAACAACATCCTTATTTTTTATTTCATGTTCTAGTGATGATCAAGTTATTCAAACTCCTATCTCAACTGAAGGAAATGATATTCCAACGATTTACCATCCAATAAAGATTGCTAATTATTGGAATTATGAAACAGAAAATATTCCAGTAGAACCAACTGGAACAACTGTTACAGGAGCCGATAAATTACTTGTTGATAGCGATGTGGTTCTAAATACATTAACGTATAAAAAAATGAAGACTGAATTTGCTCCAACTGGTTTTTATGGTGGAATGTTGAATAATAATAATTTGAGAATTGATGGAAGCTCGTTAAAACTTACAGGGGAAATTACTGCCAACTTAGATGCTTCCTTGCCTTTAGAATTTGATGTAAATGATTTTGTGATTTTTAAAGAAAATGGAGTTGCAAATGAAGTTTTGAGTCAAACTAGTCCTGCGAGTTTTGAAAACACAACTTTGATAGTTGAAAGACCATTAACGTTTACATACTCAATAAAATCAACTTGTTTGGGAGATGTTGCACCTATGCTCGTTAAAGGAGTAACTTACAATAATGTAAAGAAGACTAGAATTGAAATTGAGTTAAAAATTACAACTTTTATAAGTGGTGTTGAAGCAATTATTTTGCAATCACAACCTGTAATTGTTTCTAATCAATTTTATGCAAAAAATATTGGTGTAATTCAAGCAAATACAGTTGTTAAGTATTCTGTTGACACAACTTATCCTTTTCTTGTTCAAGCAGTTACAAATGCAGGTATTCCTCCAAATGGAGAACAAAAAATTAATGATTATTTATCTAGTTGCCTGACAAACTAACATCCTGTAATTATGTAACTTTTCATTATAATATTATAAGTTTCTTAATGTTTTCAGGTTATAACTTTGTAAATATAATTTATACAAAATAATTAATCATGAAAAAACTTATTTTATCTGCTTTCATGCTAGTAGGACTAGTATTTAGCACTCAGGCTCAAGACATTTCAAAAAATGCATTAGGTCTTAGATTAGGTGATAGCGACGGTTTTGGGGGTGAAGTTTCTTATCAAAGAGGATTAAACAGTAACAACAGACTTGAGCTAGACTTAGGTTGGAGAAATTCTAACAATGTTGATGCAATAAAAATTGTAGGTCTTTACCAATGGGTTTGGAATATTGAAGGTGGATTTAATTGGTATGCTGGTATTGGTGGTGGTATTGGAACTTGGAGTTATGACTATAAAGGTTCTAAAGATGATGGTGCAATACTCTTTGCAGCTGGTGATATTGGTATAGAATATAACTTTGATTTTCCTTTACAATTATCATTAGATATGCGTCCAGAATTATACTTTGATTCTGATAATTATAGAGATGATAGTTTTGGTCCAGATATCGCTTTAGGTATCAGATATAAATTCGACTAAAAATACAAAATTCCGTCTCGTAATTATTGTAGAGACGGTATTTTTTTATTTTATAACAATTTCTTTTTTAGAATTTATTTTTACGATAGTATAAGGATTACTCATTACATTGGTTACTGGTTCACCGGCTTTTGGTTTAATTTCCTTAACCGTTAAGATAATTTGATTTTCGGTTTCTTGAATGTTTTCAACTTTTACTGAGTAACCACTTGAATTCTTTTCTCCAAGATTTAGAATAATAAAATTAGCTGTTTTTACATCTTCTGGTTTGACTTTTCTTTTCAGATTATCATCATTTAGCAACATTGAAATTTCCTTTTCTTCTGATAGAATTTCATAAAACTGAATGGAAGCACCACCGTTATTTTGCTCTGTTAAAATTTCAAATAAAGGTTTTGTTTTTTTTGAAGAATTGGATGCACAAGAAAACAAAACTACAATGGAAAATAAAGCAATTACTATTTTCATAATTTGATTGTCAAAGCTTGTTTGTATAAATCTTCATACATTGGTAAAATGTTTTTTATGTCAAACTGTTGAGCTATAGACAAAGCTCTTTCTTTAAATTCAGAAAGTGTCTTGATATTTTCTAAAATTTTCAAAGCATTTTGAGCCATTTCATCAACATTTCCAACATCGCTTAGATAACCTGAAACACCGTCAAAATTTACTTCTGACAAACCGCCCGAATTACTTGAAATTACAGGAACACTCCAAGCCATAGCTTCTAAAGCTGCTAAACCAAAACTTTCGGTTTCAGACGGCAATAAAAATAAATCAGAATACGATAGGATTTTATCGATTTCATTACTGTTTCCAAAAAAGATTACTTTGTCTGAAATTCCAAGTTTTTCACATAAAATTTCAGCTTTTAGTTTTTCTGGACCATCGCCTACCATCATCAATTTTGCTGGAATTTGTTCTTGAATTTTGAAGAAAATTTTAATCACATCAGGAATTCTCTTAACTACTCTGAAATTACTAATGTGGGTAATTATTTTTTCATCAGAATTAGCCATAACTGAACGTTGACAAGAAATTAAAGTTTCATTTCGATGTTTATCCAGTTCAATAAAATTGGGAATTACATTTATTTCTTTCTTGATATTGAAAAGTTTTAAGGTGTCATCTTTTAAACTTTGTGAAACCGAAGTAACAAAATCAGATTTGTTAATGCTAAAAGTAACTGCTGTTTTATAAAATGGATGATTTCCAACAAGTGTAATATCTGTTCCGTGAAGTGTTGTTACCATTGGAATATGAATGCCTTCATCTTTCAACATTTGTTTAGCCATATAACCTGCGTAAGCATGTGGAATAGCGTAATGAACATGTAACAATTCGATTTTATATAATTTGACCATGTCAACTAGCTTACTAGAAAGTGCTAATTCGTATGGTTGGTAATGAAACAACGGATATTCAGGAACATTTACTTCATGAAAGTGCACATTTGGATTTAGTAGTTCAAGTCTAACAGGTTGTTTGTAGGTAATAAAATGAACTTCGTGACCACGATGAGAAAGTTCTATACCTAACTCGGTAGCAACTACGCCACTTCCGCCAAATGTAGGATAACAAACGATTGCTATTTTCATTATAAAATTTTTAGAATCACGAAAGTAAAGATACTTAATTAGAAAACTCAAAAATTGAAGTTAAATTATTTGATGATGGCATCTTGAATAATTTTTTGAATATCTTCTCTAATATTTTCTTTTGATAAAATATTGTATGTTGAATTTGGATAAGTTCTATTAGACAAAAACACGTAAATTATTTCGGTTTCAGGATCTGCCCAAGCAATTGTACCGGTAAAGCCAGTGTGCCCAAAACTCAGCATAGAAACACAATCACAAGTAGCATCTTTTTTATCACTTTGAGGTTTGTCAAAACCCAACCCGCGACGGTTTCCTAAATCACAATAATAGCAATTATTAAACATGTCAAAAGTTTCTTCAGAAAAATAACGTTTGGTTCCGTAGCGCCCTTTTTGTAAATACATTTGCATCATTTTGGCAATATCCATACTGTTTGAAAATATTCCTGCATGACCAGCAACACCGCCCTCCATTGCAGCTGCCATATCATGAACATATCCTTGAACTATAGTGTGACGAAAATAATCATCCTCTTCTGATGGTGGAATAACCGATTTATCAAACTTTTGAAGCGGATTATAAAGTGTATAATTCATTCCCATAGATTTATAGAAATTATCATACGTTAATTTATCAATAGTTTTTCCAGTTGATTTTTTTAGATATTCGGCCAAAATCATAAAAGCAAAATCGCTATACTTATATGTCTTATTTTCAGCTAATTTACTAGTTGCTATATATTTCATTATAGTATCGTGATAATCGGTTCTAAAATAAAGACTATCAACTACTTTACGAGAAAATTTTGATGAATACGTATTGCTATAATATTTATCTAATGGACATTTCAAACTATCTAATGTTTCTTTATAAAAAGGTTTCCAAGCTTGTAAACGTCCATAATGAGTAAGCACGTCAAGAAGATTAATATCTTGTTTATCAGTATCTCTAAAAACAGGTAATATTTCGCCTAAAGTTGTACTTAGAGTTAGCTTCTTTTTATCAAAATGCTGCATAATGTTTGGCAAAGTAGCCACTACTTTCGTTATAGAAGCAACGTCATATATATCAGAGTTTTGAACCTTCGTAATTTCGTTATAAGTATGATATCCAAATGATTTTTGGTAAAAAACTTTTCCTTTTCTAGCAACTAAAATTTGCATTCCAGGCGCCATTTTTCTTGAAATTGCTTTGGTAGTAAAGTTTTCAATTTCATTTAATTTTTCAGAATTAATTCCAACAAATTCGGGAGACGAAAATCCTAGTCTATAAAGATTATCAGTTGTAATTCCATCATTAATTTTGAAAAAAGTATTGATAGAAACTGGCAATTTTCCTTTTGCTTGTGATGCTCCAAATATTATTTCGGAAGACACAATTTGGGATATTGGATTGTTTTGATAGGAAATAATTAATCCTTCAAAAGCATCAAAATTAGTAAATGGTAACAACGTATAAGGTTTGGCAAAAAAGTCGACAATGACTTTATTATTGTTTGCTAAATCGTTAATCAATGTTACTTCATTATCAGTTAAATTTGTATTTCTCCATGCTTTATCAGATGGATGATAGCCAACAATTACAATATCGAAATCTTTTAATTTTTCATTTAAATCTGCACTATTTTCACCCGTAACTTCGGTTACAGATGTGTATTTTTTTAATGTTTCTACAAAATCAGTATTGGTATCTTTTCCTATTTTAACGTAGGCAATTTTATCCGACAAATCTTTGATTGGTAGTACTTTAGAATCATTTTTCAATACCGTAATCGCATTTTCATATACCGCATATTGCAATGAATCATTAAGAACAGGATTTATATCATTGTACAAATTATCAATTACAATTGGTTTGTATTTTTTTAACCCAATTTTATATTTATGACGAAGAATTTTTTTAACAGATTCTGCTAATCGTTCTTCTGAAAAAAGAGTGTCATTATAAGCTTTTTTTATAGTTTCAATAGCAATTGGTACATTTTCTGGCATTAATAAAATATCATTTCCAGCTAAGAAAGCGGCCAGTTCAATATCTCCTGGTTTAAAAGCATTACTTGCACCTTTCATGTTAAGCGCATCTGTAATTATCATTCCTTTAAAACCTAATTCTTTCTTTAATAAATCGGTAACAATATTTTTAGAAAGCGAACTTGGTGTTGCCGGATTTGGTTCTAAAACAGGAATATTTAGATGTGCTACCATAACTGATTGCAAACCTTCAGCAAACATTTTTTTATAAGGATATAGTTCAATTTCGTCTAGTCTAAATTTGGTAAAATTGAGAACTGGTAAAGTGTGATGCGAATCGGTAGAAGTATCACCATGACCAGGAAAATGCTTTGCTGTTGCAAACACACCTTGGCTATTAATACCTTTCATCAGTGCAATAGCTTTGTTGGTAACATCTTCTTTGTCTTCACCAAAAGAACGAACACCAATAATTGGGTTACTAGGATTAGTGTTAATATCAACCACTGGCGAGAAAGTATAGTGAATTCCCATTCTTTTTGCCTCTGCTCCCATTTTTTTTCCTATCGCTTCAATTAAATTCAAATCTTTAACTGCTCCAAGAGTCATGTTAAAAGGAAATTTATATGTTGAATCAACTCGCATACTCAACCCCCATTCGGCATCAATACCAATAAGCATTGGGATTTTAGATTTTGATTGAAAACGATTGTTTAATTTGGCTTGCTTTATTGGTCCACCTTGAAAAAAAATCAAACCACCAATTTTATATTTTGTAATTAATGAATCAACAGTAGTATAATGAATTTCATCTTTATTAGGATAAGCAGCTACCATCATCAATTGACTTATTTTTTCGTCAAGATTTAATGTGTTGTAAATACTATCTGACCATTGGATTTCATATGATGAATCAGAAAAATAATCAGTAGAATCTTTTGTGTATTTTGGAATGGTAACTTCTTGAACTTCTACTTCTATTTCGTGATCATCTCTAATTATATCTTTTTTCTTTTCAAGTTGAACAGCAGGTGTTATAGTAATTGGTATTATATTACTTTTTTTAGAAGCACAGTTTATAGTAATACTAACAATTGTTACCATAAAAAGTACCTTGACAAAAAAGGTTTTTTGATTATAATTCATACTGCTATATTATTTTTTAAAAGAAACGACTATGCCAACTTTCGGCTGCTGGCACTTCCCAACTTTCGTTCCATTCTTGTATGGTATTTACTAAATTATTAAAAACAATTGTGTTTTCGGAAACTGCTTTTTCTTTAGCTAATTTTTTAAAATCAAGTAAGGTTTTATAAGTTATAAATTCACCTTGCTTGAATGCCACATTCATTTTATCAAGTAAGTCGACTTCATATTTCTTTTCTAAATTTTGAATAAAAGATACAGAAGTATCGATTGAACAACCCGTTGCAGGATGCACATCTTGATTGATTGCAATTATAATAAATCGATTGTATTTTATTTGATAAGAAGCTTCTAAAGAACTTCCATGTGCAGACCAATTGGATAGAAATTCAACTAAATCTTTTTCGATTTCAGCAATTTCGGTATCAGAAAACTTACGATTGGATTGGTATATCCAAATGCGTGACTCTTCGGGTAATGTTTCAAATGGTACGTACATTTATATTGTAGATTTTTGATATTTAGCTATTAAAATTTGAAATTATAAATCTTGTGCATTTGCTATCAATTCAGCAATATCGAGCACTTTAATTTCGGTTTCTTTTTCTTTATTTTTTACACCATCCGTTAACATTGTGTTGCAAAATGGGCAACCTGCCGCAATAATTTCTGGTTTTAATTCTAAAGCGTCTTCTGTTCTTTCAATATTTACTTCTTTTTTTCCTGGTTCGGCATCTTTAAACATTTGAGCACCACCAGCACCACAACATAGACCATTAGCTCTAGAACGTTTCATTTCGACCAGTTCAGCATCTAATTTTTGGATTAAATCTCTTGGTGCTTCATAAATATTATTAGCTCTTCCTAAGTAACATGGGTCATGAAACGTAATTCGTTTTCCTTTGAATTGTCCGCCTTCTATTGTTAATCTTCCAGAATCTAATAATGATTTTAAAAATTCGGTGTGATGAACTACTTCATATTTTCCACCTAATTCAGGATATTCATTTTTAATCGTGTTGAAACAATGCGGACAAGCCGTCACAATTTTCTTTACTTCGTAAGCATTTAGAACTTCAATGTTCATCATGGCTTGCATTTGAAATAAAAATTCGTTTCCGGCACGTTTTGCCGGATCACCAGTACAACTTTCTTCGGTTCCAAGAACAGCAAAATCAACTTTGGCACGATTTAATATTCGCACGAAAGCTTTTGTAATTCGTTTTGCTCTATCGTCAAAACTACCAGAACATCCAACCCAAAATAACACTTCTGGTTGTTTGCCTTGAGCCATCATTTCGGCCATTGTAGGTACAATTAAAACTTCTGACATACTTTATTTTTTATGAGTTTATGAGTTTAGAAGTTTATGAGTTTGGAAAAAACATAACTACTAAATTCTACAATCAAAAATCGTTATTATTCAATCAAAATTATTCATGTTGTCCATCGTCAAAAACTTCGATGGTTACTTCTTTTTCTATTAAATCGGTAAATTTTCCTCTATATCGAGTTGCTTTTACCAAGTGATTGTCAATCCAATGGTAGTTTCCACCACGTGGTTTTCCAAACAAAATGCCGTGGTATTTGAAACCGTGTTGTTTCAACCAACGTTCAGTATATTCTCTATGCGCCTCAGTTCGTGAGGTAAAAAAGAAAATAACATGTCCTTCATTATACCATTTATTCAATGTTATTAATGCGTCAGGATAAACCTCTGCAGTTAACATTCTTTCTGGTTCTTCGTTTGGAATGTCGTCACAAACAGTTCCGTCGATATCAATTAGATAATTTTTAATTCCTTCTTTTAAAATTGGACTTACATATTGTCCGTTTTCAGTTACTGTTTGCAAGGTTTGTAGGTTGTCTTCCGCTTTCATTTTTTAAATTTTAAGTTTCATTTGACAATTTCCCAAGCCTCACAAAGGGAAAAAAATCAGTTGGTTTATTTTAATTTTCGTCTTTCCAATTTAATCTGTCCATTTGGTTATATTGCCATGGTGCACCATTATTTTCTATGTTGGTCATCATTGCATTTAATGATTGTGGTGCTGCACTTTGCTCCATAACCAAGTATCTTCTCATATCCATAATAATCGACAATGGACTTATACTTACTGGACATTCTTCTACACAAGCATTGCATGATGTACATGCCCAAAGCTCTTCAGTAGTTATATAATCGTTTAATAGCGATTTGTTATCTGGAACAAAAACTCCTTTATTTGCATCCAAATTTATACCAACTTCTTCTAGTCTATCACGAGTATCCATCATGATTTTTCGAGGAGACAATTTTTTACCAGTTTGATTCGCTGGACATGCAGATGTACAACGACCACACTCAGTACAAGTATAGGCATTAAGTAATTGTACCCAATTTAAATCTTGAACATCGGATGCACCAAATTTACTTGGAATTGAATTATCATCAACAGGTTGAGCTGCAAATGGATCGGCGTTTGGATCCATCATTAATTTGACTTCTTTGGTTACACTTTCAAGATTATCAAACTTTCCTTTTGCATTCAAATCTGCATAAAAAGTATTTGGGAAGGCTAATAAAATGTGTAAATGTTTTGAAAAGTAAAGATAGTTTAAGAAGCATAAAATTCCAATAATATGTAACCACCAAAATGTTCTTTCTAGTATAGCTACTAATTGATTATTCATTCCATCAAAAATTGGCGCAATAAATTGTGAAACTGGAAAAGAACCAGCTTGATGATAATGTCCAAATCCACCAACTACATTTTGTAAATGAAAATCGGCAGCGTTCATTAAAAGAAATAATGACATCAAAACTACTTCAAAATACAAAATGTAATTCGCATCATTTCTTGGTTTACCATCCAAATCAGAACTTGCAAAACGTTTTAGTTTGATTGTATTTCTTCGTATCCAAAATACAATTACAGCAACTAAAACCAAAAATGCTAGTATTTCAAATGAACCAATTAAGAAATTATACAAACTTCCTAAACCAGAAAACACTCGGTGCGTTCCAAAAAGTCCATCGATTATAATTTCAAGCAATTCGATATTGATAATTACAAAACCTACATAAACAATGATGTGCAAAAATCCAGCAATTGGTCTTTTCACCATTTTAGATTGACCAAGCGCAATCATAGTCATGTTTTTCCATCGTTGCGAGGAATTATCAGTTCTGTCAATATCTTGACCTAATTTAATATTACGAATTAGCTTTTTTACATTGATAGCAAAATAGCCAAAACCTATAATAAGGAGAATTGCAAATAGTATAGTATCTAAAAAACTCATAGCGGTTATTTTTTACTTTTTAATTGTATCTGAAACTGGTTCATTATATGGTTTGTTTTTCTTTCCAAAAAGAGAAACATTTACATATCTAGTTGGATTTAAACGCAAATCTTGAAGTAGTAATTCTAATTCTTTTGATGCTTTGGTGAAATTGGTGTACATTTTATCATCTTTCATCAACTTACCAACTGTTCCGTTACCCGACTCGATGCTTGTCATAATTTTGTTGACATTATCTAAAGTCGTTTGTAATTTAGTAACCATTTCGTTCAATTTTGCTTTCTCCAAATCGGAAGAAATGTTGGCGAAACTTTGAGATGTTTTATCTAAATTTGTAACAGCAGAATTAATCTTGGCTTTGTTTTCAACTAACATATCATCAATATTGGAAGAAACATGACTAAAATTAGCTAACGTTGTATTTAATTCTTTTATGGAAGCTTTTAGATTTGCCTGTGTTTGTGCATCTAAAACGGAGTTGATATTGGTAATCATCACATCAGCATTTGCCAACAGTTTTTCTATACGTTCTTGAAGTGGTTCTAATTTATCTCCAAAAGATGAAATCAAACCAATTTTTACATTTGGCATTAATTTATCGCCACTAACCGCCATATTTTGATCTTTATAATTTGGAATAATGGCAATTTGTTTTCCGCCGATAAAACCAGGCTCATAAATTTGTGCAACACTTGATTTAGAAATAGGAAAATCTTCTTCGTTAATTTGAAGTTCAATCAATAATTTTCCTGAATTGGTTAAATTAATAGAAGTAACTTTTCCAATAATTTTTCCGCTAACAGTAACAGGTGCTCCTGTTGCTAAACCTTCTACGTTTTCGTATTCTACATATAATTTTTTATGATCGTTTAAGAGGTTACTTCCTTTTAAAAAACTATAGCCCCAAATAAATAATATAATGGAAGCAATTACTAATATGGCAGTTTTAATTTCTCTTGTAAATTTCAAAATAAGTAGTTTTTAACAAATTTAGATTAATTTTTTTTATTTGATAGCGTCTTTAATGTCTATTCGTATTCCGTCTTTAAAAGCTATAATATAGGCAGTTGTGAAACCATTATCTTTTGCTTCTTTCAAATTTTCTTTAGCTATTTGATAATCTGACGTTGATCCAAAAGTATATTTGTATAATCCACCCGTTTCATATAGCATATCAACATTTTTTAAACCGTTAAAATTTTTAGGTTTTAAATCAACTTTCTGATTTGCAGCCAAAATTTGGACTTTAAAAATAATTCCATTAGAAGAAGATTTAGAAATTATTTCTGAAGCTGTTGGTTTTTCTTCTTTTACATTGGTATTAGTAGATTTTTCTTCTTTTACAATGACATCTTTAGGTTTTTCGTCTTTAATTATAATTGCTTTTTGTTCTTCATTAATTGTCTTAGGCCTTTCTTTAAAATCATCATCATTTACTCCAAAATATTCTCTTTTGTAACTAATTATTGCATCGGCTATTGCTTGAGCTATTTGATTTTGACCTAACTCAGAACCCAAATAATTTCCTTCTGTAGGATTGGAAATAAATCCTGTTTCAACTAAAACTCGTGGCATAGAAGCTTTGTGCAAAACCATAAATGGTGCAGGCGAAACACCTCTGTTTTTTCTTCCCAAATCTTGCTTAAACTTTTCTTGAATTTTGCTTGCTAATGAAATACTATTGTCCATATATTGTTCTTGCAAAACAGTTGCTCCAATAATAGTTTCGGGATTATTTATATCAAAATCTTTATATTTTTTCTTATAATCTTTTTCTAAAGTAATAACCGAGTTTTCTCTTTTAGAAACCGCTAAATTAGAGGCGTTTTTGTTAATACCCATTACAAAAGACTGTGAACCATAGGCTTCAGCTCTAGCAATTGCATCGCAGTGAATAGAAACAAAAATGTTGGCTGCAGCACGATTTGCAATATTTGCACGTTCAACCAAATCGATAAAAACATCTGTTTTACGTGTATAAACAACTTCAATATCAGAATTTTTTTCTAATATTTTTCCTGTTTTTAGAACTATTGATAGTGTAATATCTTTTTCGGTATGTCCATTGTATTTAGCTCCAGGATCGTGAGCACCGTGTCCAGCATCCAATGCTACAATAAACTTTTCGCTATTTTGTGCACAAACTATATTTGTTGCAAATACAAAAAGAAATAATAGTAATCCAAATTTATGATTAATGTTCATAGAACTAATAAAGTTAATTTTTATAAAAGGGTATCGTTTTAAAATTTATAAATGTTTATTTTTGGCGAAAATTAATACGTATGTTTGGCGTATCAATAATTACGCCATATTTTTACAAAAATAGTATTTAAACCTTTGCGCACAAACTTATTTAATATCGTTTTATCAGCAATTTTCCTAACAATTGGAATATCTAAAAGTTATTCACAAGATATTGGCAATAAAACAATAGCTATACCCCCTAATAAACAAGTAGATAGCACTAGTATTTCTTTACCAAATTTACTTACCGAAAAAGATTCTATCAAGACCGATTCTGTAAAAAAAAAGAAATCGATTATAGAAAGTAAAATAAAAAGAAAAGCGGTTGACTACGAAAAAATAGATCAAAAAAAGAAACAAATTACATTATATAACAAAGCCGAATTATACTATCAAGACATTGAATTAACGTCAGGAATCATCGTTTTAGATTTTGAAAAAGACGAAGTATATGCTGGTAGAATAAAAGATTCGACTGGAAAATACACACAATTGCCCGTGTTTAAACAAGGTGAAAATGTTGTAGAACCAGATTCTATCAGATTCAATTTTAAAACAAAAAAAGCATTAATTTGGAATTCAAGAACTGATCAAGGAGAGTTTAAAGTTAAAGCTGAAATTTCAAAAAGAGAAAATGACTCAGTATATTTTTTAAAGGGTGCACGTTTTACAACTGCAAAAGATATTGAAGATCCTGAATATTATTTTGTAACTGATAAAGTAAAATTTGTTCCGGGTAAAAAAGTGGTAACCGGCATGACCAATATGGTAATTGCCAATGTGCCAACACCTCTTGCCCTTCCATTTGCCTTTTTTCCAATGACAACCGAAAGTGTTTCTGGATTAATTATTCCAACATTTAACGATACTCGTGCTCAAGGTTATGCTTTGCAAAATGGTGGCTATTATTTTGCTCTTGGTGATATGTATGACTTAGCCATTTTGGGAGATTATTACACCAACGGAAGTTACGCTATGCGATTTGAATCAAGTTATGCAAAACGGTATAAATTTAGAGGAAACATGAATGTGCGTTTTGAGAATCAAATTTTTAGCGAACGTGGTTTTCCAAATTATTCAAAATCAAGAATATACAATATCCAGTGGTCGCATTCGCAAGATGCAAAAGCAAATCCTAATTCAAGATTTTCGGCTTCTGTTAATCTTGGAAGTAGTAGGTATTTTCAGCAATCACTAAATCAAGTGAATGTTGGTTCCCAATTAAATAATACGCTTAGTTCTTCTATTTCCTATTCAAAGACTTTTAATTCTGTTCCGCAGATTAATATGTCGCTAACTGCTACACATAGTCAAAATACAAATACACAAGAAATTAATATGACTTTGCCTACTCTACAAGTAAATGTAGATAGAATTTTTCCTTTTGCTCCAAAAGATGCTCCCAAAAAAGGGTTTTTCAAAAACATCAATTTGCAATACAATTTGCTCGGTGAAAATCGTTTCAAAACAACCGACAGTTTATTTTTTAAGTCTGCAATGTTTAAAGATGCATTAACTGGAATGAAACATTCAATTCCGTTGAGTACCAACTTTAAAATTATGAAATATTTTAGTGTTACTTCATCAGTAAATTATGAAGAAATTTGGTATTTAAAAACCATCAAAAAAGAGTATAATGCTACTTTAGACAAAGATGTAACTTCTACAGTTAATGGTTTTGACGCTTTTAGAACTTATTCATATTCAACAGGAATTGGAACAACTATTTACGGAACATTTAATTTGGGTGAAAATAAAAAAATTAAATCAATTCGTCATATAATGAAACCAAATGTATCCTATGCTTACACGCCAAGTTTTGAAAGATACTATGATACTTATGCATCAGATGCTAGTGGTAGAATGGAAATTAGAGAATATACTCGTTTTGAAAACGGAATATATGGTGCACCAGGTAAGAGTAATTCTAATAGTTTTGGTTTTAGTTTAAGTAATACTTTTGAAGCTAAAGTTACCGATAAAGACAGCACTAAAACCGAGCCTAAAAAAATTATGTTGCTTAATAATTTGAACTTACAAACAAGTTACAATATTGTGGCCGATTCTTTGCGTTGGGCACCATTGCGAGTTAGTGGTGGAACCTTATTGTTTAAAGACAAAATGAATATTAATTTTGGTATGACATTAAACCCATATGCTATTAATAATTCTGGAAAAACTATTAATATGTTCAATATTGATAATGGCGGAAGTTTGTTTAGAATGACCAGTGCTAATATGACTTTGAATTATTCTATTACTAGCAAAGGTGATGAAGTTGATAAGAAAAAGAATAAGCAAGGTTCGCGAAATGGTGGTCGAGAAGATGATTTATTTGGTACGAACGTCGATTTTAGCGACCGACGCGAAAGTCAATTTACCGACGAAGATGACGAAGAAGATAACTTTAGTGGCTTTTTCAAGTCGGTTATTCCTTGGGATATGACTTTTGCTTATCAGCTAACTTACAGTAATGACCGACGCGAAAAGAAAATTTCTGGAAACTCGTTAATGGTTTCTATGAACACCGATTTAACGCCCAAATGGAAAATTGGTGCATCTACAGGTTATGATTTTGTACAAAAAGGTGTTACGTTTACCCAACTCCGATTTGAAAGAGATTTGTTGAGTTGGCGAATGGATTTTAACTGGACACCTTTTGGTAATAACTCATTTTGGGGATTTTTTATTGGAATAAAATCAGGGGTTCTTAGTGATATTAAATGGGAGAAAAATAAGCCTAGATAATTTTAGAGTTTAGAATTTAGATAACAATTTATACATGAAAAAAATAATAATTACGAGCGATGCTCCTGCTCCTATTGGGCCTTATAACCAAGCGGTTTTGGTAGGAAATACACTTTATACTTCGGGTCAAATTGCTTTGAATCCTGCTACAATGGAATTGGTTCTTGATACTATTGAAACCGAAACCAAGCAAGTAATGGAAAACATGAAAGCGGTTTTAGCAGCAGCCGAAATGAATTTTGAAAACGTGATAAAAACAACCATTTTCATCATGGACATGAATGATTTTGCCAAAATAAACAGTGTTTACGGAAGCTATTTTGACGAAGCAACCGCACCTGCAAGAGAAACAGTACAAGTAGCTGGCTTACCAAAAGGCGTGAATGTTGAAATCTCGATGATAGCTGTAAAATAGATTGCTGTTAACAGAAAAATAGCAATCCTTGAGAGTGATAACTTTTTAAGCAATGTCTGAAACCCTACTTTTGATGGTTGTCTTACTAACACTCTATGCTAAATTAGTGTATAAAAACTGTGCTAGTATTTTTTTTGAAACGTTGGCAAAGGAGTGGCAACTGAAGTGTAAAACGTCCTATTTAAAACCTAACCAAAATTTGTTGTCTTTTACTACTTTGGAAATTAGCGAAATGAAGCAAACAAAGAACTGGCTTTAGGAATACTTAGACTAAACGAGGATTTTTTTGCAGATGAATGAGGTAATATTTATAAAATAAAAAAGCTCAGTTGTTACACTGAGCTGAATGTTTTTTTATAGTGCACCAAATAAGCTTACGTTAAGAGAGGCACTTTGAAGTACAAAGATATAAACATTTTATTAATTCGATGTACTTTAATCTAAATATTTTATTCTATCGATAATAACTTGTTGTAAAATAGGATCTTTTTTTCTTTCATCAAAGAAGCTTTTTATGTCAATTTGAAAGTCATTGTACCTGTTTATAGAAATAGTTTGAATGAAAAAGCCTATCACTTTAATCGAAGCATCTAATGAATTTCTATCTCCTTTATTATAGTTTATCTGTGGAATGGAACTTACACTTTTTGGTAAAGAATAATCAAAAAGAACACCACTATGAGCACAAATATTTCGAACTTGTCTTACAGTATGTAATAGCCTAAAAAACTTGTCTAAGTCATTTATACCATATTTATCTGCAATTATTTTTTTTACTGATTGGTCTTTTATATTTCCTAAAATTGTAATGATTGCACCAAAAGTTAGGTATTCAAAAACTTTTCAACAAGGTGCAAATTCGTCTTTTGGATTTTTAATATGATGGTTTCTTAATGTAAGATTGTCTTTTTTGAATTTTTCGGTATATACATTTTGTTTAAATGCTTCAATACTCTCAACATCCATAATTGTATCGTCAACATACCATCTTGAATTTTCTTTATATCTCATTGACACATAATAAATAAGCTTTGTTCTAAAGTTTATTTCAATACGGTTAATGTATTTTAAAAGAAGGTATTTTAAATCAATATCAAGGTAATAAAGGTTCATTATATCTGATATTTTTATATCCTTTGAAAACTTATTTGCTTTTTTGTCAAAATAGTAATAGCAATAAAAACCTAATCTGTAATATCCTATATCAAGAAGCATTTCTTTGAGTTTTGCTTCATCATAACAAGACAAATCTAATTCTCGCTCTTTGAATTTTTCTATTTGATTATTTATGCTGTTTACTTTATCTCCCATATTTTCTCTATATCAAATGTCTAACCATTATTTTTTTGAATTTCTTGCCAAAACTTGTCAATTGAAACCATATTTTTTTAATGTATTATTATTCATCAAGCAATGCTTTTTATTCAAAGTAGTTAATTCAGCTTTGTTGTTTAATAAATCAAACATCATTTTAAATTGGAAAGGTTTTTGTCTTTTTTTTTCGTTAAATCCTTTAATACATCCTGATATGAAGGTAGTGCTTCAAATTTTAAATCGTTAGCTATATTTCCCATATTGTTGAGAGTGCTTTATTTAATTTTCTTACTCATCAATTTAGTAAGTGACACTGTAAAAGGCATACCAACTTTTGAATAAGGATTTTTTATAATTTCTTGTATCTTTTTGTATTCTTCAAGTTCTTTAAAATCCCAACTTACGTTTTCAAACTCTGGAGCTGTCACTTTTTGAATTTCAATAGCTAGATAATACTCTTTTGGTTTTTTCGACGGTGGATATTTTAATTTGTCTAAATGAACTGTTGAAAAAACTTTTGGCCCTTTACTTTTAATCTCGTATAAATCTGTTGCAGTAGATTCTCCGCTTCGTCTTAATAATAAATATTTTGCATTTACTACTTCATTATTCAGCTCTAAAGAACCCATTTCTTCGTCCATGCGGAAAATGTATTTTTTATTGTCCTCGTACCATTTAAATCTGTCAGGTGTTGTTGCATAACCCACCAATACAAAAGTATCGTCTGGTATTAGTTTTATACCACTTAAATATTCTGGAATTGGTTCGTGAAGTATATTATTATCCTCCTTATCAATTTTGTAAATTTGATGGGCTTTGTGAATTACATTTTCTCTTTGGGATGCTCTATCTAACAAGTGGTCAATAACTAAATCTATAAATTTAGATAATTCGGATATATCATTGTTTTGTCCTGTTGGATTGATAGAAAAAGCTCCTAGTCCTGGAATGATTTCGTGAAAACCTCTGATTTCCTTTTTTTCTGTACCTGGATATAAAACATAAGCACCTCCAGATCTTCTAATTGCATCTTTATAAGCGTGCATCTTTAACAAATCTGCATTTTTGTATATACCTTTTCGCTCGTTGTTTTCTTCTTGTTCTATTAAATCATTATCAACAGAAGTTTGAATTTGGAATTGGGTTACTTTATACTTTGCATCGAAATGAATATGTACAATAAGCTCTTGTTTTTCAGCCTCTTTTTCTTTTAGCATTGCTGGCCAAACTGATAAAGTATAATCTGGTCTTAGAGTAGTTGTATAACTACCCGCTTGCTCATCAGTATATTTTGTACCACCTTTAAAGGAACGATTGTATGAGAATTTTACTTTTAATGCTCTGTTTTCTGTAATAAAATCACCGTACAAAGCAGTGTGCTTTCCTTGTTTTACCATTACATTCAAACCGTCTTTGGTTGGTTCTATTAAATGATTGTAAGATTGCTCTTCGTGCTCTATATCTTTAATTTTGAATTTAGCTTTGAATAAGTCGTACAATGTAAAAAACAACCAATACTCGTATAAAGTAGCAATATCTCTTTTACCAGCTTTATAAACATCATCGCCGCCTTTCCAAACTAATTTAGCAGCTAAATCAAATTGTAACCATGTACTTAAAATTTCGCGATAACCACTTTTTCTTTGTAAAACTGGACTGTTTAATTTTAATGAGGTTGGTCTCGATATATCTTTAAAGAAAGATTGGCTTAAATAGCCATCCAATTTTGTAACCAAATTGGAGGCTTCAATAGATGGTCTGGCATATCCTCTATCTTTGAAGTACTGTTGGCAATCTTCTGCAAATCTTAAAAAAACTTCTAAGGCATGCTTTATAAATCGATTTTCAGGAGTATCTGTGTGTTCAATTTTTCTGAAACTATTTATTTTATTAGGTATCGATTGAATACCCACTTTATATAATGGATGTGATACTTGTAAAGGTATTCTATTGGAACCCGATGTTATTTGCTTAGTAGTTGCATTGTTGAACCTTCTTATTCTACGGATGTCCACTACTTCTTCCTCCGAATCCCAATTGGTTTTAGGAGAAGCTATAATTTTTAATACTGCTTCTTCAAAATCTTTGTTTTGAATGATAGCATTAATAAAACTAAATCGTTGGTAAATGGTTTCGTTGTCTCTTGAAAAGTCTGTTTCAAAATTTTGCTCTACCGGAGAATTGATTTGCATTAAAAGTTCGGTACACTTATCGGTTATGTCTTTTAACATAAAACGGTAGTTTTCACGGTAACTTTTATCGAGTTCTGTATCAAACTTTGTTGCTAGAACTTCAATAGTAATTGTGAATTCTATACCTTCTAATGTGCTATCAGTTACAAATAATGTAAGTGTTCCAACATAGATATTTGGGACAATTCTTCCTAGAGATGGCTCACGCTTTGATTGTGAAACTATACCATCAATACTACAATTTAAGCGGTATTTTTTATTAGTAAAGGCATATTCATAGCTGTTACCTTCCAAAATTTGAAAGATGCTTTCACCATTTTCATTTGCTTCGTCTTCTGTAATTTCAAAAAGTCTCGCCTTGTTTTCAGGATAGATTTCTAGAAAGTCAGTCTGGTTGAAAAATGTTAATGGTATTTGAATATGTTGTTTGATTTCCTCCATATTTCTCTATGCTTCGGCATAACTAGTAAAACCATTAGCTAACACATTTTTGTACATTCTGATTAATTTTTCGAATGAAATCGGGTATTTTATATTAGTATTTTTTGTTAAATCATCAATTTTTATGGCATCAAAATAAATTGTTTTACAATCTTTAGCGTCTACCAAACAAATTTCACCTAAGGCAATTAAAACATCTACTAACTTGCTTCTCGAACCATGTAGTTTAGGTAATAATTTTTGCATAATGGCAATATCCAAACAAGCATTATCAGTTATTTTTGGCTCTAGCATTTTTAACTTTGCTGCTAATTGCATGATTTCTGTTGCCGAACGATAACCGAACTCAGCACCAACTGGTTTCAATTGGTTAAAAAATGATACCAACTCTTTAGCTATAACCTCATTTTTTACAATATTGTTTTGAGAAGCTATCCACAAGAAACTTTCTGACATTGCTACTCCTTGTTTTGTTAATTTGGTTAAATCCGGAATACCTGGATCTCCTAAAAAGGATTTAATTTCATCGGCAGTAATTCTGAATTCTATTACGTTGGCTCTGTCTAGTACTTTTGGACTGAACATATACGTTGTTTCATCGATATTAACCGTCCCAATAATAAATACATTTTTAGGCCAACCTAATTCCAATGGAACTGGTAAACCGTCTAAACTTTCTCTAGTATTACCCGTGTATAATTTTATGGTATCGTTAGATTCCATGATACTCAAAAAGTCTGCAAAATAACGTTCTACGTGACTTAGGTTCATTTCGTCTAAGATTAAAAAGAACGGTTTGTTTTCGTTTTCTTTTTTTACTGCCTCCATCAACAAATGAATTACGCCACTATCAGGCGTGATGTATTCTTCTGCCACTAAACCATTTGGATAACCTACTAAAGGTTCGCGATTAGTCCAATCTGCGCCAACAGGAACAATCTTGTATTGTTCGTTGCTTTCGCAAATCCATTGCACAAAACTTTGCGCTATTTTTGTTTTTCCGGAACCAGATAAACCGCTAAGGATAACAAAAGGTTTAGAAGTTAGTGATGCAATGAAACGAAGGACTAATTCAGACGAAAAATTCAGTCTTGATTCTTTTGCTATTATTTCAAAATTCTTATACTCAAAATTTATTTGAGGAATATTAGAAGTAGTTGAAAAATAATCTGAAAAAAAATATTCTCCTTTATCTTCATATATGGAATATTCAGGATAATAATTTCTAAGTAATAATTTAAAAGAATCTAAATCAAGTCGACTCCCTTTTCCAGATGTCCATTCAGTAGACAAATAATAATTTTCATCTTCTTTATTGAAAATTATATCTTCAAAAAATCTTGGCTTTCCATCATTAAATGTTAAGTCTTCTTTTTTAAGTAAATCTTTAGATGTTTTAAAAATCGATGTAAGACTTACTTCATCAGTTTTTATTGAAGTATATAACGGATCAGCATTTTTAATAAAATATTTACTGATTTTATCAAGCTTGTCTGCTTTGTATAAAAAATCTAGAACTTTGTACACAAAACGTCCAGTATATTTATCATTTAAAATGATTTTAATGGCGTCCGATTTTTTAATATTGTTATCTAAATTTGTTATTGAAAAATCAGAAAAAAGTTTTGTGCATATTGAATTATAATTTTCCTGACTTATGATCTCGAAATCACCAATTTTATCATAAGTTATACCAATACCTTTTTCAATTTCAAAAGTTTTTTTAAGCTTTAGTGAGCCTTTAGAAACTTCATTTACTACAAAATTATAGTACACTTTATCATCTATTGTGGCTAATATTTTATCACCTATAGCGATTACTTCATCTTTAAGATTCGTATTCTCTGTTTCTATACTAAAATCAAACTCTTTTCCAGATTCTATTCTGGAAAAGGTCGTGATTAAAGAGTTAATTGAAATTAAATAATATTTTGTCATAATTACTTTTATAATTGAAATTCATATTTTTGCCAAACAACTACTTTTTTTAACATGTTGAAATTTAAATTTTCTTCTAATTCTAAATATTCATTACCTTTAAATTCGCTAAGTATACTATTGCTATCTACTATAATATCATAAAAATCAGTTGTGTCTGGAGAGTCTGCTCTTTTCTTAAATGCTTCTTTAAATTCAATTAACACATCACACAATTTGTTGTTATAATAAGCCTTGATATAGTATTTATTATCTTTTATTTTTGAAATTAATCTATCAAGATTTAAAACTTCAAAACCTCTGCTGTTTTTTTGGAAAGTTATAATATTTTGTTTTATGTTTAAATCAACATAAAATTCTGTCTTCCCTTCATAATCTCTTCTTTCAAATACAATTTCATCCCCAGCACACAAATCATTTTCTCTGTAATATGGACCAAGTCCTTTAATTCGGGATTCACGACCGATAGTCAGTTGCGCTAAATTTTGTCTATTTTTATTTGAAACTTTATCAAAAAAAAGAGGGTTTCTATTTTGCTCGTCAAATATTACTTCAATATCCAAATTGCTAGGTACTAAAACATAATACTCATGAGTATTACCTTTACCTAATTCTGTATTATTTAGTTTTTTAATAAATTGTTGTATTTTCATGGAGCAAAATTATTTACACTAACATTTTCTTTACTTCTTCGATCGTAAAAGGAGGATTCTTTTTGTGAATCATAGAATGACAATTTGGGCATACTGGAATTAAATCATTTATTGGATTTATTTTATATTTCTTCCCAATTTTAGAAATCGGAGTTTTATGATGAACGTGAATAAAACCATCACCTATTTCACCATACCTATTAATAAATTCTAATTCGCAAACTGCACACAAGGCCTTCCAATGTTCAATACATTCTTCTCTAGCTTTTTTACTTCTTTCATATTTATTTACTGTAACCCTCATTTTTCCTCCTTCAGGCATTGTTAACTCTTCTGCAATAGGTACTTCGTCCGGATATATGAATTTATCTTGTATTTTAATATTTTTGATTAAATCAATTTCGTAATAAAAATTATTTTTTGTTCTGTTTATTTTTTCAATAAAAATATTATCCCCTAATTCAGCTTTCTTAAAATAAAAATATTCAGTAAATTTTGTTAAACGATATTCACCATTTCCTTGTTTGTTAAAAGGAAATTTAAAATATCGCTTTGATATTTTATCTTTTACTTTTATATCTTTAGGAGGATTTCCAAAAAAAATAACTGGATTTACTATCTTTTTAGGCACAGTAATATAGGTATCATGCATCTTAGCCAAACCTAAATTTGATTTTGTTAATTTTTTTAAAAAACTGTTTTTTTCCATGTACAATAATTTATAAATACTTTTTTAATATTTTGGCAATACCTCTAGCCATTACTGGAGGTACAGCATTACCAATCTGCATATATGTCTTTAGATACGCTCCTAAAAAAATATAATCATCTGGAAAAGATTGAATTCTTGCAGCTTCTCTTGGAGTTATACTTCTTACTTGAAAAGGATGAATATGCGAATGACAATCCATTTTTAGATGAGCTGTAATGGTTCTGCTTGGTTTATCTGCTATTAATTTGAAATACTTATCCTTAAAAATATGATTACGATGAGCATAAGGCATTATATCTTTTATTTTCTCATTGGTACCATCATTGCCTTGATCTAATAATTTATATATTTCGAAATTTACTTCGTTTGTATATCTTGCTTTATGATTAAATAGATATGGTATAATTCTATTTTGATTAATCAATTTTAAATAACTATTTTCATTACCAGAAAAATTATTAATATCAATTTTTTTACCAGTTATCTCATCATCCACTTCTGTTAAGTTCTTAATTTTCGGCGCATCGAGAGGTTTTATATAATCTATAGCGTCTTTTAAAACATGTTTTTTATTTTTCTTTGCAGCACTTTCTATTTCATCGAAAAGTTTTGAGGGTGTAACTTTTTTATTTTTTACAATATCGTTTCTTATAGCAATAAAAATTAATCTCTGTCTTTTTTGAGCTACTCCAAAATCATCAGAAACAAGGACTTTGTATGCAATTTTATATGTGTACTTATTCCCATCTTTTTTTACAGTAATGTTTTGATAATCTTCAACTACTTGTTCAGCATACGGAAGCATACCTCTTACATTCTCCATGATAACGATTTTAGGAGCGATTTTTTCGATTGCTTTAATGTAATATTTGTAGAGTTCATTCCTAGGATCATCTATAACTCGTTGCTGATTTGCAGAACTAAAACCCTGACACGGAGGACCACCAATTACAACATCAATATCATTTACTATATAATTATCTAAATGATCAACAATCTTTCTGATATCGCCTTGGATTACCCGTTCATCTGGAATTTCAGGATGGTTATACTTATATGTTTCAATACAAACTGCTTCATGATCATTAGCTAAATCAATATGAAAACCCTCTTGAGCGAAACCTAAACTTAAACCACCAGCACCACAGAAAAAATCAACTATTTTAGGCTTGCTATTTTCTTTAGAACTTTCTTGAAGTTGTTTTCTTTTTTTAGAATCTAGTTTGTCAAAAGTATTATCTAATTTATCTTTATTAACTGTTGTGAATTTAACACTTGAAATGAATTCAGTGTATAAATCTTTTTTTAATAACTTTTCTAATTCTTTAAGTTCGTTATTAGATTCAACAATATTAAGTTCAACTAATCTATTTAATACAAATACTTCATTTCCATCATTACAAACTTCTAAAGAGATATTGTTTTTATTAGCAAATACTTGAACTAATCTATTGAAAAGCATAACCTTTTCGATAAAGAATTTTTTAGTATTTATATCTTTTATTTCTGAAACTCTATTAAACATTTTCTATCCTTTCTAATGTTTTCTTTATACTTTTTGCAATAGCTTCCGCCATTAAAGGTGGTACAGCATTGCCAATTTGCTTATACTGTTGTGTGCGTGATCCCTCAAAAACAAAGTTATCTGGAAAAGATTGTAATCTAGCAGCTTCTCTAGGTGTTATAGTTCGTTCTTGTTTATAATCAGGATGTATAAACTGATTACCATCTTTATATAAATGGGCAATAATAGTCTTAGAAGGAAGGTTCCACCATTGAACTACATAACTATTATTGAAAACCCTTTGTTTTATATGATTCAGATCTGGCTTTTTTTCCAATAGGTCAGTAAAAGTCCATTTATTTTTACTCATTGTTTTATAACGAAGTCTATCTTGTTCATTATGTGTTCTTGCAATATGATCCCTAAGCAATGTCTCATTTTCATTTCTGATTTTTATTAGAAATTCATTTTGTTCTTTGACATTATGCTTAATTATAATTTTACCTTCTCCTGGCTTAATAGCTGGTAAATCAGAAATTGCATCTTTAACAGTTACATATTTTTTTAAATTGTTATTTGAATTTAATTCATTTTCAGGATTACAGTGAGTCTTAACTATTCCTTCATAAATTTCAGACGGCTTTATAGACAAATCCTTTCTAGTTCCAATTAAAATAACTCTTTTTCTAATTTGTGGAACACCATAATCACAAGAATTAAGGACCATATTTTCAGGTTCTTTTATTAAATTATATTTTTGTCCAAGTTCTTTTAGAATTTTTTTTAGAATTGGTTTCCCTTTTAATTTTGCACTTAACAGCCCCGTAACATTTTCAAAAACAAAAACTTTAGGTTCAAAATGATTTAATATCTTAACATAGCTTTCAAATAAAAAATTACGTGGATCATCAGCCATTCCTTTATCATCTTTAGCTCTACCAAGAGTTGAAAAACTTTGACAAGGTGGTCCGCCAATAATTATGTCTACTTTTTTATCTTTTATTTCGTTTTTAATTTGGTCTATAATATTATCATTTGTTATATCTGTTTCTAGGACAGATGCTTCTTCATCAGAATAACCATAATGTAGCATTCTTGTTTTTAGAGTTCTGCAAGCATATGCGTCATATTCTACGTGGGTTAAACTTTTAAAATCTTGTTTATAGAACCCTTCGCTAAGACCACCACAACCTGCAAATAGATCTATAAAAGTATAATTACTCATATATTTTTTGAATTATTTTTAAAATCTTTAATTGTTACTTCAAATCCCAAAAACCATGAAAATTTAGATAGGTAATCTATACTACAATTAAATTTCCCGTTTTCAATTTTAGAAATAGTTGTTCTGCTTACTTTCATAATTTCGGCTAATTGTTCTTGATTATACTCTTTTTTTTCTTGGATTTCCCGAATGGATTCTCTATTTTTAAACGACAGTCGTGGAGATAACCTTCCATTAAACTCTCTTTTGTATTGATTGTCAATAGCTAAAAGAAATTTATATTGTGTCCAACTCAATTGTGTCCGCAGTGCGGACACAATTGGAAAAACGCGGTAAAACTGACGATACCAGTTTAATTGACGGTATGAAAAACCAGTGCCGTATTCGGGTTGAAGTTGTTCTGAAAGAAACTTTATTAAATATGTTCCGTAATCTGCTCGGTCTTTTCCTTGTTGTTCATCTTCAAAAATACGTTTACCAATGCTCCAATACATAATGGTACGCTCATTGTCAACAGCCTTAACAGCTTTGTCTTTGGCAGTAGCAATAATTGCCTTTATGTCGGGAATTAAGGATTGGTTTTGAAGCATTTTAAAAATGAAATGAAAAATTAATAGTATAATCCACAAACTTACAAAAAAGCAATGGAATGTAAAAGAGTGAAATTGAAAAAGGATAGGCAGGATAACCAAAAAACGTAAGAAAGATATTTATGTTTTTTAATAAAATAAAAAAAGGATTTAAGCGGCTGTTTGAGTGCAAACAAAACTCTTTATTATATTGATTTACTTTAGATGGTACAAATGTTACCCGAAAGTTTGAAAGAAAAAAAAGTGGCTAAAAAACTATTTTAGTCACAGATTAAAATGATTAGCACAGATTAGTTTTTATTTTTTATTCCTCTATGATTTTATTTCCTCTTGGTCAAATCAAAATATAAAACCACTATGGTACCTATACCATTTATTTAAGTGGGGGTTTTGAAAATTAATACTATTTAATATCTTGATATTCAATTAATAAAATAAATCAAAGGAAACCTTAACTTTAAATGAAAAGAGTTTAAAATCGAGAGATTTGAGTTTATTTTGAAAAAATAATGTTCTTACTCAATAAAAAATTAGTGTGATAATAAAATAATCTCCTACTACATCTCATCAATTCCCAAAAGCAATAACTGTGCTGTAGCTTCATTGGTGGCTAATGGCACATTGTGAACATCACAAATTCTTATTAGCATATTAATATCTGGTTCGTGCGGATGGCTTGAGTTAGGGTCTTTAAAGAATAAGACCAATTTTGTTTTTCCTTCGGCTACGCGCGCCGCTATTTGAGCATCGCCACCTTGTGGTCCTGAGAGCATTTTTTTTACTTTAAAACCTGCTGCTTCTACTTTTCCGCCAGTGGTTCCGGTGGCTATAAGTTTGATGTTTTCTTTGTGAAGAAGATGTTTATTTTTGTTCAGAAACTGAACCATTTCGGCTTTTTTTCCGTCATGGGCAATAATTGCTATTTCCATAATTTTAATTAGTGTTTTTATTTATTCAAAACGTGGTAAGCAATTAATCCGTCAATTGGTCGTCTTAAAACATTACCTATTTGAATTTCGTATTTATTCAAAACTTCGGTTAATTCATCTTTCAAATAAAAAGCGATTGAACCTACAAAATGCACCGGAACTTCTTTGTAATTTTCATATTGCATGATGTAGTTTTTAGCAAATTTCTTTAATTCTTTATGAATAATTTTTTTACAAAATTCTGTGTCTTTATTTTTGATAATAAACTTAGCGAAAGTGGCTAAATAAGCATTTGGATTGGCTTCTTTATACAAATTAGCTTTGATATAATCGGCATCAACATTGTATTCTTCTTCAAGCTCTTTGGCCAACTCTTTTGGCATTTTATTGAAATAATAACCGCGAAGCAAATGACGACCAAAACGATTTCCTGAACCATCATCCATAGCGATATATCCTAACGATTGAACTTTTTGATGCAAAACTGTTCCGTCAAAAAAGCTGCAGTTTGAGCCTGTTCCAAGTATACAAACAATAGCTTGTTCCCCTTTTGGAGTTGTTGCGTAAACAGCGGCATAGGTATCTTCATGAACAACAACAACCGCATTTTGAAAATATTCTTTGAAAACTTCGGCTAAAAAATCTTTCATTCTTTCGGTTCCACAACCTGCTCCGTAGAAAAAAAGATGCGTTGCTTTATCTTTGTTGTGTTCAATATCAAATTTTTGATTTAAGCGACTTATAACTTCTTCTTTATCTAAAATTTCAGGATTTAAACCTAATGTTTGTGTGGTAAAAAGGACTTTTCCATCATCATCAATGGCTATCCAGTCAGCTTTTGTAGAACCACTATCAACTAATAGTTTCATTTTGTTAAGTAATTAGTAATTAGTGATTAGTGATTAGAACTAATGCTAATTATTGGGTTTGGTTTGCTTGTTTTTTTTGTAAAAAAATCCCGCTACTAGTTAGGTAACGGGATTTCAAATATATTATAATTTTGCAATATGTACAGCTAAATCAATTAATTTACTTGAATAACCATACTCGTTATCGTACCAAGAAACTAATTTGAAGAAAGTAGAATTTAGTCCAATTCCTGCTTTAGCATCAACAATAGAAGTTCTTGAGTCACCAACAAAGTCTTGCGAAACAACATCATCTTCAGTATATCCTAAAATTCCTTTCATTTCATTTTCTGAAGCTTTTTTCAAGACGGCCATAATAGCTTCATAAGAAGTTTCTTTAGCCAATTTTACAGTTAAATCTACAACAGAAACATCAACCGTTGGAACACGGAATGACATACCTGTTAGTTTTCCATTTAATTCAGGAATTACTTTTCCAACTGCTTTAGCAGCGCCTGTAGATGAAGGAATAATATTTACACTAGCAGCACGACCGCCTCTCCAATCTTTTCTTGATGGTCCGTCGGCGGTTAATTGAGTAGCGGTTGTAGCATGAACAGTTGTCATAAGACCTTCAACAATTCCGAAATTATCATTGATAACTTTTGCTAATGGAGCAAGACAATTAGTTGTACAAGAAGCGTTAGAAACAATTGTATCTGTAGCTTTAACATCGTTATGATTAACACCCATTACAAACATTGGAGCATCAGCAGATGGAGCCGATATAACTACTTTTTTAGCACCACCATCAATATGATATTGAGCGGTTTCTAAAGTGGTAAAAATTCCAGTACATTCTGCAACGATATCAACATCAACATCTTTATCATCCCATTTGATTAGTTTTGGATCTCTTTCTGCGGTAACTCTAATAAATTTGTCGTTAACATAAAGTTGTCCGTCTTTAACTTCTACTTTTCCATTGAAACGACCGTGTACTGAATCATATTTTAATAAATAAGCTAAGTGATCTATATCTAATAAATCGTTAATAGCTACTACTTCAACATTATCTCTGTTAAATGTTTCTCTGAAAACGATTCTACCAATTCTTCCGAAACCATTTATTCCTAATTTTACTTTTGACATTTTTAATAATTTTATGTATTAATTCTAGCTTTTAATATTGTTATTGCTATTGTTATTGCTATTGTTATTGCTATTGTTATTGTTATTGTTATTGCTATTGAACTATGTAGTCATTATATCAGAAACCCTTAGTAATTCGTGATCGATTTCTGAATGACCTTTTATTGCTTGCTCAAGAGGAGTAAGTGCAACTTTATCGTTAATAATTCCAACCATAAAGTTTGATTTTCCTTCTATAATAGATTCAACTGCTTTAACACCTAATCTTGATGCTAAAACTCTATCATAACATGATGGTGAACCGCCTCGTTGCATGTGACCTAATACAGAAACACGAACATCATATTCGGGCATATTTTCTTCTACATAATCTTTTAATTCGAATACATTTTTACCAATTTTATCGCCTTCAGCAATAACCACAATACTTGAAGATTTTCCAGAAAGTTTACTTTTTCTTAGTGATTCTAAAAGTCTTTCTAAACCTAAATCTTCTTCGGGAATAAGAATTTCCTCTGCTCCTGCTCCAATTCCGGCATTTAAGGCTATATGACCTGCATCTCTACCCATTACTTCCACAAAGAAAAGACGGTTATGAGAACTTGCCGTATCACGAATTTTGTCTATACATTCAACGACAGTGTTTAATGCCGTATCGTAACCAAGAGTATGACTTGTTCCAAAAATATCATTATCGATAGTTCCAGGAATTCCCATTACTGGAAAATTAAATTCACTATTAAAGACTTCGGCTCCTGTAAATGATCCATCTCCACCAATAACTACTAATGCGTCAACGCCAGCATCAATTAAATTTTTATGTGCTTTTGCACGACCTTCAACTGTCATAAATTCTTTTGAACGAGCTGATTTTAAAATAGTTCCACCTTTGTTTATAATATTGTGTACAGAACGTGGTCCCATTTCTTTAAAATCACCTTCAATCATTCCCTGATATCCTCTATAAATTCCAACACAATCAACGTTATAAAAGGCACATGTTCTAACTACAGAACGAATAGCAGCATTCATTCCTGGAGCATCACCACCAGATGTAAGGACCGCTATTTTTTTTATCGTTTTTGACATAATTTTATGTTTTAAAATGTAAATTTAGCAAAGAATAACCATATAAAGAGTCTGAATTTTACCAATATGATAAAATATGGTAAATTCAAACGTTTTCGTTGATAAGTTTTTAATTTTTACTTATTTAGATAAATAATTAATCTTCTTCAGGAACAGAAGATTTTGTTTCTGTTAGAGTTTCTTTTTTCTTTTTATTGTTTTCAGAAAAATTTATAAACTCAGGTAAATAATCAGAATCTGGTATTTGATCAGAAGATTTTTTTTCTCGTTCAATATTTTGGTTTTTAAATATTTTATTTAAAAGCTCTTGAAAAGTATCAAAATCAACTTCATACGAAATTCCGGCGCCTTGAGTGTAGCCAATTCCTTGTCCAACAAAGTAATTAATGTCATTTTCTTTATTAAAAAAACGAAGATTTAATGTGCCATCTTCATTTACTCGGTATTCAATTTCTGCATTACCCACAATTGCAGATTGATTTATTCCTCCAACCGGAATACCTGCTTTTCCATTAAAAATAATTCGTTCGTTAATGGTATAATTTACTGAAACCCCAACACGACCATCAGTTGCAATACCTTCTCGTCTATCCGCAGAAATTATATCTACACCCACTTTAATTTTGTCGTTGTTATCACTAAAAATATCTCCAAACACATCACTGAATTTTTCATACAAATTATTTGTTATCGAAACTTGATCAACTCCATCTTTTATACTTAGGAAACCACCTGTTGCTAATAAAACCAAAGCTTGTTTCTGACGCAAATCTTTATCTTCTAAAGCCGTTTGAATTTCAGAACGAAGAACTGAGCTAATATTTGGAAAATTTATATTGAAATCAGGTTCAGGATTACTCAAATTTCCTGTAATACCAATCACAACCTCTACAGGAATCTTTCTTTTATAAGTATCATTATCAACTAGTGCAGAAGGATTTGCATCTGTTTTATATACTGCTTCAAGATTAAGAATTGCTCTCATAGGGTCGCCTTCCCATGAAATTGATCCTCCTTTTTTTACATCAAATTTTTTATTAATTAGACCACCGTATTTAAAATTATAAGCTCCTTCATATGCCTGAAAATCTCCCCACATATTGAACTTCCCTAAAGTATTGATTTTGAATAGCAACGAACCAAATCCTTTTCCTTTCATTCCATGACCAGAATTTCTATCTAAAATAACTTCAATATCTGCATCTGGTGTTATATCAAAATCAAATTCTAATTCAAGTCCATTGTAATCTCTTGTAGCTGTTATTCCTTTGGTCAAATTAAATTTTTCTTGTGGCGTTACAAAATGGATATAATTATTTTCTGCAGTACCTTCATTATCATTTATTGGAATTTTAATACTTGTACCTTTCCCAGATTTTGCTTTAACAGTTATTATCAATTCATCTGTTGGTCCTTTTATAGTAGCGTTTCCATTTATAAATGCAATTCCGTAATAGGCTGATTCTTCATTATCTTTTGTGTCTAAGGCAATTATTCTATCTGAGCTTAAGTTTAAATCTAACTTCCAATCGCCAAAGTCTTTGTGCTGAATTTCACCAATGATTTTTCCTTTGGTATCATATTTTGTATCTGTCAAATTAGTGCTTCTTACAATAAACTTATTTTCAGTTACATCTACAATTGATTTATCATCGATACTATAGTCAACATTAAGATAGGGAACACCAACTCCCGCTTTATCTACAAATAATCTACCATTGATATCTAAATTATCAATATCTCCTTTTATTTTGGCTTTTCCGGAGGCAAATCCACGAATATTTGATAAAACGTCGCCACCAAGAGAACTAAGAACACCAAGGTTAAAATCTTTAAAATTCAAATCCAAATTCAAATTAGATTCTTTGTTTACAACATCAATTGTTCCATCTGCAGAAAAAGATTCTACATTTTTGTTTTCAATTGAAGATTTTATGATAAATTTTTCAAAAGTATCATCACCTTCTATATCCAAAACAAGATTTCCTAATTCAATTTTATTCAAGAACAAATCTTTGATACGCAATCCTGAAGTTGGTTTATAAATTCCATTATCTTGTTCTAGGTTAATATCGCCATTTAGTCGTCCTCTAAAATCAAATTTGGTAACTGTCGGAAATATTTTGTTTATTTCAACATTATCAAAACTTAATTTCAAGTCTTTATCATCATTTCCATTTAATAATCCGGACAAATGCATTTTCTGATTTTCATGCGACATAATTATATCGTCAATTGTAAAATCATTGAACTTTTTATCAAAAGTTATGGTGTTTTTTTTATCATTATTTTCATTCAAATACCATAAATAATCTTTAAACATCAACTCCGATTTTTGTATTCCAACAACATTTAATTTATCTTTATTGAAAGTGTGAAACAAGTTCAAATTATAAAAATCTTCTCCTTTTTCTCCGCCTTTAAACTCCGAACGAACAAATAATGTATCTTTTGTGGTAACATTTATCAAGCTGAAATCTCTGACTTTATATTGTTTGGTTTTAACACTATCAAGCGTAATATAAGTATTAAACAAAGGGTTTTTATTATCAACTTCAACTTGAATATTATCAAAATAATTATCATTTACTTTGATGGAAGGCGATTTAAAATTTAGTTTAAATTCATTATCATCGGAATTCATCAAGCCTTTAAAATTGGTGTTTTCTCCAATTGAAACACCTGGATAGAACAACTCAATAATTTTATTGTTCACCACAAAATCAAAATTGAGAAATTGTCCTTTTTTGATTTTATTAGGTGAATAATTGGTGTACAAACTTCCAAGAGAATTTTCGAGCATTTTCTGCAACAAATTGACTTGAAATTTCCCAACCACTTTTCCATTAATAATATCTGGAGAATTTACCGTTATAGTTCGAGTATTATCAGCTGAAAAGCTTGAATTTATGGTAAAATCATCAAAGTAATAATTGTTTTTATTGTTTTGATAAGAGGTTTGGTTAACATAAATTGTTCCCTTCAAATTATCAAGATTTGTACCTGAAACTTTCATTGAAACATCGCCTTTGAAAATGGCTGTTGT
>NZ_JBILJG010000027.1:0-40092 GCF_044377315.1 Flavobacterium sp.
TTCTCAAATCAATGTAGCTGACTTAAATTCAGGAGTTTATTTCTTGAAAGCTTCTTCTGAAAATGGAGTTGGAACTTCTAAAATTGTAAAAAAATAAACAATTTATTTTTTAATATATTTAAACCTGTTTGCTTTTGTAAACAGGTTTTTTTATTTTTTCTTGTTTTATAAAATTCTATGTCATTACTTTGCATTGTTCTTATTAATAATGTTTGTTATCACGAAAGCTGGAGAGATTAGACTCGATGAAAGCTTAGCAACCCTACAACTGTAGAAGGTGCTACATTCTATCTCGTTACACATAACGAGAACAGATAACCAAGAGAATTTTCTCTCAACTTTCACATTAACACTAAAATAATTTACAGAATTCCTAATTGTCATTTTCGACTTTTGGAGAAATCTGGAGCGAATGGCTTGCGCATTTTAGCAAACCATAATCCCGCTTTGCATTCCAATCTTTTCCTTTTTATAGAAAAAAGAAAAAGGATTTCCATTGCAATCGGGGCTAATTAGGTATCCATTTTTGTAAAATCAAGTTTCCAAAAGAACATTTTCTCAAATAAACTTAATTTTCTTAATGGTTTAAAAACAAAAAAAGCTTTGCGTCTTGGCGTCCCTGAATGACTGCCGCAGGTTTGCAAAAAATAAAATGAAACTTAGCGAGCTTAGTGAAAATCTTTGTGCGCTTTGTGGTTAAGAAAAACATTATGACAAAAATAACAGAAGCAATTAAAGAAAGAATTCTAGTTCTAGACGGAGCAATGGGAACCATGTTACAACGCAACAATTTCTCTGAAGAAGATTTTCGTGGCGAACGATTCAAAGATTTTCCACATCCTTTGAAAGGAAACAACGATTTGTTGTCCATTACACAACCCGAAGCCGTAAAACAAGTCCACCGTTTGTATTTTCAAGCAGGTGCCGATATTGTTGAAACCAACACATTTTCAGGAACTACAATAGGAATGGCAGACTACCACATGGAAGATTTGGTTTACGAGCTAAACTACCAATCAGCCAAAATTGCCAGAGAAGTAGCTGATGAATTTACAGACCGACCACGTTTTGTAGCAGGTTCTATCGGACCAACCAATCGAACAGCATCTATGAGTCCAGATGTAAACGATCCAGGTTATCGTGCTGTAACTTTCGACGATTTAAAAATGGCTTATCGTCAACAAGTAGAAGCTTTAATCGATGGTGGCTCTGACGTTTTATTAGTTGAAACTATCTTTGATACATTGAATGCTAAAGCAGCACTTTTTGCAATAGAAGAAGTAAAAGAAGAGCGAAACCTAGATATTCCAGTTATGGTTTCTGGCACAATAACAGATGCTTCAGGAAGAACGCTTTCGGGTCAAACAGTTGAAGCATTTTTAATATCCATTT
Source organism: Flavobacterium sp. (assembly GCF_044377315.1). Taxonomy (GTDB): domain Bacteria; phylum Bacteroidota; class Bacteroidia; order Flavobacteriales; family Flavobacteriaceae; genus Flavobacterium. The sequence goes on from NZ_JBILJG010000027.1 coordinate 1,393, forward strand.
CGCATATTCCATTATTAAGTATCGGATTCAATTGTGCACTTGGAGCTGACCAATTAAAACCTTATTTGAAACGTTTGGCTATGAATACACAATTAAATATTTCAGCACATCCAAACGCAGGTTTACCTAATGCTTTTGGACAATACGATCAAACACCATTAGAAATGCAAGCCTTAATTAGAGAATATCTAAAAGATAATTTAATAAATATAATAGGAGGTTGTTGTGGAACAACGCCAGAACATATCAAAGCAATAGCAGATGTTGCAATAGAATTCAAACCGAGAAAATCAGAATTAGTTGCAAATTAAAATTAGTGATAATCTCATTAATCCGTCAAATCTGTGTTTAAAAAGAAAACTCTTAATGAACTTAACTTTCTTAATGGTTTAAATAAAATTTTGTGCCTTTTGTGGTAAAATAAAATAAAAATGTCAAGAACAAACAAAATAAATTTACAGCTTTCAGGTTTAGAACCGCTTTTTGTTGATGAAAATTCAATTTACGTAAACGTAGGAGAACGCACCAATGTTACAGGTTCACGTAAATTCCTCCGATTAATCAAAGAAGAAAAATACGAAGAAGCACTTTCTGTTGCTCGTGAACAAGTAGAAGGAGGAGCACAAATCATCGATGTAAATATGGATGAAGGAATGTTAGATGGCATTTATGCTATGACCAAGTTCCTAAATCTAATTGCTGCTGAGCCAGATATTGCAAGAGTTCCAGTAATGATTGATAGTTCCAAATGGGAAATAATCGAAGCTGGATTAAAAGTTATTCAAGGAAAAGGTGTGGTGAATTCTATTTCACTTAAAGAAGGAAAAGAAGTTTTTATTCATCATGCCAAGTTGATAAAAAGATATGGTGCTGCTGTAATCGTAATGGCTTTCGACGAAGAAGGTCAAGCTGATACTTACGAAAGACGTATCGAAATTTGTAAAAGAAGTTATGATATTTTAGTTAATGAAGTACATTTTCCAGCGCAAGACATCATTTTTGACCCAAATATCTTTCCAGTTGCAACCGGAATGGATGAGCACAAATTAAATGCTTTAGATTTTTTCAGAGCGACCAAATGGATTCGTGAAAATCTTCCGTATGCCAATATTTCTGGTGGTGTGAGTAACGTTTCGTTTTCGTTTCGTGGTAATGACAAAGTGCGTGAAGCAATGCACTCGGCTTTTCTTTATCACGCCATCAAAAACGGAATGACCATGGGAATTGTAAATCCAGAAATGTTAGAGATTTACGATGAAATCGATCCAATTTTATTAGAGCATGTCGAAGATGTTTTATTAAATAGAAGAGAAGATGCCACAGAAAGATTATTGGATTTAGCCGAAACCTTCAAAGGCGATTTCAAAACCAATGAAAAAGCAATTCAAGAATGGAGAAATGGTTCTATTCAAGAAAGATTAACGCATTCATTAGTAAAAGGAATTGATGAATTCATAGAAATTGATGTCGAAGAAGCAAGAGTAAATTCAGAAAAAGCTATTGATGTTATCGAAATCAATTTAATGGCAGGAATGAATGTTGTGGGCGATTTATTTGGAAGCGGAAAAATGTTTTTGCCTCAAGTAGTAAAATCGGCTCGTGTTATGAAAAAAGCGGTTGCGTATTTATTACCTTTTATTAGCCCCCCAGCACCCAAAGGGGGAATAAAGAACTCTCAATATTGGGCGACCGCAAATCCTTATAATTATGGATTGCTTAAACAATTTGCTCTTGAAATGAGAAATAAACCAACAGAAGCAGAAAAAATGCTTTGGAATGTTTTGAGCAATAAAGGAATTGATGGTTTTAAATTTAGAAGACAACATATAATTGGTAATTATATTGCTGATTTTATTTGTTTAAAATCAAATTTAATAATTGAAGTTGATGGTAGTATTCATCAATTACCAGAAAATCAAGTTAGTGATGCTGAAAGAACAAAATGGTTACTTTCAGAAGGCTATAGAGTTATTCGTTTTACTAACAATGAAGTTTTGTTTAATATAGAAAATGTTATTCAAAAAATATCCGCAAACTTAGTAGCTCCCCCTTCGGGGGCGGGGGGGGCAGGAAAAGTCTTGATGGCAACTGTTAAAGGTGATGTACATGATATTGGTAAAAATATTGTTGCAGTGGTTTTAGGTTGTAATAACTTTGAAATCATCGATTTAGGGGTTATGGTTCCGCCAGAAAAAATCATTCAAGCAGCAGTTGAACATAATGTAGATATTATTGGGTTAAGCGGATTGATTACACCATCGTTAGACGAAATGGTTTATTTAGCTAAAGAGTTAGATAAATTAAATATCAAAATTCCAATTATGATTGGTGGTGCTACAACTTCTCGTGCACACACAGCGGTAAAAATTGCACCAGAATACAAAGAAACGGTTGTTCATGTAAACGATGCTTCTCGTGCTGTAACAGTAGCCAGTAATTTGTTGCAAGCCGAAACGAAAGAAGTTTATGTGAAAGCTATTCGAGAAGAATATGATAAACTTCGTGAAGGTTATCTAAGCAGAAGTCGTGACAAAAATTATCTTTCCATTGAAGAAGCTCGAAAGAATAAATTGCAATTAAATTGGGATAATTTCCATCCAGCAAAACCTAATTTCATTGGAACAAAAACCATAGAAGTTAAACTTTCAGAATTGGTAGCTTTCATCGATTGGACACCATTTTTTCAATCGTGGGAATTACATGGTAAGTATCCAGCGATTTTAAAAGATGAGGTTGTGGGCGAACAAGCTACTCATTTATTTGAAGATGCTCAAAAAATGTTGCAACAAATAGTTTCAGAAAAATGGCTAACAGCCAAAGGTATTCTTGGAATTTTTCCAGCAAACACAATTAATGATGATGATATTGAAGTACAACCTACAACCTACAACCTACAACCTACAACCTTTTTAACATTAAGACAACAATCACAAAAAACAGCAGGTTCGCCAAACATTGCTTTGGCCGATTTTATTGCACCAAAAGATTTTGGAAAACAAGATTATATTGGATGTTTTTGTGTAACAACAGGTTTTGGAGTAGATGAAAAAGCATCCGAATTTGAAAAACAATTAGACGATTATAATTCTATATTGGTAAAAGCACTTGGGGATAGATTGGCCGAAGCATTTGCAGAATATTTACATTTAAAAGTTCGTAAAGAAATTTGGGGTTATGCTTCTGATGAAAATTCATCTAATGACGATTTGATAAAAGAAGAATATAAAGGAATTCGTCCAGCACCAGGTTATCCAGCTTGTCCAGACCATTTAGAAAAACCAACCATTTGGAAATTGTTAAATGTAGAACAAGAAATAGGAGTGAAGTTAACCGAAAGCATGGCAATGTGGCCAGCAGCATCGGTTTCGGGATATTATTTTGCAAATTCTGAAAGTAAATATTTCGGAATAGGAAAAATAAAAGAAGATCAAGTAATAGATTACGCCAAACGAAGAGGAATTTCAACAGAAATAGCAAGTAAATGGCTTGCACCGAATATAGCAGATTAATAAATGGTTTTAGGTAGTAGGTGATAGGTATTTGGTAATAGAAGTCCAAACCTACAACCTACAACCTCCAACCTACAACCTAAAAAAAAATGAAAGTAACCCAACACATAGAAAACGCCCAAGGAAAACCCTTATTTTCTTTTGAGATTCTTCCGCCATTGAAAGGGCAAAATATCCAATCTATTTTTGATAGTATTGACCCGTTAATGGAATTCAAACCACCATTTATTGATGTAACGTATCATCGTGAAGAATATGAATTTAAAGAATTACCAAGTGGACTTTTACAGAAAAAAATTGTAAAAAAACGTCCAGGAACAGTAGGTATTTGTGCCGGAATTCAGAATAAATATTCTGTTGATGCAATTCCGCATATTTTGTGTGGTGGTTTTACCAAGGAAGATACTGAGAATTTGTTGATAGATTTAGATTTTCTTGGAATTGATAATGTGGTTGCACTTCGTGGTGATGCTTTAAAGAATGAAACCTATTTTAAACCTGAAAAAGAAGGAAACGAATACGCATCTGAATTGGTGACACAAATAAGTAATTTGAATAATGGAATTTATTTAGATGAAGATTTGAAGAATTCTGCCAAAACCAATTTTTGTATTGGTGTTGCTGGTTATCCAGAAAAACACATGGAAGCACCAAGTTTGGATAGTGATATTCATTTTTTGAAAGAGAAAATCAGAAATGGAGCCGAATATATTATTACTCAAATGTTTTTTGACAATAAAAAGTTCTTCGATTTTGTTGATAAATGTAGAATAGCCGGAATTACAGTACCAATTATTCCAGGTTTGAAACCTATTGCGACTAAGAAACAATTGAATTTGATTCCGCATCGTTTTTCACTAGAATTGCCTGACGATTTAATTATGGCTGTTGTAAAAGCGAAAGATAACGACCATGTAAAGCAAATAGGAATTGAATGGTGTATTGAACAAAGTAAAGAACTAGTTACTGCAGGAATTCCTGTTTTGCATTATTATTCGATGGGAAAAGCTGAGAATATTAAAGCTATTGCTAAGGTTATTTTTTAAACTGATTTTACAAAAGACATAACCTAACTAGCCCTGATACTTGAATTGTTTGAGCTCTCCCATTTTTGGGAAGCGAGTTCAAGTAGCAGGAAATGCGTAATTCAAAATGCCCGAGCCATTCGCTCCTAACTAAAAAAAGGAAACCCGATAATTATTACAATTATCGGGTTTTTAATTAGTTATAAAAATTTTATTTCAACATTTTTAATGATTGTGTTGCATACTCATTTGTTGGGTCTAGAGCAATTGTTTTGTTAAAATATTCTTTAGCTTTTGTTTTGTCCGTATTAGCGTAAGCTGCACCAATACCGTTGTAAGATTCGATAACTTTGGTTTTGTTTTTGGTGAATTCCTCGGTTCCTTTTTCGTTTACAACACGAAGGTATTCTTCGTAATATTTTATTGTTTCTGCATCATTTTCTAGCAAACTGTTTGTTCTTGCTTTGAAAAGATAAGCATCTTGAGTTGTTGGAGAAGCTTCAATTACGTTAGCAAAAGCTATGTCCGCTTTTTTCAATTCTTCAACATTTGGTTTCACTACATCTTTTTGTGTGTTACTGAAATACAATGAGTTACCTAGGTAAAAGTTGTCAAGTAAATAGTTTTTAGATTCTTTGTTTGTAACGGCAATTTCATAAATAGCAGCCGCTTGTCTGTACATTTTTTGAGAGTAAAAACCTTTTCCGATTTCGCTTAAATCATTAGTCATAGACGCTTCCATTTCTACAGATTTTTTCAAATCAGCAACTGCTTCAGAGAAAGCTGTTGGATCAACTGCTTTTGTTTCGGCATTAGTTCCTTTTTTCAATTTTGCCAACCCAAGATACATATAATCTCTTGCAATTACTTTGTTTTTAGGATTTTCAATAAACTCGTTAAGAGATTTTATGGCGGTATCAACATTTCCGTTTTCGTAAGCAGAATACCCTAAATAGCGTTTTATTCTTGGATTAACTTTGTCCAATTTTTGCATTTCGTTAGCTTCAACTTCTAGTGCTTTGTAGTCTTTTGCAAGTATTAAAAAGTCAGCGTGACGCATTCGTGAAGTCAAAGAATAATCTGTTAAATTCATGTATTTTTCGTAAGCTGGTAATGCTTTTTGAATGTACTCGTTGTATTTTTTTGGTTCGTTATTTGCCCAGTAGTAATACGTTTCAGCTATTTCTCTGTAAACAGGTCCATATGTAGCATTGGTTTTTACTACTTCGTCAAAAGCTTCAATTGCTTTTGTATAAGCTTTTGCTCCTTTTAATAGTACACCTAATTGCATTTTTGCTCTAATCAAACTTGCATCTGTAGCATAAGCGTTTCTGTATGCTGCATAAGCTTCATTTTGGTTTTTATCACCATAATAAGCGTCTCCAAGTGCTAATTGAACTTCAGCATTTGTTGTACTAATATCTTTAGCTTTGTTTAGATATTCAAGAGCTTTTTTGTAGTCAGGAGTTGTTGCATTTGTGTAAGCTTTACCAACATACATCAATTCTTCATATTCTTTTCTTTTTAGACCGCTAATTCCTTGAACAAAATTTGTAGTTGCACTAGCCACATCTTTATTGTTAAGGTCAATTTGGCCTAATCCAATACTGTTAAGTCTAGCGCCGTCTTTTGCAGTTAATCCTTTTTGAAAATAAATTTTAGCTGAATCTTCAATATTTTGTTTTAAATAGACTGTTCCCAACAAAAATGTAGCTTTGCCATTTGCTGGATTGGTTGCTACTAATGTTTTTAGCATTTTTTTAGCATCTTCGTATTTTTCTGCATCGATTGTTTTTTTTGCGGTTTCAAGATCTTGAGCTTTAACAGCTACTGTTGAAGTTAAAAAGGCAAAACATATTATGGCAATATTTTTCATTTCAATTTAATTTACTTATTTTCTTTTTCTAGTTTATTTCTAATAATAATATTTCTTCCTGGAATTTTGAATGGTAATAAGCCAGACTTCAATAGTATTCTTTGTCCAACTTCTCCAGCAATGAATGACGAAAACCCCATTCCTAGTCCTGAATAACCTTGACTATTGATTATATACAAATCGCGTGCCAAAGGATATGTTTTTTCTGCAAGGCTATTTTGAGAGGGGTAAATATACGAATTGCTTTTGGGATTTTTAACACTCAAAACAACAATATTTTCCAAATCGGGATTAGATTGTTCTATCCAGTTTAGACCTACAACTCCAATCATTCCATTGTTTTCTGATACATATTTTATTACCTCTTTATTAGTTTTGAAAGAATAAATATTTTTGTTTCTACTTTCTTTTATTCCCGCTAGACCATTTAAGTATCTTACTGAGCTTGAATTAGGATTATCAAAAACCAATCCCTTTATTTTAGTTGTGTTAGATTGTTTTAAGAAATCTGTAATTTCTTGAATAGTGATAAGTGAGTCATTAGTTTTTTTATTTATAATAAGCACAATAGCGTCTGTTGCAAACTGTGTTTGTTTAGGGTGTTTTTTATGTTTTACAATTCTTAATGAATCTCCAATCGATAATTTTTGTGATAAAACTGCAATTTGAATTGAGTCTTTCAATAAAGCATCTATTATTTCAATTTCAGAACTTGGAACTAGATTTATTGTTGCCTTGTATTGTGCTTCAAAAATTTGTTTTTGTTCTTCAAGAATTGGCAATAAACTTTCATCTACCATTACAGTTGAGTTACCTGTTAAAATGGTTTCTTCTTCTGTTTTTTTATTACAATTATATGTAATTGCAGTACTAAATAATAACGTAACAAAAACTAGTATCTTTTTCATATTATTCTTTATTTGATTCAACAAGGCGTACAAACCTAAAAAAGGAATACACAATTAATAAAACTCCAAAAGCGATTCTATATTGTGTTTCCATTTGCAAAGGAAGTTTTTTCCAGAAGATTATTAGTAAGCCTACTGTTAAATAAATCAAAAAAAACAGGATTCCTATAACGAGAAGAAATCGCTCTTTAGGCGATTTCTTCTTTATTTTACTTAAAATGTTATCAAACATTATTCAGCTCTTTGTAATTTTATAGGTAAGCTAAATTGCATACGAGCTTTTTTGCCGTTTTGCTCTCCTGGAATCCATTTAACCTTACAAGACTTTATTGTTCTAATGGCTTCTTTTCCAGTTCCATAGCCAACATCTCTCAATACTTTAATGTCGGTCATGCTACCATCTTTTTCTACTACAAATGTTACGATAACATTTCCTCCAGGAAAATCTTCATCATCAGGCATTTCAAAGTTTTTTCCAATAAAACTTCTAAATGCATCAACCCCACCAGGAAAATCAGCTTTTACTTCTATTCCTGCTGAATTATAGATTGTATTATCTTCTACAACATCTTTTGGACCGTTTCCTACTGGTTCAACAGTAAGTTCCGCATCTGGATCACCTTTAATATCTTCTTTTCCAAGATTTTTATCTTTGATTTCTTCAATTTTTGGAGGCTCTTCAGTAACATCTTCTGTTTTAGCAACAACAGGTTTTACAAACTTTACCTGATCCACTTTTGGAGGAGGAGGAGGAGGAGGAGGTAAGTTTTCTGGTGGTTTTTCTTTAGGAGGTAATTTTACCGTAGTAATTTTAGTATCCAAAGCTGCTTCATCATTAGCTGTAGCATTACCAATGAAATCTATAATTTTTGGTGTTGCAATAGCAATACTAAAAACTATTGCACCAATAATTAATGATCGATAAGACGTTTTGGCATTATCTTTACGTAATTCGTAAGCTCCATAACTTTTGTTACGTCCTTCAAAAACAATCTCTAACCATTGTTTTCCTAATAGGTCTAATTTCATAATTTTATCTTTTAAAATACATACGTATTTATTGATTCATTTTATCTGCTAATGCTTTTTCTTCGTCAGAAAATTCATTTACAATTGCATACGTTGGTACAGCGCATATTGCCATTTCATCTAAAATATCAACTAAATTTTTGTAGGTTGATTTTTTGGTAGGTTTGATAATTACAATTAAACCTTTTTTTGGATCTCCAATAGTTTCAGGTACAGATTTAACTCTTTTTAAAATCTCTAAACGAATACCATCTTTACCATGAACTGCATCTGCTGGAGCTCCTCCTGGTTCAGGAGTTGCTTGTAAACCATGAAACCATTTTATTTTATCATTGTCACCAAGGATAATGGTTAATGTTCTTCTTTGGTCAACTTTTACATCCAACTCTGGTTCGTCTTCATTGTTTTTATCTGGCAAACCTAAATTCATCGATTGAGGTTTAGATAAAGAGGTAGTCAACATAAAGAAGGTTATCAATAAGAATGCCAAATCCACCATTGCAGTAAGGTCAACTTTGGAGTTTTGTTTTTTACTCCTAACCTTGCCACCGCCTTTTTTGCCACCGCCGTCGCCGGTATTTAATTCAGCCATTTTGTGTCTTTTTTAAATATTAGTTTATTTAGTAGTTTTAGGTTTAGCACGTAAACCTGTAACTAAACTAAAGCTATTGATTTTTTGATCTTGAAGTATATCCATAATTTTTTTGATTTGAGGATATTCTTCTTTAGAGTCACCTTTTATAGCGAACTCTAGTTCTTTATCTGCCACTTCAATGTTAGCTTGACGTGCAGTATAAATCCAATCTTTTAACTGATTATTTAACGAATCTATTGGGATGCCTGGTTGAACACCTGCTTTGTTTCTATCAGCACTTTTTATTGCGATTAAACTTTTAAGTGATTCAATTGGTACACCAAATTCGTCTATTAATGAAAATTCATACTTTTCTTTATCAGTAAAAGTCATTCCATATTTTTGAGCCATTAAGTCAAGCGTTTTTTCTCTTACTTGTTTGCCTTTTACTCCAAAAAAGACTGCGTTTTTGCCATCTGACTTTCCAATAGAAAGTGTAGCTAAATCAGTATCAGGCAATTTTGTTTGAACAGTTGAGGCAGGCGTGTCAACGGGCATTGGTTCAGGAACTTTAGCCGTTGCTGTCAAAATGAAGAATGTAAGTAAAAGGAATGCAACATCGCACATTGCTGTCATGTCTATAGACGCTGCATTCTTTGACATTTTTATTTTTGCCATTTGTTTTTTTATATTATTTTGAAGCGTATATTGCTATACTATCAAAAGTTATTATTTTAAACTTCCTCTTAATCTTCTGTATGTATTAACGATTGCTGTTCCAGCTTCATCAATAGAATATGTTAAAGTATCAATTTTAGAGTTGAAGAAATTATACATAACAATTGCTAAAGCAGAAGTTGCGATACCAGTTGCAGTATTAATAAGTGCCTCAGAGATACCTGTTGCAAGAGCAGCTTGGTCAGGACTTCCTGCACTTGCTAATGCACCAAATGCTTTAATCATACCCGAAACTGTTCCTAATAATCCACCTAAAGTTCCTAAAGAAACTAATGTAGAAAGGATAGTCATGTGTTTTTCTAACATTGGCATTTCAAGGGTTGTAGCTTCTTCAATTTCTTTGTGAATCATTTCTGAAGCTTCTTCACTTGAGAATCCTTCTTTTTTCACATCTTGATATTTGATAAGAGCAGCTTTGATTGCATTTGCAACTGAACCTTCTTGCTTGTCACAAGCATCAATTGCTTCTTCAATATTTCCTTGACCAACGCTTGCTTGAATTTTTCTCATAAATGCATCAAGATTTCCTTTACCTGCTGCTTTTGATATAACTAAATATCTTTCTACTGAGAAAACGACAACCATTAATAGCATTCCAAGTAAAATAGGAACTATAAATCCTCCTTTATAAACCATTCCTAAGGTGTTTAACGGATGTCCTTTTTCTGGATCATTTCCTTCAAAGTTAGAAGGAGAACCCATTATGAATTGCCATACTAACCATCCCACAAAAATACATGCTAGAATAATGATTCCGGTTACCATTCCACCGCCATTTGAACCTTTGTCTTTTTTAACGTTTGCCATTTTTTTTTAATTTTAATAGTTTTTAATAATTTATTAGTTTTAGTTGTAAATAAACTTGAATAGGAGCAAATTTAATTTTTTAGTTTAAATAAAAAAACTTTTTTTGTAATTTATAACATTCTCTTAAAACTTATATTTTCATATAATTAATTTTATTGAATGATTGTTTTTTATAAAAAATGTTCAAAAGTTTGTGTTAATAAGTGATTATGTAATTTTATTCATTTATATAATAACGCGAATTTTGACATTAATTGTGTGCAAAACGACAAGTTTTTTTTTCTGAATCAACAAAAAATATCAAAATTCATTAATTTTAGAACACTTATTTAATATTCAAAATTGTTATCTTCGCTAAAATAAAGACTTCCTATATTATATAATCGATGACTCATAAAGAAGCATTCGCCAAACAAATAAAAGAAGGATAGACCACAAAACGTGAAAGAATTTTGCTTGATTCAGCCATTTTAGATGGCGAAACTGTAGGCGAAACTAAAGTAAAAATTCCATTAAAAACATTAGAAGTTATTGGGAAATAAGTTTTAAAAGTCGTTACAAGTGCTAGCTTTATTCGAGGTGCTTTTAGTGTTTTGATAAAGCTGTTGAAGAACTAAATCAATTGCAAAATCAAATAAAAATCAAATATTTATAATTATTAAAAAACGGTTTCTGTTTAAAATGAAAAACTATTTAATCCAAAAAAATCCTTTTGTAGTTCCAACGACTGATGGTAAATTGATTGAAGAGCATCATGGAATTCCAACAACTGAAAACAAAGAAATTTCAATTGCCCACATGATTGCGCCGCCAAAATGGAGTGAGCCTTTTCAAACCCCTGAATTTGAAGAATACACCTATATTATTTCGGGTAAAAAACAATTTATTATTGAAGGAGAAACTGTAATTTTAGAAACTGGTCAATCTATAAAAATTGAAGCCAATACAAGAGTTCAATATTCTAATCCTTTTGACGAACCTTGTGAATATATTGCCATTTGTAAACCTGCATTCGATTTTACAAAAGTGCATAGGGAAGAAAATTAGAAAGCAGTATTTAGTATTTAGCATTTAGTTTTTCTAAAATTAAATTTTCAATTTCTTCCGAATTCCATTTTTCTTGAATTTTGTCTATTTTCAAAATCTCTTCCATGATTTCATTTTGTCTATCACCTATGGCCAAAGCTTCTGAGTAAGGTTGTAAACTAAAAGTAACACGACTATAAAGCGGCATCCATTTTTCGGGATGTTTATCGGAAAACCATTTTTCAATTTTCTTTTGAAGTAAAAACTTTTCATCTGCCGTCTTGGAACTCATTTCCATGAAATTTCTTCTTGAAAGTTCAGCTATTGCATCGGCATTTGGTTTACGACTGTTTTCATATTCGTTTAGTAAGTTTGCCCAATCATCGCCAAACTTGTCTATCATTTGATTTAAAACGGTAATATCCTCAAATCCTGCATTCATTCCGTGACCATAAAACGGCACAATAGCATGACAAGCATCACCAATTAAAGCAACTTTGTCTGAATATGTCCACGGAAAACATTTCATGGTTACCAAATAACTGGTTGGATTTTTAAAGAAATCTTCTACTAAATCAGGAATTACATCTTTAGTATCTGGAAAATATTCTCCAAAGAAATTCACTAATTCTTCTTTTGTTTTTAATGATTCAAATGAATTTTCGCCATCATGTGGCATAAAAAGTGTGCAAGTAAAACTTCCATCCAAGTTGGCCAAAGCCATTAACATAAATTTTCCGCGTGGCCAAATGTGTAAAGAATTTTTATCTAACTTATGCGTGCCGTTTTCGTTGGCAGGAATGTGTAACTCTTTATAACCAATTTCTAAAAATTCTTGCGAATAATTAAACATACTTTGGCGTTGCATACGGTGACGAATTCTAGAAAATGCACCGTCTGAACCAAACGTTAAATCATAATCTTCTGTTGTCCATTCACCTCGTTCTGTTTCTCCAATAGAAATCGTTGCAGTTGTTAAATCGACATCCCAAACTTTTTGTTCAAACTTGAAATTTACGCCAGCTTGTTCGGCTAAATCTATCATTTTTTTGTTCAAAACGCCTCGCGAAAGCGAATAAATACATTCGCCATCTTTTCCATAATTTTGATAAATTAACTCACCATCTTGCTTGTGAATGGCCCTTTTATCTACAGGAATTCCAATTTTTTCAATTTCCTCACGTAGTCCAATATCTTCTAATGTTTTCCAGCCACGATTTGACATAACAAGGTTTATAGAACGGCCTGAAAAATTTATCTTTCTAATGTCGGCACTTCTGTCAAAAACATCAACTTGATGCCCTCTTTTTTTGAGGTATATTGCCAATAAAGTTCCTACTAAACCTGAACCTACAATGGCTATTTTTTTGGGAGTTTGCATTTAATTCGTATAAAGCGGTTTTGCAAATTTATTGAAATTAAACACTGATTTCACAAATTTGCATAGATATATTATTTCTACTTTTTCGGAACAAAAACCAACTTTGAAGAAGTCGCTATAATTTCCTTTTTATTCATCTTCATTTTTCTGAATTTTCCTTGAGCATACATTTCGGCTTGGTCTTTATAATGAGGACTTGTTGGAACACCAGATTGACCTGTTGGCAAAATACTCACGCTATTTTCAACATCAGAGAAATCGATTATTCTTCTAGTTGATGGTCCTGCCGTTACTTTATAAATTCCATCTTCTGTCATCGGGAAAATTAAATTGTTGATTACTTCATTCGTGCCATCAACTTCATAAGTTCCAACATTGAAATAACCTCTTAATGCCACAACTTTTCCTAATGGATGTTTGTGTTCGAGCGTGTGAACTTTGTTCCATGTCCATGCTGACATATCTGTTTCAAGTTGTTTTTCTAATGCTACAATTGCTTCTTTAAATGATTGACTTAGAATTTCGCTTCGAGTTTCTTTTTTATCTTTTGTTTCCAAATTATCCCACCAAGGCGAAGTCTCATTTTGACTTTGACCAGCAATAGTTTGTTTTATAATATGTGTTCCTAAAAAGGCATTGAAATTGTCTTTTCCTAATTCATCTTGAAAAGTATTTTTCAAATAACAGAAAAGCCATTTGGTATAAATAGTAGGAGCGACTTCGTTTCTATTATTTGAACCATTCCATTTTTTTAAGATTTCTAATGCGGCTTTTTCATTTGAATTTGTAGTTTTTTTATCAATTGTATTTAGCCAATTTGCAACCAAACTTGGTGCTACCGACGAAGTATTATCCAAAATCATTTTTTGTACATCGGTTGAAGTCCAATCATTTTTTGGCGCTAACAAACCGTCAATTCTTTTGGCTCTATCTTGCGGTAAATAATAACCAGGATATAAATAATTGTCAATCGCTTCTGGTTGATTATTTGAAGAATAAACGTAATTCCAAGTTGGGTTTATAGCAGAAGGATTTTTTGAAAACGGTAAAAATTCTCTTTTGTCATCGATTCCATTTGCGCCATTCATGATGAAATTTCCATTGACGGATTTGTCTAACTTGTATAATTTTCCTGAAGTTATCCAAGCAATATTATTTTGAGCATCTCCATACATAACATTCAAACCCGGCGCATGAATAAGCGAAACGCCATTATAAAAATCATTCACATTTTTAGAATGAGACAATGCATGAACCGCTTGTAAAATTTGATTTTTTTGTTGCGTGTAAATCCATGACATGGCAATAGGTTTTTGCAAAGTTAAAGTCGTCAATAAACCATTCATAATTGGACCATGAATTGATTCTTTAATATTTAAAGTTACCGAAGCACTATCTTTAACTTTGATGATTTTCTTGCGAATAGAATAATTTTTAAATCCCTCAATAGTTTTATATTGATTAGTATTTTCAGGATTTTCTTCTTCTTGAAACAAATCTAAATCGTCGTTTTCAAACATGGTTAATCCGTAGGCATAATTTCGGTTATGACCTAAAAGCGGGAATGGTGTTCCTGCTAAATAATAGCCATAAATTTCATAATCAGGTGTTACAATATGCGCTTCATACCATGTACAAGGTTGCGAAAAACCAATGTGCGGATCATTGGCAAAAATGACTTTTCCGTTTTTGGTTTTTTGCGCACCAATTACCCAACTATTGCTTCCAATAAATGGCGGAATTGGAGAATTATCTAATAAACTAGCAACTGATTTTGAAATTTCAGCATAATCATTTGATTTTAGCACCGCTCTGTTTGGCTTTGCCTCGAGTCCTTTATAGCTTTTAAGTTGTGTTTTTCCGAGTGAACCATCAATTCCGAAATCTTTTAGATAATCCATTCCAAATTTATCACGAATATCGGTCAGCAATGGATCGGTTTTTTGTGCCATAGCAAAACTGAAGGACATAAATCCGAAGATATTGTAAACATCTTTTAAAGTGTATTTTTCTTTTTCAACACCTACTAATTCAAATTCTAAAGGCGTTTTTCCGTTTTCTATAAATTGATTAATTCCGTCAAGATAGGCGTTGGCTAGAATATATGTTTCAGAGTTTTTATCTAATTCTGCAATTGCTTTTTCAGAGTTTTCATCGATTCCAATTCCAGCGAAAAATTTATCATTTGGCAATGCTTTTGAACCAAAAAGTTCGGATAATCTTCCAGGAGCAATTCGGCGCATTAGTTCCATTTGCCATAATCTGTCTTGCGCATGAACATAACCTAAAACAGTCATAGCATCTTTTTGTGTATCTGCATAAATATGGGGAACTCCAAAATCATCGAAGTAAACGGTTGTGTTTTTGCTTATATTTTGCAAAGCAACTTTACCATCATAACTAGGCTTCTTGTATTTGGTGTAACCAAAAATTGAAATTGCAATTAATGCAAATAAGGAAAGAATTATAAAACTGATTTTTTTAAGCTTTTTCATTGGAATGGATTTGAATATCAAATATAAAGTATAAACCATTAAGAAAATTAAGGTCATTAAGTTTTAATCTTAATTTTTCTTAACTTTTTTAATGGTTTAAAAATAGGTTTAGTTTTTTATTTTCTTGGAAACTCTATTTTTGTTCCAACATTCAGACCATTATTTTTGGCAAGAACGCCACACATGTGAAATAACATTCTGGCACCAACATTTCCGTCCCAATCGTCGTTTTCGCCTGGCGCTACTTCTACCAAATCAAATCCTATAATTTCTTTACCACTTTCGGCTAATTTGTTGAATAAATAAGTAGCTTGTTCAAATGAAAATCCGCCTGGAACTGGTGTTCCTGTATTTGGGCAATACCAAGGATACATTCCGTCAATATCAAATGAGATGCAAACTTTTTGTGGTAAAGAAGCTATTATGGCATCGCATTGTTGTTGCCACGTTTTGCCTTCGAAAGTTTCTTTTTTCAAATCAGAATCGGTGTGAACTAAAACTCTTCCGTTTTGTGATTTTACAACATCCACTTCTTGTTCGCAGAAATCACGAATTCCGACTTGAACGATTTTAGAAATTTGAGGAATTTGTAGAGCATTGTACATAATTGATGCGTGCGAATAAGTAAAACCTTCGTAGGCAATACGCAAATCCATGTGTGCATCAAGATGTAAAATACCGAAATTTTCGTGTTTGGTTGCCAAAGCTTCGTAATAACCAAGCGGTGTTGAATGGTCACCACCAAGAAGAACTACTTTTTTCCCTTGGTTCATCCAATGCAAAACAGTTTCTTTAACTTCGGTGTGCAAGTCACGACAAACTGCATTTATTTTATCCAAATCAGATTGCAAAGCTGGGATTTCAGAGACATTTTGACCATCTTCTAAAGCTTCAATAATGGGTTGCGCTAATTCTTTGTATTTATCAGAATTAGTTTTCCATGAATCTGGAATTTCGGCATAATACATTCCGAGTTTCCATAATTCTGGAAAATCTTGATGGTTTAAATCAACTTGAAAAGATGCGTCTAAAACAGCTTCTGGACCTTCGGATGCTCCAGCTCCATAACTAACGGTTACTTCCCAAGGTACAGGAATTATAATGATTTCAGATTGTTCTGATGAAAATGGTAATCCGAAAATAGTTGCATCGGCTAATCCAGGTTGAGATGGATCGAAGGTATTTATTATTTCTTGTTTTGTCATTTTTTATAAGATTGAAGGATATAAAGATGGAAAGATTGAAGGATTCAAAGATATAAAGATTGAAAGATATAAAGATTGAAAGATGTTTTTAATTATGTAAACTAGAAAATTTATCCTTCAATCTTTATATTCTTATGTCCTTCTATCTTTTTATCAATAAATCTTTCTATCTTTTTAAAAGTATTCCTTGTTTCAAAATCTGTCCAAAATTATACATATCTTCATACGAAGTATATAATGGAACTGGCGCAAGACGAATTACGTTTGGTTCACGCCAATCGGTTATTACACCGTTGCTCATTAAATAGTCAAACAAACTTCTGCCTTCACCATGAAGAAAAACAGATAATTGACAAGCTCTTTCTTCTTGATTGGATGGCGTAATTACTTCAAATGTGCTGTCAACTTCTTTGTCTATTTCGTGCAGAATGAATTCTAAATAAGCTGTTATTTGATTTCTTTTTGCGATTAGTTTATCCATTCCAACTTCGGAAAACATTTCTATTGATGCTAAATAGGGTGCAAGTGATAGAATTGGTAAATTAGAAACTTGCCAACCATCGGCTCCGTGAACTGGATCGAAAGTTGGTTCCATTTTGAAACGTCTTTCTTTGTTATGTCCCCACCAACCTGCAAATCTTGGTAAGTTGGCATGATGGTGTTTTTCGTGAACAAAACAGCCAGAAGCATTTCCTGGTCCTGAATTCATATATTTATAGGAACACCAAGCAGCAAAATCGACATTCCAATCGTGTAATTCTAATTTTATATTTCCGGCTGCGTGCGCTAGGTCAAAACCGACGTTTGCCCCAACTTTATGTCCAGCTTCGGTGATGGTTTTCATGTCGAAAACTTGTCCGGTGTAATAGTTTACACCACCAAATAGTACTAGTGCTAATTCATCGCCAACTTCTTCAATTTTGGCTAAGATGTCTTCTGAACGAATGTTGTGTTCGCCTTCACGTCTTTTGATTTCGACTATTGCTTCTTTAGGGTCAAATCCGTGATGATTGACTTGTGATTGAAACATATATTGGTCTGAAGGAAATGCTTTTTCTTCGCAAATAATTTTATAGCGCGTTTTGGTTGGTCGATAAAACGAAACCATTAGCAAGTGTAAATTCACTGTTAACGTGTTCATTACAGATACTTCGGTTGTTTTTGCTCCAACAATTTTGCTTAATGGTTTTGCAAAACGTTCATGATAATCCCACCAAGGTTTATCAGCATAAAAGTGACCTTCGACCGCTAGATTTGCCCAATCGTTCATTACGTCTTCTACATAATTTTTGGCTGATTTTGGTTGTAACCCAAGAGAATTTCCTGTGAAGTAAATTACGTCTTTTTCTTTGTGTTGTGGGAAAATGAATTGTTGTCTATATTTTTTTAATTCGTCCTGTGCGTCAAGTTGTTTTGCGAATTCTAGTGTGTTTTGAAATGTCATTGTGTTGTTTGTTTGAAATTACGATAGAGACAAGGCAGTGCCCTTTCTGTACAGAATATGGTGTAAATATAAAGAAAAAAAGATGTTTTGAAAAATTGATTTTTGTGAAAGGCGACAACTGTTTAGCCCTGATGGTGAAATTGTATGAGCTCTCCCATTTTTGGGAAGCGAGTTTCAGCAGCAGGAAAAAGGTTTATAGAAATGCCTAGTGATTCGCTCCTAATGAGATTCCTTCGGAATGACAAAATTGTGGGTAAAAAAAATCTCACCATTTCTGATGAGATTTTGACAATTTTGAGCACTTGACTATAAATTACAGTATCAACATTGCGTCTCCGTATGAATAGAATTTATACTCCTCTTTGATAGCTTCTTCGTATGCTTTTTTCATTAAATCATGTCCGCAGAATGCCGAAATCATCATTAATAAGGTTGATTTTGGGGTATGAAAATTGGTTATCATACAATTAGCAATACTGAAATCGTGTGGAGGAAAAATGAATTTATTTGTCCAGCCATCGAATGTATTTAGAGTTCTGGCAGAAGAAACAGAACTTTCAATAGCGCGCATTGAAGTTGTACCGACAGCGCAAATTCTTTTCTTTTTTACTTTTGCTTCGTTTACAATATCGCAAGCTTCTTGTGTGATTTTTAGTTCTTCAGAATCCATTTTGTGTTTAGACAAATCTTCAACTTCAACCGGATTGAATGTACCTAAGCCTACGTGAAGAGTTACTTCGGCAAATTTTACACCTTTTATTTCTAATCTTTTTAGCAAATGTCTAGAAAAGTGTAAACCAGCAGTTGGAGCTGCAACAGAACCCTCTTCTTTGGCATAGATTGTTTGGTAACGGTCGGCATCGTCTTCGTTTACCTCACGAGTTATGTATTTTGGAATTGGAGTTTCACCAAGTTCGGTCAATTTGTATCTGAATTCTTCATAAGAACCGTCGTATAAAAAGCGTAAAGTTCTACCGCGAGAAGTGGTGTTGTCGATTACTTCGGCTACTAATGAATCGTCATCGCCAAAATAAAGTTTGTTACCAATTCTGATTTTACGAGCTGGATCAACTAAAACATCCCATAAACGTTGTTCTGCGTTTAGTTCTCTTAATAAGAAAACTTCAATTCTTGCACCTGTTTTTTCTTTGTTGCCGTACATTCTTGCAGGAAAAACTTTGGTGTTGTTAAGAATAAGAACATCATCGTTATCGAAATAATTGATTAAGTCTTTAAACAATTTGTGTTCGATAGTTTTCTTTTCACGGTTGATAACCATTAGACGAGATTCGTCTCTGTTTTCGGCAGGAAATTCGGCAAGAAGTTCTTTTGGTAAATTAAAATTGAAGTGCGATAATTTCATTAAAAAGAGTTTAAAAGTTTAAAGTTTAAAAGTTTAAAAGGAATTTATAACTCTTAAACAAGACTGCAAATATACGATTGTGAAATAGGCGTTGTCAAGTGTTTTGATGTTTATTTTGAAAAGTTTATGAGTTTAGAGGTTTTAAGAGTTTAAAAGCTTACTTAAAATAGTAAACAATTTATATTTCTGAAATCTGGTATCCAATGCTTTTCAAATCATCCCAAAAAGTTGGATAAGATTTGGAAACAACTTCGGCATCTTCTATAATCAATGAAGTTTTAAGAGCTAAAGGGGCAAATGCCATTGCCATTCGGTGATCTTGATACGTTTTAATTAAGCAATTTTCAATCATTTTAGAAGATGGCTCAAGTGTTAAACTATCATTGGTGATTGAAATTTTGGCTCCAAGTTTGGAAAGTTCGGTTTTTAGTGCCTCCAATCTATCGGTTTCTTTAATTTTTAGTGTGTGCAGGCCTGTTAGATTGCAGCCAATTCCTAATCCGAAGCATGTTACAGCAATAGTTTGTGCAATGTCGGGAGAATTGTTTAGGTTGTAGGTTTTAGGTTTTAGGTTGTGGGTTGTAAACTTTGATATTGTAATTGAATTATCTTTATTGAAAATAGTTTCAACACCGAAATCTTTATAAATTTCTGGTAAAATGGAATCGCCTTGTAAACTGTTTTGTTTGTAGCTTGATAATGTGATTTTTGTTCCAATTTCGGATAAAGCAACTATTGAAAACCAATAGGAAGCTGATGACCAATCGGATTCTATAGTTAGGGTTGTAGGTTGTAGGTTATAGGTTGTAGGTTGTACTGAAATTATGTTATTTGTAAAAGAAGTTTCTACACCAATTTCATTTAGTAATGCCAAAGTCATTTTGATGTAAGGAATAGAAGTTATTTCGCCTTCAAGCGTTATTTCTAAACCGTTTTCTAGTTTTGGAGCAATTAATAAAAGTGCTGAAATGTATTGACTACTAACATTTGCTGGAAGTGAAACTTTGTTTTTAGATAATTTTTTTCCTTTGATTTTTATCGGTGGAAATCCTTCGTTTTCTTCATAAGTAATTTCGGCACCAAGTTGTTGCAATGCTTCCACCAAAATTTTAATTGGACGTTCTTTCATTCTTGATGAACCAGTTAGGACAACTTCCGCCACGTCGGACAAGTCTTTTCCTTCTTGAATGGCAAAAAAAGCGGTTAGAAAACGCATGGCTGTTCCGGCATGGTGAACGTTGAAAATTTGAGATTTGAGATTTGAGATTTGAGATTTTTGAATTATACCTAACATCACATCAGAATCATCAGAATTGGAAGTGTTTTCCAATGTAATGTTTGGATACAAGGCTTGCAACAATAACAATCGGTTGGTTTCTGACTTGGAACCTGTGATTTTTATTGTTGATTGTTGATTGCTGATTGTTGATTGTAGAAGTCTTAAATCCAATTTTTTGAAGTCTTAATTCTTAATACTCAAATCTTAATACTATTTCAATTTCTCATTATTATGATGTCTATCGTGGTCACGATTAGTTTTCAAATCCATTTTTTTATCAAAAGCGGCTTGTAGGTCGATACCTGTTTGGTTGGCTAAGCACAAAACTACAAAAACTACATCGGCCAATTCTTCGCCTAAATCTTTGTTTTTATCGCTTTCTTTTTCGGATTGTTCTCCATAACGACGCGCAATGATTCGGGCAACTTCACCTACTTCTTCGGTAAGTTGTGCCATGTTGGTTAGTTCATTAAAATAACGAACTCCGTGATTTTTTATCCAGTTGTCAACTTCTAGTTGCGAGTTTTTTAGGTTCATTTTTTATAATTTTTGCCACTAAGACACAAAGGCGCAAAGTGAATTTATTTACTATCTTTGTTATGGAGATTTACGAAACTCTGCCAAGAAAGAAGAATTTGCTATTTGTGAATTCCTTTTTTGATTTTACTCCTTCAAGAAACCATATTCATACACTTTTGGTTTTATTTTATCTGCTAAAACTGCAAGTTTACTTCTAACATTTGCAATTAGTTGCGTGTAGGTTACATCATCGCTTTTAGAATTCATTCTGCCTTTATCGTTTCTTCCTTGAAAATATTCGCGAATATCATATAAAGAAGCGTTTACATTTACGTCTTTTTGTGCATGATAATAGTTCCATAACTCACGACCAGCATCAAAAACGGCAGTAGCCTCTTCTGAGAAAACTAATGGTTTTTGTTCTTCTTTTGTAGTAGCTTGCTCAAAAAGTGTATCATTGTTAACTTCTTGCTTTATCTTACCTTTTATAAAATCAGTCATAAAGTTACTTTCAAACTTGGCTTGTGCATTGACTTCATATTCTGTAAATGGAATCCAATGGTTGGTGCCATCTTTAGAAGTTACTTTATTTTGACCATCAAATAAAGAATATACCAAACAATCATTTTGAAAATCTAAATCTAAGTTCCAATGATCATTGGGATGGAGAAATTGGTCACGATTATTTAACCAAACAGGATTAATTACTTGACGAATTGCTAAATAAATGCTCATTATTAATAAATTATTTTTTGTAATCATAGCCGTTTTATGTTGAGCTATATCACTATCTGTTGGTTTTGCAGTAAAATAAACACCGTTTTGTTGTTGCATATCAACCCCAGGTAAAATCAAATAACCAATAATATTATTTTTTTTATCATAAAAACTTCTAAGCCAACTGCTTATAAAATCTTTAGGTCCAAAAGCATGAAAAGATTTAATCCCACTATAATCTCCATACGAATTTATAATATCTGTTTCCACTCGTTTAATTTCATTTTTTTGACTTAAGTTCCAAATCAAAAACCCAATTGGAAATTTCCCTTTTACATTATCAAATGTATTTGCTTCACAAATAAAACCCTTTATAAACTCACCTTTAAAATATTGCCTAAATTTTAAAAAGTTTTGAGAATTAATATGTTTTAATGTGCTAAAAGAAGCTAATATAGAATTTGGTATTTCATCATGAACCCTAAGAAAAAATTGAGCGAAAAGTTCACGTGTTGCTGTACCTACAATTTTATTAAATTTATTGTAAATGTAACTAGTTGTTGCGACACTTGCTTTATGGTCACCATCTCCTGCAAATGTTGTTCTATTTCCATGTTCCGCATACGGCGGATTAATATAAACCACTAACTTTTTGCGCTTTTCTTCATCATTAATAATGTCTTGCAAACTTTGTGGCAGTTTAGTAAAATCATCATTTAAAAAATCAAATTGAAACACGTTGTTTTTAAGCAAGTTGGCGCCATGGTCAATACGTTCGTGCATTACGTTTACATCGGCTTGGTCTAGTGTGCTGGCATAAATGTTGTATTTATTGGTCAATCCTGCTAAAAGGTTTCCTGTTCCTGCGGCGCAATCCCAAATATAGTAGTCGTCTTGCCAGTTTTCGCCAAGATAATCGGTTAAATATTTTTGTGATAATTCTACCCAAATACGTGGTGTAAAAAAAGCACCTTTACGCTCACGAATGTCTTGTGGCACCAATAAATCACGTCGTTCAATAATATAATCTTGAAATTCTTTGAGTGGTGGTCGTTTGTAGCGTTTCCAAAAATGCAAATAGGTGTCTTTATTTTTTAGCGTAATGTTGGCATCAAACATTTGCTTGAGGTTTTCCTTAGCTATTTTATACCCTTCATTTTGAAACATCACAAATAAATTCTCGCGAATAGATAAATCGTCTCCAATAGTTTGAGTGTCTTTATCATCCACAAACAAATCAGCCAAATAGAAATCGCTGTCTAAAATATTAGCTTTTTTTAGGTCGTCCCAATTTACATCAATAATAGGTTTTACAATTTCTAACCAACGTAAATAGATTGGAATGAAATTGTTTTTATCAATTTTTAATTTATTGGTTGTTGTGGCTTTGGCTACATTGTTTTTTATAAACGCTTGTAATTCTTTTTCGTCTTTTTCGTAATCATAAACGTAAGTATTTTGCTTTAATGTGGCTTCAATACGTTGTTTAATTAACTGAAATTCTTTGGTTTCGTGATTACTTGGTGTAACGTTCCAATTGAAATCGTTAAGGTAAAAAATATCTTGTATATTGATGTATGGTACAAATGCTATTTTTTTAAAGTCGAAAGCACCCAAAAAAGCTGGAGGCATTGTTTTATCAAAAGTTCGCGCTTTGCCGATAGTTAAAATAAGTTGCACAAACATAGTAACTACTTCAAAATTACCTGTTTTGGCTTCTGCCCAAAGTAAAGGAGTACGACCAAATAAATTATCTTGTTGCGGAAAAACTGTGAAATCGATATTGCCAAGAATTTCGGTAGTATCAAATTGTTTGAACCAATCGTTTCCAACTTTATTCTTTAGTTCTTCTTCGCGAATGTTCTGGTATCTCATTTTTGCTGAATGTATTTTTACAAATATAGTTTTTTACTCCTTATTTTTTGTGTCAATAAGTATAGTTACGGGTCCATCATTAATTAGTGAGACTTTCATATCGGCTCCAAACTGTCCGGTTTGAACTTTTTTGCCTATTTCCAATTCCATTTGAGCAACAAAATTTTTGTAAAGAGGAATGGCAATATCAGGTTTAGCCGCTTTTATATAGGATGGTCGATTTCCTTTTTTGGTTAGCGCATGAAGTGTAAATTGACTCACAACAATAACATCACCATCAATATCTTTTAGGGATAAATTCATAACGTCATTCTCATCACCAAAAATGCGAAGATTGGCTATTTTAGATGTTAACCAATCAATATCTTCATGCGAATCTGCTTCTTCTATTCCTATTAAAATTAGTAAACCTTTTTGGATTTCGGCTACAATTTTGTTTTCAATTGTTACAGAAGAATGAGAAACTCTTTGGATTACTGCTTTCAAAATAATTGAGAATTAAGATTTTTGAAATTGATTTTTGAAATTGCAATTGATTTTTGAAGTTACTTGTTCCTCGTTTCATCGCTTGCAATTCTATCATCATTATAAATATCGGTTCGGTAATGTTCATCATCGCCTTCTAATATTTTTAGATAACTATTGTAACGTGTCCATGAAATTTCATCTTTCTCTAATGCTTCTTTTATGGCGCATTTTGGTTCTTCTTTGTGCAAGCAATTATTGAATTTACATCGAACTTTTAACTTGAAAAATTCAGGAAAATAACCGCTTATTTCTTCTTTCTCCATGTCCACAATTCCAAAACCTTTGATTCCTGGCGTATCGATAATCTTGGCTCCAAAAGACAAATCATACATTTCTGCAAAAGTTGTGGTGTGTTGACCTTGCATACTTTGCTCCGAAATAGTTTTGGTTTTTAGATGTAAACTTGGTTCTAAAGCATTTACTAAAGTCGATTTTCCAACGCCAGAATGACCTGAAAACATGGTGGTTTTTCCAGTCATTATTTCTTTTAAATCTTCAATTCCTTTGCTTTCTTTAGCAGAAACTCGCAAACATTTATATCCAATTTCTTGGTAAACATGTTGCATGTATAGTTGTTCGTCTAATGTTGTTTCGTCTAAAGTATCAATTTTATTAAAAACCAAAATGGTTTCGATACCATAAGCTTCGGCAGTAACTAAAAATCTATCAATAAAATTAAACGTTGTTGGCGGATTATTTACAGTAATTAGAAGAAAAACATAATCTAAATTAGACGCAATAATGTGCATTTGATGTGATAAATTCACGGATTTTCTGACGATATAGTTTTTCCTTTCGTGAATGTTGGTAATTGTTCCAGTAACAACATCTGAAGTTTCATCTAAATCATAATCTACAACATCGCCAACGGCAATTGGATTGGTGCTTTTAATTCCTTTAATTCGGAATTTTCCTTTGATACGACATTCCATAAAATCTCCTTGTTCAGATTTTACGGTGTACCAACTTCCAGTAGATTTATAAACTAGTCCTGTCATATTTAGGTTTTGGGTTCTGGTTTTTAGGTTTTAGGTATTTGCAAAGGTAACTAAAACTAATATTATATTATTACCCAACAACCTACAACCTATCACCTATCACCTTTTAATTATTAAATATTTTTTCCTGATGCGTAATACTTTCTTGGTGTATGGCTTTGAAAAATTGTATTATAAATTCTTCACTCAATCCTTTTTGGCTTCCGTCATTGACCATTTTTTCTAGTATTTCGTTCCAGCGTTTGTTTTGTAAAACCGCTACGTTTTTTTCTTTTTTCAAAGCTCCAATATCTTCAGAAACTTTCATTCTTTTCCCAATTACATCCAATAATTTAGCATCAAATTCGTCAATTTTGCTTCTTAATTTTGCTAATAGTGTTTGATATTCATCTGCATCATCTGTTTCTTTTCTAATAGTTAAATCAAAAATTATTTTCTTTAATTGTTCAGGGGTAACTTGTTGAGCAGCATCACTCCATGCATTATCGGGATCAATATGCGTTTCGATGATCATTCCGTCATAATTCAAATCCAAGGCTTCTTGCGTTACTTGAAAAATCATATCGCGATTTCCTGTAATGTGTGATGGATCAATTATCAAAGGAATATCAGGAAATTTATTTTGAAAATCAATAGCAATTTGCCATTCAGGATTGTTCCGATATTTTGTTTTTTCATAAGTTGAAAACCCTCTGTGAATCGCACCAATGTTTTTGATATTGGCATTATACAAACGTTCAATGCCACCAATCCATAAAGCCAAATCTGGATTTACAGGATTTTTAACCAACACAATTTTTTCTGTATTTTGCAAAGCATCGGCAATTTCTTGAACCGCAAACGGATTTACAGTTGTTCGCGCTCCAATCCACAAAATATCAATATCGTGTTCTAAAGCCAATTTCACATGAGCTGCTGTGGCAACTTCAACTGCCATTTGCAAACCAGTTTCCGCTTTTGCTTTTTGCAACCATTTTAATCCAATTTCTCCAACGCCTTCAAATCCGCCTGGTCGTGTTCTTGGTTTCCAAATACCAGCTCTGTAAACCGACACTTTTGAATCTTTTAATTCACGTGCAATTTTCAAAACTTGTTCTTCTGTTTCTGCACTACAAGGACCAGCAATTACTAGCGGATGTGGTAAATTAAAATTATTGAGCCAATTTTTCAAACTTTCAGTATTTTTCATTTCTTTTATTTAATGCAAATTTATGATATTCTCATTACATTTGCTTCAAATATCATATTATGTCAATAGAAGTTCAAAATATCTCAAAAAGTTATGGTGCTCAAAAAGCATTAGACAATGTTTCATTTTCTGTAAAAAAAGGAGAAATTGTTGGTTTTCTTGGTCCGAATGGTGCAGGAAAATCTACTTTAATGAAAATTTTGACTACTTATATCAATTCTGATGAAGGAAAAGCTTCAGTAAATGGCAATGATGTAAACGAAAATCAGAAAGCTGTGCAACAATCGGTTGGCTATTTGCCAGAGCATAATCCGTTGTATTTAGATTTGTATGTTCGTGAGTATTTAGAATTTAATGCTGATGTTTATAAAGTGGCTAAATCTAGAATTGAAGAAGTAATTCAGTTAACAGGTTTGTCTTCTGAAAGTCATAAAAAAATTGGACAATTATCTAAAGGTTATCGCCAACGTGTTGGTTTAGCAACAGCTTTATTACACAATCCCGATGTTTTAATTTTGGATGAACCAACAACTGGTCTAGATCCAAATCAATTGGTTGAAATTAGAAATGTGATTAAAAATGTTGGTAAAAACAAAACCGTTTTTCTTTCAACTCACATTATGCAAGAAGTGGAAGCGATTTGCGACAGAGTAATTATCATCAACAATGGAAAAATAGTTACCGATAAAAAACTAGATAAATTAGTTTCAGATATTGCAGGACAGGTTATTGAAGTTGAGTTTGATAAAGAAATTGACGAAGCTATATTTTCAAAATTATCTGATTTAAAAATATTCAAAAACACCCATGATAAAGTTTGGGAATTAACTTTTGAAACCGAAACTGATATGCGTTCAGCCATTTTTGATTTTGCCCAAGAAAATGGTTTGAAAACACTTCAAATAAGTCTAAAAAGCAAAAACTTAGAAGCAATTTTTAGAGAAAAAACAGCTAACTAGTTGTTGAAAAAATGTGATATAATCCTTGATACCTAGCCCAGATTACTTCACATTGTGTCTATTATCAAATGAGTTCAGTGAACTACGTTTGAAGCGGCATCCTTTTTCTTTTTTCTTTAAAAAGGAAAAGATAGAGCAGATAGCTGGAAATAGCTTCTAATTGTAAAAAATCTGCCCTTGGTAAAAAGCTTGCAATGTATTGATTGGCGGATTGTTTTTCAGAATTACATTTCCTGTGCTTACTAGTTTTCCTTCGACTTTATCGGTTGGATTTACAATAATATCGTTAGAACCTCGATGGTAAATGTTTATAGTTTTTGCTAGAAAGTTTTGTGTTTCAACTCTGCCGTCACCATTGTAAATTCCTACTACAAAATAGTTCGTGTTTCCAGAAATATAATAACGTGAATAACTGTTATTTTGAATTTCTAATCGGTTATTGCTTATTTGCAGTATAAAATCGCCTGTTCCTGCGCCGTCTCTATCATCACCTTTATCATCTAAAGCAACCAATTTTAAATTTGGATAAGTCAAAATGCCGTTCGAACTGATATTTCTATCGGTTTTGGAATAAATTTCGGTGATATTTGGAGCCGTTATCAATGCTTTTGTTTGTCCGTATTCTCTAACCCAATTGCAGGTTGTGTTGTCTTTGAGATATAGAGTTGTGGCATCTTGCGAAACTGAAACGTTTTCTATTAGGTTTTCGCCTGTTTGAATTTGGACTTTATATTCTGAACCTTCTGTAAGTATAACTTCAATTCCAGCTTCGATATCAATTCTTGCAAACGAAGAAACTATAAAATCTTTGGTTATTGTTGCTCCAGAAGATTCTATGCAGTCGCTTGGATTTTCGCATCGACAAAAAACGATTAAGATACTAAATACATATATTAGTGTTATTTTTTTCATATGTTTAGATTATATTTTTTAGCGGTAACATATGGTATCGCCTTTTTAGTCATTGGTGTTTGTTTGCAACAAACTTGTTGTTCGTGGCGATTTCATAATCTTATTCCAACTCCAAATTCAAATGCTTCTGCTACAAAAAGATGCGTTTTTAATCCACCAACAACAAATACGTTGTCTGTTAAATAATATTTCAAGCCCAATCGGTTATAAATATCCAAATCTTCTTTGAATGGTTTGTAAATATAATAGCCAACTTGGGTTTCGATAGACAATTTATTAATAAAAAGTTCATGTCCAACAAAAACACCAACTCGTTTATAATCGGTATTTGGGTCAATAGATTCCTCAAATGATGAAATTGAGCGGTATTTGATGTATTCTTTTATACTTTGTGTCAAAAATAATTCGGTTCCAAGTTGAACGGCACTTTTTCTGTTAAGACGTTTGTCTGCATAAAAACCTAAATGGTAAAAAGGATATTGTCCACTATTGATGATGGGACTTTCATTTATGCCTGTTTTGGCAACAAAGTTATATTTTACAGGTTCTTTATAACAAGTTGTATCTGAAATGAAACTATTATTTTGAGTTTCTTTTTTATCAAAATTATAGTTCAAACCAACATTTAAAACATAAGAATTGATACCGCTATTGGGCGATTTTATTCTACCATTTGATGAATGAGTAAAGAGTAATCCTGCTTGAAAACCTATGTTTTGTATCAAATTTTCTTTTTTGTAGTTCAATGCTAAGTTGATGTTGGCAGACAGTTTTGAACCAAAAGCTTTGTTCTTACTATTGGTAACTTTATCGTAGGGATTGGTATTATAGGTAATTCCTTGCGCTAACTTAAATTGCAATTTTCTATTTAAAAAATAAAAATTATAATGAGCGCCAAGAGCATAATTGGTTCCTAAAAACTCATTTTTATAATCTTGATACATAAAATAACCACCAAAATCAGGAAAATTATAAGCTCGATGCCATTCTTTTTTACCATGCGTTTGTTTAGAAAAACTAACCATAAATCCGTAAGGATGATCAGTAATAAGATGACCTAAATCTTGTGTGTGTGCCATTATGTTTCCTCTAAAAATACTAACATCAATAGCATTAGTATTCTCAAAATCTTGAGAAAAAAGAAAAAAAGGAAATAAAATAAAACCAAATAGTAGAAACCGCATTTACACAAATTAGAAAAACAAAAGTAGATTTATAAATTTCAAAAAACAAATCACAAATTCCAATTTGTTTCATTAAGTTTTTGAATTAATTTCTCCCAACTTCAAGCTTCCATCTCCCAATTTTATTACTTATCTTTGCACAATAATTTCAAAAAATGCTCAAAAAAGAAATACAAACCGCAGTCGAAAAAGGTGAACTTTTACCGTTGATGGAAGAGTTTTACACTATTCAAGGCGAAGGTTATTATACGGGAACAGCTGCTTATTTTATTAGAATTGGTGGTTGTGATGTAGGTTGTCATTGGTGCGATGTAAAAGAAAGTTGGAATGCCGAATTGCATCCGCCTACCAACGTTGATTTGATAGTTGACAACGCCAAAAAATATGCCGATACAGTTGTAGTTACTGGTGGCGAACCACTTATGTGGGATATGTCGGTATTGACATCTAAATTGAAAGAAAGAAATTTAAAAGTACATATAGAAACTTCAGGTGCATATGCGCTATCTGGAACTTGGGATTGGATTTGTCTTTCGCCAAAGAAAACTATGTTGCCGACCGAAACAGTTTATGCCAATGCCAACGAGTTAAAAGTCATTATATATAACAAACACGATTTTATTTTTGCCGAAGAACAAGCGTTGAAAGTAAATCCGAATGCTATTTTGTTTTTACAACCTGAATGGAGCAAAAAAGAAGAAATGACACCGCAAATTGTTGATTATGTTATGAATAATCCAAAATGGCGCGTTTCGTTGCAGACTCATAAATATTTGAATATACCTTAAAAAAGCTTGGTAAACTTTGTGTAATTCTTTGTGAACTTAGTGGTTAAAATATTTCCCATGAAATCCCAATTCCACCTAAACCCCGAAATCACTTTTCTTAATCATGGTTCATTTGGCGCTTGTCCAAAACCTATTTTTGAAGAATACCAACGTTTTCAGTTGGAGTTAGAACACGAACCGGTTTATTTTATTCAAAAGAAATCGGCTGGTTATCTAAAAACCGCTCGTGAAAGTTTGGCTAAATTTGTCGGTTGTGAAGCACAAGATTTGTTTTTTACACCCAATCCAACATTTGCCGTCAACACTATTATGCGCAGTTTGAAATTACAAGCTGGCGATGAAATTCTTACAACCAATCATGAATATGGTGCTATGGATAGAACTTGGCATTTTTACTGTAAAAAATCGGGAGCCAAGTATATTCGACAAGAAATTTCGTTGCCAATAATTTCAAAAGAACAAATACTTGATGAGTTTTGGAAAGGAGTAACATCTAAAACTAAAGTGATTTTTCTCAATCAAATTTCTAGCTCAACGGCGCTTATTTTTCCAGTGAAGGAAATTTGCGATAAAGCCAGAGAACTTGGATTGATTACCATTATAGACGGCGCACATGTTCCAGGGCATATCGATTTGGATATTACAGATTTAAACCCAGATTTTTACACAGGTACATTGCACAAATGGATGTTGGCTCCAAAAGGAAGTTCGTTTTTGTATGTAAAAAAAGACTATCAAAATGACATCGAACCATTGGTTGTAAGTTGGGGTTATGAAAGTGATTTTCCTGGTGAAAGTCAATTTTTAGATTACCATGAATACCAAGGAACACGTGATATTTCAGCTTTTTTGTGTACACCAAAAGTAATTGAATTTTTAGAAGAAAATAACTGGAAAGAAAAGGCGAAAGTTTGTAGAAAGTTGGTTTTAGATAATTATCAAGATTTTTGCGATTTACTTAACACCAAACCTTTGTGCCCAATTACAGAAGAATTTCTTGGTCAGATGGCAAGCATTCCTATAAGAACAAGTAAACCTTTGGAATTAAAAGAATTGCTTTATGAAAAGTATAAAATTCAAATTCCAGTAATGCCTTTGAACGGAACTATTTATTTGAGATATTCGATTAATGCTTATAATTCTCAAGAAGATTTAGCTATTTTGCACCAAGCCTTAACCGATATTATTCAAACTACCGATTTGATTGAAGTATAAGGATAGCCTAGCCCAGATTGCAGAGGAAATCCTTTTCTTTTTTTCTTTATAAAAAGAAAAGATTGGAACGGAAAGCTGGATTAGCTTCTAATAAAGACGAGCCAAATAATCATAATGTTCGCCATTTTCAATCAACTCGCATTGCAAACCATTTTCTGCAGCTAATTTTTCTAACAAAGTATAGTCAAGATACAACCATGGAAAAGGATTTTCGGTTTCGTTTTTGTATGAAATGGTAAAAGTAAGTTCGCCATAATAGTTGTCGATAGGAACTTCATCTTCGTCGAACATATAAATAATATCGGAAGAATCTATCAGAATTTGTCCGTTAGGATTTAGTAAATTTTTTAGTTTTTGGAAATATTTTGAACTTTCTGAAATAGTCTGAAAAATTCCTGTTCCGTTCATTAAAAGTAAAATGGTATCGAACTTGTCATTCTGATGCAAATCAGAATCTAACTCTAAAATATTTTGAGTTTTAGCATTTTTCAAACTTCGAAGTTGGCAAGCTTTTATCGCATTTTCCGAAATATCTATCGAAGTTACTTCAAAACCTTTTTCTTGAAGATACAAACTGTGACTTCCGGCACCACAACCAACGTCAAGAATTTTTCCTTTGGCTAATTGAAGTGCTTTTTGTTCGAGTTTTGGCATTTCGTTATAGTCACGAAAAAGATAGGCAACACTCATTTTGTCGGCTTCAGAAATGTTGGTTTCGGTTATAATATCTTTGGGAGAATTATTGGTTTGAAAATCGAGAATGGCTTTTCCGAATAAATCTTTCATTAAAAAGTTTAAAAGTTTAGAGGTTTAAGAGTTTAAAAGTTGTTTAACTTTGCGGCTCAACTTGAAACTTTAAACTTGAAACCACAACTAAACGAACTCGGAAAACTTGCCAAAGATAAGCATATTGAAAACAAAAAGTATTTCGATAAGCTGAAAAAGAAAGCGCCTAAAAATCTGGATTATGTAATGCAAGATTTGCACGATGCCGAGTTCAAAAAAACCGATTGTTTGGAATGCGCCAACTGTTGTAAAACGACGGGTCCTCTTTTTACATCGGCCGATATTGAGCGTATTTCAAAACATTTTAGACAAAAGCCACAACAATTTATCGACCAATATTTGCGAATAGATGAAGATAATGATTATGTTTTGCAAAGTGTTCCATGTACTTTTTTACAATCGGATAATAAATGTTTTATCTACGATGTACGACCAAAAGCATGTAGAGAATTTCCGCATACCGATAGAAAAAAGTTTCAACAAATTTCAGATTTAACCATGAAAAACGTGGCGATTTGTCCAGCAGCGTATGCTATTGTTGAGGAAATGAAGAAGAGAATTGTGCTTTAGTTTGTCAATCCGTAGAAATCTGATAATTATTGCCCAAGAAATTGATATTTGACTTATTCATAAAGCAAATACTTCTTTCTCATTTTTTTAAAATTATCCAATTCTTTTTTCCAAGATCTTCTAATTTGTTCTTCAGAAATGCCACTTTCAATTTGTTGTTGTAATTTTTCGGTTCCAGCCAATTTGGTAAAAAAAGGATTGAAAAATATACTTTTATCCCAAGTCGAATTGTAAGCTTTGATTAACCATTTTAGTTCCAATTTACTTACTTTTGCTATAGACGTCATATCTTCACCATAACATAATTCATTTTTATAAAGCGGTTCTTTTGCCCCAAAATTAGGAATAGGTGTAAAGCTAAAATCACTTTTTGGTAAAAATGGCGAGCCGTAAATTTGAAACTGTTTTTCTGTGCCGCGACCAACGCTTACGTTCGTTCCTTCAAATAGACACAAACTTGCATACAAATTTATTGACTGATCATTTGGTAAGTTTGGCGATGGCTTTACCGGTAAACTATAAGCTACTTTTCTATTATAATTAGAACACAGAATAACAATCAATTCACATTGAATGCCATCTTTGAGCCATTTTTCACCATTAATCATTTGAGCATATTCACCTATGGTCATTCCATGCAAAGTCGGAATTGGATGCATTCCAACAAAACTCGAAAACTCTTTTTCTAAAATTGGACCATCCACAATACTACCATTCGGATTAGGTCTGTCAAGTACAATTAGTTGAATATTTTTTTCAGCACAAGCTTCCATAACATAATGCAAAGAAGAAATATAAGTATAAAAACGTGCGCCAACATCTTGCAAATCAAAAACCATAACTTCAATTCCATCTAATTGTTCAGGTTTTAGCTTTTTGTTATTACCATAAATAGAAATAATGGGTAAACCTGTTTTGGTATCTTTTCCATCAATAATATGTTCGCCAGCATCAGCCGTTCCCCTAAAACCGTGTTCAGGGGCAAATATTTTTTGAACCGAAACTTTCTTTTCAATCAAAAAATCAACTATCGATTCGTATAAAAGCTCATTTTCTTTAAAATAGGTAACGGTTCCCGTTTGATTCGTAACAATACCAACTTTTTTATTTTCTAATAAAGCCAAATAGTTTTCATAATTAGTAGCACCGGTTTTAATTGTTTTAATTTCAATTTTATTTGTTTCCGCTCCCGTCTCCTTTACAGAGGGTCTGGAAACCCTAATTCCGCATGAAGTAGAAACAAACATTAAAATCAGAATCACAAAAAAAATGTTAAGTATATATTTCATAAACTTTTAAACTTTTAAACTTTTAAACTTTTCTACATTGTGTATCTTTGGCAAAAAAAAATAAAAACGCCTTTGAACTTAGAATATTTCATAGCCAAACGACTTATTACTTCCAAAGAGTATAAAAGTAGTATATCTGCACCAATTATAAAAATTGCTATTGCTGCAATCGCCATTGGTATGGTTATGATGATTATATCTATAGCAACTGGAATTGGCTTACAACAAAAAATACGCCAAAAAGTCGCTGCTTTCAACGGACATATTATTATTTCCAATTTTGATGAAAACGAATCACAAGTTAGCACCAAGCCAGTTTCTATCAAACAAGATTTTTATCCAAAATTCAAGAATATAGAAGGAATTCATCATGTACAAGCGGTCGCTACCAAAGCAGGTATTATAAGAACCGAAGCTGCCTTCGAAGGAATAATTTTCAAAGGCGTAGGCAAAGATTACGATTGGAATAACCTCAAAGAATATATAGTTAAAGGTAGAATTCCAAATCTTTCAGCCAATTTAAATCCAGAAGTAATCATTTCGCAATACCTAGCCAACAGGTTAAATCTTAAAGTTGGAGACAAGTTCAATACTTTTTTCATGAAAGAAAACGGAAACCAACTTCCTAATCTTCGTGTCTTTACTATAGTCGGAATTTACAACTCAGGTTTTCAAGAATTCGATTCTACCTATATAATAGGAGATATTCGACATTTACAGCGAATCAATAGATGGCAACCCGACCAAGTAGGTTCTTTCGAAGTCTTCATCGACGATTTTACACAAATAAAACAAAAAGGAGCCGAAGTCTATGACCAAACAAGCTCACTACTCGATACCAAAACCATTATCGAAAAATACTATTACATCTTCGAGTGGCTACAATTGTTTGACTTCAATATTATAGTAATCCTTATAGTTATGATTGTAGTAGCAACCATCAACATGGTCGTAGCTTTACTCGTAATGATACTCGAAAGAACCCAAATGATAGGAATCCTCAAGTCACTAGGAGCCGATAATTGGTCAGTACGCAAAATATTTCTATACAATGCTTCTTATCTAATCTTCAAAGGGCTTCTTTGGGGTAATATAATAGGTATCGGACTTTTGTTAATACAAAAACACTTCGGCATAATCCAACTCAACCCCGAAAACTACTACGTCAACCAAGCGCCAGTCTATATAAATTGGTTATATATTCTATTCCTAAATATAGGTACTATACTTATATGTATGTTGGTTTTATTTTTGCCTTCCTATATTATCACCAAGATTTCGCCAGTAAAAGCTATCAAGTTTACTTAATTTTTTTTCAGAAGCGGATGGCTCGGGCTTTATCAGTTATCCTTGTTCCAGCTTTTCGCTACAATCTTTTCTTTTTTAAAGAAAAAAAGAAAAGGATTTCCTCTGCAAATGTAATTCATCGAACTCCTATGAAAAATTTAAACCAGTGAGATAATCTGGGCTATTTGAGTTTCTATTTTTTCTTTTTGTTAACTTTTGCATCACTAACTTTGATACATGAAGTCTCAATTTCTTTCATTTTAGACGATTTAAGAATATAAAAATAAGAAAGACGACCAAGTGGCCGCCTTACATTTTTAATTTTTATTTTGAAATTATCCTAATAACTAATTAGTTACAAATTATTTTTTTGATAACAACACATTTGATACATTACCACATTTGAAACATTATCCCATCCAATAAGGTTTAATTTTTATCAATTTAATCAAAAATAAAACAAGTAAAACTAATTCTAATCTAAATGTTAGATTACCAATTTGATATCCCAAAAACATTGTATAGACACATACTAAAATTCCAAAAATCGCATCAACTTTTGCAAGCACTA
The DNA here is from genome assembly GCF_044377315.1 of Flavobacterium sp. Taxonomy (GTDB): domain Bacteria; phylum Bacteroidota; class Bacteroidia; order Flavobacteriales; family Flavobacteriaceae; genus Flavobacterium. The sequence continues at coordinate 37,439 of NZ_JBILJG010000027.1, forward strand.
TGCCATAGCCTTTTTCAAACCACAAACTATAGCCAGTTAGTCCATGTAAAGTAAATACAATGAAAACTATTAATGTATTGAGTAAACCATCGTTTGCATTTAGACCATAAAATTCAAAATCACTATAAATATAAAAGTAACTTAAAATAACTCGTACTATTGCGAGAACACTGGTAAACATAAATAACCAACAAAAGAATTTTATCCACCATGGCAACAAATTTCTTCTTCTTATTTTTGAATTTCTTTCAAATTCGTCAAACTCGTTTTTTTTCATTTTTAAGATAAATTATATTCTATGGAATAAATAATAAAGCAAGTTAAACTAATTTGCTTTACCTGTTCATCTTCAGTCAAAAATTTCAATTCTAAATTGTATCCCCTTACATCGATTTTACTTTTCATTGATATTTCAAGGATAAGGTTTGAATTGTGATAAACATTACAAAAAATTTTGCCAAATAAGAAAAGAGGGTTGTGCTTAATTTTTATAATACTTTCATCAACACTAAAACTTGAACTAAACCATCGTTGATTTAAAATTTTTATGACAAATGGAAAGTCTTGGAAGACTATTTTTTTTCCCATTAAAAAATGATAGTGGATTGTGGCTAATTTATTTTCGTTCTGAAAAATTTCTCCAACAGTTTTTAAAAATGGAATTGGTGTTTTTCTAATCATCTTAAAAACCAAATCTTGATTGTCAAATACCGAAATATTCCCTTTGTTTTGAATATTTATTCTCATCATTTTTTTATTCCAATTTTTAAATCAACACTTATTCCAAAAATAGCTCTTACACCTGCACCAATGTCGATACAATTACAATCAGTACTAGCTTTAGCGTTTGGTGAAACATTTAATGCAGGTTGATTAGGTAATAAATTTTTACCAGAATCTAATCCTATTTGTCCAGAGAATCCTAATGTTCCATTATTCATCCCATTTAAACCGTCAGGAGAAGCATAGTTGTAATTTGCACCACCACCTGCCGATAATGGTGTGCCTTTAATACCAATACTACCTTCAACAAAATTTTCGGTTTTACTTTCAGCAAAAGAAGTCGTATTTTTATTATTTACAAAATCATATCCTATTTTACCAATCTCTTGTTTTAAAACACCTGCGCTACCTTCAATTGCTCCAGCTTTACCACCGACTTGAAGACCAACAGAACCTGAAATACTAGCTTCTATTACAAGATTTCTTTGGCTCCAATTTTGCTTTGAAGTTACTGTATTACCTGTCGAAGTATTATAAACTACGGTTTCGTTATTACCATATGACTTACCCGAATTCAAATCCTTGAAAGTTCCATTTCCATTTAACTGTACATTTTGACCTGTTCCAGATGCAAGATTGGTAGAATGACCAATGTTAGTATAACCTGCCTGCTTTCCACTTCCTTCACGCCACACTACATCACCAGTTTTATTATTTTGATACCAATCAGGCGGAGTAGCATACATCCCATCAACATCAATAAAGTACACAGGATTGTTCAAGCAATATGCATAAGGAGAAAAACGTCTAGATGTTTCTGCAAGCATATCGACACCTCCCCAGCGACCAATATCTGGCATGTATCCTCTCATTCCAAAATCGTACCAGTTTAAACCCAATTCATCTTGAAATTCATAACTACGGTGACGGTATTTTCGCACAGATGTTGTTGCGGCTACTGGTGTACTTCCTCTCAATTTTAATAATGTTGTATTATAATTGGTGTGTTTAAGTCCAAAAGGATAATAATGATTTTGTTCTAAAATTACTGGTAAACCAGTTGCATCATCTTTGGTATAACTTACTCTCACGTTATCTAAATGGTCTTTGTAATTAAAAACATGTTTGTAAACTCCAGTATTATAATTTACATAGCCTTCAGGGTGAGGGAAATATTGCAAAACTACTGGGGCTGTTCCAACTTTAATATACTGAAATCCTCCTAAATAATCTGTAATGGTAATACTTGTTCCGTTGGTTACAGTTTTTTGCAATTTCTCTCCTGTTGCACTGTAAAGATAATTAATTTTCTTTACGGGTGTTGCAGGTGCAAAAATAATTTCGGTTGGTAAATTAAGATGGTTGTATTTTATATTTGTAATTCCTTTGTTGTCATCTTTATTTTGGTTACCAAAATTATCATAATTATAATCTTGCGTGCTTACCACATCTTTAAAACCTTCTGTACTATTGCTGCTATCGCTTACCGTTAGTAATTGGTTAGTATTGGCTATGTACTGATAAGTCAAATTGTCAATAGCTACTGGCTGGTTAACGGGTTGGTCTTGTCCACCATTGCGAAGTAGGTTGGTAATATTGCCATTCTTGTCATAGCTCATACTTTCGTTATAGGCATTGGTGTTGGGCGATACGGCATCGGGTTTGGCATAGACAGCGTTGGTCAATCGGTTTAGCTTGTCATAATCAAAAGTGTATTTACGCTTTATATTATCGCTGTTGCTACGCCAATATACTTCGCTTATATTGCCGTTGTATAAAGATTTATCTATATCGTTAGGTGTTTCGTATACTATTTGAAACGAAAATAAGTTTTTGGGAGTAGGGGCGAATGGCTCGGGCTTTATCAGTTATCCTTGTTCCCGCTTTTCGTTACAACCTGTCTGCCGGCAGGCAGGTCTTTTTATTGTTTT
>NZ_JBILJG010000028.1:0-39993 GCF_044377315.1 Flavobacterium sp.
TTGTGCTCTTTGTGCCTTCTTTGTGCCTTCTTTGTGTCCTTTGTGGTAAAATCAATCCCAAATTTACTAAAATTGAGTTAACTTAGATGTTATTTATTTTACTTTTAAAATTGAACCACGAAGACCACGAAGTTTTTACACGAAGTTCACTAAGATTTGTGCTCTTTGTGCCTTCTTTGTGCCTTCTTTGTGTCCTTTGTGGTAAAATCAATCCCAAATTTACTAAAATTGAGTTAACTTAGATGTTATTTATTTTACTTTTAAAATTGAACCACGAAGACCATGAAGTTTTTACACAAAGTTCACTAAGATTTGTGTTCTTTGTGCCTTCTTTGTGTCCTTTGTGGTAAAATCAATCCCAAATTTACTAAAATTGAGTTAACTTTGATTTTCAAATCTAAAAAACATGAAAAAATATTTCTTCTTATTTTTGGTTATTGCTAGTTGTGCTTCTGTTCAAAATATAGATTCTGAAAAAGCTCAAATTACAACAACACTTGATAATTGGCACAAAGCAGCCGCAAATGCTGATTATACTAGTTATTTTGATGCTATGACCGAGAATTCTATTTTTATTGGAACAGATGCAACCGAGAATTGGAATAAAGAAGCTTTTCAAAAATTTGCCAAACCTTTTTTTGATAAAGGAAAAGCTTGGAATTTTACCGCTCTTGAAAGAAATATTTACTTCAGCAAAGATGGCAAAACAGCTTGGTTTGATGAATTGCTAAACACACAAATGAAGATTTGCAGAGGTTCGGGCGTTTTGACCAAAGAAAATGGTAGCTGGAAAATAAGTCATTATGTGCTTTCTATGACCATTCCAAACGATACTACTGATGCTGTTATAAAAATAAAAGCGCCTATTGAAGACGCTTTGATTAGTAAGTTGAAAAAGTGATATATCAAAATTGATCAAACTTTACTTTTCCATTTGAGTCATAAATAAAATTCCATGTCCTAAAAGAGGTTCCTGTAAGTTCGTTTGCAGGGTTATATTCTCTTTTATCATATCTTTTAAAATTGTTTTTTGACAAAGCTCTGTAAAAGGTTTCTTCAAAAATTAAAAGGTTTTTTAATGGATTTTCAGCATTGTCATATTCAGAAAAAATTTCAACTGTTTTCAAAATTAAATTTGAGTTTAGAAACTTTTTGGTTACTATGCTATCTATGTTATTACTTTGATTGAAATAATAAATAGAATTTTCAAATTCATTATTTATTGTCTTAGAACTTTCTTTTAAAATCCCATTTGAATTGTAGGTGTAATATGTCGTATCTCTTTCTGGAAAAGCATTTTCTCTATAAACTGCTTTTTTCAGAATTCTGTTCTGACTATCTAAAAATAATTTTCTTTCAAATTTTAGAACAGTAACTATGTTTGAAGTGGTTTTCTTTTCAATAAATATTTGATTTGGCAAATACGTTAGTTGATCGAATATTGTTTCAACAAATGTATAGTCATAACCTGTAGACTGGTCTAATGGTGTCATACCGCCAATCCTTTTTTTAATACTATTGTTTGAATCGTATTCAAATTTCACTTTATTGTCTGAAGAATTATTTTGTAATATTCTACCAGGATAAAGCATATAATTATAATAATAATTCTGAATTAAATCATTAGAATTTGTTGTATTACTATCATCATTACTGCATCCAAAAACAGAAGCAATTAAAATTATAAAAAGTATTTTCTTCATCCTATTTTTTATAAATGTAATAAATTAATAAACATTCTCTTTCAACTGTTTTAACATTTCTACCGTCATAGTTTCGATGTTGAATTTGTTTTTCCAGTTCCAATCTTGTCTTGCTTGGCTGTCGTCTATGCTGGCTGGCCAACTATCGGCAATTTTTTGTCTAAAATCTGGTTTGTAAGTAACTTGTAAATTAGGAATATGTTTTTGGATTTCGGCTGCAATTTGGGTTGGCGTGAAACTCATGGCAGCTAAGTTGTATGAAGAACGTATTTTGATGCTTTCGGCTGGTGCTTCCATGATATCAACAGTTGCTTGTATAGCATCTTCCATGTACATCATTGGCATTTTAGTTTCTGATGAAAGGAAACATTCGTATTTACCATCGGTTATGGCTTTGTGGAAAATATCTACTGCATAATCGGTAGTTCCGCCGCCTGGTGGTGTTGACCAACTTATTAATCCAGGATAACGGATGCTTCGCACATCTACGCCAAAAATGTTATGGTAATATTCACACCATCTTTCGCCTGATTGCTTACTAATTCCGTAAACGGTTGATGGTTCCATTATCGTGTATTGAGGTGTGTTTTCTTTAGGAGTTGTAGGGCCAAAAACAGCAATACTTGATGGCCAAAATATTTTTTTTATTTTTTTTGCTTTCGCCAAATTGAGAACGTGAAACAACGAATTCATATTCAAATCCCATGCAAAAGCTGGATTTTTCTCCGCTGTTGCTGATAATAATGCTGCCATCAAATAGACTTCTTCAATATGGTATTGTTCTACAAGATGTTCGATTTGGTTATAATCGAGTGCGTTGATTACTTCAAATGGTCCTGAGTTTACAACATCATTGTTTAGTTTTCGGATGTCAGACGCAATTACGTTTTCTACTCCGTGAATGGCTCTAAGTTTGTGCGTTAACTCGGTTCCTATTTGTCCGCAAGCGCCGATTATTAATATTTTTTTGCTCATGTTGTTTGTTTGTAGTTAGTAAATATTTTTTACCATATAAGGCATTTTAGTTCATATAAGCTTGATGCCAATTTTATTCTGATGCGTTAGGGATAGCAATGGAAATCCTTTTGTGGAGTGCAACGGAGCAAAAGATTGGAATGTATAGCCCGCTCGAACGCCCAAAAAATCTTAAACCGCAACCACTAATTTATCGGGATTGTAACCTATATAAGGCATTTCAGTTTCTTTAAAAATCACACCATATTCTTCGAGTTCCTTGAGAATTGGAAGATAAACTTCTTCTTTTATTGGAAGTTGTACGCCAGGTGTTTTTATGTTTCCATTTAGTATTTGTAATGTCGCCATTGCTACTGGCAAACCAACCGTTTTTGCCATTGCAGTATAGGTTTGGTCGTCTCCAATACAAACCATTTTGGAATCGATTTGGTGTTGTTTTCCGTTTAGTTCGTAACCAAATTTATGGTACATTACAATCATGTCTTTGTCATTAGGCTGTAAAGTCCAACTATCGTTGAGAATTCGCTCTAAAATTTGTGCAGGTGTTGCATTTTTGAGGCCTACAATTTTGTTGGCATTGAACAAATCGAGTTCTAACAGTTTGTCCCACATACTATCATCTTGCTCGATGTTGAGTGCCAAACGCATTTTGATTTCGACAGAATCTGTTGGATGGTATGGTAAAAATGAGTTAGTAAACTCGCGAAAACTCATGGTTTCAGAGTTTTCCATTGTATATGAATCGTCTGTCATACCTAGTTGTACAAACATATTCCATGCTTTAGAAAATCCTACTCTACGAATGGTTCCGCGGTACAAAGTTAATGCATCGTCTAATCCGTAAACACTTCTGTATTTTAGCGAATCGCGGTTGGCGTAACCTTCAAATTTTCCGTAACCTTCGACCATCAAAAACTCGGTTCTTCTGAATAATTTGTGGTACGGAATGTATTTATATTTTCCTTCTTGAATGAATTTGGCAGCACCGCCTTGACCAGCCAACACTACATTTCGTGGTGCCCAAGTGAATTTGTAATTCCAAAGATTAGTGTCAGATTCTGGAGCTACTAATCCGCCGCAGAAAGACTCGAACAAAATCATTTTTCCTCCTTTGTCTCTAATTTCATCAATCACTTTCATGGCGCTCATGTGGTCAATTCCAGGATCTAATCCGATTTCGTTCATGAAGATTAGATTATTTTCTTTGGCAGCAGCATCGAGACCTTGCATTGCATCGGAAACATACGAAGCGGTTACCATGTGTTTTTTGAAAATGACACAATCTTTTGCCACTTCAATATGCATGTGTGCTGGAAGCATCGAAATAACAATATCGGCTTTTTGAATTTCTGCTTGACGTTGCGATTCGTTGGTGATATCTAATTGAATTGCGGTTGCATTAGGATGATTATTGGTTTTACGTTGTGCTAGTTCGATTGATAAATCTCCAATGGTAAGATGTAACTTTTCAGCAGCAGACTTAGTTAGAAGATATTGAATTAGTGATGAAGCTGAACGACCAGCCCCTATTATAAGTATATTTCTCATATTTGAATAAAAATAGAATACAAATTTATGAATTTGGAATGATTTTTTGTTATTTTTTGATAAAAACAAAAAAGCCCGCGCAAAATCACACGAGCTTTTGAATTTTATGTAAACAGAAGTTATTCGAGATCTTCTAAATCTTCTAAATCTTTTTTGGCTTCGATAGTACTTTCAATTTTAGTTTGTTCAAAAATTTGATCTTTTTCAACTTCATCTTTTATGAGAAATGTTTTCCCGAGAACAAAAACAGCACATAAAATTGAAAAAATAAATAAGTTTTTAGGAAGTTTTTTTTGATTGTCTTCAGATTTAGAAAAAGTTAAATAAGAAAAAACCAATGCTAAAACAATAGGTAAAAACGCCAATGAGTCAAATGGCAAAAAGGAAAAAACAGCTCCTAAGACAGAAAAAATAATAGCTAAAATTAAAAATGTTTTTCTCATATTTACTTATTAAACACCAGTTGCAGAAGTTAATACTAATTGTCCCGTTCCTACAGGAATGCTAAACTTCATAAGAGCTGGAACCTTTTTATCATCAGCTGTTAACCAAATAATATTTTTGTCGGTTCCTTTTAGTTTATTAGTTTTAGCTCCAATAGACAACTTGTAGCATTTTTTGTCACCAAGATTCCCAACTTCAATAATTTCAATACCCATCATTTTGATAGTTACCGGAACTTCTTTTTCATCAAAAACAATTGCAAATGATTTTGTTGCGCCTGTTTTCATAGAAGCTAAATCGGCAGAACGCAACTTATACATCATTGAAACCACATCTTGCGTTGATTTTCCAATTGTAAACTTTCTTGTAGTTTCAACTTTATTTTTTTTAGAAGTTGTACTTGTTACCGACGTGCCTTTTATAACATATTTTTCATTTTTGATATAACCTCCTTCATTTATACTTCTTTTGTATAAACTTGGCATCATTGTAGTTGGATTGACATACGATTCATATACATCCCTAATTTTAAAAAACTTATCCCATTTAGAAAATGTTGAAAGTTCGCAACTGATATGTAAATAATTGTTTTTGGCTGTTTTTACACTTTCGGTTGACATGGTAACTTGAGCAATGTGTGTCATAAGTCCGCTCATGTTGAAGGAACCCGCATAAACTAATTTTTCGCCAGATGGAATTCCGGCAGTTGTGGTTTCTGCTTTGAAAGAACATAAAAGTAAAGCAGTAAGAATAACTAAAGCTTTTTTCATTGAAATCTATTTAAAGTGCAAATGTAAAATTTTAAACTGTTAAAATATAAAAGAAAACTTAAAATTGGTCTTCAATTAATCTAATAACTAATACTTTTGCCAAATAGTATTTCAAACAGAAGAAAAATGGAGAAAAAAATTATTTTAACAGCAGGTTTTTTTGGAATGTCAGCCGTTATTTTAGGTGCTTTTGGAGCACATGCTTTTAAAAACGTTTTAACAGCAGAGCAATTAGTTTCGTTTGAAACTGGTGTAAAATACCAAATGTATCATGCCTTATTTCTACTTTTTTTGGGAATGAATACACATTTGCCATTAAAAACTAAAAAAACCATACTGACGTTAATCATTTTAGGAATTATCTTTTTTTCTGGTTCGATTTATTTACTATCAACTAAAGCTGTTACAGGTATTGATTTTAAAGCTATTGGAATTGTCACGCCTATTGGAGGTTCTTTATTAATAGCAGCTTGGGCTGTTTTGACATTTAATTTCTTCAAGAAAAAGTAATAATTCGTTAATTAACTACAACGTTGTAAATATAATTTTTTACCTTTGCATTCTATTTATTAATTGCAATACAACACAAATTTATGGATACATCTGCTCAAACAACGAAATCGATTTCGCTAGAAAAATACGGAATAAAAAACGCTCAAGAAATCATTTACAATCCTTCATATGAATTTTTATATAATGAAGAATTAAGTGATGGTTTACAAGGTTATGAAAAAGGCCAACTTTCAGAACTTGGAGCTGTAAATGTTATGACAGGAGAATTCACAGGTCGTTCACCAAAAGACAAATATATAGTTAAAGATGCTATAACAGAAAACACTATTTGGTGGAATTCTGAAAAAGCAGTAAACGATAATAAACCAATTTCACAAACAACTTGGGAAGCACTTAAAGAAACAACGGTAAACCAACTTTCTGGTAAACGATTATTTGTAGTTGATGCTTTTTGTGGCGCAAACGAAAATACACGTCTTAAAGTTCGTTTCATTATGGAGGTGGCTTGGCAAGCACATTTTGTAAAAAACATGTTCATTCGCCCAACTGATGCTGAATTAGAAAATTTTGGCGAACCTGATTTTATTGTAATGAATGGTTCAAAAACAAGTTTTAAAGATTACAAAACACACGGATTAAATTCGGAAGTTTATGTTGCTTTTAATTTGACCGAGAAAGTTCAATTGATTGGTGGTACTTGGTATGGTGGTGAAATGAAAAAAGGGTTGTTCTCTATTATGAACTATTATTTACCTTTAAAAGGAATGGCGTCAATGCACTGCTCTGCTAATAAAGGAAAAGATGGCGATGTTGCTGTTTTCTTTGGATTATCTGGAACAGGAAAAACGACTTTATCAACCGATCCAAAACGTGAGTTAATTGGTGATGACGAACACGGTTGGGATAACGACGGGGTTTTCAACTTTGAAGGTGGTTGCTATGCAAAAACAATTGATTTAAGTAGAGAAAACGAACCAGATATTTATGCTGCTATCCGAAAAGATGCTTTACTAGAAAACGTAACAGTTGATGCTAATGGCAAAATTGATTTTAAAGATGGTTCTGTAACTCAAAATACCCGTGTTTCTTATCCAATATACCATATTGATAATATTGTAAGACCAGTATCAAAAGCTGGTCATGCTACTAAAGTAATTTTCTTAACAGCAGATGCTTTTGGAGTTATGCCTCCAGTTTCTAAACTAACACCAGAACAAACTAAATATTATTTTCTTTCAGGATTTACAGCCAAATTAGCTGGAACTGAAAGAGGTGTTACACAACCTGAACCAACTTTTTCAGCTTGTTTTGGAAAAGCATTTTTATCACTACATCCAACACAATACGGTCAAGAATTGGTTAAAAAAATGGAACAACACAAGGCAACTGCTTACATGGTAAACACTGGCTGGAATGGAACAGGAAAACGTATTTCGATAAAAGATACACGTGCTATCATTGATGCTATTCTTGATGGTTCAATCGAAAAAGCAGAAACTAAAATGATTCCAACTCTCAATTTTGAAGTTCCAACAGCTTTACACGATGTAGATTCAGCGATTTTAGATCCTAGAGACACTTATGCAGATGCTTCTGAGTGGCAAACAAAAGCCGAAGATTTAGCAGGTAGATTTATCAAAAATTTTGTTCAATATACCGATAATGAAGAAGGGCAGAATTTAGTTAAATCTGGTCCGCAGGTATAAAACAAATTTAATTCAAAATTTAAAAATCTCGTTTCGGCGGGATTTTTTATATGCAAAAAGCCAAACAAATAAATGCTTGGCTTTTTAAATAGTTATATTTTTTTTCTTAATCCGCTAAGACAATTACTTTGTTGTCTTTCATTTCTATTGTACCCGAATTGATATCAAGCGTATAGTTTTGATCGTTAACTTTAGTAAACTTGTCTGCTACTTCTTTGTCAAGTTTAAAACTTGGAGCAGTAATTTTAACTATTCCTTGTTTTAAAATAGAAACAATTGGCGCGTGATTATTCAAAATCTGAAACGAACCATCAACACCAGGTAAAGAAATTGAAGTTACTTCGCCTGAAAATAATAATGCCTCTGGTGATACTATTTCTAAAATCATATTTTTAGTGATTAGTAATTAGTGATTAGTGATTAGCCTTATTTGAGTACTGCTAACCGCTAACTGCTAACTATATTACGCTTCTGCTAACATTTTTTGTCCTGCTTCTATAGCATCTTCAATTGTTCCTTTCAAGTTGAAAGCAGCTTCTGGCAAATGGTCTAATTCTCCATCAATAATCATATTAAATCCTTTGATGGTATCTTTAATATCTACTAAAACTCCAGGAATACCTGTAAACTGTTCAGCTACGTGGAATGGTTGAGATAAGAAACGTTGTACACGACGTGCTCTAGAAACTGATAATTTATCTTCTTCTGACAACTCTTCCATACCAAGAATCGCGATGATATCTTGTAATTGTTTGTACTTTTGAAGAATCTCTTTTACTCTTTGTGCACAATCGTAGTGTTCAGCACCTAAAATTTGTGGTGTAAGAATTCTAGATGTAGAATCCAATGGATCCACAGCTGGATAAATACCTAGCTCTGCAATTTTACGAGACAATACGGTTGTTGCGTCTAAGTGAGCAAATGTTGTTGCTGGTGCAGGGTCAGTTAAGTCATCTGCAGGAACGTAAACCGCTTGTACAGATGTAATAGAACCTTTGTTTGTAGAAGTAATACGCTCTTGCATCGCTCCCATTTCGGTTGCTAATGTTGGCTGGTAACCTACCGCTGATGGCATACGTCCTAAAAGTGCTGACACCTCAGAACCTGCTTGTGTAAAACGGAAAATATTATCTACAAAGAAAAGAACGTCTTTACCTTGGTCAGAACCAGCTCCATCACGGAAATATTCTGCAATAGACAGTCCAGAAAGTGCCACACGTGCACGAGCTCCTGGTGGCTCATTCATTTGTCCGAAAACGAAAGTAGCTTTAGACTCTCTCATTCCCATTTTATCAACTTTAGATAAATCCCATCCACCTTCTTCCATAGAATGCATGAATGCGTCACCATATTTTATAATTCCTGACTCTAACATCTCACGAAGCAAGTCATTTCCTTCACGTGTTCTTTCTCCTACTCCTGCGAATACTGAAAGTCCACCGTGACCTTTTGCAATATTGTTAATCAACTCTTGAATCAATACTGTTTTACCTACTCCAGCACCACCAAACAATCCAATTTTACCACCTTTTGCATAAGGCTCGATCAAATCGATTACTTTAATACCTGTAAATAAAACTTCTGTAGAAGTTGATAATTCTTCAAATTTTGGAGCAGCGCGGTGAATTGAAATTCCGTCATCTCCTGTTTTTGGTAAGTTTCCTAATCCATCAATAGCGTCTCCGATAACGTTGAATAAACGTCCGTAAACATCTGCCCCGATTGGCATTTTGATTGGGTTTCCAGTACCAACTACTTCATATCCTCTACTCAATCCATCTGTAGAGTCCATAGATACAGTACGAACCGTGTTTTCTCCAATATGAGATTGTACTTCAAGCACTAATATAGTACCATCTTTTTTTGTGATTTCTAATGAATCATAGATTTTTGGAAGTTCAACATCCTTACCGTTGAATACTACATCAACTACTGGTCCAATGATTTGGGCAACTTTTCCTATTACTTTTGACATTGCTTATGTATTTATTAAATAGCGTTTTGTAATTATAAAATCAAGCTGATTTTTCGTGTGCAAAGATAATTTTTCTAATTTGAAAATCAATAGAAATATTCTATTTTTTTATTCACATTTTAAATTTTTAGTATCACATCATTATAAACGACAAGAATTCTTTATCCTTTTGCATAATTTGCATCCAAAAACTAAACATTCTTAATCACATACGTCACTATTCCCCAAACGATTAGTTGATTTTCATCTGTAATATTAATTGGATGGTAATTTTTATTTTCTGGCATCAAATACAGACCGTCTTTTTCGACTTTTATTCTTTTTACGGTAAATTCTCCGTCTATAAAACAAATGGCAATTTTGTTATTTTTAGGCTCTAAGCTTCTATCAACTACCAAAATGTCTTTGTCATTTATTCCAGCATTTACCATCGAATTGCCTTTGACTTTTATATAAAATGTAGCCAAAGAATTTTTGGATAACTCTTTATTCAAATCGATGTTGTTTTCCATAAAATCGGTTGCTGGCGATGGAAATCCTGCTGAAACACCTTCTTGTACGAAAGGCAATTTTAGGTCGCTTTCAAAATCTGGGCGATAAAAAATTAAGGTAGCTTCTTTTTTTATTGACATTTTATTTCTAGAATTTCGTTGAATCTTGTGGTAAATCTTGGTGATAAATGATTTTGATTCATATTCCAAGTTAGATTTAAATTTTGTGTGCCTAATTTTACTTTTCTGTCTCCAATTTTAGCGTTCAAATGATCCATTGCTTTCATTATTGCTAAATGCTTCGGATTTTCTTCTTCAAACAATTGAAGTTGCTTTTTGTCTTCGTCTATCAATTCGGTTACGATGACGCCTGCTTTTTTAAACTTTATTCCTTCGTTTCCTTTGTGCAATTCTTTCAACATCGAAATAGCCACATTAGAAATAGTCAGTGTTGAGTTCGTAGCAAATGGCAATGTTACGGCTTTATTGAAATAATATTTTTGCGATTCGTATTTGTATTTGTCAATCACCAACATTACAATAATGGTTTGACAGCACGATTTTTGTTTACGCAATTTCTCAGCACAAACCGACGCAAAAGTAGCTACACGTTCTCTCAAATCGTCAAATTCTGAAATTTGTTTTGGAAAACTTCTTGTGGTGGCAATGCTTTTTTTTTGTTCCCGAATAGACTCTAAATCTAAAACCGATTTACCTTCTAATTCATATTTCAAGCGTATTCCGATAATGCCCATTTCTTTTCTTATCCAAACTTCGTGTTGCGGTTTGGTAAAATCATAAGCCGTTAGAATATGGTGTGCCATCATTTTTTTTGTTAATCTGCGACCAATTCCCCAAACATCTTCAATTTTCGTCCATTTTAATGCTTTGATTCGCTTCTCTTCTGAATCGATTATATAAACTCCTTGTGTTCTTTCTTGAAATTTTTTGGCTATTCTATTGGCTACTTTTGAAAGGGCTTTGGTTGGTGCAAATCCGACACAAACAGGAATTCCAACCCATTTTTGAACACGGTTTTTCATTTGAATTCCATAATCATGGTAATCAGAAATATCCATTCCGTCAAAATTCAAAAAAGCTTCATCGATACTGTATATTTCTGTATTTGGCGTAAAACCTTCGAGAATTTTCATCACCCGATTGCTCAAATCACCATAAAGTGGATAATTAGAAGAAAAAACTTTGATGCTTTTCTCTTTCAGAAGTTCACGAATCTTAAACTCAGGGGCGCCCATTGGAATACCTATGTCTTTTGCTTCATTGCTTCTAGAAATAACACAGCCGTCATTATTAGACAAAACAACAACTGGTTTTCCATTATATTGAGGTTGGAAAACACGTTCGCACGAAGCATAAAAATTATTACAATCGACTAATGCATACATGTGGTAAAATTAGTCAATAAATAAATTTTACAATTGTTAAAAATAGAATTGTTGATAAATAAAAAAACTAAAAAATTACTTTTGATAGTTTCTGTATTTAATGATTGTTAAATTTTTATTTTTAATATTAGGCAACCCGTTAAGAAATATTTCATCTTAAACCATCTCCATCAACTCCAAAGCTCTTTTAACCGATTTTACATTTTCAAAAGTCAATAATAATCGTAAGCCGTTTGGTGTTTGTTTTTCTTTCATTTTGCACAAAGTAGGCTGTTTTTGCACAAATGTTAAGACTTGTCTAAATGCATTGGAAGTATAATAATCTGATTGCTGGTCGCCTACAAAATACGCTATCATTTTTCCTTGTTTCATAACCAATTTTTCTATTCCAAACTTGGTTGCAATCCATTTTATTCTGATACTGTTTAGTAAGGCAATAGCAGGTTTTGGCAAAACTCCGAAACGGTCAATCAATTTATTTTGGTAAGCTACTAGAGCTGCTTCGTCTTTGATATTACTCAATTCGTTGTATAAATTCAAACGTTCAGAAATATTGTTGATGTAATCATCTGGAAATAATAATTCAAAGTCAGAATCGATTTGAATTTCTTTTACATATTCTTTTTCAACCGTATCGGTTTCATTTTGATACAATTCTTTGAACTCGTTTTCTTTCAATTCTTCGATGGCTTCGTTCATGATTTTTTGATACGTATCAAAACCTATTTCGTTGATAAAACCACTTTGTTCACCACCTAATAAATCACCAGCACCGCGAATTTCCAAGTCTTTCATAGCAATATTAAAACCACTTCCTAATTCAGAAAATTGTTCTAATGCCTGAATTCGTTTGCGAGCATCGTCGGTCATGGCAGAATACGGCGGACAAATAAAATAACAAAATGCTTTTTTGTTGCTACGCCCTACTCTACCGCGCATTTGATGTAAATCGGACAAGCCAAAATTATTAGCATTGTTAATGAAAATCGTGTTAGCATTGGGTACATCCAAACCGCTTTCGATGATAGTTGTAGCTACCAAAACATCAAATTCGCCGTTCATAAAATCCAGCATCAATTCTTCGAGTTTGCTTCCTTCCATCTGACCGTGACCAATTCCGACTTTGGCATCTGGCACCAATCGTTGTATCATTCCAGCAATTTCTTTGATATTTTCTATTCGATTATTAATGAAAAACACTTGACCATTTCGCTGAATTTCGTACGAAATCGCATCACGAATCAACTCTTCATTAAAACTCACCACTTGACTTTCGATAGGATAACGATTGGGCGGTGGCGTTGTTATTACTGATAAATCTCTAGCTGCCATCAACGAAAATTGCAACGTTCTTGGAATCGGAGTTGCTGTTAATGTTAGCGTATCAATATTCGCAGCAATTGTTTTGAGTTTATCTTTTACGTTCACACCAAATTTTTGCTCTTCATCTACGATAAGCAATCCTAGATTTTTGAAAGCTACATTTTTGTTGACTAATTGATGTGTTCCGATAACAATATCGAGTTTTCCATTTGCTAATTTTTCAAGTGTATCTGCTTTCTGTTTTGCGGTTCTAAAACGGTTTAGATAACCAACCGAAACGGGCATTTCTTTTAATCTTTCTGTAAAAGTTCTGTAATGTTGATAAGCCAAAATTGTCGTTGGCACCAAAATCGCGACTTGTTTTCCGTTATCAACGGCTTTAAATGCAGCACGAATCGCTACTTCGGTTTTACCAAAACCAACATCGCCACAAACCAATCTATCCATTGGTCTATCGCTTTCCATATCGGCTTTTACATCTTGAGTCGCCTTTAATTGGTCGGGCGTATCTTCATAAATAAACGAACTTTCTAATTCGTTTTGCAAATAACTATCAGGTGCATATTGAAATCCTTTTTCCAAACGTCTTTTGGCATATAATTGTATCAAATTGAACGCAATATGCTTAACACGCGCTTTGGTTTTTTGTTTTAAAACCTTCCAAGCATTGGAACCTAACTTATATATTTTGGGTGGCGTGCCGTCTTTTCCGTTGTATTTTGAAATTTTATGTAGCGAATGAATACTTACATAAACAATGTCGTTATCGGCATAAACCAACTTAATGGCTTCTTGCGTTTTGCCTTCGACTTGAATTTTTTGCAAACCACCGAATTTCCCAATTCCGTGATCGATGTGCGTTACATAATCGCCAACCGAAAGCGTCGTCAACTCTTTCAGAGTAATGGTTTGCTTCTTAGAATAACCATTTTTGATGTTGAATTTGTGGTAACGCTCAAAAATTTGATGATCGGTATAACACGTAATTTGGTTTTCTTCGTCAATAAATCCTTGGTATAAGGGGAAAACTATGGTGTTGTATTGTTTCAGGATGTTCTCATGATTTACCTCATCAATACT
The DNA here is from genome assembly GCF_044377315.1 of Flavobacterium sp. GTDB lineage: Bacteria > Bacteroidota > Bacteroidia > Flavobacteriales > Flavobacteriaceae > Flavobacterium. Next base: position 13,935 of record NZ_JBILJG010000028.1, read on the forward strand.
CTCAAAAATATCGTGAAAACGTTTGGATTGCGATTCGTTGGAACAAAACAAATAATTTTTGTAACCATTAAAATGATTGTCACTCAAATTATTCAACAACAAATCAAATTGTTTATTAAAAGACGGTTGCGGCTGAATGTGAAAATCGTATGCATTATCATATTTGAAAAGCGGTTTAGAACTCAATTCAACAATGGAAAAATCTAATGCTTTTCGGGAAAATTCTTTTGGATTTAAAAATAATTTAGAAGGTTCGGCTTGATTGATTGTTTTGGATAAACCTTGAAATATCTCTACCGATTTCGTGAATAACGTTTCCAATTTAGAAAGTGTAAAATCGGTATTTTGAATAAATAAAATCGTTTTTTCGTTGATATAATCTAAGAAACTTTCTCTATTTTCTTGAAAAATTTTGTTTTCAACATTAGGAATAATGGCAATTTTCTTTTGTTTTTCTAGCGAAAGTTGGGTTTCTACATCAAACGTTCTAATAGAATCGACTTCGTTACCAAAAAACTCAATTCGATACGGATTATCATTTGAAAACGAAAAAACATCTATAATTCCACCACGAACTGAAAATTCGCCAGGTTCCGAAATAAAATCAACTCGCTTGAATTCGTATTCAAACAAAACTTCGTTGATAAAATCGATAGAAATTTTGTCGCCTACGGTAACTTTTAGTGTGTTTTTATCTAATTCTTTTTTGGTGACAACCTTTTCAAAAATAGCATCAGGATAGGTTACAATGATGGCTGGTTTTTTTCTCGAATTGATTCGGTTTAAAACTTCAGCGCGAAGCAAAACATTGGCGTTATCAGTTTCTTCAATTTGATACGGTCGACGATACGAACTTGGGTAAAAAAGCACATCATCTTGCCCTATCATTTGTTCTAAGTCATTCAAATAATAAGCGGCTTCTTCCTTGTCGTTTAGTATCAAAAGAAAAGAAGTTTCGACTTTTTTGAATAAAGAATTTATAACAAATGACATCGAAGAACCAATCAATCCGTTAAGATGAATTTTTTGGTATTTCTGCGTTAGATTTTCTCCAATCTTGATGATTTTGGATGAATTATCGTAAATGCTGACAACTTTTTCTTTACTCAAGATCGGGCGAATTTATAATTTTGGTATCAGTTGGAATCGCTCTTTTGCTGTCTTTCATCAACATAAAATCAGGTTCACCGTCTTCGGCTGGGATTTCACTTTTTATTATAATCTCCTCCATTTGCTCATAAAACCAGTACAATTCTACATTGATTTCGGCTAAAATTTTCTCGACTTTTTTAACTGGAATATCACGCAGATTAATGTATAAATTAAGTGAATTAATTTTAGTATTTAGTATTGCAATTCTTGATCTTACTGGTGTTGTGTTGAATTCTGCAGGGATGTTGTTGTTGAGTTCAGCTACTTTTTTGGATAATATTTTAGCTTTTTTCTGAAAAGCATTAATAGAACTTGTTGGTTTTTGGTCAAGTTCGGTTACAAACAATCGAAGTTCAGCCCAATTATTAGTAATAACTCGAGCTTTTTCGGTCATTTCTGGAATATCAAAAAACCATGCTTCATTAATAGCATAAAAAACGACTTCTTTCTTTTTGATATCTTTTAGTTGTTCCGCTTTTCTTTTAGCATCGTCTTGTTGACATGAAAATAAAAAAGTGACTAAAAGTAAAAGTGAATATAATTTGAATTTCATAAATGTAAACTTTATTTATTAGTGGTCATTTATGGTATCGCTTTTATTTATTGATGTTTGCAAATGCAAACGAATTAAAAGTTGCGATTTCATATATGTGAAATTGGTTTGAACTGACAAAGTTACAAAGGTAAAAGGAAACTTTACATGCCAAAACGATTGGTGTTTATAATTTTGTTAAATTATTGAAGATTAAAAGTTTTAAAACAAACATTTTTTTGTGCTTTAGTCAAATTAATATCTGTTATTTTTAAGCCACTGATTAAACTGATTAACACAGATTTTTTATTACTAATCAACTCAAAATCCTTTTAATCTTTTTAATCCGTGGCAAAATGATTAAAAATGCAACATTGTTGTTTTTGAATTAAATTTATAACTAAATTTGCTTTTTTAGTTTAAATTTTTGAGACATGAAGATAAATTCGTTACAAATAGAAATAGACGGAATTGATAAAGAAATTCTACGTCAGTTGATGGAAGATGCTAGAAAACCTATCCTTCAAATTGCCAACAAAATTGGGATTTCTGGTGCGGCTATACACCAACGATTGCGAAAACTGGAAGATGCTGGTGTTATTGCAGGCTCCAAGTTTATTGTAAATCCAAAAGTTTTGGGATATACAACCGTTGCTTTTATTGGAATTTATTTAGAAAAAGCCTCAAGCAACTCTGAAGCAGTAAAAGAACTTAAAAAAATTCCTGAAGTTTTAGAATGCCACTATACTACCGGAAATTGGAGCATTTTGGCAAAAGTCATATGTAAAGACAACGAACATTTAATGCAATTACTCAACAAAAAATTGCAACCAATAAATGGTGTTTCCCGAACTGAAACTTTTATTTCGTTGGAACAACAAATTGAAAGACAAATACAACTTTAGAAATTTCAATAAGATAATTATCCTAAATCATTTCAAATACAAACAATGATTGTAGTAATCTATAATAGCTTTTCCTTGTAATAAAACATCTGCGCCGATTATGCCGTGAACGGGTTTGGCTTTGTGTTGTTGTAAGGCTAAATTAACATGCGACAAATCAAAAATGACTATGTGAAAATCTTCACTTTTCCAGCGTCCTAATTGAAGTGTGTTGTTTTTGGCTAACTGTGTAAACATTCCTGTTGCACCTGCTCCAGAAGCTTTGGTTTTGGACTTTCCTGCTTTTAGTTGAAATAATTCGATACTTTCAAAACCCACACAACTATTGCTTGCGCCTGTGTCTAAAATGAAGGTTCCTTTTACACCATTAATGGAAGCTTTCAAAACCAAATGTTGCGTTTTTGAAACTTTGAAGTTTATTTTTTTGTACTTGTTGTTTCGTAAGGTTTTCTGTAATTCTTCCATTTTAATGCAAAATTGTTTTTTAACACAAAAGTCACAAAAGATTTTTATCATTTTTTATTTTGTTCCTTATGTAGTATAAATATAAAGATAATAAAACTACACCAACTCCAATTGAAATCCACAGAAAAAAGTTTGTTGATTCTTTACTTTCCAATGTTCCGTAATAAACAAATGCGCTCCAATAATAAGGTGATTTTTTAGCATTTGGAATTCTTGAACTTTTAAGAAAATCTAATTTGGCTTGATGATTGGCGTCAAAATAAGACTTGCCGTTTTTGATATTTTTATAAAAATTCGCCATCAAAACTGATGTTGTGTAATCGTTTACTTTCCACAAAGAAAATAGTAAATTTTGCGCTCCAGCAAACTGAAATCCTCGTGCAACACTCATTGCGCCTTCTGCATTGTATAGTTTACCAATTCCTGTTTCGCAAGCACTTAATACAACCAAATCTGAATTGATATTCAAATGATATAATTCAGAATATAAAATTTCTTGTTCGTAAAATCGAATGCTTGCTGGTTCAATAACATCGCCCGATGAAGCATGTGTTGAAAGATGCAAAATCGAAAAATTGACGGCATTTGCAGAGAAATTTTTAAATGTAGCATTTTGCTTTTCTAAATAAGTTCCTTTGAAATTCTTTTGTAGATTTTGCATTTCTTTTTTGGAAAAAGCCAATTCCAAAGCTGAATTTTCAAATACTGGAAAAACCCCTAAAATAGTTTCTTCGGCATGTTTAAATGGGATTGCATTTAAATAAAAAGTCGCTGAGTTGATGTAACCAATAGCAAAATCGTTCAACAAATAATGCATTTTTGCGAAATTTGTAGTCTTAGATTCTTTAGTGATTAAAGTTTCAAAAGGCAAAAAATTCAAAATTCCATCGGGTACGATTATCAAGTTTTTGATGGTAGATTTTGATGGCAATTTTAGCATTTTGTAAACCGAAAAAGCATCTCGATTAAAACTAGCAACATCATTAGTAATTTTTTCAGCATTTGAAAAATAATTCAAAAACGAAATGATCTTTGAAGCTGCCTCAAAATTAATTTCTTCAAGTTTTATTTTGTTGTTTTGAATAGTGAAAATGTAGATTTTTTTTTGTCCGAAAAAGTATTCAATCATTACCGCTTTGTCACTTTCTAGCTTTGAATATAAATCTGAAATTTTGAATGATTTTGCATTTTCAGTTTGGATTGATTGCTTCGATTTTAAATGCAACATCAATTCGTTTTGCTTTTTGATGGCTTCATTTATTACTGAAATATCAGCATAATCCAATTTTTGTTGTTCTTTGAGAATAGTATTTTTCCAGTTTTGTAACTGCTCGTAGATTAATTTTTCTTCTTTCGAAATTACTTTATTTTTGGCTATTTCTTGTTCTAAAACAGCTGATTTTGTTTTTTCTTGTAACTCAAATGCTTTTTCTAAATAATTGATTTTATTTTCTTTACGAAAAAATGAATAGTAAATTGCAATACATTTTTCAGTTCGATTTCTATTTCTGATTTGATTGATAATTTTAGAATTTTCATATATCAAAAAAGACTGCAATAATTCTTCTACATGAAATGAAAGTGCATAACTTTCTAACGCTTTTTTGGGTTGATTTTCAGCTACAAAAAGTGTTGCCTGTAAATCGAGTGCATCGAGCAAAATCGTTTCGGCGTAAAGTGAATTTTTGCTAGGCAAATTTGTGGAGGAATAATTTGGAAGCAATAATTTGAATACTTCTGAAATCTTCTTTTTGGCTTCTTGAAATTTTTCTTGATTGAACAATATTTTGGCTTCGACCAAAAGAAAACTGGCTTTTTTTCGTGGTTCTATATTTTCAATTTTATAAAAAATTGCTGAAGCTTTTTCAAAATAATTAATTGATTTCGATGGATTGCTTTCAAGATATAAACTCGATAAATTTCTATACGAATTAAAAAGCATTTCACTTTGTGAAGCTTCTTTTTTTAATTCAACAACCGACAATTCATATGCGTTTTCGGCTTTTTTATAATTTTTTGAAAGAAAATAATTATTGCCCAAATTACTCAACAATTTTCCTTTTTCAGTCGAAGATAATTTCTCGGATTTAATCGTTTTTTCTAACAAAATAATTGCTTCATCGATCTTTCCAGTGTTTTGATAAACATTTGATAAGTTCAAAATTGCTGCTGCTTTTTGTTCCGAATTTTTTGTAATAGAAGCTATATAGAAATACTGTTTTATAGTGTTTTCAGCATTGTCATAATCGCCAACTATAGTGTAAATATTTCCTAAAGGCTTGAGGCAAAATTCGACAATATCATAATTGGAAAGTTTGTTTTTTTCATAAAGTCGCCAAGCTTTTTCATAACTAGAAATTGCTTTTTGTGTTTGACCAAATTGATTTTGATAGAAAGCCTTATTGCAATTTAAAATAACAAGAGCCAGCTTTTCGGCATTTGATTTTACAACAAAACTTTTTTCAGCTATCTCAATTTTTTTAAGGCTTTCAATAGTTGGATTGGCTACAAAAACTTCAACAGCTTCGTAGATTTTGTTTTCTAAAGTTGTATTACTTTGTGAAAAAGCAAATTGAAATAGTAAAAAAAAGAAAAGTGTTTTTTTCAAGTGTTTATTTTTTAACACAAAAGTCACAAAAGTATTTTTCATAATCTATTTCAAATTAAATGATTTACTTTTATGCCTTTAGTGATTAGCCATTTATATTTGAAAGCCAATAAAGTTATTCATCTTCAAGGTTACTATATAAATGATTTACAAATGTTTTTTGTCCTTCACTATATAAATTTACACAATTAAAATTATAAAGAATTCCTTTTGGAGCTTCGAGTAATCTCATGTAAGTTAGAATTTGTGCATCGAATATTGGCATAAATTCTTTTACTGATTTTAATTCGACAACAATACATTTTTCGATAAGCAAATCACATCTTAATTCTGTTTCTAAATCTACACCTTTAAAATACAATGGAACTCGAAACTCAGACTCAAAGTCAATTCCTCTAAATTCAAGTTCTCTCATCATACATTTATGATAAATACTTTCTAATAATCCTGCACCAAGTTCTTTATGAACTTCAATTGCTGCTCCATTAATATGATATGTAAGATCTTTTAAGTAACTTTTTGTTAATCCCATTTATATTTTTTTAGAACACAAAAGCAAACAAATGTTTTTTATAATCAATTTCAAATTGAATAATTTTCTTTTGTGCCTTTTGTGGTTAACCATTTTAAAACTTCCAAATTGCATAAAATTGCCAATAATCGGAATCTTTTTCAAATGATTTGTAATATCTAGCTCCAACACTTGGTCCAATTCTTGCAAAACCAAAAGTCACATCGGCAAAAAAAGTTGTTTGTGTCTTTTTGAAATTTTCAGTAGCTGAACTTCTATTGCTATTTTTTTCCAAATTTATAACTTCTTTTATACTTCCGTCAACAGGATTGTTTGCAAAATATTTTTTGTTGCTTTCCGTTTGTGTAGTTTCTTTCATAGTGAAAGACAGTTCAGGTCCAAAACCAAGTCCTATGTAATTATTTACGTTATAACGCAATGAAACAGGAACTATATTAACACTGTTTCTTACTGTTCTATTAGTACTCGTGGTTTTTGAATAGCCAATATCGGCAATATTACCATTGCCAAAATTGATTGCAGGATTAAATATCTCTTCATTTTGAACAACTGGTTGCGTTATTGTTCCAGTTTGAAAATAGGAATATTGCAATTCAGATTGCCAATACCATCTATAAGATTTATACGGAGAAATGGTTACACCGGCAAAATAACTTTTGAATTCTTCTTGATCTGAAAATAAATTATACCCTACTCTAGCTCCAATTGAAATACCTGGTTTGAATCTTGTTTTGGCAATATTAGTAATCACAGGTTCGTTTTTATCAAAAATAATTGCCGTTTGACTTTGTGTTATTTGCTTATGAAAATCTTTGGCAAATCGCATCGTATATTTTACAAAACCTTTGGTTGAATCAACTTCTTTCACATTTTTTTGTGCACTTCCTGGGATATAAATATTCTTAAAAGTGAAATGAATTTTCTTTTGTTTAATCAAAGTATCCAGGCAACTATAAGTTGCTTCTTGACCTTTTGGACAAATGGGACATTTAGGATACGAATCGACAATTTGAAGTGTTTTTTTATCAAACATATCAGGCGTATCGGTCTCTAGTCGAATCATTCTTGCTGGCCCTTCGCCATTGTTTTGAAATCTTGTTTTGAAAATTATCGTTTTTAAACGAACCGTTCTATAGTTCATCAAAGTAGCGTTACTCGACATTTTGTTTGGATCGTGCGAAGTCACAATCTCCATTTGAAGCGTTTTCTTTTTGTGGTTTTTATAATTTCTATCAGGCACAAAAACACTTCTCATTTTGACAATTGCCGAAGTGTCTTTTAACATTTCTGGTGTTGTTTTGAATGTAAAAAACATATTTCGGGTTTCACTGGGTTCCATGTTATAAAACTCAAAAACCTTTGAATCAGTAAATAATGCATTGCTTTCAGCCAAAGTCATTTCGAGGTTTTCATCAACAAGATTAAATCCGTTTATAAATGACGGATAAGTTTCAATTGAAACTAAATTTCTATACGAATCGTTGTTTTCAACACTTGCCATTCCTGTTTGAGTAACTTCTTTTTCGCCGAAATGAGTTCTAGTTTCAAGTAATTCAAAGTTCTTATTTTTAAATTCCTTATCGTTGTAAAACAGATATAATTTTCCATTTGCAAGGTAATTAAGCTCATTTTTATAGCTAACAACCACCACAATTTCATCATTAGGAACCGGCTCGCGATTATTGAAAATTTTTAACGAAATAGTATCAGGTAAAGCGGCTATTTCATCAAATTTCAAATCATAAATTTCATTAATAGCAACTGTTTGCGGGCGAGTTTTGGGAGGTTTTCCATTGTCATAGTTATTAGTTACCGACAAATTTACTTTATAATCGCCTTTCTTTTTATAGGTTTTTTTTGGAGCTGGATCTTTGCTATAACTACCGTCGCCCATTTCCCAAAAAAAAGAATAATTGGCTTTTGGAGCTCCTAAAATTTGATTTAGCGTTGGAACTTCAGCATTATAATGAACCTGATTTCCTTTTTTATCAAAAAGAATTGTTGCTTTTCGAGTGGTAGTATCTTTTACTTGTGTTTGTGAAAAAGAGATAATGGAAAATAGAATTGATAAAAAAGAAAACAGTGTTTTTTTCATAATCTTTTGGCTTATTTAGATTTATAAAGATATAAAAAATCACTCAATTGTGAAGATTTTATTTTTCATTGCATTAAAATTATTTCGCTCTAACAAATAGTATCATTAGTAATTAGATTTAGCATGACCTAACTTTTGTTTGAATAGAATTACAACTAAGTTATAAAAATGGCTAGGCAGATAAAAACACCTAGCCATTCTAACAAAACTAAAACAAACTAAATTTTACTCACAGCAGTTTTTTCTAAAAACCTCAACATCGCCTTGAGCTCCCTTAAAAAAACTATAAATATTATCAAAATCTAGAAATATATCTGTTCTCATATTAGCAGATGGAGATGGATTATTTCCTGATGAACTTATTCCTTGTACTCCATAAACCAAACCTGTACCAGATTGTCGTTGCATCAAATGGTATTACATTTGTTAATGAGGCTAATTTTCCGTCATAAAGATTTTTTAAAGCTTGCGAAGTTGGTATTGGTTCTTCACCATTTATTACCTCATACTCATCTTTGTTACAACTTTGGATAAATAGCGTAACAAGTGTTAACAGAATAAAACTCTTAATTGTTCTTACATAATTCATATTAATTTTTACTTTTTCATTTTGTTTTGATTTTAGTTTATATTCTTTTTTGACATATCAATTGCAATCCTTTTTTGTTACCCATTTCCATTAAAACAAATACAATTAAACCCACAAATTTCTATACTATATAGCGATTAGTTAATGAGTAATAAACTAAAATTTTGATGTAGATTTAACTGAAAAAAATACCGTTGTTTAACGGATATAGAAATGGTTTATTGGCTGATTAATTTTTTGGAGGTAAAATGTTTCTTTGTACTGAAAAAATTGTAATTTTAATAACTTAAAAAAATCATTTATTATGAACTCTCAAATGCAACGTTATGTTTTAGTCAGTTTGCTAACAGCAACAGCAACCTATTTTTTGACAACCAACTTATCTAATAATGATATTCCAGAAAACACAAGAAGTCTTACGGATATTTGTATGGATTATAACACCATTACGCCACCAACATTAACAACCGAAATGGTAAGAAGTATGGTATCACAATATAGTGGCACCCAACTAAACAGCATTCAAACAGCACCAACTAATGCAGTTGCTGTAGATGCTCGTTCTATATGGTTTGATTTAGAAACATTAAAAGAATTCTTGTATCAAATAGAATACAATGTAAATAAAAACCCAAGGCAAGGAAGGGATAGGGAACTTGGTGTTCGTATATATTATGCTGCCTATCCAGAAAACACGAAAATGAGAAATTTAGCTGCAACACAAACAGATCCTAACTTTAGTTATAATCCTGCATACGAAAAAAAACATACACTTGTAATGATTCCTACTATTGGAAAAGACGGCGAAAATTATGACTTTAATCCGTTAGATGTTAATTCGTATATTGGTTTTACAAATATGAAAACAGGCGGCGTTTTTTCTGCAAATAGTTCTAGTTATGCAACTCTGTCTCTTGGCACAAGTGCAAACCCTCTTAATCAGGGGACAAACCCTACTGTTGCTAGGAATCATGGACGTTTATGCCCGCCAGATGGCTATCCAGGTAATGCATTTTAAATAATTATTATATGTATAATAAACCCTCTATATTGCTAATACTGTTAAATTTTTTTGAAATTTTAGCTCTTTTAGCGGGAATAATAAATTATAACAATATAAAAAAAACATATTGGAAATGGTTTGTTGTTTATTTAATTATTATTGTAATATATGAATTATTTGGCGTCAAAATTTTTAACTATTTTAATATAGAAGAGCGTATTTCGTTCTCCTACTTTATAGTTCCTTTAGAATTTTTATTTTTTATTTGGCTGTATGCATTAAAATCACTGAAAAAAGAAAAACTATTCATTACATGTTCATGTATTTATATTTTATCATTTTTCCCAAATTTATCAATTCTAAAAGGAAAATTTATTTTTGATTCATTTAATTACATGATTGGCGCATTAATTATGCTGATATTAGTCTCTTTAGAATTTTTGAAACAAATAAAAAATGAAAATATTTTGATGTTTAACCAAAATAAAATGTTTTATATCAATATTGGAATTATTTTGTTTTATGTTGGAAATTTACCTTTTTTTGGGCTATATTATCCAATTATGAAAGAACCCAAAATCTGGAATTTATACTATATTTATTTTATGATATCAAACTGTATCATGTATTTTTTATTCGCAGCATCATTTATATGGGGAAAACCGAAATCATAATTACAATTGTCATTTTTAACCTGTTTTTTATTTTATTCATTGTTGGAATTGTCATTTTTATTCGTCAGTATAAAATAAAGAAGAAAGAACATTCCGCTATGCTACTCCATCAAAAAGAAGAACATCACAAAGAATTACTGGCTACGCAAGTTGAAATTCAGCAACAAACCATGCATCATATTGGCAGAGAAATTCACGATAATATTGGACAAAAACTAACTCTTGCCAGCTTATACACACAACAATTGGCTTTTGAAAATAATGCACCTAAAATAAAAGACAATATTGAAAACATTAGTGCAATCATCAATCAATCGCTTGAAGAGTTGAGAGAATTATCAAAATCATTAACCGATAATGCTATCGAAACCAATTCAATATATAAACTACTAGATGCAGAATGTACAAAAGTTAATGAACTCAAAATTTGCAAAATAAATTTCAATTGTAATAACAAAAATATAGTTTTGCCTTATCAACTAAAAGCAATTTTGGTTAGAATTACTCAAGAGTTTATTCAGAATAGCATAAAACATTCGCAGTGTAAATTGATAACAATTCATCTTGAAAAAACAGATAATAAAGTCATGTTAAACCTAACTGATGATGGAACCGGTTTTAATTTTTCAAAAATAATTATCAACGGAATTGGGCTTTCAAACATGAAAAAAAGAACCGAAATGCTTGGCGGAAATTTTGAAATGCAAAGTTCAAATTTGGGAACAAAATTAGCAATAGCTTTACCTTTATAAACATGAAAAAAACAATTGTAATAGTAGACGACCATATCTTAATTGCGCAAGCATTGAAAGGAATTATTGAAAATTTTAAGAATTTTGAAGTTCTTTATGAATGTGAAAATGGTAAAGATTTACAAGAAAAATTCAAATTAAAAAAACCGATTCCTGATGTCGTTTTGCTTGATGTAAGTATGCCAATTATGGATGGTTTTGAAACCGCTAAATGGCTAAAAGAAAAGCATCCTGAAGTATTAATAATGACTTTGAGTATGCAAAATGACGACCAAAGTGTTATTAAAATGATTAAAAGTGGTTCTAATGGTTATTTATTAAAAAACACACATCCAGTTGAGTTAGAAAAAGCATTAAATAGATTATTGAACGATGGTTATTACTATCCTGATTGGGCTTCTAAAATTGTTTTTACCAGTTTAGGAGAAAAAAACACAACTACAGAAACCATCAAGCTTACCGAAAGAGAAAGGGAATTTCTAAAATATACCATTACCGAAATGAGTTATAAAGAAATAGCCGGAAAAATGTTCTGCAGCCCAAGAACAGTAGAAAGTTACCGAGATTCTCTATTTGAAAAATTAGAATTAAAAACCAGGGTTGGATTGGCTGTTTTTGCTCTTAAAAACGGATTTGAATAAAAAAACTGCAAAAGGTAAAATTTACTTTTTGCAGTTTTTTTAATGCTAAAAATTAATCCTTCAATTGTAAACCAAATACGTAACGATTGCCAGCACCTGAAACTGATGTCGGTGTATATGTTGATGGATTTGTTGGTGTCAAGTCTATTGAAGTAACACTAAATGAATCGGTTGTTGCACCATTTGAACTACAGATATAATAAAACTCTGTTGTATAATCTAATGCTGACGAAATCTTGCAAGAAGCAGCATCAATAAAACTTAAAGTATATTTAGTTGACAAAGAACTAGGACTATATGCTAATGTTGATGATAAATCGATTTTTAGAAACTCATTTGTAACACCATTTCTTTTAACAACAAATAAATCAAATTGTGAACCAGCAGAATTTATAGCTTCTAAACCTTCATAAATATCTGTAGTCCCTAAATATTGTGGATAACTTGGTAAAACTGAACCTGTTCCTGTTACATCAATTATATACAGATTTCCACCAGCAATAACACTCATGTAATTACCTTTTTGTGTTAAGTTTGAAACTTGACCGGCCATTAATGTAATTTCGGCAAAACTAGTCGTTAGTGGTGTTGGCGTTGGTGATGTAATATCATATTCATTAAGTTTATGGTTTTTTATTGCAAAAAACCTTCCGTTTACAAATTCCATCGCTTGTACATTTGTTACAAGAATTTGATTTTCTATAGTTGGTGCTCCAGAAACAGTGTTAAAATTATAAACAATAACTCTTTCGCCAGATGAAACCGCATATCTTTTGTTTATTTTATCGTAAGCCGAACATTGGTTTGCCAAAATAGTAGCGGTAGGTATTGTTGATGCCACAGTAGCAAAATCATCCGATCTTAATGTTGTTGGTACAGTAAAAGTTGCTCCAACTGTAACTTCTTTTTTAAGATTCCATAATCCTGAATTTCCTGTTATATCGTTTGAAGTTTTAATAAATAGGAATTCAAATGTTGATGGTACAACAGTTGGTGTAATTGGGTCAGAAGATGAATCGCAACTTGCGAATGATAAGCCTACTAAAATAATTAATCCGATGTTTTTTAATGCTTTTTTCATAACTTTTAAGTTTGTTAATTTTTGATTTATGTAGTTATATAAAAAGGGCAACAAATTTGTTACCCTTATTTTGAAAAAAAATTAATTTTTTATAACTCTTTTCGTCTTAACACCATTTTTTGTGGCTATTTGGAGCAAATAAATTCCTTTTGAAAATTTATCAAGGTTAACCGAAACCGCGTTGCTTTCTTGCTCAACAGAATAAATTTTTCTTCCATTGAAGTCAAACAATTCTATTTGAAGAATTGTTTCTAAACTTTCAATATTCAAAATATTATTTGTTGGATTTGGAAATATCTTAACAATATTATTCTCTTTTTCTATTGAGTTTGTTGCTAAAGGAGCATTGTTATGAATACATAGATTATCTAAAATACCTGTCAACATTCTTGGTTCTTCTTGCCATTCGTTACCACCAATTTGAACCGTATTTAATCCTAAAATAGTTGATGGAATTGTGAAAGTAAAAGAACCTATTAGAAATCCTATTGTTCTAGAAACATCACTGTAAACGCTCAATTTACCACCTGTTGTTCCAGATCTTTCTAATCTAATATAATAGTCTGTATTAAGACCTCCAATTCCAGCAGGACCAACTGCAATAGTTGTTGGAATAACTGTTGGAAAAGCTCCTGAACCATTATTAATATATACCTTAAAGAAAAAGTTTGTTGGATCTTCAGGCAAATCGCTTTCAAATGTTACGGCAATTCCTTTTTGATTGGCAACAGTTAAACTTAAAGGATTTGGAGAACATGAACTTCCTGGCAAACCAAAACTAGTTGGTTCGCTAAAAAACGGTTTAGCACCATCATTCAAGGCTAAAATAGTATGTCCTGCACCACCGATCCCATTTACTGGCAAAGAGCCGTTACTTGTATGTGTAAAATCAATATCTGCTTTAAAATCTGAATCACTTATTGTCAAACCAGAACGATTCATATAATTGAAGTTATTATCACGCGATTGCAAAAACTGAAATTGCCCTGAATTAATTGTCATAGTTGCTAATGTATTGCAAGCAAGAACAGATGACAAAATAGGATGCGCCCAAATTGTAGGATTACTAAAATCATCATAAACGGAATTACAAAGATTTGGATTTGATGTAACAATAGTATTGTCTATACATAAATTATCTAACTTTCCTGTTAACATTCTATCAACTGGCTGCCATTCATTGGTTCCAAATTGCACTGTATCCAAATTAATAATTGATGCCGGAATTGTAAAAAGTCCTGAAGTATTGATTAACATAGTTCTCGCGACATCACTATAAACATTTAACAATCCGCTAGAAGAACCTACTCTAACGAGTTGCAAAAAATAATCTGAACTAGAACCTCCAACTAATGGACCACCTACAGAAATTGGCGTTCCGACTTGTGTAACTGTTCCACCATCATTAATATAAACTTTAAATGAAAAATCTGTCGGAGCTGTTGTCAAATCACTTTCAAAAGTAACAGCTATCCCTTCGTGATTAGTTGGTGTTAATGCTAATGGTGTTATAGACATTGGCGATCCACCTGCACTTAATATGCTACTAAAAAATGGCTCCGTGCTACTATTTAAAGCTAAAATAACATGTCCAGCGCCTCCAGCAGTAATGCCATTACTTGTGTGTCTAAAATCAATTTCAGCTTTAAAGTCTGTATCGCTTATTGCAATTCCTGAACGATACATATAATTCATATTATTGTCTCGCGATTGTCCGAAGCTAAATTTTCCTCCAGTAACAGCTATGGTGTTAAAATTTGGAACGCTTTGTAAAGAAGATGGCAAGGTAGGATGACTCCATAATGCTGGATTAGAAAAATCATCGTAAACTGCATTACAGGTTGTTGTAGGTTGGGCAAGAACACTGTAAGTTAATGCAAAAAAAGTTGCTGTAAGAAGGTAAATTTTTTTCATAATTTCTAAAAGTTTAATTGTTTATATAACTATATCAAAAGAGGGTAAACTTTGTTACCCATTAATTTTATTTTTTTACAAATTTTTTATTTATCATTAAATAAATCTCGGGTTAATTAACCTATTACTTATCCGTTGTTTAACGGTTTCATTTTAATTTTCAATATTCTACATAAAAAAAGCGATGAACTAACTTCACCGCTTTTCAAAAAAAAAAAACAAACTAAACAAACTTATTTTTTAACGATTTTTTCAATTGAACTTCCTGAATCAGTTGTTACTTTCAAAAGATACATTCCTGAAGATAACATTTCTGTGTTTACAGTCATTGCATCTGAATCATTTTCGTTTTGGAAAATAATTCTACCATTAACATCCATAATCAAAATTGACTTTATTATATATGAAGATTCGATGTTCAATATAGAACTTACAGGATTTGGATAAACCAAAAATGATGAAGATTCATTAAATGTCTCATTTGCTAAAAGAGAACAAGGTGTTACAACAATTGCTAGAAATGTTGCGTTGGGCTGGGTTTCAAATCCTGTATCGAGAAGCACATAACCATCGGTAGCAGGGTTTGCATCAAGAGTAACATCTGCTCCAGTTGGTATAGTTGTTAAACCGCTAGATGCTATCCAACTATTTGAACCAGTGTAAAGTGTCGCATAAACTCCTGAAATGGTTACCGTCGCTGGACATTGTGACCAACTCGAATTGTACCAAAACAGTATAAAGATGGGAATTACATATATTTTTTTCATAATTCGTATTATTTAGCAATTTGGTTTTTCAACATCTCAATTTCTTTTTTCATCTCGATGATGTACAGCGTCAGTTCTTCGATTTTTTCCATTTGTGTTGCTTGCATTTTTCCTAAATCTAAACCGTCTTTTACCAATTCATCAGCAGAAGGCACGTTTGGCAAATGTTTATTTTCTTTGATAAATGCCTCAACTTCTGATAATGGTTTTAAATTATAATCAGCTGCAAAAACATAATCTGCCCAAGCACCAGAATTCACAACTGCCACTTTAACTTTTTCGGTTAAAATCCCTTCCTCAACAAATAATTTGTACCCACTTGGTAAATTTGCCATGTTTCCAATTCTAACTTTGCCATCTTCATTAATTCGCATTCTTTCTTGATTGGTAGTCCAATCCCAAAATAAAAGATGACCTGCGCCTTGACTGTTTCCGCTTCCAGTAGAATGTAATGCCCATCTTTTTCCTGCTCCACCACTCGCATTCAAATCTAATGTAGCAGCAGTTGTTCCCGTTTGATTAACTTGAATACCATCATTTTGAGCAGCAGTTTCAACATAAAGTTTCTGATATGTTGATATTCCTGCATTACTAATACTAAGTCTTCCTGCATAATCAAGAGTCATTCTTTGAGTATTATTTGTTTTAAAATTTAATGGTTGATTGTTTATTGTTCCCAAGAAATCGGTCGCAGTTGTTGTATTTCCGCATAATGACCATTCATCGCAAGGTAATGAATATGTTACACACAATTCTGGCTTATAAATTCCTCCAGCACTTGTGTTTTCCTTTGACCCCATAACCAAACCATGGTAATAATCAGTATTGTCTGTCAAACTAATCTGAAAGCCGTTATTAATTCCTGTTATAATCATATTTTGTACCATTGTAGTAACATCAACAATTACATCGGCTGTTGAGCCGTTACCTAATGAAGGTATAGTAACAGCACTTGGTAAAACACTAGGGGCCGTTGTCCAAGTAACGCTACTTTCATTCCAGGCAGTTCCAACTGGTTCAATTGTGGCTCCATTTCCAGCTCCACCTAAATCATAATGTTTATTATAAACTACATCTGTAGCATCAACATGTAATTTCATAATTGCAGAACTGATAGTTACTCCAACAGGCAAAGTAGATATATCAAACTGGGTTAAAACTTTTGTAGTATAAAAACCTGAACCACCTGCATCATTATAGGTATGTCTACTAGCTCTAATCACAGGATTTGTGCCATAATTTGTAGTTGGAGCAAATTCATGAATCTGCGTGTCTTGACTCGCGGGTAAACATACCGTTGAAGTTGTACTTTGTGCAAATATTTGCATTGAAGTAAATGTTGCAATAACAAAAACTAAAAAAATGTTTAATTTTTTCATAATAATATAATTTTTGATTTTCCCTACTCTTGGTTTGGCTTTTCGGGTTACGCCTTTTTAGTGATACAAAGTTGGGTTTTGTAACAAAATATATCTTGGGTTAAACAACCCTTTTTACTACCGTTATTCAACGGTTTTTTTATAACAATCAATACTTTATACAAAAAAAGCGATGAAGTAATTTCACCGCTTTTCTAACAAAACTAACCTAACAAATCAAATTTATTTTTATGGTAATGCATTTATTGCTGCTTTCATTTGGGCTTCGGTTCCTACTGTTGTTTCTGCTAAAGTGAAGTTGTAGGTTGCACCTGCTGTAATTGTAGCTGCTTTTATAGCATATCTCCAGTTTCCATTATCTTCTGTTACAAATATGATATGACAAGCAAGTCCGATTGGAATTTGACCATAATGTTCGCTAAAAACGCCTGCATTATAAGTGTCCAATTTTGCTAAAGCACTTCCTTCTCCATCATAGTGCAAATAGATAGCACTGTTTTCAAAATCGTAACCTGACGGAACTGTTGCTTGAATAGTTGTTTTAGGTCTTGGGTCGTTATAAAATTTATCTACATTTGTCCATCCAAAATCGCTTACAAAAGCGTAATAAGCAGCAGTTCCACCTGTTCCTTCTCCAAAAACACCCCCTTGACCATTAGGGTTTTGGTCTTGTCTTATCCAATCTAGATTTCCGTCTTCGTCAATATTCCCATTCCATAATAACATATTGTTTTGAAGTCCTCCTGTTAAATTGGCAGGGATTTTAAGTTGCATAGGACATGTTATCGCTAACGGAACGCCGGCTTGTGTTGCTTCTATGAAAAATTCTCCTCCTGAAATAATTAGTGCCATACTTCCATCTGGTTGTTGCCCCATAGTGGTTTTGTCAGTTGCTAACATGGTTCCGCCATCAAAAACTTCAATATAATCAATATCTACAACGCCTGTAACTGGATTTCCGTTTTTGGTTAAACAAGCTCCGTTTATGTTAATCTCAACGCCTTTTGCAGATGTTAAAGTGGTCAATCCGTTTTCGGCTGTGATTGTAAATTCTTGTTTGATAGCATCGAGTGCATCTTCTCTCAATCCTCCAAAAGCAGCTGCAGTTGGAGTTTTTGGTGTTTCAATAATTTGGTTGTTGTCATCATTGTTACAGCTTGCAAGTGCTAAAGTTGCCATTACTACTAATCCGATGTTTTTTAAATTTGTTCTCATGATTTCTAATTTTTTAATTGTTATTAATTTTGATTTCTATTGTTATATCAATTCTTGTTTTTATTTGTTACCCTTGTTTTGAAAAAAAATTTAAAACTTTAAATTGTAACTCATTTAAAGATTGATTACACCCTTATATAAACTGACTTCCCGATTTGTTACCCGTTAAAACATAAAAAACCGAATTCTTTTTAAAGAACTCGGTTTTTCAACCTATTTATATAAGATTTATTTTTTTATAATCTTTTCTGAATATTCTCCAGATACTGATTTTATTTTTACAAAATACATTCCACTAGATTGATTTTCAAGATTTAATTCAAAACTATTTTGTTCTAAAATATCTTGCGAAAACAATGTTCTTCCGTTACTATCAATTACATTAATTTCGCCTGAAGTTGGTTCTTTAAAATCTAAATTGAATATTGATGACGATGGATTTGGATGAATTTTAAGATTAGATGTTGATTCTAAAACTCCATTATTAGGAGTTATTCCTTCTCCCATTTTGAACAAAGCTTTGATTTCTTCTTTCATATCGTGTGTTAAGATAAAACCTTCTCCGCCTCTAAAATTAAAAGTCAATTGATAGGTCCATTTTTCATCATAACAACTGTTGCAACAAGCTGGAATATATAAACCAATAGCATATAATTTATTGTCGTCAAATGTATATGATGGAAACATTGTAGTTAATCCCCAAGTTGGACTTACCGCAGCTGATGTTTGACTATTCCATCCAAGTAAATTACTTGACCATGCAAATGTTCCTGTAGTAATATTTGCCAATGGCCCTGTTAACGGATAACTAGAAACCTCATAAACAAACCAGTAGTATTTTTGTTCTAATTGACAATCTCCAGTAGTTAAAAGGGCATCATCAGCACTAGTAAGATCATTTATTGAAGCCGTAATTTGATTAGACGCCCCAACATGCTCAACGGTAATATAACTATCTTGTTCTAATTTTTCTTGAATTGAAATATCATCAAGTGCTAAGTCATTTCCATCACCCATGCCGTCTTCTGCAAGATAAACTCTAATAGTTACAGATTGAGTATCACCGTTCAGTCTAAAACAAGCATTAATATTTAACCAATCGCACAAATCGGCTGTTGTATTTACTGGAAACCAATTTCCATTATAACCATCTGTAAAGGTTGCATTTTTCAATTCTATTCTAACTCTTGGAATTATATCAAAAGTACATTGAGGTAAATTTTTCAAGTTTAAACAAAGTTTATGTTCTTTTTCAGGATCAAGTGTTACCGTACTTTCATAAATAACAGATGTTGTCCCTGGTGCTTGTTGTGTTCGACCATTTACAACCATAAAGTCAGAATTGCTCCCATTTACACAAAAAGTATGGTCTTGAACTTGCCATTGCGGGCTAATTGTTGCCGCTTCAGAAGAATTTACAATACTATATTGTCCTGGCACAACTGAGTTTGGAGCAACACTTGTTTGATACGAGTATGCTGAAGTAAAACCTGTGTTTCCATTCTCAAAGTTTCCGTTTTGTACAAGGTTATCACCTTCGCAGCAGTATGCTCCATCGTTATTCACTTCTCCACAACCAGAGGTTACGCAAATATTATCTATTCCAACTCTTTCCAATTGGGCAGAAGAACCAGCAATATCTATCCAAAATTTAACTGCACTGCTATTATTCATTATAGCATTAAAATAACTGCAATCTTGCCCAACAGGCATTTTCCATGTTCCTTGCGCATTTGAAGGCAAATTCCCTCCAGCATCACAAAATCCAATAGGCGCACATATTTTTATCCAATCATCATTTTCTGTATAGGTTGCATATGTTTCAAAATAAATTGAGTTTCCAGAACTATCAAATAAATGTAATCTAATATTTATTGGAACTGAACTTCCTTGTACACCATCATTATATATTTTATAATCAAAACACAAACAATGATCTCCATCTCCAAATCTTTGTCCTAGATTCTGATAATCCACTTTATTTTCAATCCAACTTGCTCCACTACCATCACTAACCATTAAAAAACTAGAATTGTCTAAAGAGTTAAAAGTTGAAATTGTTGAAGTTGACAATACATTTGTCCAATTTTGCATAGACGTGCCATTAAAAGTGCTACATGGCACATTTTGACCGAAACTTGTAAATGTTACGAGTAACATTAAAATAATTTTTTTCATAATACTAAATATTAAATTTCCCCTACTCTACTGGCTTTTCGGGTTACGCCTTTTATTTTACAAAGGTTGTTTGTAGTTCAAAATTTATTTATAGTCGAGAAACTATATTTTGTTGTTTTAAAAACTGAAAAAAATGTAGGTTGTTTAACTAAATAATTTATTCTATATGTCTATATCAACTAGAAAATAAGTTTGTCAACCCATTAATTTTATTTTTTTTACATTAGCCACTAAATAAAGTGGTTATGTCAGAAAAAAATGCGCACCCAGATCAACTATACATTGACGGATTGTTACAGAACAATTCAAGTATTATTGACAGTATCTACAAAAAATTTGTACCCAAAGTCAAAAACTATATCCGAACCAATAGCGGAAACGACGATGATGCCCAAGATGTAATCCAAGAAGTATTAATAACTATTTACAATCAGGCAAAAACGAATGGTTTGCAATTGACTTGTCCTTTTGATGCTTATTTTTTTCTGCTTTGCAAAAGGCGTTGGCTTAACGAATTGAAAAAATCCTCCAATAAAGAGGTAACATTACAAGATGAAAATGTATCTACTGATGAATCGGTGCAAGAAATGACACTCCAAACCGAAGTTTTTGATGAAAAACAATCACTATTTGACGAAATGTTTCAAAAACTGGGCGAAAAATGTCAAGAAGTGCTCAAGCTGAGTTTTGTAACCAAAACAATGGAAGAAGTGGCCGAAAAATTGAATGTAACTTATGGCTATGTGCGTAAGAAAAAATCAATTTGCACGGGTCAATTAACCGAAATGATTCAACAATCAGCCAGATACAAATCTATAAATTACTAATGTCATGAACGAAGAACTTTATATAGTATTCGAAAATTATCTCACCAATCAATTGAGTGAAAAAGATAAAATTGACTTTGAAAATCAACTTCAAAACGATGCTTCTATTCGCGAAAAGTTTAGAATTTATCAAAATTGGACAAATTATCTAGAAAATAAATTTGATTCAAAAACAATAGATTTTAAAAAGAATTTGGAAACCATTTCTAAATCAAACTTCACAGAAAACAAAAAATCCGAAACTAAAGTTATCAGCTTCAAACCATATTATTTTGCTATCGCTGCTTCAATAGTTTTGGTCATTGGTACTTGGTTTATGATGCAGAATAGTATGCCGAATTACAATGATTATAACCAGCATGAAGAAGCCTACTTTACTGAACGTGGCGATGTTATTGAAAGCTTGAAGTTGGCGCAAGATGCTTTTAATGCTACGAATTATTCTGAAGCAATAACCAATTTTGAGATTGTTTTAAAATCGCATAAAAGACCTGAAATTGAATTTTATTACGCTATTTCATTGCTAGAAGTCGATAAATTTACCGAAAGTGAAGCTATCTTTAGCAATCTAAAATCAGGAACTTCAATCTATAAAGACAAATCAACTTGGTATTTGGCTTTGTCTAATTTGAAGCAAAAGAAATATGAAGAAACCAAAGAATTCTTAAAACAAATTCCAGAAGATGCCGAAGATTATGCAAAAGCCGAAAAATTATTAGATGAGTTGGATTAGTTGCAAAAAAAATAGTTAACATAAAAGTCACATAGATAGTTTTCATTTCTTTTGTGACTTTTGTGTTAAATAATTTATAACTGTAATAAACACTTTTTCTTTCGCTATTTTTGCAATTTGAAACTTGAAACAAAAATAAACTTGAAACCTCTATTTACCGATACGCACACACATCTTTATTCAGAAGAATTTGATCAAGATAGAAACGAAATGATTCAACGAGCTATTGATGCTGGTGTTTCAAGATTTTTTGTTCCGTCGATTGATTCTAATTATACACAAAAAATGTATGAATTAGAAAAGCAATTTCCTGAAAATATTTTTTTGATGATGGGCCTCCATCCTACTTATGTAAAAGAAAATTATCTTGAAGAATTAGCGCATGTAGAAACCGAATTATCCAAAAGAAAATTTCAAGCAATTGGTGAAATCGGAATTGACTTGTTTTGGGATAAATCTTTTTTGAAACTACAACAACATGCTTTTCAACATCAAATACAATTAGCTAAGAAATACAATTTGGGCATCAATATTCATTGTCGTGATGCTTTTGATGAAACTTTTGAAGTTTTAGAAAGCGAAAAAGCAGCCGATTTATTTGGTATTTTTCATTGTTTTACAGGCGATTTAGCTCAAGCAGAAAAAGCCATTTCACTTGGAATGAAACTAGGAATTGGTGGTGTAGCAACTTTCAAAAATGGAAAAATTGATCAGTTTTTAAATCAAATAGACTTAAAACATATTGTTCTCGAAACCGATTCGCCTTACTTAGCACCTGTTCCTTATCGTGGCAAACGCAATGAAAGCGGTTATGTGAAACTTGTTGCTCAGAAATTAGCAGAAATTTACAATCTTCCTATTGAAGAAATCGCTCAAATTACAACTGAAAATTCAAAAGCAGTTTTTGGGATTTAATAATTTATTTAAGCAATAATTGAGAAAAATTTTGTTCTTTTGTTCTACTAATTTTTATCAAAATGCAGAAATTCGATTCTATTCGACCGTTTTATGATGCCGAAGTAAATGCTGCCATTTGCGCCTCACTCAATCATCCGATGCTTAAGGCAGTAATGAATTTTACATTTCCTGATGTAGCAGATAATGTTTGGAAAGAACAATTGCGTAAAACACATTCTATCCGCGACTTTCAGTGTAATTTTATTTACCAAGCCATTCAAAAAGTGTTGCAAAAATCATCTGAAGGTTTGTCAACTTCTGGTTTTGAAAAATTAGAAAAAAACACTTCTTATCTCTTTATTTCAAATCACCGCGATATTATTTTAGACACTTCATTATTAAACTCATGTTTATTTGATTATGGTTTGGTAATGACCGCTTCTGCTATTGGTGATAATCTGGTAAAAAGAGATTTCATGAATACGCTGGCAAAATTGAATCGAAATTTTTTAGTCCAAAGAGGTTTGTCACCAAGAGAATTACTTCAAAGCTCAAAACTAATGTCGGAATATATCGGGCAATTATTGTTGCGTGAAAATCGTTCGGTTTGGATAGCCCAACGCGAAGGAAGAACAAAAGACGGAAATGATGCAACACATTCTGGTGTATTAAAAATGCTTGGAATGGGTTCTGATGAAAAAGAGTTGATGCAGTATTTCAAAAAACTAAAAGTGGTTCCAGTCTCTATTTCTTATGAATATGACCCAACTGATGCCTTGAAAATGCCACAACTTATGGCAGAAGCAAAGGATGAAATATATGTAAAAGAAAAAAATGAAGATTTTGTAAACTTACTTAGTGGAATTATTGGACAAAAAAAACGCATTCACATTCATGTTGGCAATGTATTAGACAAAGAGTTAGATATAATTGCTGCTGAAAATGACAATACAAACAAGCAAGTTCAAGCTATTGCTCAAGCAATTGACAATTCTATTTTACAATCTTATAAATTGTGGCCAACCAATTATATAGCCTATGATTTGCTATATAAAACTAATACTTATAGCAATCATTATACGGAAAACGAAAAATCATTATTTGAAAGAAGATTAGAAATGAAGATTGATGTTTCTAACGAAATGATAGTCGAAAGTTTCTTAAATATGTATGCAAATCCTGTTGTAAATAAGTCTAAATACGAAAATGCTTACTAAGCCAAACATATTATTAATTTATACTGGTGGAACCATTGGTATGATGAAAGATTTTGAAACGGGTGCTTTGAAAGCTTTCAATTTTAAAAAATTACTCCAAAAAATACCTGAAATAAAGCAGTTAGATTGCACAATCCAAACCATTTCGTTTGAAAAACCTATAGATTCATCCAACATGAATCCTGAAAAATGGATTACGATGGCTTCTATAATTGAAGAAAATTATTCAAAATATGACGGCTTTATAGTTTTACATGGTTCAGATACAATGTCTTATTCAGCATCAGCATTGAGTTTTATGCTCGAAAATTTATCGAAGCCTGTAGTTTTTACTGGTTCACAATTACCCATTGGCGACTTAAGAACCGATGCCAAAGAAAATTTAATTACAGCCATTCAAATCGCTTCTTTGCAACAAAAAGGAAAACCTGTTATTCAAGAAGTTTGCCTTTATTTTGAATACAAATTATACCGTGGTAACCGAACAACCAAGATAAATGCAGAACATTTCAATGCATTTACTTCTCCAAATTATACCGAACTGGCAGAATCTGGAGTTCATTTAAAAGTGAATTCAACTTTATTATTACCAAAATCTTCCAAAAAATTTGTAGTTCACAAGAAATTAGATGATAATGTGATGGTAATCAAAATGTTTCCTGGTATAAATGAAACCATTTTAAATTCAATTATTGCTACTCCCAATTTGAAAGGAATTGTTTTAGAAACTTATGGTTCGGGCAACGCGCCAACAGAAGATTGGTTTATTCAAATTCTGAAAAAAGCTATCAAAAGCGGTTTACACATTGTTAACGTAACGCAATGCTCTGGCGGAAGCGTAAATATGGGGCAATATGAAACTAGTACTCAACTCAAAAAGATTGGAGTAATTTCGGGAAAAGACATTACTACCGAAGCTGCTATAACTAAATTGATGTATTTATTAGGACAAAATGTGACTTCCAATGTTTTCAAAACCATCTTTGAAACTTCTTTGCGTGGAGAAATGAATTAAAGATTGTATTATTCCTATTTTTTACGGTTATTTGCACCACAATTTTAGAGAGGTGGCCGAGTGGCTGAAGGCGCACGCTTGGAAAGCGTGTATATGGTAACATATCGAGGGTTCGAATCCCTTCCTCTCTGCTAATTTTATTTTTTTAAATTTTTAGAAAAAATTAAGTAAAGATTTTGTTCGAATCCCTTACTTTGACTCTGCTGAACTAGCATTTAAAAACCTTTTAAAAAAATCAAAAGATTTTCAATTAAAGCTACCATTCTAAAATACATTAAAATCTTAAGTCAACTGATTTGATTGTCTTTTTTTTGTATTTTTATTGCAGAAAATTCTATTATGAGATTACTTATCAAATTACTTTTTTGTTTTTCTGTTTTTACTACTTTTTCGCAAGAAATTGAAACAGAAAAGAAGGTTGCCAAAGTTGATTCTCTTTACCGTGAAGATCAATTTTATGCTAGCATGTCATTTAGCATGATGCAAACCAAACCGCAAAGTTATTCAGTGACCAAACTTTCGGCTGGATTTTCAGCAGGTTTTCTTAGAGATATGCCTATAAATAAGTCAAGAACTATTGCAATTGCTGCAGGATTAGGCGCTTCGTATAATAAATTTGTCCACAATTTGGTTGTTACCAAACCAGCCTCTGAAATAATTTATTCAGTAATAAGCCCATCAGACTTCGATAAAAACAAACTTGAACTGGCAACTTTAGATGTTCCTATTGAATTAAGATGGCGAAACTCTACACCTGAAAATCACCGGTTTTTTAGAATTTATAGTGGTGTGAAAATGAGTTATGTTGCTTTTAGCAAATCAAGACTTATTGTAGGTGGAGAAACTTTTAAAATTAGAAACAGCCCTGATATTACTAATTTTAGAACT
>NZ_JBILJG010000041.1:0-10009 GCF_044377315.1 Flavobacterium sp.
TGTTTATATGACTGGACAGGCACAGCAACAAATGGCTGCATCGGGCATAGCTACACCAGGGTCCCATCAAAGTGCTTATGGTGGTGGATACAATGACGCTTTCTTAGTAAAGTTTGATTCAAACGGTTTTAGGCAATGGGGAACTTATTATGGGGGCAGTTTAGGTGATTCAGGAAATTCCTGCACTATCGATGCCTTTGGCAATATTTACATGACGGGTTGGACTCAATCTAGCACTGGTATAGCCACAGCAGGGGCAGTTAAAATTGTTATATCTGGCCCTAGTGACGTCTATTTAGTACAGTTTGATTTAAACGGAGTAAGGCAATCGGGCACTTATTACGGTGGAGGAGATATAGATATAGCAAGTTCATGTGCTACCGATGCCTCAGGCAATATTTATATAACGGGACATACACAATCTAATTCGGGTATAGCAACAGCAGGCGCGCATCAAACTGTTGATGGGGGTGTTGGCAGCTCTTACAATGATGCTTTTTTGGTAAAGTTTAATGGCATCAGTGTGGGTATTAATGAAACTGTAAATGAAAAATCATTTACAGTTTACCCTAACCCTGCCCAAAGTTTAGTCAATGTAAAAGCTGATGCCAAACTTATTGGCACTGTTTTCACTATTTATGACAACACAGGTAAAGTAGTTTTATCAGGAACAATAAATGCTGAAAACACTAGCGTTGAGTTGGGGAATTTATCGGCAGGTATTTATTTATTCAATGTAGGAGAAAACGTGAAACAGACATTTAAAGTAATCAAGGAATAAGCCAGCCCTTAATCGAGTAGACGGCTCGGCCAGAAACTGACGGAGTGCGCCTCTCAAATGTTTACATTCACGAATACCAAAAAAACAAATTAAAAATCATGAGTACACCACCGAGCGTAAGGTCACGTGCTTGGTTAAAGATAAAAAAACTATAACTTTCTTACAACTATTTTAGTATATTTAGTGCAAAGATTGTGATGTTTTTTCACAGTCTGAGGTTAGCAGTCATAATTTAACATCCGTAAACATTGAAATCTAAATAATGTACATATATTTGTACAAAATTTAAAAATCATGGTAGTAGCAAATATTTCAGATTTCAGAAAAGACATTAAGTCTTATCTCGATAAAGTTGCCAAAAATTTCGAAACACTTGTTATCAATCGAGGAAAAGATTCCGGTATTGTTATAATGTCACTTGATGAGTACAATTCGTTGATGGCAACTAATTATGAATTGTCTTCTCGAACTAATGAAAAGCGATTAGACTCAGCAATTGATAAGCTTAAAAAGGGAAAATCATTTACTAAAGATTTAATCGAAGAATAACATGAAATATGTATTTGTAGATGAATCTTGGGAAGATTATTTGTATTGGCAAAAAATTGATAAAAAGAAAGTCAAGAAAATAAATGATTTATTGAAAGACATCTCAAGAACTCCGTTTGAAGGAATAGGAAAACCAGAACCGTTGAAACACAAATATGCTGGATTTTGGTCAAGAAGAATTGATGATGAACATAGACTAATTTACAGATTTGTGGATGATGAAATCCAAATCGTAAAGTGTAGACATCATTATGACTAAATATTGTTACGCCCGCCAATCGAGTAGACGGCTCCGCCAGAAACTGACGGAGTGCGCCTTTCAAATGTTTACATTCACGAATACCAAAAAAACAAATTAAAAATCATGAGTACACCACCGAGCGTACGGGTCACGTACTCGGTTAAAGATAAAAAAACTATAACTTTCTTACAACTATTTTACTATATTTGGTGCAAAGATTGTGATGTTTTTTCACAGTCTGAGGTTAGCCAACATTTATGAAAAACCTGCTAATAATAATATTTTTCCTTTTAGGATTGTCTCAAAAAGTCAATTCTCAAACGTACAGTTCATTGATTTCTGATGCTGAAATACAGAAAATATTATTTTGTGAAATTGACAATATTAAAAGTAATTTTAGAGATAAATTTTCATCACATAAAATCAAAAGTGAAATTATCAATTGGAAAAAAATAGCTTATAATAAGGAAACTGCTTTTGAATTATTAAAAAATATAATTGAGTCCGATAAGCAAGATACTTTAAAAAATGTATCAGATTCATTTATTGATTCTGATATTGAATATTTGCAACAGCAGTTTGAAAATCAAGTTGGTGAAAAATGGGAAATAAAACAGACTAAAATAAAATTTGCAAAAAATCCTCATAAAGAATTTTGTAGCCTTTCAATTCCTCTTTTTGACAAAAACCATGAAACGGCGATTATTTATAAAGAAGAAATCTATAATAGTATATCAGCATGTGCAACTCTAGAGGTTTATATAAAATATGGAAATGAATGGAAATATTACAAGTCAATTATACTTTGGGTAGTTTAAACGTTGGCTAATCGAGTAGACGGCTCCGCCAGAAACTGACGGAGTGCGCCTCTCAAATGTTTACATTCACGAATACCAAAAAAACAAATTAAAAATCATGAGTACACCACCGAGCGTACTGGTCACGTACTCGGTTAAAGATAAAAAAACTATAACTTTCTTACAACTATTTTACTATATTTGGTGCAAAGATTGTGATGTTTTTTCACAGTCTGAGGTTGGCATAAAATTTTAAAATCCGTAGGGAATTTTTTAAAAAAAAGTCATCAATATTCAGATTATAAATCCATATTTTTGAATTAATTGATAGCCTAAAAATAGTCAACGTATTTATAGAACATGACATTTCCTTGAAAAAAGAATATCGTGAAATTATTGAAGCTAAAGTTAAAGCTTACCTGATTTTACTCAATACTATAAAACATTCTCCCTATCTTTACCAAAAAAAACATGGGCTTAATAAAACTATTTTCGGGAGAAGAAATTTTGGCACTTTCGTTACAAGAAAAAATCGAGGCAATTGGCATTACTACTGTTATAAGAAATAACAACCAAGCTAATGTACTCCCTAGCATCAACAACCAAAAACCAATAGAGCTTTTTATACAAGAAGTCGATTATGGCAAAGCAAGTCCTATTATTGAGGAATTTAGGTTGAGTTTGTAATTTAGTATATGAAAGCAATTCGATTACTAAATGATGTTTTAGGAAATTCCTATTTTGAACTGGGCTCTTTACCAGAATATCATAAAATTGAGGTAAATTATTTCAATATTCAAACCAAAATAGAACCTTGGCAACAAGAACAACATACAGCACCAAGAGAGCAATTTGTAGTAACTCTAAAAGGTAAATTAGAGTTTACAACTTCCGAAGGAAACAGTTTTATTATTGAACCCGGAGTTATTCTCATTGCAAAAGATATTGAAGGCGAAGGCCATTCATGGAAACTTATTGAAGGTGCTAAATGGGAACGTATTTATATTGTTCCCACTCAAAATGATTTGGATTATTTTGTGCCAGACTAAATTAATTAAAAAATCTATATTTGCACCTTTTTAAAATCGTTTAGAATCTAAACTTCTAAACTTCTAAACTCATAAACTTCTATACTCAAAAATGATTACAGTAAACGATATTGCCGTTGAATTTGGTGGCACAACGCTTTTTAGCGAAGTAACTTTCGCAATAAATGAGACCGATAAAATTGCCCTAATGGGTAAAAATGGCGCAGGAAAATCTACTTTATTAAAAATTGTAGCGGGTGCAAATAAACCTACTCGTGGTAACATCTCAGCTCCAAGCGATGCTGTAATTGCCTACTTACCTCAACATTTATTGACAGAAGACAATTGCACGGTTTTAGAAGAAACGTCTAAAGCCTTTGCTTCGGTCTTGAATATGAAAAAGGAAATGGACGAAATCAACGAACAATTGACTATTCGTACCGATTATGATAGTGATGCTTATATGAAATTGATTGAGCGTGTTTCTGAATTAAGCGAGAAATATTACTCTATCGAAGAAGTAAATTATGAAGCTGAAGTTGAGAAAATCTTAAAAGGTTTAGGATTTGAAAGAGAAGATTTTAACAGACCAACCAAAGAATTTTCAGGTGGATGGAGAATGCGCATTGAATTAGCCAAAATTCTATTGACAAAACCCGATTTGATTTTGCTAGATGAGCCAACAAACCATTTGGATATGGATAGTATTCAGTGGTTAGAAGAGTTTTTGATTAGCCAAGCCAAAGCAGTAATGGTAATTTCGCACGATAGAGCATTTGTTGACAATATTACCAACAGAACTATCGAGGTTACAATGGGACGAATTTATGACTACAAAGCCAAATATTCGCACTATTTAGAGTTACGAAAAGACAGAAGAATTCATCAACAAAAAGCGTATGATGAGCAACAAAAATTCATTGCCGATAATCAAGCTTTTATTGAACGTTTTAGAGGAACTTTTTCTAAAACTGATGCCGTTCAATCAAGAGTGCGAATGTTAGAAAAAATTGTTCCTATTGAAGTTGATGAAGTTGATAATTCTGCCTTAAAATTGAAATTTCCACCATCGGTTCGTTCAGGTCAATATCCTGTTGTGGTTAAAGATTTGTGCAAAAGTTATGGCGATAATGTGATTTTTAAAGATGCCAATATCGTTATCGAAAGAGGTCAAAAAGTAGCTTTTGTTGGTAAAAATGGGGAAGGAAAATCTACCATGATAAAAGCCATCATGAAAGAAATTGAAATTAACAGTGGAAGTGTAGAAATTGGTCACAATGCTCAAATTGGTTATTTTGCTCAAAATCAAGCTGCTTTATTAGACGAAAATGCTACTATTTTTGAAACTATAGATAGAATTGCCGTTGGTGATATTCGTACGCAAATCAAAAATATTTTAGGTGCTTTTATGTTTCAAGGTGATGATATTCAGAAGAAAGTAAAAGTTTTATCTGGTGGTGAAAAAACGCGTTTGGCTATGATTAAATTATTGCTTGAACCAGTCAATTTACTTATTCTAGATGAGCCTTCTAACCATTTAGACATGAAAACCAAAGACATCATAAAAGATGCATTGCGCGATTTTGACGGAACGTTAATACTAGTTTCTCACGATAGAGATTTCCTTGATGGACTAGCCACAAAAGTTTTTGAATTTGGAAATAAACGCGTAAAAGAACACTTTGAAGATCTAAAAGGCTTCTTAGCACACAAAAAAATGGATTCGCTAAAAGAAATTGAGAAATAAGTTTATTCCAAATAAAATCATCATAACCCTACTCTATTACAATTAGTTTAGGGTTATTTTTTTTAAAAAATTCAACAGATTTTAATTATATTTGAAATCTATAAAACAACACTAAACTATATTTTGATGAAAAAACTACTACTAATAGCAATTACAGCCTTGTTTTTCAATTTTACAAACGCGCAAAATATTGGCGACACCATCAAAGTCAAAGCTTTTACTTATAACAGTTTGTCGCGAGATACATTGATTCAATTTCCAAGTAATTCTGGCTTAACTTTTGAAAAAATTATTCTTAAATACAGTATGCGCTGTAAAGATGGATTGGTTTCTACTGGAACCGATAGAAATTTAGGTTGTGGCGAATGGGATTATTCATGCAATACGTATGTAGCCGATTCTTCAAAAGTAGAAAAAGTGCCTAGTATTCAAAAAGATTATGTAGTTTCTAATTTTACTGGAACATCATATCCATACACAACACAACAAACGTATAATCATTATGATTTTACTCAAAAAAATGTTGCTGTAAACTCGAGTAGTTCAGTTACATTTCACAATGTTGGAACTAATACGCTATCAATTTCTAATCTTTTAAAAACAAATCTAAAAACGGGTAGAAGTCAGGTTTTATTAACAGCAGCAGAACTTTCGGTATCGGGATTAACTCCTGGAAATATAAACGCAATTACTTTAAATGTCACAAATAGTGGTGGATTGGCAAAGTTTTTCAGAGTTCAAATGAAAAATTCTTCGTTGACAACTTTACAAGCTAAAAATGCTGATTTTACGGGATTAACTGAAGTCTTTTTTAGAGATTATTCGTTTGTAAATGGTGACAATGTGATTCAATTTTACACCCCTTTTAATTGGGATGGAACAAGTAGTGTTTTACTAGATATTTCTTTTTCAAATGCTGTAAATGGCACAACTATAGAATTTCAAGGTTATACTTCAAGTGATTTGCGAACTATAACGGCAAGTAACACATATTCTGCTGATTTATCTTATTCAGGATTAGTAGAATTAAACAATCAGTTTTTAAGTTCAATCAACAATGAAATTTCTATTTCATTTTGGGCAAAAGGCGATGCCGATTTAATGCCTTCTCGAAACAGTATTTTATATGGTTCGTCTGATAATGACATCAACAAAAGACAGTTAAATCTTCATTTACCTTGGGAAGGAAATATCTATTTTGACTGCGGAAATGTTTCTAATTCATTTGATAGAATTCAAAAAACACATACTTTTAGTGAAATCGCAGGTGTTTGGAACCATTGGACATTTACTAAAAATGCCTTAACAGGAAACATGAATATTTACCTAAACGGAACTTTATGGCATAGCGGAACTGGAAAAACCAAAGTAATTAGTATTATGAATTTAATTCTGGGTAAAATTCCAGTTGAAACCAACAGCGATTACAAAGGAAAAATAAAAGAATTATCTATTTGGAATTCAGAATTAGCAGTTCAAACCATTATCGATTGGAAAAACAAAACAATTGATGCCACTCACCCAAATTATGCAAGTTTAGTAGCTTATTACAAATTTGACGAACAAAATGGTCAGGTAATAACAGATTCAAAAAACAATATCACATCAACAGGCGAAAATTTAAAATGGGATTATGAAAGAGGCAATCAACTAACAACCACTTTCACCGAATCTAATGCGGTTCCGAAAATCATTTTTCACAAAGGAACTTATGATTTGACTGTTACCAATGTTGTAGAAAGATATTCTCATCCAAAAATTGCTAGAACGGTTCGTAATTATTCAATTACATCAAATGAAGGCGTTTCACCTATGCAAAATGATGGAGTAAATTTACTTTCAACAAGCGATTATTTTGATGCAACTCCTGAAAATGTTTATAATGGAGATACAGGAACCGTTTTGTCAACACTTCCAGTCACTTCTCAAGGAACTATCTCAATTTCTGATTTAACTTATTTTAAAAGATTTCCTTTTTATAATGAATTGGTTTCTTTTGTTACACCATACGGAATAGGACTAGATTTAGGAATGAA
This sequence comes from Flavobacterium sp., assembly GCF_044377315.1. Taxonomy (GTDB): domain Bacteria; phylum Bacteroidota; class Bacteroidia; order Flavobacteriales; family Flavobacteriaceae; genus Flavobacterium. The sequence continues at coordinate 7,180 of NZ_JBILJG010000041.1, forward strand.
TGGTAAATCTTGGTATTTTGATATGTCTGATTATGAAAAAATTCTTCGTGGAAAAAAAAGAGTTTTGTTGTCGCTAGGCGGTGAAAGACAAGAAGAAATGGATTTAGAATTCTTGTTCATTGTTGGAACACCGCCAAGAAACATTGTACAATACGAACAACTTTGGCAAGGAACAAACAGAACGGGAGATTTACCAATAAACGGAATTATTGCAGGAACAGCAATTGTACCAAATAATTTCCCTTTTAGTGCAGAGGCGACTTCATTCAAATTAAAATCTTCTATTACTGGTCATGGAGCTCATGGAGAATTTTCGCAAAATGGTGGCGCTGTTTCTCACAGAATAAGAATCAATAATGTACAAAAATTTACTTGGGGAATTACACAACAATGTGCCGAAAATCCAATTTATCCTCAAGGTGGAACTTGGGTTTATAACCGTCAAGGTTGGTGTCCTGGGCAACGCTCCTTACTAAAAGAACAAGATTTAACACCCCACGTTACGCCAGGAACCACAATGGAAGTAAAATACACAACTTCAAATCCGAGTGTTTCTGCTGGTGATTATCGCTATCATGTTGCGCACCAAATTATTGGTTATGGCGCGCCTAACTTTGCTACAGATGCTGCTATTGTTACTATCAAACAACCAAATAATACCAATGCCGAATTCTCGAGAGTGAATCCAATGTGTGAAAAACCAAAAATTACGGTTAGAAATACTGGAAGTAATGCTATAACTTCTATAAATTTAGAATATTGGTTAAACAATGCTTCTGAGCATCAAACGTTTACTTGGACAGGTACTTTGGCTTCAATGGCTGATGTAGATGTAGTATTGCCGCTTAATGAACTATGGTCAACTGCAATACAAGCTACTGGAAATAAATTTCATGCCAAAATTATGATGGTAAATGAAAGTCCAGATCAATATGCAAACAATAACATGATGTCATCACCATTAACGCTTCCTGATGTTTTGCCAACAACTTTTAAAATTAGCTTAAAAACTAATAATAGCCCTAATCAAAATAATTACACCTTATATGATGCCGAAGGAAATGTAGTTGATACCAAGACTTTTCCAACTGCAAACACTATTTATACTTATACCTATCAAGCACCTCAAATTGCTAATGGTTGTTACAGATTACGATTAAACGATACAGGAAAAGATGGTTTACAATGGTGGGCAAATACAGCACAAGGTACTGGATATGTAAAATTATTAGACGCAAATGATGTGGTAATAAAAACATTCAATCCAGACTTTGGTGGCGGTTTTGATTATAGTTTTTCAGTTGATACTCTATTGTCAAATGAAATTTTTGAAGCCTCAGAAGAATTAAAAATTTATCCAAATCCAACAAAAGGTTCGTTTAACATTGAAGGAACTAACTTGGTTAATTCTAAAATAAAAATCTATGATATTTTAGGAAACTTAATCCAACAAGTTGACGCTGAAAACAATTTGATGGAATTCAACAAAACCAATCTAAGTGCTGGTGTTTATTTTATAAATATTGAGAAAAACAATAAAACTACGGTTAGGAAGTTGGCGGTAAATTAGAAATTTATGGCTGTAATAATACTAGTTGTGCGACACTTCTGAAAGCGACAGCGACAGAAAACTGAAAAAATGAAAATGAAAAAAGTATTAATTTTAATTTTGCTAATTGTCGGAAACGCAACATTTTCGCAAAAAATTGAGTATATAGAAAAAAATGACACGCTTCAAAAACCTATAGACAAAATATTCGTTTATATTTTTCCAGAAACTGATTTAACGACTTCAAAAAATGTTGCGAAAATTAAATCAACTGGAAAGCTAAACGAAGTTCATTCAATTTTTCAGAATTTAGAAAATGCAGCTCAAAAAATTGGTGCAAATGCATTTAGGTTTGAAAATTTTACTAAACTTGATGAAAATTTTGCGGAATTAACTTTGACAGCATATTTTTGTGAAGACAGTATTTTTAACATAAATTATAAATATGTACCAAAAAATAAAGTCTATATTTTCGGTAATCAAAATTTAGCGGATTTAAAAAAACAAAATTTTAAAATCAATGGCGAAAAATACGAAATACAAAGCGGAAATTATAAAGCGTTTGATGTGAAAATTGGCGAAGAATTAAAAATAAATAAAGGAGGTATTACCGGAATGACATTTTGGATCAAAGGAGTTGATGACAAATCTGCAACATTTTTGAGTTTTACAGGATTAGGATTTGGCGGAGTAAGTTATAATCCGCAGTTTGGTTCAGGAGGAATAAACATAAATACAGGTAGAATTAACAGAATTGAACCTAATTTTGCATTAACATTATTAAAAATATTTCAAGAGCAAAAATAAAAGCAATCGTACAACAGCCTTTCCTGCAAGCTACAAACGTTCAGTTTGTTAAATAACTAAATTTTTATCGGTTTTTTTCTAGATACTTCTATAATCAAACGTTAAGCAAGACTAGAAACATATAGACAACTACAATGAAAGAAAAAATTCTAATTAAAAATATAAGCATAGTAAATGAGGGAAAAATAACCGTTGCTGACTTACTTATAGACAATGGTTTTATTCATTCAATCGGACAACTAATAGACCATGAAAATGTAAAAGTAGTTGACGGAAAAGACAAGTATTTATTTCCTGGAATTATAGACGGACAAGTTCATTTTCGTGATCCTGGTCTAACGCATAAAGGCGACCTTTATACAGAAAGTAAGGCCGCTATTGCTGGTGGTGTTACTTCTTTTATAGATATGCCAAATACATTTCCGAATGTATTAACAATGGAAATCTTAAATGAAAAATATCGCCTAGCATCTG
>NZ_JBILJG010000056.1:0-2875 GCF_044377315.1 Flavobacterium sp.
TTGCAGTTCCGTTAGAAGAAACAATGTTTAGTACAGTATCAACCGAACTTGGATTAGATAAAGTAACGTTTACCAAAGCAGTTATTCCTTCAACCACAGTTACATCTTCAACATTGAAAGTTGCCGTGTCAGCTGGGTCATCTATTATAGTTACTGTACCTGAATCATTTGTATTTGAAGTATTACCAGATGTTGCAGTTCCATCTACAGAAAACGTTTCGTTTTGCTCATCAATATTATCAGAAGCTGTTTGAATAGAAATAGAAGCTGTTAATTGTCCAGTAGGTATTGTAATTGTAGTTGTAACACTTGTGTAATCTTCTAGTGAAGTCGCTGTAACATTTGTTGTCACAATAGCAATAACAGTATCAACAGAGCTTTGTCCAGATAATGATACAATAACATTTGCTATATCACCTTCCTCTACGGTAACATCACTTACTGTAAAAATTGGCTTAGGATCGTCATCAGTAATTGTTACTGTTCCTGAATCATTATTGTTTGCAGTATTTCCTGAAGTTGATGTACCATTGACATTTAAGATTTCAGATGGTTCGTTAATTCCATCTTCAACTGTTGTTATTAAAATAGTAGTAGTAGTTTGACTGGCAGGTATCGTTATAGTTGTCGTAACTTCAATATAATCTTCAGCAGATGTAGCTGAAACTTCTGTAGTTAAAATGTCAATTACAGTATCAAGATAACTTGGGTTTGTTAATGAGATTGTAACAGTTGCTAAATCACCTTCAATAACTGTAACATCACTAATTGTAAAAGTAGGTAACGGGTTATTATCAGTAATTGTAACAATACCTGTATCATTTGAGTTAGATGTATTACTAGAAGTTACATTACCATTGACAGTAAATGCTTCCGTAGGTTCATCTATTAAGTCATTTGCTGTTGGAATTGAAACCGTTGTAGTTGTTTGTCCAGCAGGAATAATTACTATAGTTGTTAATGGTGTATAATCATCTGGTGCTATTGCACTTCCATTCGAAGTTGTTATATTTATAACTGTATCAACTGAACTTAGATTAGATATAGAAACAGTAACAATTGCAACATTTCCTTCTATAATTGTTACATCATCTATTGAAAACGTAGGAACACCATCGATATCTATTATTGTACCTACAGCACTATCATTTACATTATTTGTATTTTCGGATGTTACAGTTCCATTTAGTAAGAATGTTTCATCTGGTTCATCTGTAGAATCATTGATTGTAGCAACACTTACAGTTGCTGTTAATTGACCAGCAGGAATTGTAATAGTAGTAATTACCGTTGTAAAATCTGAATTTGAAGCTGGATAAACACCTGCAGTATTTAATGTAGTTGAAACTAAAATTGTAGTTGGTAAATAACTTGGATTTGATAATGTAGCTATAAATATAACATTAGTACCTTCATTAGCAGAAGCATTAGCAATACTAAAGATGGGAGCATTGTCATCATCTGTAATAGTTACTATTCCAAAATCGCTTGCATTTGATGTATTTCCAGAAGTTACTGTTCCTTCAACATTTAAATTTTCATTTAATTCATCAATAGCATCTTCAACTGAAGTTACTTGCAATAAAATAGATGTTTGTCCAGCAGGAATAGTTATTGTTGTTGTTGATATTGCTATGTAGTCATTTGGAGAAGTCGCTGTACCATTTGTTGTTATAATTGTAATTTCAGTATCAACCGAACTTGGGTTAGATAACGTAACAGGTACATTTGCTATATTTCCTTCATCTATTGTTACATCTCCAATAGTAATAGTTGGAGCAGGGTCATTATCAATAATTGTACCTATTGCAGTATCGTTTATATTTATAGTTTCGGTGTAAGTAGTTGTAATAGCTACGTTGAAAGTTTCATCAGTTTCATCAATTGTATCAGCTGTAGTTTGTACAGTAAAAGAAGACGAAGTTGTATTAGCGGGTATTGTAATAGTAACAGGCGTAGTTGTGTAATCTAAATTACCAGCCGTACCGTTAGTAAGATTGAACGTAAAAGTAGTTGGCACCGCAACCGGATTACTAAGAGTAACAGGGAAAGTTATAGTATTTCCTTCGGTAGCAGAAGCATCAGCAACGGTAATAACTAAAGTATCTTCGTTATCATTAATTGTACCAGTTCCAGTAGTTGTTGATCCAACTATATTTACGTTAGTAGAAGTAATAGTTCCCACAAGAGTAAATAGTTCTTGACTCTCAATAATAGCATCATCAATAGTTGGCACACTAATAGTTGTAGAAAGTGCTCCAGCAGGGATGGTAATAGTTGTAACTGGCGTAGCATTAATTTGAGTAAAATCGCTGTTAGAAGCTGTTCCAGAATTAGTCACAACATTAATAGTTGTTGGTAAAGAACTTGCAATAGAAAGTGTAGCAGTAAATGTAACCGGACTTCCTTCGGTAACAGTTGCTCCTGTAATAGTTACAATAGGAGTTATGTCATTATCTACAATAGTTCCAGTAGCAGTATCAGTAGTTGCTCCTACGGGTCCACCAGAAGTTATTCCAATAGTAACAGTAAAATTTTCAGCAGGTTCGTCAACAACATCATCTGCAGTTGGTATGACAACAGTTCCCGTAGTTTGTCCAGCAGGAATAGTAATAGTTACAGGTGTTGTAGTATAATCATCATTACCAGCAGTTCCGTTAGTTAAGTTGAAAGTGATAGTAATATCTTGCGAAGAAGGATTACTTAAAGTAATAGGGAATGAAATAGGAGATCCTTCATTATTAGAAGCATCTCCAATAGTAATAGTTGGAGCAGGGTCATTATCAATAATTGTACCTATTGCAGTATCGTTTATATTTATAGTTTCGGTGTAAGTAGTTGTAATAGCTACGTTGAAAGTTTCATCAGTTTCATC
>NZ_JBILJG010000029.1:0-37078 GCF_044377315.1 Flavobacterium sp.
GATTACTGGTTTACTGTAGAGTATCAAGAAGAACAAATTAATAAAATTTTTAAATCGCATTTCGCATTAAAACGATAAAGCGAAATTTATAAAATAAAATCCCCTAAAAAGAGATTCTTTTTAGGGGATTTTTTATTGTCTATGTAAATACGCAAACTACTTTTAAAATTTACAAGAGGTTTTACAATTAATCCAACAGAAAACTTACGGTTACATTGGTAATAATTTCTATTTCGCCTATTGCTAATGTTTCTCTTGGTGCTCCTACTCCATCTGCCATTGCCAACATTGCGCCTTTGTACATTGGTTGCGGATAGTAAGCTTGAGAATTATCATTGATTAAAAGCGCTTTTCCAATTTTTTGATTTAGAACAGAAACGTAATCTTCGGCTTTTTGTTTAGCATCTTTCATGGCTGCTTTTCGGGCATCAGATTGAAGTTGTTCTAATTTAGACGATTTGAATTCTACATTGTCAATTCTGTTTACACCATTATCTATTAATCCTTCTGATAATTCATCATATTTGGATAAATCTTTTAATAGAATTACGATTGTTTGATTGGCTAAATAATTATGTTTCTTTTTTTCATAATCGTAATTGGGATATAAATTTACTCGTTGAGTAAGCACATCTTCTTTTGGTAATTTCATTCTTTTTACAAATTGCAACACTTTTTCGACAGCAATGTCATTTTCTTTTTTTACATCAGCAGCTTTTGTGCCTTTGGTTTCTATTGAAACAGTTATTAAAGCTTGGTCTGGAGTTACTCTTATTTTTCCTTCGCCAGAAACTGTTACTTGTGGAATTTGTGGTTTGCACTCTTGTGCGTTCATGATGATTGTAAAAAATGTGATTAGAATTAGAATTGATTTTTTCATATTTATAAAATTTATTGGTTAAAGGTCAACTCATGGAATCGCTTTTTATATTAAATTGGAGTTTGTTTGCACAAACGATTTTTTAGTAGCGATTTCATACTAAATTTATTTTAGTTTGTATTCGTGATTTCAAAATGTGTGCCAAATTTGAATTACATATTGCGTTAAGTATAAAAAAGATTTTAACGGAAAGCCCGACCCGCGGCGGCGGGAAACGCCCCCAAAAAAAACTATAATTTTCCGAGTTTGGTCATTACAAATAGAATTACAATCGGAATTGCCAAAAGAAGCACCATTTGCGTATTATCGGTAAACATGTGTGGTTCTTTTATCAATGTTATCAAATAACCGCCGATTGCACCTCCAAAATGCGCTGTGTGACCAATGTTATCGTTCTTAGCTTTCATTCCGTAAATAGAATACAGCAAATACCCTATTCCGAAAATGTAGGCAGGAATGGGAATAGGAATAAAGAACATGTACAAACTCATATCTGGCTGAAACAAAATTGCCGAATACAAAACACCAGTTACTGCTCCAGAAGCTCCGATTGCGCGATAACTATAATCATTTTTGTGCATTAATAACGTTAGTAAACTTCCAAAAAGTAGGCTTCCGAAATAGACTAGAAGAAAATTGGCGTTTCCTAAATAACTGATAACCGTCGGCGCAAAAAAATACAAAGTCAGCATATTAAAAGCCAAATGCGCAATATCGGCGTGAAGAAAGGCAGAAGTTAGCATACGAAGTTGTTCGCCAGCACGAATACTTCCAATGTGGAATTCGTATTTTCTGAAAAAATAAATATTATCAAATCCTTTAAAACTCACTATAACGTTGGCTGCTATAATAAAAAGAAGTACTGCTGTCATAAATTAAATTGGTGTAATTAAGATTGGTAAAAATAGAAATAGTTTCTTTAGCTTTTGTTAAAATAGGCAGTCAAATTAACTTTTGCCTTATATTTGTAAAAAATAATTGATGCAATTTTTAGTTTATCTTCTTATATATCCTATTCTTTGGTGCATTTCGATGTTGCCTTTTCGTGTGCTTTATTTCGTTTCAGATATAGTATTTTATATTGTTTACTATGTAATTGGCTATCGTAAAAAAACAGTTCGTAAGAATTTAATATTAGCTTTTCCAGACAAAACTGAAGCTGAAAGATGGCAAATAGAAAAAGACTCCTACGTTCATTTGTGCGATATGTTTCTTGAAATGGCAAAAACAATGACAATTTCGAGAAAAGAAATTGATAAACGTTATAAAATTATAAATTTAGAATCGTATCTCGAATTTGAAAAAAAAGGAAAAAGCATTGCTCTTTTATGTGCGCATTATGCTAGTTATGAATGGGCCGTGTCATTAAATCATCATATCACATTTAAAGGATACGGAATTTATAAAAAATTAGCCAATTCGTATTTTGACAAATTGGTTCGTGATATTCGTTCTAGATTTAAAGCCTATTTGATTACGACCAAAGAAACCAAAACGTGTATAGAAGAAAATAGTAAAAATGGGATTTTAGGATTATATGGATTTGCCAGTGATCAAACGCCTCGTGGTTCACATAATTTGCATTGGAACTCTTTTTTAGGCATTGAAACACCAATACATATTGGTGCTGAAGTTTTAGCAAAACGATTTGATATGAATGTAGTTTTCCTAAAAACAACTAAAGTAAAAAGAGGTTATTACGAAGCAACTTTAGAATTACTATCAGACGATGTAAACTCGGTTCCTAATTATAAAATTTCGGAGGATTTTATGCGAAAAGTGGAACAACAAATATACGAAAACCCAAGTTTGTACTTATGGACGCATAAACGTTGGAAACATAAACGCGAACATTTTCAGTAGAAAGACACAAATTACACAAATTTGCACAAATTATTTTTACTTGAAATTTCACGAATTTTGGTGTGATTTATTCACATTTTGATTCTTGTTAATTTTTGCAATTCGTGTAAAATCGATTTATTTTCTAAACCAATTGGATACTAATTCTTTCTCGTAATTGGTAGCATCTTTGTGTGTAAACTCGTTATTGGCTGGATTGTAAAGGTAGTCTTTTTCCCATTCTTTGTGGTTTTCTACCAACAATTTTATGCTATCGCATACAAACTTAATTTCGCTAGATGTTGTAGTTGGATGAATTGACATTCTAATCCATCCTGGTTTTCTTATCAAATCTCCAGAAGCTATTTGACAAACCAAATCGTTTGAAGTTTCTTGGTCAACGTGAAGCAAATAATGCCCATAAGTTCCAGCGCAACTGCAACCACCGCGCGTTTGAATTCCGAATTTATCGTTTAACATTTTTACGCCTAAATTGTAGTGCAAATTGTCAATATAAAACGAAATCACTCCTAGCCTATCTTGATGTTCATTGGCTAAAATAGTCAAACCATCAACATTTCCTAGTTGATCAAAAACGTAGTCCACTATTTCGTGTTCGCGAGCTAGAATATTGTTTACACCCATTTCTTCTTTGAGCTGAATAGCTAAAGCGGTTTTGATTACTTGCAAGAATCCTGGCGTTCCACCATCTTCTCTATCTTCAATATTGTCGATGTATTTGTGTTCGCCCCAAGGATTTGTCCAACTTACAGTTCCGCCACCGGGACAATCGGGAACGTTGTTTTTGTACAAATTTTTATTAAAAACCAAAACACCCGAAGTGCCTGGTCCGCCCAAAAACTTATGTGGTGAAAAGAAAATTGCATCTAAGTAACTTTCTTTATCTTCTGGATGCATATTGATGTTGACATAAGGTCCAGAACACGCAAAATCTACAAAACAAACACCCTTATTTTGATGCATAATTTTGGCCACTTCATGATACGGTGTTCTTATACCGGTAACGTTGGAGCAAGAAGTTATAGAGGCAATTTTGAAACTTCTGTCTTTGTATTTATCCAACACTTTTTTAAATTCTTCTAAACAAAACAAACCATTTTCGTTAGCAGGAATTACTACTACATCGGCAATGGTCTCTAACCATGAGGTTTGATTAGAATGATGTTCCATGTGCGAAATAAAAACGATTGGTTTTAACTCTTTAGGTAAGTTGATATGTTCACGCATATTTTCGGGAAGTTTTAACCCCAAAATACGTTGAAACTTGTTTACAACACCCGTCATTCCGGTTCCTGTATTTATTAGAATATCGTTATTGTTGGCGTTTACATGGTGTTTTATAATGTGTTTGGCTTGGTGATACGCCATTGTCATTGCGGTACCAGAAACGGTGGTTTCGGTATGCGTGTTGGCAACAAAAGCACCAAACTCGTTCATTAGTTTTTCTTCAATTGGGCGATACAACCTACCGCTTGCAGTCCAATCGGTATAGATTATTTTTTGTTTTCCAAAAGGCGAATCAAATTGTTGGTCTATACCAATAATGTTTTTTCTAAACTTTTTAAAATACAGTTCTAATTCGGTGGTGGTTTCGGTTAGTGTCATGTTGCCTCTAAAATTATGCTCAAAGATAGGAATTTTTATTTTTTGAAAATAGTTGGTTTTGAAAACTTTGGTTTTTTTGAAAAACAAAACTTAAAAAAAACGGCTTACCAAAATTGAGTAATATAAAAAAATGAAAACGCCTATACTAAGAACTTTTATGTTATTTATCGAGTTTTTGGGGAGTTTGTAGGATTTTTTTATGAGAGTGGTGTGGGTTTTGTAGGTTTGAAAATAGTAACGAGTTAGAGATGTAAATCAGTTAGTGGCAATACGCCCACTGAACTAAAAAAACAACTAAAACAAAAAAATACGAATGTATCCGCTGCGCAAAGTCTCCTGACTTTGAGCATACAAAACAAAATGTAACATTATAAAATTTTCATACTTAAAGTCAGTTTTTAACCACCGACAGTACTAAAAAAAAATAACAATGGACGAACTACTAAAAATTTTACAAAAAGAGACAGAAGAATTAAAAAGTTCAATTGAACTGATTGAGTTACTTTCAGACCAATACAAATCTGGTAAAAGTTTATTACTTGAGCACCTTATCAAGAAATTTGTAAACGTAAAGGTTAAAATGTACCAGGAGCATCACAACCTTCCGCACGTTCATATAAACATTGGCTCAGACAATCACATTGCAAGTATTGCAATAGACAACCAAGCAATTTTAGCAGGCTCAATTGAAAAAAAGTATGAGAAAGATGTGTTAAACTGGATTGAGAAAAACAAAGAAAACCTTTTAATAGTTTGGAACAACATGCAGCAAGGAGAAGTAGTTGATTTAACCACTTTAAACAAAATGACAAGCGACCAAGCAATTGCATAACTGTAAAATGCCAAAACTAAACCTGACTTAAAAGAAATTAAGCAAGAAGAACACGAAAATATCAAAACATAATTAATGATAGCTATATAATAGCCAGCTGGTAAGAGTAGCTAAAATTGTAAAACATAACACTGAAATTCAAATGGGATTTTTTGACAACAATAAAGAATTAATTGCCAAGATCAAAGAACTTGACAAATCGTAACAAAAATTAATAGCAACATATTCTCAAAATACATCTGCAATTTCGCAATTAAAAGCTGATTTAATTGAGTCAACGAAAAGAAGTCCCGAATACGAAAAAATCGCTCAACAATCTTCAAAAAAAGCATCAGAATTCAAAAATAGAGCTGGAGAAACACTTGATGAAGTTAAAGTTATTTATAACAACTCTATAGAATTACAGAAACACATAGTTACAATTAAAAACGAAATAGAGTCTATAAAAGTCGAAATTGGTGATTCATTTGAAGGATTTAACAATGAAAACGATGAATTAACAGAAATTATTTCTACTTTAAAAGAAAGAATTAATAATATAATTCATCAAATAAATCAATTTGAGGAAACAATTACCAATCATCCTGATTTAGATAGTGAAATAATTGAGCTTGAAACATCAATAAATAAAATCAAAGAAAATGAAAGTAAGTCATCGCAGTTAATTAAGTCCATTACAAGTCGAAAGGTTGAATTAGAAACTCTATATAATGAAATTCTAGGCTATAAGGAAGAAGATGAAACAACTAATGAAATTGTAGAAGTAAATGGATTAAAGCAAGATTTGGAGGAATCTTTAAATGGATTAGAAGAACGGACAACAACTTTCAAATCAAATTTTGAAAAACTAGAATATAATACAAACAAAAATGTAAATAATCTATTAAAGGTCAATAGTGACAAAATTATCAAACAGATAGAAAATTGGGAAGATAAATATTCAAAACTTAATAAAAAAATTGAAGGATTATTGCCAAATGCTGTTACTGCTGGTCTGTCACATGCATTTTCAGAAAAGAAAAAGACTGAAGATGTTTCATATGATAAGCACAAAACGCAATTTAGTTATGGTATCGGAGGTATGATTGCGGTTTCTTTAATTCCATTTATTATTAGTGTCTTTACATTGTTGAGTGATGATTCTTTAGATGTAGTTGTAAATAGAATTCCAAAAATTGTAATTGCCATTTTACCTTTGTATATTCCCGTTTTATGGTTATCAATTTCATCTAATAAAAAAATGAATTTATCAAAAAGACTAATTGAAGAATATACTCATAAAGAAGTTTTGAGTAAAACGTATGAAGGTTTATCAAAACAAATTCAAAATCTTGAAGAAGATAATATTTCAAAAGAATTAAAAGTTAAACTACTTCAAGATTTCTTACAGATGTATTCAGAAAATCCTGGTAAATTAATTTCAGATTATAACACTACTGATCATCCAATAATGGAACTATTAGAAAATTCAAATAAATTAGAAAAAACTATTTCAAAACTAGAAAAAATTCCTGGGTTACATAAACTTGCAGATATTTTAGAAAAAAAATCAGAAAAAAAATTAGAACAAGCTACTAATATTATTGAGAGAAATTTGGATCGAGTTGTAGGTTTAAATGGTATAGAAAATAATGATGAAACAAAAACAGTATAAAAGAATACAACAACCGCAACCCCGCTGCGTATTCTATGATAAAAAACAACTAAAAAATATAAAAAAGACAATAACACTTTCGCTATTACTAACCAGCTACGCAAAGTCTCCTGACTTTGAGCAAAACAAAATGTAAGATTATAAATTATTCATATTCAAAGTATGGAGATTTTGAGTAGCGGAGAGTGTCTTCTAGACTACTTACTTGTAGTTGGTTGCGAGCTATTCCTTATATAGGTTGCATGGTTATAGATAAAAAAACTATAACTTTCTTGCAAGTATTTTAGTATATTTGTTTCAAAGATTGTGATGTTTTTTCACAGTCTGAGGTTACCAGCAATATTCCCGAAAAAAATAGTAAATAAGAAAATATGAAATTACGAATAATTTTAATTTTGACTTTAATTGCAAATTTTGGCTTTGCACAAAATTTTCACGAAAAATTTAAAAAGTCTACCGAAGAAAAAGATACAATTCAACAATTGAAAATTTTAAAAGAATGGGAATCTAAAAATTCAAATGATCCTGAACTTTATACTTCTTATTTCAATTATTATTTTGCAAAAAGTAAAACCGACTTAATCTCGATAGATAAAAACTCAAACGGAAAAGAAGGTTATCAACTAAAAGATTCGCTCGGAAATGTTGCTGGATATATTCAATCAAATAAATCGTACAATGAAAAGTATGCGAAAAAAGGAATTGAATATATTGACAAAGGAATATTGAAATTCCCTAAAAGACTCGATATGCGTTTCGGAAAAACTTATGTTTTGGGAGAAAATGAAAATTACACAGAATTTACAAAAGAAATTATCAAAACAATCGAGTATTCAAATGTCATCAAAAATGAGTGGAACTGGACAAAAGACAAAAAACTTGAAGATGCAGAAAATTTTATGTTGGGTTCAATTCAGAATTACGTAACTCAACTTTATAATACTGGAAATGATGATTTATTGGAAAATATGAAAAATATTGCCGAAACAATTTTAAAATATTATCCAAACCACATTGAAAGTTTGTCAAACATTTCTATTGTACATTTAATCCGAAAAGAATTCGACAAAGGATTGGAATATTTACAAAAAGCAGAAAAAATTAATCCAACAGATTTTGTAGTTTTGGGAAATATTGCGCAAGCGTACAAGATGAAAGACGACAAAATTAATGCAATTAAATATTATGAACTTGTGAAAAAATATGGAAACGAAGATGCTAAAGCAAATTCAGATGAAAACATTAAAAACTTGCGAAAATAATAAGTACTGCAGCCAACAGCGGTTTCTAGTAATGGCTAGGCTTGGGATTTATTAATAAAACTTCTGTGAAAATCTTTTTTCTTACAATACAACTTTCGTTTTTAAATATTTAGTAAGCTTATTGTTGTCGGTGAGCAAATTATTCCACAGCCTGAATACCCAAAACGTTTATACTATCTTTGAGTACATCAAGTAAAGTTTTTCAAAGATGGTTTTATTCTAATAGTTTACTTTTTTAATCCTACCTATAACTTTAATCAAACATAAAAAAAGTCCTAAAAAAGATTACGCTTTTTTAGGACTCTATTGTAAACTATAGTTTAAAATTAAGCTTTGTTGTGCTCTTCTTCAATTCTTTTGTGTTCAGCATCAGAAATTGTATCACACAATACTGGTGTTGCTATAAATAATGAAGAGTAAGTTCCTACCACAATACCTATTAACATAGCAAATATAAATCCTCTAATTGATTCTCCACCAAAAATAAACATGATTAACAATACTAATATTAATGTTAAAGATGTATTGATTGTTCTAGACATCGTAGAGTTAATAGATTGGTTAACTATTTGATTAAAGTTTCCTTTTGCTTTACCACCAAGGTATTCACGAACTCTATCAAATACGATTACGGTATCATTCATAGAGTAACCAATTACCGTAAGAATTGCCGCGATGAAATGTTGATCGATTTCCATACCAAATGGCATGTATTTCCATAACAATGAATAGATTCCTAATACAAAGATAACGTCATGCGCCACAGCCGCTATCGCACCAAGACTATATTGCCATTTTCTAAAACTGATAACTAAATACAAACCAACAATAAGCATTGCACCTAAAACTGCCCAGTACGAGTTTGTTTTGATATCATCTGCTACGGTTGGTCCCACTTTAGATGCTTGCAAAATACCATATTTTTTACCATCATAGCTATTTACAAATTTCTCATAGGTCATTTTATCATCAAAATGTTTTTTCAATTTTTCAAATAAAACTTTATTAACAGCTTGATCAGCTTCGCTACCAGACTCATTAACTTTATATTTTGTAGTGATTTTTAACTGATTGTCTTTACCAAAAACTTTAGCTTCAGCACTACCATCAAAAACTTTCAATAATTCTTCTCTAACTATTTCGGCAGAAACAGGTTTTTCAAAACGAACTTGGAACGTTCTACCACCAACAAAGTCAACACCTTGATTAAGTCCGTTAGTCATTAAAGAAATAACACTTACCACACAAACTAAAAGTGAGAAAGCATAAGTATATTTTTTAATACCTAAGAAATCAAAATGGAAGTTAGTAAAGAAGTTTTTAGAGAAACCTGTAGAGAAAGTCAATACATTGTTTCTTGATAAACTCCAGTCTAATAATATTCTAGAAATAAAAATAGAAGTAAATAATGAAGTGGCAATACCTATTAATAAAGTTGTTGCAAAACCTTGTATTGGTCCTGTTCCAAAAATCAACAATACAGCTCCTGTAAGAACGTGAGTTACGTTAGCATCTACAATAGATCGCATTGCACCTTTCCAACCAAAAGAAGCGTTAATGGCTTCCTCTTGAGATTTACCTTGTCGTAATTCTTCTTTTGCTCTTTCGTATATAATAATATTGGCATCAACGGCGGTTCCCATGGTTAATACGATACCTGCAATACCAGGTAAAGTAAGTACAGCACCGATACTAGCTAAAATTCCGAATAAGAATAATAAGTTTACTAAAAGTGCAATATTAGCGTACCAACCTGCTTTTCCGTAGTAAACTATCATCCAAAGTGCTACAATTAATAAACCAATTATAGCTGAATTAGTACCATTATCAATTGCTTCTTGACCTAAAGATGGCCCAACCACTTCTGATTGAACAATTTCAGCAGCAGCTGGCAATTTACCTGCTCTCAATACGTTGGCTAAATCTTTAGTTTCTGCAACATCAAAAACCCCAGAAATTTCAGATCTTCCACCAGATATTGGTCCAGAAGTTACACCTGGAGCAGAATAAACAACATCATCAAGAACAATTGCAATATTACTTTTTTGCGTATATGCTTTTCCGGTTAATTCTTCCCAAGCTCTTGCTCCTGCACCACTCATTTGCATAGAAACAGCTGGTTTTCCTGATTGGTCGAAAGTGTCAGATGCATCTGTTACAACGCCACCACTCATAGCAGCTTGGTTGTTTTTATTTCCTTTTAAAGCATAAAACTCAACCGTTTCAGTACCTTTTTTAGTTTTTTCGTCAATAGTGATTGTTGGTTTACCCCAAACAAATTTTGCAAAACGTAAGTCAGCTGGTAAAAGTGCTTTGATATTTGGTCTTTTTAAGTAACCATTAATTGCAGCAGTATCTTTAGGTTCAACTAAAGCTAAAACTGGTCCACCACCAGGTTGAAAAAATTTGCTTACTAATGGTCCTAAATCTTTAGTGTCAGTAGCTTTAGCCGTATCTTTTGATTTATCAGTCAATAAAGCTGTAAGTGAATCATTAGTTTTAACAACTTCTTTAGTAGTAACCGCTTTTTCGGTAGCTTTTAAAGCCTCGTTAGCTTGCATTAAGAAACCACCAACCTCATCAATTTTGTAGGTTTCCCAAAACTCTAATTGAGCGGTACTTTGCAATAATTTTTTGATACGATCAACGTCTTTAGCGCCTGGAAGTTCAACTAAGATTCTTCCTGATTCACCAATTTTTTGAATATTAGGTTGCGTTACTCCAAATTTATCGATACGTTTTCTTAATACTTCAAAAGCCGATTGAACTGATTCATCAACTTTACGTCTAACCACTTTTTTAACTTCATCATCAGACATTTTAAAGTTAACTTCGTCACCAATGATTTTGTTAGAAAAGACTTCAGGTGAAGCTAATTTAATAGTCCCAGCAGAAGCTGTTTCAAATTCTCTAAAGAAAACATCTAGATAATCCTCGTTACCTTGTCTATTTTTTGTTGCTTCAGTTAAAGCTTTGTTGAAAACTGGGTTTTTAGAATTGTTAGCTAAACCAGCAACGATATCTTTGATAGATATTTGAAGTTGAACATTGATACCACCTTCAAGGTCAAGACCTTTGTTGATTTTTTTATCTTTTACTTCATTGTAAGTAAAACTTGTAAAACCCATATTGAAAACTTTTTCTTTTCCAATAGAATCTAAATATTTTACTTCTTTTTCTGAATCTCCTTTGGCGAAAGCCTTTGCATCGCTCTCAACACTTTGAGATACGAATGTGAAAGAAAGTTGGTAAATACTTACCAATGCAAATAAAATTGCGAAAAATTTAACTAGTCCTCTATTCTGCATTATTCTAAAAATTAATTAATTCTGTTTGATTTTGGTTGTTATACGCTTGATTTTAAGAAAACAAAAACCGACTTAAAAAATAAATCTCAAGTGGCTCTGCTATTTAAAACGTGCAAATATATAATTCTGATAAAGATTAACCAATTATTTATTGATTAATATTAAAAAAAAGACTGCATTAGTTGCAGTCTTCTTTTTAAAATTAAAAAAATTTATGCTAAAACCGATTTTAAATCAGCGTTCATGTTACGAACAGCATCAGCGCTTTTCGCAAATTTTTCTTTTTCATTATCGTTAAGTTGGATATCAAGTATTTGTTCAATACCATTTTTACCAATAATACAAGGAACTCCAATACAAATATCAGATTGTCCATATTCACCTTCTAAGAAAACAGAACATGCAATCATTTTCTTTTGATCGTTCAAAATACTATCAACTAAATAAGCAACCGATGCTCCTGGTGCATACCAAGCAGAAGTGCCTAATAATCCTGTAAGTGTTGCGCCACCAACCATTGTATCAGCGGCAACTTTTTCTAATGCTTCTTGAGATAAAAATTCAGAAACGGGAATACCATTGTATGAGGCTAATCTTGTTAGAGGAATCATAGTTGTATCTCCATGACCACCAATAACCATAGCAGAAACATCATTAGCAGGCTTATCTAATGCTTTAGATAAATAATATTTAAAACGTGAACTATCTAAAGCGCCACCCATTCCGATGATTCTATTTTTAGGAAGTCCTGTAGCCTTTAAAGTTAAGTAAGTCATTGTATCCATAGGATTTGACACTACAACTATAATTGTGTTTGGAGAAAATTTTAAGATGTTATCTGCAACTGTTTTTACAATTCCTGCATTGATTCCAATTAATTCTTCACGTGTCATACCTGGTTTTCTTGGAATTCCAGAAGTAATTACAACAACATCACTATTGGCTGTTTTTGAATAATCGTTAGTAACGCCTGAAATTTGGGTGTTAAAACCGGTGTTTGTAGCGCATTGCATTAAGTCCATTGCCTTACCTTCGGCAAAACCTTCTTTAATGTCTAATAATACTACTTCACTAGCAATTCCTCTATAGGAAATAACATCTGCACATGAAGCTCCTACGTTTCCTGCGCCAACAATTGTAACTTTCATTTTTTTTTATTTTTATATTTATGTTAGAATTTTATACTACTAATTTATTTTGTAATGTACTGCAAAGTTAGTGTTTACAAATTTATTATAGGTAATTGCTGATTGAAAATTAAATCGATTCCAACTGTAAGTTACCGATGCTTCAAAGATACTGTTAATTTTAGTTTTATAAATAGCTTTTAGTCTTTCGTTAAAATAATCTTGCGGTCCTAAACCTTCAATTTTTATAATTCCTTCGGCTGTTCCTTTATCTCCAGAAAAATTATATTTAAAATTACTTACATTAACTATTGAACCAAGCATAAACTCAAAATTCTTATATTCTTTTGAAATATTGGTTTGAAATTGCCACGTATTAACATTTCCATTGATTCTATTAATTCCAAGCGTTCCCAAATTGGTTTGAATATCGAGAAAATCAAAGCTAATATTTTCGACAGAATTAGTTAGAGTAACGGCTAAATTTATTTTGTTTTTTTCAAGTGATTTAATATACTGGCTCAAACTGTGTTTTACTCCAAAACCATAAACTTGATATTCCCCTTTTTTTATTTTAGTCTTAGGGGCAAATTTTCCAATAAGTTCCGTTCCATAACCTATACATATTGAGCCTGAAAGATGAGAATAGAAAATTTTTTCTTCATTAATTCCTCTTGGAGTTTCAATTGGATAATTAGGGTTTATTATTCCATATTTGTCAATTATATAAACTTGTGTACTTCCTCCCAGTGCTGTTGGAATTGATGCAGATTCTGCACCTTGAATTTGTAGAAAAGTGAAGTCAGAATTTTTTAGTATAAATTCCCTATCTTTATTTGGAACAAAAAATACATTGGCATGAACACCAAAACTTGCTTCCCATCGCTTTCTTTTTTTGGCAGAATAAACCCAACCACCAGAAGATTGATAAACAGCCGCATCTGTTGCAGGAGTAATAAATCTATCGGCATAATATACAGCATCGATAAAAAACTCATCTAAATGATCAAAAACAGCTGGATCAAAGGTTTGTGAGTAGCTTAGATTAAAAATAAAAAAGAGGAAACCAAAAATTTTGTTCTTCATGAATAAAAAAATCCAATTGACTATAAAGTCAATTGGATATTTAAGTGTTAAGCATCGATATTTGCATATACTGCGTTCTTCTCAATAAATTCTCTACGTGGCGGTACTTCGTCACCCATAAGCATTGAGAAAACTCTATCAGCTTCTGATAAACTATCAATAGTAACTTGTCGAAGTGTTCTAAAACTAGGATCCATTGTAGTTTCCCATAATTGCTCTGCGTTCATCTCTCCAAGACCTTTGTAACGTTGAATAGCAGCACTTCCGCCCATTCTTTCGTTTGCTTGATCACGCTGAACATCATTCCAAGCATATTCTTTTTTAGTACCTTTTTTAACTAAATATAGAGGTGGCGCTGCAATATATACGTGTCCGCCTTCTATTAATTCTCTCATGAATCGGAAGAAGAATGTTAGGATTAAGGTAGCAATGTGACTACCATCAACATCGGCATCACACATGATGATCACTTTATGGTAGCGTAATTTTTCTAAATTTAATGCTTTACTATCTTCGGCAGTTCCTATTGTTACACCTAATGCAGTGAAAATATTACGGATTTCTTCGTTTTCAAAAACTTTGTGGTGCATTGCTTTTTCAACATTCAAAATCTTTCCACGTAATGGCATGATGGCTTGAAAGTTTCTGTCACGACCTTGTTTAGCTGTACCACCAGCCGAATCTCCCTCTACAAGGTAAACTTCGCATTTAGCTGGATCTTGTTCGGAGCAATCTGATAATTTTCCTGGTAGTCCGCCACCGCCCATAACGGTTTTACGCTGTACCATTTCACGTGCTTTTTTAGCAGCATGACGAGCTTGAGCGGCCAAAATTACTTTTTGAACAATTATACGTGCATCATTTGGGTTTTCTTCCAAATAATTTTCAATCATTTCAGAAACAGCTTGACTTACCGGAGAAACAACTTCTCTGTTTCCAAGTTTAGTTTTAGTTTGACCTTCAAATTGTGGTTCGGCAACTTTTACAGAAATAATAGCTGTTAAACCTTCACGGAAGTCATCTCCAGTAATCTCGAACTTTAATTTGTCCAACATTCCAGAAGCATCTGCATATTTCTTTAGCGAACGAGTTAATCCAGTTCTAAAACCTTGTAAGTGCGTTCCACCTTCGTGAGTATTAATATTATTTACATAAGAAAAAATATTTTCGCTATAACTTGTATTGTAAATAAGAGCAACCTCAACTGGAATTTCACCTTTTTCATTATCCATGCTAATTACATGCGAAATGATAGGCTCACGGTTTCCATCTAAGTAGCGGATGTATTCTTTAAGACCTTCATCTGAATGAAAAACTTCTTGTAAAAATTCACCTTTTTCATCTACTTGACGTTTGTCTGTAAATGTGATAGTAATTCCTTTGTTAAGGAAAGACAATTCACGCATACGAGCCGATAGGGTTTCAAAAGAAAATTCGGTTGTTTGAGTAAAAATAATATCATCTGGATAAAACGTTTGCATTGTACCACGCTTGGTAGTTTCGCCAACTTGTTTTACAGGATATAAAGATTTGCCTCTTTCGTATTCTTGCTCATAGATTTTTCCGTCTCTAAAAACGGTCGATTTCATCTGTTTAGAAAGTGCGTTTACTACAGAAACCCCAACACCGTGAAGTCCTCCAGAAACTTTATAGGAATCTTTATCAAATTTTCCTCCAGCACCAATTTTGGTCATTACAACCTCAAGTGCAGATACACCTTCTTTTTTGTGCATGTCAACTGGAATACCACGACCGTTGTCTTCGACAGTTACAGAACCGTCTTCATTTATTGCCACGCCAATTGTATCACAATGTCCACCCATTGCCTCATCGATAGAGTTATCGACAACTTCATATACTAAATGGTGCAAACCTCTTACACCTACATCTCCAATATACATGGAAGGTCGCATTCTTACGTGCTCCATTCCTTCTAATGCCTGAATGCTATCTGCTGAATAATTATTCTTCTTAATTTCGTCGCTCATATTAATTTATTCTATAAAAAATATATTTTTTTGTATAACACGCAAATATATAAAATAGAGAATGATTTTAAAGCGATATTAGACGTTTTAAAGATATAAGTTATTAACATTTATATTTGAAAACTATTTTGTGTTTTATTTTCAAAAAAAGTAAGCAAAAAACATTATTTCAAACATGCTTTGTGAAATTAAATTTGAATTGAAATTCAAGAAGATACTCAGAAAATAGTCATATACTACTAAAAAAAACGCCCACCGAAGCGAGCGTCTTTCATCACAAACAATCTATAAAACAAACTAAAAAAATTAAATACTAACTGTGGCTTTTGCAATTTCTGTATCCGCTTGAACGTGTGCAGCATTTGCTCTACCACTAGGGTCTTGGTTTTCTTGCCATTTTGGAATCCACTTGCGAACTGTTTGAGCTGCGCTTACTTGTGGGTAAAATTTATGAAAAATGGTTCTATAATAATAAGCTTCTTTAGTTGACGGGGTGTTGTAAGGAAACAATTCTGTTGCCAAATCCATTTGCTCATCAGTAACTTGTGAAGAGCAGAAATCTATTAGTGTATCAACCCAACTATACCCAACTCCGTCAGAAAATTGTTCTTTTTGACGCCATAAAACTTCAGTTGGCAAATAGGGATTTTCTGGAGTATCGAATGCTTTTCTTAAAATATATTTTTCTATATCATCATGCGTTTTTGGCTGTTTTTCTTCACCATTGATAAGCATTGCAGTATCTAAAAATGCTTTGTCTAAAAATGGAACTCGAACTTCTAAACCATTAGCCATAGTTGACTTGTCAGCACGAAGTAAATCGGCTGTGAACAATTTTTGAACTCTCTCAATAGTTTCTTTTTGGAAATCGATAGTAGATGGAGCATTACGGAAGTAAAGATAACCTCCGAAAATTTCGTCTGCTCCTTCGCCAGAAAGCACTACTTTTACACCCAAATCTGTAATCGCTTTTGATAAGAAATACATTGGCGTACTTGCTCTAATAGAAGTAACATCATATGTTTCTAGATGCCAAATTAATTTATCTAAAATAGCAATCCCTTGTTCTATTGTAAAATGAACTTCGTGGTGTTTTGTTCCTAAAAAATCGGCCACTTTTCTTGCTGCTTTTGCATCTGGTGAATCGGCATCTAATCCTATAGAGAATGAGTGCAACTCTTTTTCTTTTAATAATCTAGCAGCTATAGAAGATATTAATGACGAATCTAATCCGCCAGACAATAAAACACCAATTGGGACATCGGTCATTAAACGTTTGCGAGTTGCTTCTGTTAGTTTTTCTCTAATTAAAGACAAATCGAGTTCTTTATTAGCTTTTGTAAAATCTTCGTATTCTGGTTTATAATATTTAACAAAACCTGTTGAAGGAGTATAATAATGTCCGGGAGGAAATGTTGCAAAGGTTTTGCATTGATCGGTAATAGGTTTCATTTCGGAAGCAAAATACATTCTGCCTCTTTCGTCCACACCATAATATAAAGGTTTAACACCAAGCGGATCTCGACCAGCAATATAATCATCGCCATCGATTACAACAAAAGCGAAATCGCCATCTAACCTATCTACAAAATCATATCCAAATTTTTCATACAAATGAACAATAACTTCAGAATCTGATTTGGTACGGAAAGTATGGTCTTTTAGAATTCCTTGACGAAGTTCTTGATGGTTGTAAATTTCACCGTTGTGAATCATCCAAGCTGTTGATGAACCTTGTATAGGTTGTCTGCCTGTATGTAAATCGATAATAGATAAACGTTCGTGACTTAAAATATGTCCGTTTCTGGATATATGCGTATCACTTTCATCTGGACCTCGATGTGACATCCTTTTTGAAAGTTGTTTTACTATTTTTTCGTCTTTTCCTTTTCCAATGATTGCTAAAATACCGCACATGATCTTTTCGTTTTATTTATTTGATGAAGCAAAATTGAAGTATTACATCAATAATTAAAACTAAAAAACATTATTTGATTTAAAATTTAAACTAAAAAAATATTTTTACAGCAAATATGTAAATTTAAAAGTGAGAAAAATTGCTTTTTGATTGAGATTTGTAAAAAAAGGTGTCGAAATTGAATTAAAAAACCTCCAAAATAGTATAATTTGTTCCATTAACTTGAAAAGAATGGCCTGAACTATTTCCGAGTAACTGAATTCCGAGTGGTGATTGAGGTGAGATTCCGAAAATAGATTGGTTGTTGAAAGTTATTTTGGGCAAAGCAGTTGCTATATAAACTGTTAGATTATTGGTAACTACCAAACTTCCTAGAGCTGCTTTAGTGTGGGTTTGAGTTACGTCAATTTTGTCAAGAATGGCTTTTTGGCTGATATATTCTTGAATTTTGTGGTTGAGTTTTTCTTGTTCAAGATGCATCATTGATAAAGCCGTTTCGTGTTTGTCGCCAGCTGAACCTTTGGCATCGTTTTTAGAATCTTCGGTTAAGGCAGCAATCATATCTTTGAAAATATCGATTTTGTCTTGAACCATTGTTGCATATTGGTTATGTATTGGTTGTTTTGAAATCATAATGTTTACAGATGCGTTAGGGATTACTTCACTTAGCAAATATTTTTTAAAGGTGTTCAGTGAACTGCGTTTGCAGCGGCATCTTTTTTCTTTAAAAAGAAAAAGATATAGCGGAAAGCCCGACCGAAGGGAACGCCCAAAAAAATAGTATTAATATATTTTTATGCAAATTACCACAATTTTTTATGTAATTTGTAACATAAATTAACTTTTGGTTACTAATGATGACATGAGCGCCAATTTAGAAAAATCTTTTATACAGCAACTGCGTGATAATCAGAATATAATTCACAAGATTTGTAAGTTATATACATCTGATGCTGACTCGCATAAAGATTTATTTCAGGAAATTACTATTCAGTTATGGAAAGCGTTTCCAAAGTTTAGAGGTGAAGCCAAATTTTCTACTTGGGCTTATCGAGTTGCCTTAAATACGGCTATTACTTTATATAGAAAAAGCACTCGAAGTATTCAGACAACTTCTTCAGAAAAGTTAAATTTTTTTATTAGTCAGGAAGAATACAATACTGAAGAAGAAGAACAATTAAAATTGATGTACAAAGCGGTTTATAAGCTAAATGATATTGAAAAAGCATTGGTTTTCATGTATTTAGAAGATAAAGATTATACCGAAATAGCTACAACTTTGGGGATTTCTGAAGTAAATGCACGAGTGAAAATGAATAGAATAAAAGGGAAATTAAAAAAAATATTAAATCCGTAGAGAAAAATGGAAGAGTTGGATTTACTAAAAAAAGATTGGAAAAAGAGTGAAAATTCTTTTGAGCAATTGTCGGAAAAAGACATATACAAGATGATTCACCAAAAGTCATCATCGGTTGTAAAATGGATTTTGATTATAAGTCTAATTGAATTATCAATTGGGATTTTACTGAATGTATTGTCGCTTGAGAGTGATTTTTTTAATAAAATTGATGCTAAAGGCTATACAATATACATTGAAGTATTGACAATTGTAAATTATGCTGTTATATTGTTTTTTGTTTATAAGTTTTTTAAAAATTACAAGACAATTTCATCGACAGATTCTACAAAAAAATTGATGGATGACATTATTTCGACACGAAAAACCGTTCAATATTATATTTGGTATAACTTGATAATGATTGCAATTTCTGCTTTTTTGGGTTCGTATGTGGCTCTATCAATAACTGAAGAAACAAAAGATATTGCTTTAGATTCATCTTTTAGATTCATCTTTTATTTGACATGTATATTGGTAGTTGGTATTTTGGTATTCCTATTTTGGTTGTTTTACATATTATTATATGGTAGATTATTAAAAAAATTATTTAACAATTACAACGAACTTAAAAAAATAGATTTATAAAAAAGGCTTACTGAAATTAGGCCACATCCAAAAGTTTAGACCATTTTATAATTACCATTTTATAATCGCACTAGCCCAAGTAAAACCACTACCAAATGCTGCTAGAACAACTGTATCGCCCGATTTTATTTTACCTTGTTCCCAAGCATCAGTCAAAGCTATTGGAATAGAAGCTGCTGTTGTATTTCCGTATTGTTGAATATTGTTGAAAACTTGATCATCTGTTAATCCAAATTTCTTTTGGATAAACTGCGAAATTCTCAAATTGGCTTGATGCGGAATCAACATATCTATATCTGAAACTTGTAAATTATTGGCTTGTAAACCCTCGTTAATTACTTCGCTAAAACGAACAACTGCATTTTTAAAAACAAATTGCCCATTCATGTATGGAAAATAACTTTCATCGTCAGGATTGTTTTCTGCAAGAATATCGGTTACCCAGCGTCCGCCCATTCCTGGTGCTAAAACAGCTAATTCTTTGGCATGCTCACCTTCAGAATGCAAATGAGTTGAAAGAACACCTTTAGTTAAATCTTTTTCTCTTGTCAAAACTGCTGCTCCTGCTCCATCTCCAAAAATTACTGAAACACCTCGGCCTCTATCAGTCATATCAAGTCCTAATGATTGTACTTCTGAACCAACAATAAGGATGTTTTTATACATTCCAGTTTTTATATATTGGTCTGCAATTGAAAGCGCATATACAAATCCTGAACATTGGTTTCTAATATCGAGCGCTCCAACAGTTCGCATTCCGAGTTGTTGTTGTAAAGCTACACCTGGACCCGGAAAATAATAATCGGGAGAAATAGTTGCAAAAACTATAAAATCAATATCATTGCTAGTCAAACCTGAACGTTCAATGGCAATTTTGGCAGCCTTAACACCCATAGAGGTTGTAGTGTCTTGCCCTTTTATAATATGACGTCGTTCTCGAATTCCAGTTCGTTCCTGAATCCACTCATCGTTGGTATCCATTATTTTTGACAAATCGTCGTTGGTAACTATATTTTCTGGCACATAAAATCCTAGTCCAGCTATTTTTGAGTTGTACATAAATTTATATTTTAAATAAAATTAGTGATTTTGATTTAGTATATCATCAATTACTTCTAAAAAAATTATTGTGTTTGGTTCAATTTTGTGATTTGAGTTAAAAAAAATTGTGGAATTTTCTGATTTTGATTCAATTAGATAATGACTTCCTCTATAATATGAATTTTGAATTTTTACTTTCAAATTTGATTTTTGAACCACTCTCAACTGATTTGGATAAACAAATTTGTTTTTGTCGTTAATAGTGATTTCGTTTACATCTCCAAAAAGTGATGCTGTATATTTAGAATTTGGATTGTTGTAAATAGAATTTGGAGTACCTTTTTCTATAATTTCTCCCCTTTTCATTACCAAAACTTCATCTGCAAAAGACAAGACATCGGTGCTATCATGAGTTGCAATTAGTGTTGTAATTTCTTTTTCTTTCAAGTAAGAAAACAACTTTCTTCGTAAACTATTTTTTCTAAAATTGTCAATATGACTGAATGGTTCATCTAGTAATAAAACTTCAGGTTCTAATGCCAAAACTCTAGCAATTGCGACTCTTTGCATTTGTCCACCGCTAAGATTTTTTGCTTTAACTGATGCATATTGAGTCATTTCTACAACTTCCAAAAGTTCATTAATTCTGGCTTTTTTGATTTCAGGATAAATATTAGAAAGATACTTTCCAACGTTTTCAGCAACCGTTATGTAGGGCATTAAATCAAAATCCTGCGCTAAATATTTCATAAAATCCATTCCCGGAATCAGGTTGATTTTAGGTCCAAAAACTTCTATTTTATCCCAAAAAATTTGGCCTTCCTCTAAATCATGCAAACCATAAATTAGTTTGAGTAACGTGCTTTTTCCACAACCACTTTCTCCAATAATACAAATAAAACTCGCTTTTGAAAGTGAAAAACTCACATTGTTAATAGCAATAGTTTTATTATAAGAAAAGACAATATTGTTAACTTGAAGCATATTAAAACCTAAATAAGAGGCTCTCAAAGATACAAAAGCTATTCTGAAAAAACTATTTTGTATTTGACTATTAAAAAAAAAGTTGTTCAACTGGTTTTTATTAATAAATATCCTAATTTTGCTGAATAATCGATAATCTTTCCAATTATGAGAACCAACTTCTTACTAGTAACTATACTAGTATTTTTTTCTCAGTTGTCAATTGCTCAAGTAGGAATTGGAACAACACTACCTGATCCTTCATCTGAACTTGATGTATCCTCTCCGCTTAATGATAAAGGGGTTTTAATTCCAAGGATGACACAAGCGCAACGAAATCTTATAATATCACCAGCAACAAGTTTATTGATTTATCAAACAGATAATACGCCTGGTTTTTATTACTACAATGGTACAATTTGGGTTGGTTTAACCGCAGGAGCATCAACCGATTGGACTTTATTGGGAAATACTGGAACAACATCTGCAACAAACTTTTTTGGTACGACTGACGATAATGATATTGTTTTTAGACGAAACAATATTCGATCAGGATTTATAGGAAATCCGATAGCAGCTCCACTCACAACATTAAATAGAAGGAATACCTCATTTGGAGCAAACTCACTATTAAATCCAGCAGGTGGTTTTAGAAATACTGCAATTGGAACTAATGTAATGGCAGGAAATACAAGTGGAAATCGAAATGTAGCAGTTGGAGATGCAGCAATGTCATCTAATACAACTGGTCAACAAAATGTTGCTATTGGTGTTGGATCATTATTCAGTAATCAACTAGGAAATAGTAACGTTGCAATTGGTAGAAACGCATTAACATCAACTAATGGCACAACAGGTACGCAGGCATCAAACAATACTGCTGTTGGGATGGTTTCAATGGAATCAAATACAACTGGTGCCTATAACTCAGCATTTGGCAGAGAATCATTATATAGTAACAGTACAGGAGACTATAATGTTGGTGTAGGTTGGAAAGCTGGTTTAGCAAATACAGTTGGAATAAACAACGTTTCGATAGGAAATTCGGCTGGTGTAGCAAGTACAGGTTCAAACAATATAACAATTGGTTCTTTCTCAGAAGTTCCTGTTCTAGCAAACAGTAACCAACTATCTATTGGAAATGTTATTTATGGAAAAAACATGACTTCTACATTTAATGGACTTATTGGAATTGGAGAAAATGACCCAATCTCAAAACTACATGTCAACTCTGGAGGTCCTGATTTAAATGGTATTTATAATGAATATCTACCAAATACAAACACTTCTTCTTTAAGAGCAGGATTTAACAATATTGTTAGTGGTAATACTACAGATGCCATTTTTGGCACCTACAATAATGTGTCTAATAGTGGAACTGGTGCTGTTACTGGTTGGGCAAATCAAATTACTGGTTCTACAGGTAATATTTCTTTAACTGGTAATAATACTGTTATAACAGGTGAATCAGATATTACTGGAAATAATAATCTTCTAACAAACAATAGTACATTAACATCAAGTGTTAGTAGTTATAATTCTAATTTAGCTGGAACTTCTAATGGCACTATTAAAGGAACAAATACATCAATTGATGTTTCAGGAACAGGTAATCACTATGGAAATTACAATTTATTAGCTGGAAATGGAAATACTGTTAGTGGTAGTGGTCATTATGGAACATTTAACTTACTTAATGGAACTGGAACAACCAATAAATATGGAAGTTATAATAGAATAAATACTGCAGCAGGTGGCACTCATTTTGGTGTTTATTCAGAAGTTTTAAAAGCTGGTGCAACTAATTTTGCAGGTTACTTTTTGGGGAATGTTGGAATTGGTACTACTGTTGCAAATACGTATATACTACCAACTTCAAGAGCATCAACTACTGGACAAATCATGCAGAGTAATGCAACTGGTATTGTTACTTGGCAAACACCTGCAGCTGCTTTAAATAGTGCAGCATGGTTAACAACCGGAAATTCTGGGATGGCATCTAATTTTTTAGGAACTACTGATGCGAATCCATTAATTTTTAGCACTTCAAATACTGAGAGAATGAGAATTTATCCTACTGGTGAAATTTTAGTTGGTACAGGAACACCTTTTGCTGATGATAAAGTAACTGTTTTTGCAACTGGTGCATTAGCATATGCAGTCAGTGGATATTCAACTTTAACAGGTTCAGGTATTTTTGGGCAAAATACTGGGACTGGAACTGGAGTTTATGGTAGTAATACATCAACTGGTATTGGTGTTGAAGGAGATAGCACTACTAGTGGTATAGGTGTATTAGGAATTAATGACGGATCAGGGTTTGCGGTGCAAGGAAATAATAGATCAACTGGTTATGGTGTGGCAGGATTTTCAAGTGGTACTAATGGAGCGGTTTATGGGCAAGCAAATGTAGTAAGTGGTATAGGTGTAAGGGGCTCAACTAATGGAGCAGGAGGTTTTGGTGTTTTAGGAATATCTAGTAGTGGAACGGGAAATACCGGTGGTGTTTGGGGCAGAGGAACTGGAACAACAAATGGAACTGGAGTTATTGGAGCAGGAAACACATTATTAGGTATAGTTTCAACTTCTGGAAGTGGTGGATCATTTACCGGTACCTCTTTCGGTACAGTTTCTTTTGGCACTACAAATGCGTCTGGAGTTGGAATCGCTGCATCTGGAAACAGTGTTGGAAACACACTTTTAAATACATTTGGGGCTGGTGGTGCCTTTTCAGCAAACAGATATGGTGTAACAAGCTTTGCAGCTATTACTGGAGCAGCTAATAATGCAACAGACCGTGCAGCATTTTTAGGACAATATACAAGTGTAGGAACTACCATTGATAATGTTCATGTTGGAGCAAGAATTGCTGGTGTTAATTATAAAATTCTAGGTACAGGAGGTGGTTCAGTTGCAACAACAATGCCTACTTCTCAAGGAGAAAGAATAATGTTTGCTCCAGAGGCAACTGAAAACTGGTTCTTTGATATGGGTGAAGTGCAATTAATAAATGGGAAAGCAACGGTAACTTTAGATCCTATTTTTGTTGAAACTATATCTGACTTAAAACCTTTTAAAGTATTTGTTCAAGGAGCAGAAAATACTCTTGGAACAATAAAAGTAACAAGAAATCAAAAAGATAAAACATTTGAACTAGAAGATATGGGTGGTCAAAGCAATGGAGTTGTTCAATTCAGTATATATGCAATATGGAAAGGAAAAGAGAATTTAAGAATGCCTATTTATGATTCTAATCTTAAATATCAATCTAAAACAATGGAAACAAATAATTTAAAACAAAGAACATTTTCAGATGAGGTAATAATTCCAAAAAAAAACAAAAAAAAATAGATAAAATAAATTAACAAAAAAGCGATGAAAATTTTCACCGCTTTTTTTATAAATACTTCTCAAAACTCTTCGTATCAACCCTTGCTTTCAACTCATGCAATAAATTATATAAACCAAAGAAAGTCCTATTGATGTAAAGAAAATGCTTCGAACCTCTGTTACCATTCATTTTTCGTAGTTGTGTGTCTTTTGCAAATTCTTCGCCCATTGTTGCAATAGCTCCAAAGAAATCTTCATCAGAAAAATCAAAAAAATCACCATGAAATGGTTTGGTAAATAAACTTAACAAATCATGAAACAATTTAGTAAAATAAACTATTTCTTCTTTTGAATCATCTTGACGTAATATTTCCAATTCATATAATTTTTCATTAAAAACTTTTGGATTGTCAATTACTTTTGGATCAGCTAATTCAAAATATGGAATATAAAACTCCTCAGGAACTTGCTTGATACAGCCAAAATCTATCGCAACCAAGTTTGAATCTTTATCAATCAAAAAATTACCTGGATGCGGATCGGCATGTACTTGTTTTAAATAATGCATTTGATACATATAAAAATCCCAAAGTGCTTGCCCTATTTTATCGCCTTTCACTCTATCAGAGTTATGTGCAGCAAATTCAGAAAGATGTTCTCCATCAATCCATTCCATTGTTAAAATCTTTTCAGATGACAAAGCTGGATAATAACTTGGAAATCTTAAGTTTTCAATCATTTTGCATTTATCTGAAACTTCAAGGCTTTGTTTTAATTCTAAAACATAATCAGTTTCTTCTAGTAATTTATTTTCTACTTCAATAAAATATTTTTCTGAATCTTTTCCTTTCAGATTAAACATTCTAGTTGCAAAAGGTTTTACCAATGCTAAATCAGAACTAATGCTATCGGCAACACCGGGATATTGAATTTTTACAGCCAATGTTTTACCTTCTTTAGTAGCCTTGTGAACTTGACCAATACTAGCAGCATTTATTGCATCAGGCGTGAAAGTTTCAAAAATTTCTTCGGGAAAATATCCTAAATATTTTTTGAAGGTTTTTCTAACCAAAGGTGCCGATAATGGTGGTACAGAAAATTGAGACAGCGAAAACTTATCCACATATTGTTGTGGCATGATGCTTTTGTCCATACTCAACATTTGAGCAACTTTTAATGCGCTACCTTTCATGTTTTTGAGTCCATCATAAATGTCTTCTGCGTTATTTTCATTTAGTTTATCTTTGGTTAAAGATGGATTTACCATTTTCTCACCATAATAAGCAACATAGTTACCGCCTACTTTGAAACCCGTTTTTACTAATTGACTGGCACGTTCTATTTTCCCGGTTGGAATTTTATCTAATGTTTTCATTAATTAGTTCATTTTTTCTTTCCAAAGAAATTTACCCAAATCAAACAGACTTTCTAGTGGTTTGGTATTTAATAAATCGATAACTGTATTGACTGATTTTTCAATTAATATATCTGTTTTTTCAAATGATTTAGAAGTATCATCCATCCAAAATTTTAGTAAAAACAAAAACTGAATCCATGCACCTTCTGCAAAAATCGGTTTTGTTATTTTAGAAACCTTGTCTTTAATTTCAGAAGATTCAGTATCAATAATTGTTTCAACAAAATCTTTCATGTGACTTCGTATTCCTTTCAACCTTTTAAGATTTTTCAATCCTTCTTTATTTTCATGCAAAGCAAAAAGAACATAACTTCTATTGAGAGTAAGTATTTCAAATAAAGTAAAATACATTGTCAATAGCTTATTTTTATCAGAATAAGTTTCAAACTCTTTTTCTTTTTGAATAGCGACAAGTGTATTTTCAAAAAATTTAACCCAAATTTCTTGTCGTAAAGCATCTAACGAGCCGAAAAAAGTATAAAATTCGGTTTCATCTATTTTAATATCTTTACAAAAAATAAATACATTTTTAGGTTCTTCATTTTTTTCTAAAACCTGATTCATATATTTTTCTACTATAAAGTCATCGTTAATAACTTTCTTTTTAGAAGTTGTTTTTTTAGTAGCTTCCATAATATATATTTTTTTTTTGTAAAATTAATAATTGTTGGAGAATCAATGCTTTGAACTAAACAAAATGTTTTGTTAAATGTTGTTCAAAAAAAATGAAACAAAAAAAGCGTCCAACCTAATGAACGCTTTTTTAAAAACAATATTTTTTCAGAAATTAGTTTCCTTCTTTTTTAGCATCTTCAATCATTTTTTCATTTGCAGTAATTGCAAATTCTACACGACGGTTTTGACTTCTTCCCTCCGGAGTATCATTTGTTGCAATTGGATCGGCAATACCCATTCCTACCATCTTAAATCTTGACATATTTAAACCTTTAGACTCTAAATACTTCTCAACTGTAATAGCTCTTTGTTCAGAAAGTTTTAAATTAAAATCAGCTTTTCCAGTAATATCAGTGTATCCGTAAATAATCATATCAGTATCAGCATAACTCTTAAAAACTGGAACTAGCTTATCTAAATTAGCTTTAGCAGCTGCTGTCAAAGTTGATTTATTGGTGTCAAAACGAACTGCATTTTCACCTAAAACTAGTCTGATTCCTTCCCCAATTCTTTCAACTTGAGCGCCAGGCAAAGCTGTTTCAATTTCACGAGCTTGTTTATCCATTTTGTTTCCAATAACACCGCCGGCTACACCTCCAACTACACCTCCAAGAACAGCTCCCATTTCGGTATTCATTCCTTTTACATTATTACCAATAACCCCACCTAAAACAGCTCCGGCGATAGCTCCTAATGCTGCCCCTCGTTGTGTTTTGTTAGTGTTTTTTACTGATTCACAACTAGTAAAAACTGTGCTAACAGCAAGTATTATAATTAGAGCAATTACTATTATTTTTTTCATATTTTCTTTATTATAAAATTATTTTTTTTCAAACTGATAAACAAGATTTACCCTTTTTTTTCCAACATCTATTCCGTCAAGTAATTGGAAAGAAGTTTCTGTTTGATTAGCTACAGTAAGTATATAACCTTGTTTAACTTTCTTTGCTTTTAATTCTTCATCCAAAAATTTCAATACAAATTTTCCGTCTTTATTGATATACCAACTAATATCAGAAGAATAAGAATTACAACCAGCAGCACTCAATGCCATAGAACCAGCATTATTGTTTGATATAAACCGCCAAGTACTTCCAACAAAACATTTAGAATCAGCTAATTCAAATACTTTAACTTTAATAACTTCAGAACCTGGATAAGTTACAGATGTAATAGTCCAATCACCTTTTATTACTCTTTCAGATTTATTATCAACTTTTGTGCTTGTAACCTGTTGTTTTGGTTTACATCCTACCACAAAAACTGAAAACGCAATTAATAAAATAATTTTTTTCATGTTTAAAATTTTTAATTTTATAAGTTTACAAATATACGAATGATTAAAATAAATGCTCCCAAATCATCGATTAAATATAAGAAAATAACTTTAAACGACAATTTGTCACGTTAACAAAATTGGTATCTTATTTGAATTAATAAAATAAATCAAAATAATTTAAAAAAAAATAATTATGACAACAGGAAAAATTAATGTTTCGGTAGAAAACATCTTTCCCTTAATCAAGAAATTCTTATATAGCGATCATGAAATTTTCTTGCGAGAATTGGTTTCAAACGGGACTGATGCCACATTAAAACTAAAACATCTAACAAGTATTGGCGAAGCAAAAGTTGAATATGGTAATCCAATAATTGAAGTGAAAATTGATAAAGAAGGCAAAAAACTTCATATTATCGACCAAGGATTAGGAATGACAGCTGATGAAGTTGAAAAATACATTAATCAAGTAGCTTTTTCTGGCGCCGAAGAATTTTTAGATAAATATAAAGATTCTGCCAAAGATTCAGGTATTATTGGGCATTTTGGTCTAGGCTTTTACTCTGCATTTATGGTTGCCGAAAAAGTTGAAATTATTACCAAATCATTCAAAGACGAACCAGCAGCGCATTGGACATGTGATGGAAGCCCTGAATTTTCGTTAACTGCTCATGACAAAACTTCTCGTGGAACAGAAATTATTCTCAATATTGCTGAAGATTCATTAGAATTTTTGGAAGAGTTCAAAATAAGAGAATTGTTGAATAAGTATAATAAGTTTATGCCTATTCCAATTAAATTTGGAACAAAAAAAGAAACACTTCCATTGCCAGAAAGTGCTACCGAAGATGTAAAACCAGAAGAAATTGAAGTTGATAATATCATCAATAATCCAAATCCGGCGTGGACAAAACAACCTGTAGATTTGACCGATGAAGATTATAAAAAATTCTACCACGAATTGTATCCAATGCAATTTGAAGAACCTCTTTTTAATATTCATTTGAATGTTGATTATCCATTCAACCTGACAGGAATTTTGTATTTCCCAAAAATGTCAGCTGATTTACAAATGCAAAAAGACAAAATTCAGTTATACCAAAATCAAGTATACGTAACGGATAATGTAGAAGGAATTGTACCAGAATTTTTAGGAATGCTAAAAGGTGTGATTGATTCGCCAGATATTCCGTTAAATGTTTCTCGTTCTGGATTACAAGCTGATAGTAATGTAAAGAAAATTTCAAATTACATTACTCGTAAAGTTGCCGATAAACTAAAAGCATTATTCAACGAAAACCGTGAAGATTTTGAAAAAAAATGGAACGATATTAAAATCGTTTTAGAATACGGAATGCTTTCTGAACCTAAATTCTACGAAAAAGCAGGCGATTTTGTTTTATATCCAACAGTTAATGACAAATACTACACTATAGCTGAATTGAAAGAAGCAATTAATGAAAATCAAACAGATAAAGATGGAAAATTAGTTGTTCTTTATACATCAAACAAAGAAGCACAACACGGTTATATTGAAATTGCCAAAGAAAAAGGATATGAAGTTTTAGTATTAGATTCGCCAATTATTTCGCATTTAATTCAAAAATTGGAAGGCGATAACGAAAAAATGACGTTTACTCGTGTAGATTCTGACCATATTGATAATTTAATCAAAAAAGAAGAAACACAAATCTCTAAACTATCTGACGACGAAAAAGAAAACCTAAAAACGGTTGTCGAAGCAATTGTCCCAAAACCAACGTATTCGGTTCAAATGGAAGCTTTAGATAGTAATGCTGCGCCATTTATCATCACACAACCAGAATTTATGCGTAGAATGAAAGAAATGAGCCAAACTGGCGGTGGCGGCATGTTCGGAATGGGAAATATGCCAGAAATGTACAATCTGGTTGTAAACACCAACTCTGAATTAGCCACAACAATCTTGAAAAACGAAGACAAATCGGCTCAAGAAAGTTTGGTAAAACAAGCATTAGATTTAGCCAAAATCTCTCAAGGATTATTAAAAGGCGAAGAATTGACTGCTTTTGTAAAGAGAAGTTTTGAGTTGATTAAATAGTTGGAAGTTTGATGCTGGAAGCTGGAAGATTTAACCTGTGAGTGAAAACTTGCAGGTTTTTTTATATTTATCAAAAAAAGTGTTTATACAATTTTGAACTTAGTCCTTGGCAAATTTCTGATATCAATACTATAACAAAATATGCTAATAATATAAATTTGAGAAGCTATTTATAGTGCGAGAAGATAATAATTTAGTAACTTCGTACTACCTAAATCAAACTTCGTACCTATCATGACACTCAATATAGAAACTCCTGCGCTACTCTTTTCTGCTACATCGCTAATCCTTCTAGCATACACCAACAGGTTTTTAACAATTGCGCAAATTGTTCGCGGATTAAAAAAAACGTATGATGAAAAAGAAAACAAAAGTATTTTACTAGAAATTAAGAATCTAAACTTGCGACTTACTCTCATAAGATACATGCAACTTTTTGGCGTTTTAAGTTTGTTTTTATCTGTTTTTGCTATGTTAGTTTTGTTTATAGATATGCAGATCATTGGAATTTATTTTTTTGGAGCAAGTTTGTTGTGTCTTCTTATTTCATTAGGAATCTCTTTTTGGGAAATCAGTATTTCGGTTACGGCTTTGCGTGTTCACTTGAGTGATTTGTTAGATTCTAAAAAAGAGTAAAATGGCAATAGAATGGTTATCAATCCTAAAAAGTATACCTGAATTACTGACAGGATTAGGAAGTTTGGTCAAAAACAATCGTGCCACTAAAGACGCTTTGATTCGTGAATTGCGACTGAACATAAAAGCATTTGAAACTGCTAGCAAAACCAAAAAAATTAATTTTGACAAACTAATTGATTTGTTGCACAATGAAGCCATTCAAACTGCTAGAAAAGAACGCTTTACCTTCAACTCCATAAAAGCTGGAAAAATTGAAGAAACCGATATTTATGACAAAAGAAATTTACGCTTTATTGGTAAAGATTGTAACTGGTTATTTAAAAATATTGATGAAAAAATAGAAGATTTACGAATTCAGAAAAACTACTACGATTCGCTTAACAATCTTGAAAAAAGCAATATATCACTTCAGTTTTCTAACTTGTTTTACAAATTGAAATTGTTGGCAGATTATATTCAATAAACAATTAAACCTTTTCAGATTTTCGTAGTCTTACTATTGGTTAGTTAATTTGGAGCAAATCCCGTAGAAAATATTTTTTTGCGGAATTTTCTATTTTTTAGACAAAACTGCCTTAATCATTGGATCTTCTTTCAAGATAATTTCAAAGTATTTCTGTTCGCCATAAAGTTGTCTGGCAAATTCGGCTGTGATGTATCTTTTTACAACTGATTTGTTTTTTTGCAAAGAAAGTTCAACACCGTTTTTTACCAAATAAGTATTGAAATTATTAAAATACAAATCGGTTTTATCTATTTTAGTTAAAAATGCCTGATACGTCAAATCTTTAAATTGACGACGATTACTGTCAATTTGCTCAAAAACAAAATGTCCCGTAATTCCCGATTGCATTAGATACAGAATAGCTTCTTGTTTGTGTTGGGTTTCTATTGGTACGAAAACATCCGGTACAATGCCGCCACCGCCATATACAATTCGTCCTTTTTTGGTTTTAAATTTTAATGTATCGGCTGTTTTTATGCTGTCTTTAGTATATAATTCGCCTTCTCTAAAACGTTTCTCAAATTCGTTGAAATAGGTTTCATTTTCACCTTTTTTATAGTGTTTTTGAATAGAACGTCCACTTGGTGTGTAATATCTTGCAATTGTCAAACGAACAGCAGAACCGTCATCAAAATTCATTTCGCGTTGTACCAATCCTTTTCCAAATGAGCGACGACCAATAATAATTCCTCTGTCATTATCCTGAATAGCACCAGCTAGAATTTCACTTGCAGAAGCACTATTTTCATCAATTAAAATATAAACTTTTCCTTTTTCAAAAAGTCCGTCGGCTGTTGCAAACGTTTTATCGGTATTTCCTTTTTTGGTTTTAGTAAAAACAATTAACTCTTTATCTTTTAGCAAATCATCCGCAATTTCGATAGCTGTTTCAAGATAACCTCCACCATTTTCACGCAAATCGATTATTAAGCTTGTGGCTTTTTGTTGAATTAATTTTTGCAGACCTTCTTTAAATTCAACATCGGTTTTTTCGGCAAAACGGTTTATTTTTATGTAACCCAAGTTAGGTTGAACTAAAACCGCAACATCTACACTTTTTAAAGGCACAATATCTCTATTAACTTTGACTTTGAATTCTCTTTTTTCGGTTTTTCTAAAAACAGTTAACTCAACTGTTGAACCTATTTCGCCTTTAAGCTTGGTAAAAAGTGAATCAGTTGGTAATTTTCTGCCATAAAGTTTATAATTATCAGCATATAAAATTCTATCACCTGCTTTTATGCCAGCTCTTGCCGATGGTCCGTTTTCTATTGGTTGAATAACGGCTACTGTATCGTTAAACATGTAAAAACTAACCCCGATTCCTACAAAATCCCCGCGCATACTTTCGGTTACGGCAACTTGCTCGCTTGGTGGCACGTAAACCGAATGTGGATCGAGTTGTGCCAGAATATTAGTAACTGTTAAATCTACAATAGAATCGGTGTTGACAGCATCAACATATTCATTATCGATAAAACTAATAAGTTTATTGAGTTTGGTTTTATAATTTTTTTGACCCGAATAATTTCTATCAATAGGAAAATCTAAAACACCACCAATAAGAATTCCGATGGCTAAAGCACCGAAAAGTAAGGTTGGAATATGTTTGTTATGGATTCTCATTTATTTAAAATTATACTTTATTCCAAAATTAATTAAATTATTATTTGTTGAATTAGGTTCAATTTCTAAAAAATCACTTTCATCTCTATCATTTCCCCAAATATAGGATTCATATTCACCATAAATAGACATTTTTTTATTTAAAAAATAATTAAACCCTAAACCTGAATTAAAACTTGTAAACGATTTGTCATAATCGGTTTTAGAATTTTGAGAATAGTCATAATTACTTTCTACTTCATTATTCAATGCAATACCAAGTTTAAAATTTCCAGAAAAGTTTTTAACTATTCTATATTCCCATTTTATATTTAAAGGAACTGATATTACAGCACCTTTAAATGTGCCATAAGAAGCACTTTTTATAAATGACAATCCAGTTTTAAAATACTTTACACGAGCTGTTGCACTCCAATGTTTTGCAAAATAATATTCTGCAAGTAAACCGACTTGAAAATAGTTTTTTGGTTCATCAAATGAAAAAGAGGTAATTTTATTATTTCCAATTTCTATACCAAAAAACCAATTGTTTCTTGGATTGACAACAAATTCTTCTGCCTCTTGTGAAAAAATAGTGTTAGAAAAAAAAATAATTATAAATATATTTTTCATAAAAATGATCTTAATCTATTAAACGAAAAATTTAAGTATATATTTCATCAGCTCTAATCTAATTCTTTTATTTGATCTACAATTACACCTGCTTTTACTAGAAAATCAATTCCAGAAGTATCACGATAGCCGTTTTGGTACACAACACGTTTTATGCCAGACTGGTGAATAAGTTTACTGCATTCTTTGCATGGAGAAAGAGTTATATACAAAGTAGCTTGATCACACGATTGTGTTGAATTGGCAACTTTAGAAATGGCATTAGCTTCGGCGTGAAGTACATACCATTTGGTCAAACCTTCTTCATCTTCGCAGCAGTTTTCAAAACCAGAAGGTGTTCCGTTATAACCATCAGAAATGATCATCCTATCTCTAACTATTATGGCCCCAACTTGCTTGCGATTGCAATAAGAAAGTTTGCTCCATTCGGATGCCATTCGTAAATAGGCTTTGTCGTATTTGGCTTGTTTTTTTTCTATCATAGTGTTTTGAAAAATTGATTTATGTTCAAATGGTTTACTGTAATGCATTGATTGTAGTGAAAATCACTTTAAATCTTTTAAGTTAATAGATTAGAAAAGAAAAGCGGCAATTTCCATTACATAATGCCCATCTGAAATAACATCAGTTGTTATAGTAACTTTTTGAACTACAATTCTTTTAATAAAAAATACATCATTGTCTAATTGTGGTAATACATTTTCAATTAGTACGCGTTTTTGATTTTGCATTTTAACTTTTATTTAATGATGTCGAATGTATAAAAAAAAGACAAATTAAAGTAACTTGCATTAAAAATTTTATTGAAATGTCAAAAAATAAAGAGATACAAGCCCAAACATTGAAAATTCCGAAGGTAATACTGATTACAGCTAAACTATTAGAGGTAATTTCA
Source organism: Flavobacterium sp. (assembly GCF_044377315.1). Lineage (GTDB taxonomy): Bacteria > Bacteroidota > Bacteroidia > Flavobacteriales > Flavobacteriaceae > Flavobacterium. The sequence goes on from NZ_JBILJG010000029.1 coordinate 34,570, forward strand.
ACAAAATTAGCAACAAACTTTGCAGCAAAATTATTCACTACACCAATAAAACATAAAATTCCGAAACGTGAATTTCATATGGACAAAGAAAGTATTCAAGAAATAGTTCTCGTTCCTAGAATAAATAAAGAAATTGTAGTTTATCATTATGGGAAAAGTGAAAAAAAAATTTTATTAGTTCACGGTTGGTCTGGCAGAGGAACTCAATTAGTTAAGATTGCAGATGAGTTATTGAATTTGGGGTATTCAACAATAAGTTTTGATGCGCCTGCTCACGGAAAATCTAAAGGAAATTCCTCAATAATGATTGATTTTATTGCTTCTATTTTGGAATTAGAAAAACAATTCGGACCGTTAGAACACGCAATTGGTCATTCACTTGGCGGTATGTCTATTTTGAATGCAATTAGAGAAAATCTGAAAATTAAAAAAGCTGTAATCATTGGGAGTGGCGATATTATTCAAGATATTATTGATGATTTCATTATGAAATTAAAATTGAAAAAAGAAATTGGAATCAAATTAAGAGATCATTTCGAGGAAAAATATCGAGTAGAAATGAATTATTATTCTGCTTCAAATGCTGCTAAAGAAGTTTCTATTCCTGTTTTAATAATTCACGATGAAAATGATTTAGACGTTAATGTCAAAGCAGCATATCACATCCACGAGCATCTAAAAAACAGTAAAATCATAATAACGAAAGAGTTAGGTCATCGTAAAATTTTAGGAAATACCGAAGTAATAAAAAGAATTGATGAATTTATAAAAAAATAATTATGAAATTGTTTAAAAAAAACAATGACCCTCAAAAAAAAATGTGAAAAAATTGGAATGTTTATTACATTTTTAGGAAGAAAAATTTGCTGGCCTACTAATCCAAAATGTATAATACCCAATTAAAGGATCAAGTCTAAAAGTTGTGGGGAAATATTAAAAAGTTGATTTTTGTGTTTTAAAAATCTAAAGAAATGCAAGATTCATATAGCGAACTTATCAAATTATTATTACCCGAAATTATTGTTGAATACTTCGAATTAACTTCCTATAAAAAAGCAGAAGAAATACTTCATCTTTACTTAAAAGAGGTTAATTCTATTCCTAAAGAATATCGTCAAGATAAGTTAAGCTCCAAAGGCTTCTTTGATGAGATAACCGTTCAAGATTTTCCAATTCGTGGACATCAAGTATATCTTCATATCACTCGCAGGAGATGGCTCAACGAAAATACTGGACAAGTTGTTTTTAGAGATTGGAATTTAGTAGCAGACGGAACTCGGATAACACAAGAGTTTGCGTCTTTTTTAAAAGAGATCAATAGATTCCAAGCCTAATGACTGCAAAGCAATTGCTTCTTTTTATGGTGTAAGTGGTAAAAATCTACAACATCAGTACAAGGATTTCTTAAGTGATTTTAAAATATGGAATCAAAAACCACATGCAAAAGATTGGCTTATTTTTCCCGAAAATATAGGTAAACGTCTATCAATAGACGAAACCTCCTTATCCAATGGTGAACTCTATACCGTTTTAACCAACAATAGTGCTAAAGGCAGAAAAGGAACTATAGTGGCAATGGTTGCTGGAACAAAAGCTGAGACAGTAATTGCAATCATTGAAAAAATACCTCTCAAACAACGAAATCTGGTCAAAGAAATCACCTTGGACATGGCAGGAAATATGGGGTTAATCGCCAAGAAATGTTTTCCAAATACAACGCGTGTTACTGATCGTTTTCACGTTCAAAAACTAGCCACGGAAGCCCTGCAAGAAATCCGAATCAAATACAGATGGCAAGCCATAGACCAAGAAAACGAGGCTATAGAAAAAGCCAAGAAAAGTAAGAAAAAGTTCGAAGCCGAAGTTTTGAGCAATGGAGATACTCTCAAGCAATTACTGGCTAGAAGTCGTTATTTCTTGTACAAAAACAAATCAAAATGGTCGTCAAACCAAATAGAGCGCGCTAATTTATTGTTTGAATTGTATCCCGATATTCAAAAAGCATACAATCTAACACAAGACCTGCGCAACATCTTTGAAAAAACAACAGATAAGGTAATAGGCTTTGCTAGATTGGCCAAATGGCACGAAAAAGTAAATCAATCTGGGTTTAAGTCCTTCAATACAATATCAAGAACAATAATAAATCACTATCAAACCATATTGAACTATTTCGATAACAGAAGTACTAATGCTTCGGCAGAATCATTTAATGCAAAAATAAAAGCTTTTAGATCCCAATTCAGAGGTGTAAGAAATATAGAACTCTTCCTTTTTAGACTAACAAATATTTATGCTTAAATTTTGTTGCTCCACAGGTTTTAGGATTGATCCGTTTTAGGATTGATCCCCACAAATTGCAGTACCATCTGCGCAGGCGGGCTTAACTTCTCTGTTCGACAATCTTTAATTAATTTTTTCTAAAAATTTTTAGCAACAAAAAAACCCTATCCGATTTGGATAGGGTTTTCTAAAAAAAGGCGGCGACATACTCTCCCACAAATTGCAG